>JAZNJR010000045.1:0-57380 GCA_045578165.1 Acutalibacteraceae bacterium
AATGGCTAATATCTTTTAAAACATTACCTATAATACTGTGGCTGTAAAGCCACAGTATTATAGGTATAGGTATAAAAAACTTCTATATTACTATTTTATTTCTCACCAAATAGTTCAGAGGTGAAATATTTGAAAACTAAAAAAATTATTGCGCTAATATTAGCATTAGCGCTTTTGTTTGCGGCTATTCCCACAGCTTTTATGTTATCTGCTGATACATTAACGCCATTGACAGGTAAGATAACAAGTGATCCTTCGTTAATATCAAAGTATTTTACGACAAACAGATATGACCACAAGATTCTTGAAGGCAGCAGTACCTACGGCTTCGGTATAGGTGTTAGAGGCGATCTACAGTGGGATAAGGTTTCCATTTATGACCAACCCACAGGTATCTACACCGCTATAAATGGGTCTTCAGATTATAGATGGCCTTACATAGCATTTAAGGTAAACGCTGCGGTCGATGGCGAATATACCATTACTTCACGGATCTTTGTACCGGTAGCTGCTACCGTAACTACTTTCCCTGTAATTATTGACGGTGTTACACATACCGCAAGATTTACTCACGCAAATGCTAAGCAGAACATCGATCTTAAGGTTAATCTTACAAAGGGTGAGCATATCGTTATCGTTTTGTCACCCATGCCTGAATATGAAGGATTTGCATATGCTAGCAATACAGATGGCAATGCTTTTCCTTGGTGTAATTTTTTTGATTTTACTTTAAGTAATGGCCTTTCAGCTATCGGTGCACCTACTGTGGCCGAAATTAAAGCTTCTGTTCAGAACAAGCGTGTTCAGGCAGAAGATACAACGAAGGTTATATATAATGGTGGTTATAAAGCAGACGGTAATTATGCCGGCGGTGTTTCTCGTAGTAAAATTACCGAAACTTATGAAACACTTTCAACTAGCCATATTAACAAAGCAGGCATTGCTTATGTTGAATATAATATTGAAGCACCGGCTGACGGTAAATACAATATTCGTATCGGTGCACAGGTGGGCGGCACGGGGGTTAACAATAAACCCTTCTTTGCTGTTTTAGTAAACGATAACGCTTATAAAGCACAATATGATGCAACCTTTACTTCTTCAAAACCTGAAGTGGATTTTATAAATCTTACTGTTGACATGAAGAAGGGTCTTAATACGGTACGTGTTACTTGTATTACTAAAGACCAGGGAGATGCTTTTAACAAAAACTGGGTTAATCACGACTGGTTAGAGCTTGAAAGCGGACTTTCGGCTGTTGCAGTTGCGAATGAAACAATAAATGCGGGCGACGAAAACTTGGTTGCTTTTAATAACTATACCGATAAGGGCAATACCCTTGAAAATGCGGTTACAACCAATATTCGCGGTAATGATATGGGTTCGATTGAACTTTTGAAATCTGACATTGCACGATATCTTGACAGATGGCCTAATGCGACAATTAAGGTTGTTGCCGCTAAAGACGGTTATTATGACATAACCTTAAATGCTAATACAAGTGCATCGCTTACGTCTGAACATATTGCTCTTATTGTAGACAATAGTGAGGTTATTCCGCTTAAGTTTACAAAAGGCGGCAATCTTGTAATTGATGCTTCTTGCTATCTTACAAAAGGCGAACACACACTTACATTTACTTCGCCAATGCCTTTAACCAAGGCGGATGCGGGCACTAAGGCGGAAAATGACGCAGCAAACAGCTGGGCGCACAAATGGCCTTGGATGAATATGAACAGCATAATCATTCCCAATACCTTATCAGGTGCCGCACCTATGGTTTATACAACGGTTAATGCCGGCGATGAAAGTAAGGTTTATTTCGAAAAGTTTACTGACACTGGCGATACACTTGGTAGTGCAGTTGTTGGAGATTTAAAGTGGGATTTACTTTCAGTTGAAACCTTTACAACCGAAAATCTTTACAGAATGCCTTTTGCTGCAATTAAAGTTAAGGTTGAAAAAGACGGTTCTTACAACGTTAAAGCAAACGTAAACACAATAAACGATGCAACCTATAAAAACATTGGTATTATGGTTGACGGTACACAAAAATATACCGGATTTTTAAATAATAATGTTGTAAATGCAAAGCTTTATTTAACCAAGGGCGAGCATATTATTTTGTTCACAACTGTTATGCCTGAACTTGCTTCTCAAGCACCGACCGAAAAGCCAAATGCCGATAATAATTGGCATAATAAAATTTACCCATGGTTTGACTTTGTTTCCTTTAGTGTGGGAGAAGGTGTAACATTCCTTGACGCACCTACCCAAGACGAAGCATATCATCCCGGATTTAACCGCATTGAAGCCGAAAATACCGACTATACAATTTATAAAGGTTATGAAAAGGTTGAAAATGACAGTAACGTTCCAAGCGGCAAGGTTGTTGGTGGTGCTTACAAGTCTAACATAACACAAACCTTTGCAGAGCTTTCAACCTGGGTAGACGGTGCAGGTGGACATTTACCATACATTGAATATGCTGTTGAAGCACCTGCTGACGGCGAATATTCAATTCGCGTTGGTGTTGTTCCCGGCAGCAATGATAAAACCATTGCAATTCCTTACGTTGCAGTTATTGCAAATAAAACTCCTTACAAGGCACAATGCCAAGGCACTTGGGGCCGCGTAAACGTTGTTGAGGTTAAGGTTAACCTTGTAAAAGGTAAAAACATTGTTCGCGTAACCGGTCTTACCAAGGACCAAGACATTAAGGGAATAAGTTTTTGGGTTAACCAAGACTTTGTGGATTTTGATAAATCACTTACAGTTTGCAAACGCACAAGCGTTATTGCAGAAGCTGAAAAGAGTCAACATTCACAAATGTTTGAAATAAGTAAGGGTACTGATGCTGAAAAAGCGTCAGGTGGAAAGGTTTTAGGTAATGCAAGTACTCGTTTTGTTAAGGGTACTAAAATGAACTTTAAAAAGCTTACCATTAAAGATATGAAGTACGTTCCTTTCTATTCTTACACAATTGACGTTCCAAGTGACGGTTATTACAACATTGGTGCAAGATATGCGGGTGACGGTCGTCTTAAATTTGGCTATTTCGCACTTATTATAGACGGTAAAATCACTGCACTTCCTTATTCTCGAATAAGTGCGTCAACTGAACCTAACCAAACAACCCAGCTTGTTTATTTCACAAAGGGCACACATACGGTAACCCTAACTACACCGTTGCCCCTTGATGAAAATGATATTCAAAATTATTCATACAGATGGATTAACCACGACTGTATAGTATTTTATGACGGTATTACAGTTTCTAAAAATCAAGTTAAGCCCTTCTATGTTGAAGGTTTGAAAATGTATGAAGTTGAAGATTACGGTTTACCGAATCTTAACAAGTGTTCTGAATCGGCAGGTGCTTCCGGTGGAAAGATAATCGGTAGCGGTGCTTATGCCCGTTCACAAACTGTGGCTCAAATGAAAAAGGACGGTATTGACCTTTCTTGCACGCCCGCAGTTAAGTATACTATAAATGCTTCTGCCGCAGGCACATATGAAATGTTCTTTTCAATGAACTTTGCAAGATATAAAGGTGCCGCAAACGTTAAAAAGCTTTTGACAGGTGTTTCTGTAAACGGTAAGGTTCAGGTTGTTGAATCGCCAATTGAAAGCGATAAAACACAATACCAGGGTCTTTGGTTAAAGCTTAAGCTTAATAAAGGCAAGAACACCGTTATTATTTCAGCAGCTTCGGGCGATTCGTATACAAACACCGGCTACGTTTGGGTTGACTATGATAATTTCTATATTCCCAACAGTCAAGCCGGAAAGCTTAGTTTTGTAAAATACGGAAACATGATTGAAGCCGAAGCTTGTGAATATGTCGGTTATACCGTAATGGAAAACGGTGGTTATTCCAATGGCAAATATCTTGGCAAGGGCGACTACGGTATTATTGACGCTACCGATATGACGTTTGATAAATTCGACCCCAAAAATTCGGGCGAATTTCCTTGTGTTACTTATACCGTTTCTGCCAAAGAAGCAGGTACTTATGATATAGGCGTTGTCTTTAGCGGCGGTTCACTTAACTATTCTTTTGAAGAAATTACAAAACTGGGCGGTATTGGATTTATCGTTGCTGTTAATGGCGAAAACAAACAGCTTGTTAACTTTAAGCACGGTCCAAACGCAAAACTGTTTAGTAAAATTGTTACTGTTGAACTTAAAAAAGGCATAAACCAAATTATGGTTACTGCACCCCCTGCTGAATATCAACCGGGTGTTACCCCCCGAATAGAAGAAATTCGTCGCATTTACTTTATGGACATGGACGGAATGATTGTTCCTGAAGGCGTATCACTTGAAGAAACCAAAAAGGTTGGTATTGAAGATTCCGATATTGACCACGGTCAGTTAACTGTTAAAAACTCTAATTCTAACGGTGTTATGACTGTTGTTATCATTGCTATTATCGGCGCGGTTTCGTTAATAGCAATTGGTTTAATAATTTTCTTAATTTTAAAAAAGAAAAAGAGAACCGAAAATTAAAATAATATTAGTGAAACGGGTACGTTAGTGCCCGTTTCACCGCCTAAATAATCTCAATTTATTGTTGAAAGAGGACTTTTTATGTTAGATAAAAAAGCAAAAAATCCCATTGTGGAAGGACATTATGCAGACCCCGAATCTAGATTTTACGAGGGCAAATATTGGATTTACGTTACAAAATCCACTGCTTTTAAAGATCAGCAGAATCTTACTGCTTTTTCATCTTCCGATATGGTAAATTGGGAAAAGCACGAAAACATTGTTGATATGAATGATTACCCGTGGATTTGGGGCGCGGTATGGGCCCCCACGGTGGTTGAAAAGAACGGAAAATACTATTTAATTTTTGCATCTAACGATATTCACGCCGACGATGAGGGCGGCGGACTTGAAATTGCTGTTGCAGACAACCCGGCAGGACCTTTCAAAAGATGTGTTGAGGGTTCGCTTATAGGGGACATTTATAACAATGCACAGCCAATTGACGCACATCTATTTAAAGATGATGACGGTACAATTTATTTGTATTACGGTGGTTGGGGACATTGCATCGTAGCGCTTATGAACGATGAAATGAACGGTCTTAAACCTTTCCTTGACGGAAGTTTTAGAAAAGAAATTACTCCCGAAAGTTATGTTGAAGGTCCCTGTATGATTAAAAGAGGGGACGAATATTACTTTATGTGGTCTTCGGGTAAATGGAACAAGAGCGATTACTGTGTTTATTACGGTAAATCTAAATCTCCCATCGGTCCATTTGAAAAAGAAGGCACAGTTTTAATTTCCGACGAAAACATTGCTCGCGCACCGGGACATAACGGTTATTTCTATATTCCCGAAAGCGACAAGTATTATATAACATATCACAGGCGCGGCATTAATGATACCGAACGCGATGCAAGAACACTTTGCATTGACGAAATGGTTATTAAAGATGGTGTAATAGAGCCCGTGAAAATGACCTGATGGTCACTTTTTCATCACTAATTTTGAAAATGAGAGAAGATGAATTAAAGATGCGCACAAACCAAAAGAAGACGTTTCGTATAATTGCGATTATTACTTCTGTCTGCATTGTGGCCGCGTTGGTGGCTTTACCGCTTCAAACGTTAGGCGCTGTAACTGCTGCGGGTGTGGTACGTCCCAAACGCGCCGATGCCGACGTTTCTTATAAAGGATGGGTTGAAATTTCTAAAGATGACATTCTTTATAAGACCGAAAGCGAAGAAGTGCTTATCAAAGCAGAGGAAAACAGTGATTTTGTAATTGATGTTTCGGAAGAAGGAAAGTATTTACTCGCTTTTACATATAAACCGAAAGAAAGCGTTATGCTTGACAGCGACTGCAAAATTGAAATAATAACAGAAAACGAAACTGCAAAAAGCTTTAATTCTCCTATATATAGTTTGTGGCAGGACAGTTCGAAAGATTATCAGCTTGACCGTTACGGTAACGAAGTAACACCTGCTCAAAAAGATATGGACAGTTACATAACCGACTATCTTCGCGATGCCGCTTCGGTTAGTGCCGCACCTGTAGAAGTTCAGCTTGAAGCAGGTCAGCATACCGTTCGTATATCTGCTATAGATGCGGGTATTTTTGTAAAAGAGGTTATGCTTGTAAAGTGTAACGAAATTATAAGCTATGACCAATATAAAAAGCAAAACAGCGGCAGCGTTTATGATGGAAAAAACATTATAATTGAAGGTGAGGCGTATGCTGTTAAGTCTGACTCGTTTATCAGAAGCAAGGCGGGTAACAGCGCAGCGGTTTACCCTTACAACCCTTATTACAAATGGCTTGCCTCGGTTGACGGTGCTTCTTGGGGCACTGTGGGTCAGCGTGTTGTTTGGAATTTTACTGTACCAAAAGACGGTTATTATAACATTAATTTCCACTATTCGCAGTCTTATAAAGAAGGTCAAGATTCTTGCCGCACAATTGAAATTGACGGCGTAACCCTTTATCAAGAGCTTCGCGAAACCAAGTTCCCATACACAGGCGGTAAATTTGATTACAAGCAGGCCGATGGTATGATTTATCTTACAAAAGGCGAGCACACCTTGGGTTTATTGGTGGAAATTCCACACATGGCACAGTACATTGACCGTGTGAGCGTTTTAATTGAAGATTTAAAGGACATTGGACTTAATCTTCAACAGGTTGCCGGCAGTGATGCTGACCAAACACGCACCTGGGAAATTGAAGAATATATTCCCGGTGTTACTAAACGTTTGAACGATATCAAAAAAGAATGTACCGCAATTTATAATGAAATTGAAGACGAATACGGCGACGTTCCTGCCGGAAGTCTTAATTTGCAATTATCTGCCGATATTTTGGAGCAAATACTTGAAAAGCCCGAAAAGTTACCTACCAGAACCGATGAAATTAACATTGGCTCGGGTTCGGTTACCAACCTTTTGGCTGAACTTATCAACGGTTGGAAAAGTCAAGGACTTACGGTTGACAGAATTTATTTAACAGGCGAAGATGCAAAGCTTCCTGCCGCTAACGGTAATTTCTTTACCAACGCGTTTGACGGAGTTAAGGGCTTTTTCTTTGCACTTTTTGCACGTGAACAAAACTATAGCACAGGTACCCTTTCGGACGACGCTTTAAACGTTTGGGTAAACCGTTCGGTACCTTACGTTGAAACCATTCAAATGCTTGCCGACTCCCGTTATGAGGGTTATACCGACAAAAACGGTAAAAAGGTTAAGGTTAATTTTTCAATTATGCCCGACGAAAGCAAGCTTTTATTGGCAAATGCTTCGGGCACCTGCCCCGATTTAGCGCTTGGTGTAACAGGCGACAGACCTTATCAGTTGGGTCTTCGTAATGCGGTTTCGCCCTTTACACAGTTTGATGATTTTAAAGATTACGTTAGCGATAAATTTTCCGGCAAATATTTTGAAAGCTATATTTATGACGGGGAAATTTACGCTATTCCCGAAACACAGCAATTTTACGTTTTAATGTACCGCAAGGACATTTTAGAAAAGCTGGAAATTGGCGTTCCGAAAACTTGGGATGACGTTGCAGATATTATGCCTGCTTTAAGAAGAAACGGTATGAACTTCTACATTCCGCTTTCAGCACATACTGGTACAAAGCCGCTTAATACAATTGCACCTTTCTTATATCAAGCGGCGGCATCAACAGGTCAAAATCCAAGCTATTCACTTTGGGACAAGGGTGGTCTTAAAACCGCAATAAATACCGAAACAAATATTTCCGCCTTTGAAACCCTTACAGACCTTTATCTTTTGTACGGTGTGCAAAACAATATGCCAAGTTTTTATAACAACTTCCGTTATGGTGTGTCGCCGGTTGGTATCGGTGGCTTTGGCGATTATATAAAAATGCTTTATGCTGCACCTGAAATAGCAGACGACTGGGGCATTGCCGAAGTTCCCGGATTTATGGACGAAAACGGCGAAATTCACAACCAAATGCCTACTGCCGAACGTGCAATAGTATTGTTTGAAACAAGCAATAAAAAGGAAGCTGCTTGGGATTTTGTTAAGTGGTGGATGTCTGACGATACACAAATTGAATTTGGTACCACACTTCAGGCAAAATTCGGTTCTGTATTTGTTTGGAACAGTGCAAACCGCAATGCTTTCGGAAAAATTGCAATTCCCGAAAAAGACAAAGAAATAATTATAAAACAGTGGGAAAGTGCGCAAAACATTCGCCAAACTCCTGCAAACTATATGCTTGAACGTTCGCTCAGTAATGCGTGGTATGACGTTGTTCAAAAGCATATAAGCGTACGTTCTGCGCTGAACACTGCCGCGGCAGACATTCAGCAAGAATTTGAACTTAAGCTTCGCGAATTTGATTATATTGATGCGAACGGTAAGCTTGTTAGAAAGTATGATATGTCTTCGTTTGAGGATATTGTAAACAAGTAATTAATGGGAAAGGAGAAAACGAAATGAGTACAGTTACTGCTCAAAAGCCGAAAAAACTGAAAGTTCAGAATCCGTTTATCAAATATTCCCATTGGGTGATGATTGGCCCGTTCTTGCTTTTGTTTTCAGTATTTATAATTTTACCAATAATTTTTGCAATTTTACTTTCGTTTACTGACTTTAATGCAGTTGAAACGCCACAAATTATATGGTTTGAAAACTATTCGCGAATTTTTTCTAAAGACGCTGTCTTTATGCAGAAAATTTTACCAAACACTATACTTTATGCAGTAATCGTCGGTCCTGGCGGGTATATTCTTGCCTTTATTATGGCTTGGCTTTTGGCACAGCTAAAAAAGGGTCCGCGCACAATACTTGCAGTTTTGTTGTACCTACCTTCAATGACAGCAGGTACAACCATTTCTACTGTTTGGTCGGTATTGTTTTCGGGTGACAGAACAGGTTATCTTAACAGCATTTTCTTGCGACTTGGTCTTATTCAAAAACCGTTAACCTGGCTTCAAAACGAAGACACCCTTATGCCGATTATGATACTTGTTGCACTTTGGTCAAGCTTGGGCATTGGCTTTTTGTCAATTCTTTCGGGTATACTTGACGTTAATCCCGAACTTTATGAAGCTGCCCGTCTTGACGGGGTTAAAAACCGTGTGCAAGAAGCAATTTATGTTACAGTTCCTTCAATTCGCCCACAAATGTTGTTTGGCGCAGTTATGGCGGTTGTTAACACCTTTAACTCTGCCGGTCTTGGCGTTCAACTTTCGGGCTCAAACCCCACACCGAATTATGCGGGTTCGCTTATTGTAAACCACGTTGACGACTATGGTTTTATTCGTTACGAAATGGGTTACGCAGCGGCATTGTCGGTTATATTGCTTATAATTATTTTCTTGGCAAGCCGACTAGCATACAGACTTTTCGGTGATAATTAACCGTTTAAGAATTTTAATTTTAATGGATATCGGGTGAGAAATTTGAAAACCAGACATAAATATGCCATAAAGCATTTTATTAGGGAAGAGCGTTCAAATTTAATTATTTATTTAATGCTTTTGCCAATGCTTGTGTTAGCGGTTTTGCCTATTTTATACATAGTATTTACCGCATTTAAACCGATGGGCGAATTATTTGCTTATCCCCCTAAATTTATAACCACCAGACCCACAATGGACAACTTTACAAAGCTGTTTGAAGCATCTGAAAATACGGTGTTTCCGCTTTCGATGTATCTTTTTAACAGTATTGTTTCAACCGTTTTGGTTGTTGGTCTTGGTATGATTATTTCACTTTCTGCGGCTTTCGCTTTATCAAAAAAGCGTTTTAGGGGCAGAGAAGTAATATTTAAAATGAATACACTTTCAATGATGTTCGTGGCAACTGCTGTAAGCATTCCGCGTTATCTCATTGTTAAAGAGGTTGGACTGCTTGATACCTTTTGGGCAAACATAATTCCGCTTTTGGCGGCGCCTGTTTCGGTATTCCTTTTAAAGCAGTTCGTTGACCAAATTCCCGACGCACTTATTGAATCGTCACGAATTGACGGTGCAAACGATTATCAAATTTTATTTACTATCGTAATGCCGCTTGTAAAATCGGCATTGGCAACCGTTGCAATTTTGCTTTTCCAAAATGCGTGGAACACGATGGAGGCCTCAAACCTTTTCATCACAACCGAATCATATAAAACTTTTGCGTTTTATATGCACAGCTTGTCTGCTGCCGGTAACGGTGTCGCAGGCGCAGGTATGGCAGCGGCGGCATCACTTTTGATGTTTGTACCCAACGTTATACTTTTCGTAAGTATGCAGTCCCGTGTTATGAGCACTATGGCTCATTCCGGTCTTAAGTAAGGGGTGGGACGTATGCAGAAAAATAAAATTAATCTTAAAAAGTTTTTTGCTTTGGCGGTAATGGCTTTAGTATTGCTTTCTGCTGTGGTTACCGTTTCGGCAGAAAGCGCATCTTCCTATACTTATACACCGTCGGTTGATGGTGGTTGGATTACCACTCAAGACGCATATCAAGTGGGTAAGGTTATTTTGCAGGAATTAGCACTTACTAATCCGCAAGACGTTTTTGAAAAAGACGGTAAGCTTTACATTGCCGATACGGGTAATTTGCGTGTGGTTGTTTATGACCTTAACCAGCAAAGCTTTGTTGAAATTAAAAATGAAAAGTTCAAAGGTCCAACCGGTATTTTTGTTAATGAAAACCATAATATATACGTTGCCGACAGGGAAGCCGCTAAGGTATTTCTTTTAGATAAGGATGGTAATCTTTTAAAAGAATACGGTCGACCTGAAAACGCTACATTTGGTAAAGCCGCGGTTTACCGTCCGTCAAAGATTGTTGTTAATAATTCGGGCGTAATGTATATTGTGTCAGACGGTGCGTTTGACGGTATGATTCAAATTGACAAGGACGGTCAATTCTTAGGTTATTTCGGTTATAACAACACAACTTTTACCCTTTGGGATTACGTTGTGGAAAACTTCTTTACCGATGCCATGAAACAACGTCTTTCAAATAAGGTTCCCTTTTCATTCAAAAGTGTTGATATTGACAAAAAAGGTCTTATTTATTCCGTAACACAAGCCGCTAAAGGTAATGCGCTTAAAAAGCATGATGCTGCAGGTATTAATTTGTTACCGTCAGAAATGGTGGATGAGGTTGATTTTGCCGACGTTTGCGTTGGTGTAAGAAACAATACCTATGCAGTAACTTCAACCGGTTTGATTTTTGAATACGACCTTAACGGTAACTTATTGTTTACTTTCGGTGGACGTGCAATTTCTACCGAAAAGAACGGTGTATTTACAAACGTTTCGGCAATTTGCTGTGATAGTGATAACAAGCTTTACGTGCTTGACTATGAGCGCGGCATTGTTCACGTTATGCACCCAACCGATTATGCAAAAAGTTATCATGAAGCAATTGAACTTTATAACAAAGGTAAATATGAAGAGGGTGCAAACCTTTGGAAGCACGTTGCAGCGGTAGGCGGTTCAAGTTATTATGCTGAAAACAGTTTGGCGCAGTGCCTTTATGAAGGTCAAAATTATAAAGAAGCGCTAAAGCATTACAAAACCGCAGGTAACAGGGAAGGTTATTCCGAATGTTATTGGCAAATTCGTAATGAGCAAATTTCCAAAGCGGTGCCTTATATCATTATTGCTGTAATTGTTTTGGCAGTTGCCTTGCTTATTTTCAGAAAAGTTGATAAAGAAAAGTTTAATAAGCTTTTCGCAAAATCAATAATCAAAGACGATTTCTTGCTTATTTTTAAGGTGCTTCGCCACCCAATTGATAGCTTTTACGGTATTCGTCGTGAAGGCAAGGGACATATTAGCACTGCAATAGGTCTTTACATTATTGAATATCTAATTGTTGTGGCATACTTCACACTTTCGGGCTTTGCTTTAATCGGTAATGCCGACAACGTGTCTGTTGTACTTATAACCCTTATTTTCTGGGCAGTTATTTTCCTCTTTGTAGGTTCTAACTATCTTGTAAGTTCAGTGGGCGAGGGCGAAGCGCGTTTTAGGGATGTTGTTATTGCAACACCCTACGTTTTATCGCCATTTACCGTGATAATGCCCTTCATAATTTTAATTTCACATATAGTAACCCTTAACGAATTGCGCCTTTTGGAATTGGCAGTTATTGCGGTTATTGCGTGGGTGCTTGTATGCTTGTTTATTGCCACCCGCGAAATTCACGCTTACGAGCCAATGGCTGTTATTAAAAACCTGCTTATAACAGTTTTCCTAATGGCTGTAGTTGTTTTGGCAGTTTCGCTGGTTTATATGTTCTTTGACCAGCTTGTAAACCTTATTATTTCTGTTGTGAAGGAGTTGAATTACCGTGTCTTCTTGGCGTAAAATTATTTCAGCGTCGGTTGCGGTTTGCATTGCATTTTTGTGCTGTGCGTGCGGTAATAACTCCGACGCGGGTAAATATAGTGTTAGCGGAAGTCTTGTTGGTGAGGTTGACGTTGAACAGCTTTCTTCAAATCGCTTTACCCAAATGGACAGCTCCGCTGAAAAACCGCTTATGAACTATGGCTTGGAAGGTTACAAACTTGTTTGTGAAAACAAAAACCTTGCACTTTATATTGATGAAGAAATTGCATCGGTCCGTATTGTTGATAAAAAAAGCGGTTATGTTTGGGGTGCTTTGGAAGAAAAAGACCCCGAAAATCTGAATAAAACCTGGGGCAGCTTTGCCAATTCGGTTTTAAGTATTTCTTACATGGACCAAACCGGTGCCACAAAATTAATCGGTGCCGGCAACGACAAGGCAAAATGTAAATACGAATATACTGACAACGGTTTTGTTTTAAAGGTTGATTTTGGCAGTGTTATTGGTATTGCGTTAGAGGCAAGTGTTACCTTGATGGACGAAAGTCTTCACTTTGCTGTGAATGATGAAACCATTGAGGAAACGGGCGAAAATTATATTGCTATGATATATTTTGCTCCTTTCCTTGGAAGTACCGTTTCAGACAATTGTAACGGTTATATTTTCGTTCCCGACGGTAGCGGCGCACTTATTCGTTATCAAAAACCGAAAAAATACTTAAAGTCGTATTCTGAAAGGGTTTACGGTCTTGACTATGCGATAGATAACCTTAACGAACTTAACGACCTTAAATCTAACCGTCCTAAAGATATGCTTAAGGACAGCACCCCCATTACAATGCCGGTTTTTGGCATTACACACGGGGTGGATGACAATGCAATTTTCGGTCATATAACCGCGGGCGACAGCTATGCTTATATTAATGCATCTCCCGCAGGAGTTGTAACCGATTACAACTGGGCGACAGCATCTTTTGTATATCGTCAGGTATATTCACAGCCCACATCTAAAAACGGTGCAGGTGTGCCGGTTGTTCAAAAGAATAAAAACGTTGTTAATCCCGAAATGGACATTTATTTCCTTTCGGGCAACGATGCCAACTACAGCGGTATGGCAAGAAAATATCGCGATATTTTAAAAAGTAACAAAATGCTTGTAAATAACATTGAAAACGTTAATACCAAGCTGTTTTTGGACTTTGTCGCCGCTGACGTGCAAAAGGCGCTTATCGGTCAAAACCAAAAAGATATTACCGGTCTTGAATATTTGCAAAAATCGGTTAAAAAGCTTTCTAAAGCAGGTGTTGACGGTATTGCATTGTCGGTTATCGGTTGGCAAGAAAACGGTCTTTCGGGTTATAAAAAGTCAAACGTTTTCAATTCTACCGTTATGGGCGAATTTGGTAATTTTGCAGCCCTTAAAAAGCAATTAACCGAAAATTCGGGCTCGTTTAGTTTGTATATCGACCCGCTTCGCGCAACCGAAATTCAAATTAACAGTCGTGTTGATTCGGGTATTACACTTTCACAAAGTCCTATTCGTGAAACTGCGGTTGACACCAAGAAATTCTTGGGCGACATTTGGTATTTAAAGCCCGAAACCGCTTTGCAATATCTTAATAAACAATTTAAGGTTTTACAAAAGAACGATATTAAGATTGATATTGACGGCGGCAACCTGCTTTATGGTGAATATCTTGTAAACAATTTCATTTCCCGTGAAGATATGAAGTCGGTTATTGTTAAAGCATATAACAACATTTACAATAAACAAAAAGGACTTACACTTTACAGTCCCAATGAATATCTTTTACCTTTTGTTTCGGTTTATCGTAACGTCCCCGTTTCTTCAAATCAGGAAATATATATAACCGATTCGGTACCATTTATTCAACTTGTGCTTTCGGGCAACATTACCCTTGTTGCACCTTATGCAAACGAGAATTTCTATTCTAAAATTGATTTGCTTAAATCGGTTGAATACAATTTGTACCCGTCTTTCCTTTTAACTGAAGAGGTTAATATTGAACTTGGCAAGACCACTCTTAAGGATAGGGCATCTACCTGTTTTGAAAACTGGAAAGATACGATTTGTGATGTTGACGCATTTGTGTGCGACGCACTTTTAAAAGTAAAAGGTAAAGAAATGTTAAGCCATAAACGTCTTAATGAAACCGTATTTAAGGTTAGTTATGAAAATGGTGATATCTATATTAACTATGGTAAAGATGCCTTTGAAATTTCAAACGGAATTGTTGTAGATGCCGAAAACGTTTTGTTTTGTGAGGTGACCGATGATGAATAACAAATCTAAAATGACCTTAAAATCAAAAGAACGTGTTATGGGCATCGGTTTTATGGCACCGTGGTTTATCGGTTTTCTTGTTTTTTCACTTTACCCACTTTTGTATTCAATTTGGCTTAGCGTTTGTAACGTTGAGTTTTCTTCAAACGGTATTGTTACTGAATTCGTGGGCTTTAAGTGGTATAAGCAAATTTTAACCGAAGACCCCACTTTTATTACCGGTATTACCGATACGTTAAAGTCGGTAATATTCTCTACACCAATGATTATTGTTGCGGCAATTATTTTGGCTTTGCTTCTCAATAAATCATTGCCGGGCAAAGCACTTTTCCGTGCGCTTTACTTCTTCCCGGTAATTATTATAAGCGGTCCGGTTATGTCAAAGCTTATGAGTAACCAGGCAACCACAATTATTTATCCCGAACAATACCCCGTTTACACCGTTATTCAAAATATGCCGGAAATCATTTCTGTTCCGCTTACCTATATTTTTGATAACATTGTAATTATTTTGTGGTATTCGGGCGTACAAATGCTTATAATTCTTACGGGTCTTCAAAAAATCGGCGATTCAATTTACGAAGCCGCGTCAATCGACGGTGCAGGTTCGTGGGAAAAATTTTGGAAGATAACCTTGCCGTATCTTCGCCCCATGATTTTGGTTGCTGCCGCTTACACGGTAGTTGACCTTGCAAGCTCTGCTACAACACAAATTCACACCTATATCGAAAAGAAAATGACAGACACAAACATGCCATATTCTTATTCATCGGCAATGGCGTGGCTTTGGGCATTGGCGGTACTTGTTATACTTGTTGTGGTGTTCATAATCCTTGGCGAAAGGAGGGCAAAAAACAATGCGAAATAGTACTTTTGTTAAATCACAAGCAAAAAAGACTGCAAAAACAGTTGGTATTAATTTAATATTTTACTTTTTGCTTATAACCGTTGGTTTCGTGTTTTTATACCCTCTTTTGTATATGGTAATCACTGCATTTATGACTACCGAAGACCTTATTAACCCCACAATTATGTGGGTACCTACAAAACTTGCGCTTTCAAACTTTTCAATGGTTTGGGAAGCGTTGGAATACCCGAAAGCACTTGTTACAAGCATTATTTTTGTAACCTTTTGCGCGTTTTTCCAAACACTTTCCTGTGCGCTTATGGGTTATGCATTGGCGAAATTTGATATACCCCTTAAAAAGCTATGGGTTGTAATTTTGGTTATTTTGTTTGTAATTCCTACCGACGTTATGACCATTCCCCGTTACGTTCTTTTTAACAATTACGGTCTTATCGGTTCGCCCCTTTCAATGATACTTCCTGCGGCTTTGGGACAAGGTCTAAAAAGTACAATTTTTATTTTAATTTTTATGAACGGTTTTGCTTCTGTTCCAAAATCATTTGACGAAGCCGCTTCGCTTGACGGCGCGGGTAAATTTAAAATATTTACACACATTGCAATACCAATGGCAACACCGGTTATAACTCTTTGCGTTATATTCTCGGTTGTATGGTATTGGAATGACACCGCGCAAACCGCAATGTTGGTTGGCGGTGACTTTGGTACTTTACCGCTACAGCTTCAACAATTTGACGGTGCGTTCAACAATATGGTTGGCGCCGGCTTTGGCGATGCTTCAAATCGTCTTAATGAATGCTTCCAGTTTGCCGCAGTTTTGCTTACAATTGTACCCCTTATAATTTTCTATCTTGTAATGCAAAAGCATTTTGTTAAAGGTATTGAATCTTCGGGTATTACGGGCGAATAAGGTAAACTGTCAAATAATTTTAATTGCTTTTAGTAAAATGTAACTATATAATATTTTTAAATCTAGCGTAAACTTTTTAAAGAGAGTGAAAAATATGAAAAGTTCTAACAGTGTAAGTTTTTTGCTTTTTGCAGATTTTCATTATAAGCAGGGAATGTATTTAAGCCCTGTAAGTGACCTTGAAAAAATGTTAAAAGCTGCAGACGAACAACAAGCCGATTTTGTACTTCACTGTGGGGACTACTGTAATGATTACAGCGGCTCGCCCGAAGTGGTGCAGCCGCTGTTAAACAATAAATACGGTTTGTCGGTTTATGGTGTTTACGGTAATCACGAGCTTGAAAGTCGCGATAATTCAATGCAGGTTGTAACGCCGCTTATTACGAACCGTGTTGATGAGGTTGTATGGGGCACAGAGGATGGTAAAATCGGCGACGGAAGTGTTGGCTATTATTATTTTGATAATAATGAATTTCGGTTTATTTGTTTGGACACGAATTATTCTTATAAACAGGAATTATCGGTTTGGGAACACAATAAAATTGCAAGCTGGGGCGCACCCCAAGGCAATTTAGAACCAAACAGTTTGGGTCCCGTTCAACTTGAATGGTTTAAAAAGCTTTTGTTGTCATCTGCAAAAGAGGGTAAAAAATGCGTTATTGTAAGCCATGCGACCTTTAATACTGCTTGGGGCGGTTACTCGCCCGATTCACTTGAGGTTTTGTCCGCTATCGAAAATGCTAACAGCATTAAAAAAGGCACTGTGCTTATGGTCATAAATGGTCATTACCACACTAACCGCATTATGCAAAAGGACAACATATTGTTTTTTGACGTTAACACGGTTAGAAATGGTTGTTGGATTTTTAACGCTCCGCAGCATTATGACGAAAGCCATACTTTTGATTACCGTAAGTATGACGAAAACGGAAATGAAATTTCAAGCGAAATCGCACCGCTTAGCGCGTGTTGGCAAAGCGGTAACACCTGGTATTTTAACGCCCCGCTTTATGCAATGGTTTGCATTAATGGCGATGGCAAAATTACTGTCGAGGGAACACAAGCCGAATGGCTTTACGGTGTTGTTCCTGAAAATCAACCCGATTATATTACACCACAAATTTCAAGTGGAATTTTCGAACTTTTTAAGTAAGGTGATTTAATTGAATACAATAAAAATTGAAAAAGCTAATACGCCAATAATCGCTCATCGTGGTCTTTCTGGTCTTGAAGCCGAAAATACGGCGGCAGCGTTTGTTGCGGCAGGAAACAGGTCTTATTACGGTATTGAAACCGACATTCATCGCACAAGCGACGGTAAGATAATTGTTAATCACGATATGGATTTGTTACGTGTTGCGGGAGAAAAGATTTCTGTTGAAGAGGTTTCCTTTGACGTAATACAAAGCGTGGTTCATTTTGACAAAGATGGTACTAAGGACAGGGTTGATTTGGTGTCCCCGTCATTGCCAAATTATCTTAATATTTGTAAAAAGTATGAAAAGCATTCGGTAATTGAACTTAAATCTGAATTTACTGATGAAGAAATTGCACAGATTATTGATATAGTTAAAAATGGCTATGACCTTGAAAACGTTACCTTTATTTCTTTTAAATATCAAAACCTTGTAAAGATTAGAGAGGCATTGCCCAACCAGTCGGTACAGTTTTTGTTCTGTGAAGTTACCGACGATATTGTGGCAGACGTTACAAGAGATAAAATGGACGTTGACGTTATGCATACTTCGTTAACACCTGAAAATATTGCCGTGTTCCACAATGCAGGTCTTAAAGTGAATTGCTGGACGGTAGACTCTAAAGAAAGGGCTGAAGAGCTTATCTCTTGGGGTGTTGACTTTATTACTTCTAACATTCTTGAATAATTAAAAACCGCCTTTTTGGGCGGTTTTTTTATTTTTGGTTTACATTTTTGGGAAAATTTTCTTTCTTTAAAATGAAAATGTCCCAATTGGAAAGGAGGGTAGAGCCAAGGGATGTTTTAAAGGAGGAAAAATATGATAGTATTAGATGTTTATGAAAATGAATTTGTTGCAGAAGAAAAAGCGGTTTCCGACAGTGTAAAATTTGAAACCGTAAAATTTATATTGCCAAACGAATGGCAAAATTATAAAAAAACAGCAGTTTTCAAGACTCAAAACGGAAATGTATTTAATGTGGTTTTAGACGGTGAAAACCCGCTTTGTATAAGCGATGTGGAATGTTATATACCGCACGAAATGCTAAAAGAGGACGAATTTTACGTTTCGATTTTTGGCGTTTTAGGGGACAGCATTGCAACCGCCACTGAAACCACTGTGAAGGTAATAAAAAGTGGGTATGCCGAAGGCGGTGCACCATCAGACCCGACGCCAACGGTTTATCAGCAAATTGTAAATTTGGCTGAAGAAACCAAAGAAATTGCACGGTCTGTACGAAACGATGCTGATAACGATGCCTTTAAAGGCGATAAGGGCGACAAGGGCGATAAAGGCGACAAGGGTGATGCGTTTTTGTATTCCGACTTTACCGCCGAACAGCTTGAAGCACTTCGTGGTCCGCAGGGTTTAACCGGTCCAAGAGGTAAAAAGGGTGAAAAAGGCGACCCGTTTTTATATTCTGATTTTACAACAGACCAACTTGAAGCACTTCGCGGTCCACAGGGCAAACAAGGCGCTAAAGGTGACACCGGCTTGCAAGGTGAAAAAGGCGAAAAAGGTGATCCGGGGGAAGTTGGTTTAGAATACTTACATAACGGTTTTGCGCCTATTATTAAAAATAGTGTAAGTAGTGACGTTGTTGCGGTTAATGACGTTTCTTCAATTGTACACAATCCCGTTATTTCGCTTACAAGTAAAACCGTTTCCGATTTTTCTAACGTTCGTGTTAGCTTGTGCGGTAAAAGTCTTTGTAATTTAAAGCATTTAGAGGGCACGTTCACTGCTTTGATGAACGGCTATTTGGGTAAAGATTATTTTGTTGACGTAACCGCATATCAAAACAAGGCTATAACCTATCAAGGTGTGGTTAATTTTAAAAACACCTTGGAAAGCGGTGCAAAGTATGCGCTTAAAATATGGTGGTTTGATGAAAACCAAAATGTTATTTCGGTGTCTAAAGGCAGTGACTGTTACAAAAGTATTGGTAATTTGCAAATGTCATTTTTAAAGGTTACTGTTCCTGAAAATGCAGTTTGGGCCGGTGTTGGTCAAGAATTTTACTTTAACGGAACTTCGCCCGCGGTTGAGGGAAGTACAATAATTATTCGAAGTTTAATGATTGAACTGGGCAGCACCGCCACCAAATATGCTGAATATATTCAGCCGCAAACGGTATTTGCTAATTCTAACGGTGTGGTTAGCGGTTTGGTTTCACTTGCACCTGATATGGTGCTTATAACTGACAATGCGGAAGTGAGCATAAATCTTGAATATAACGCAGATACCAAAAAATATATTGATAATAAAATTTCAGGTCTTCAGGCCTTGATGTTGGAGGGTTAAAATGAGTAAAAGAGAAACAAGGGTAATAAACGCTTTTATAAATTGTGTTAAAATGGGAGAATTTACCTTAGATTATGCCATAACCTTGCTTGAGGACACAGGCAAATACGGTTATTTAAGCGAAACAGCGAAAGAAACGTTTTATAAAGCGTTTGAAGAATAATTTGTAATATAATTTTGAAAATACCGAGTATTTAGTTTATGGCTAATTATTCGGTATTTTTTGTTTTTGTGTGGGTTAAACGGTTAAATCCGTCGTTGACAGTAATATAGCAAGATGTTATAATATTATAGATAATAGGATTATTATGTTCAAATGTAAGGTGTGCAATTTATTATGGAAAATAAAACGATGAATATTGCTTTTTCTCCACCCGATATTTCAGCCCTTGAGGTTGAAGAAGTTAGTCATGCACTTAAGTCCGGTTGGATTACAACCGGCCCCCGCACAAAGAAGCTGGAAAGCTTAATTGCCGATTATGTTGGCGTTAAACGTTGCGTTTGCCTTAACTCGCAAACCGCTTGTGCCGAAATGGCATTGCGTGTTTTGGGTGTTGGCGAAGGTGACGAGGTAATTGTGCCCGCATACACCTATACTGCGTCGGCATCGGTTGTGTGTCACGTTGGTGCAAAGCTTGTTTTGGTTGACTGTAATAGTGACAGCTTTGAAATGGATTACCAAAAGGTTGAAGCCGCTATTAACGAAAACACCAAGGCGATTATTCCGGTTGATATTGGTGGGGTTCCTTGCGATTATGACCGTTTGTTTGAAATTGTTGAAAAAAAGCGTGGCATTTTTAAGCCAAATTCCGCCATACAAAAAGCCATTGGCAGAATTGCTATTATGGCTGACACCGCACACTCCTTTGGTGCAGAGCGTAACGGCATTAAGGCAGGTAACATAGCTGATTTTTCGTCATTTTCTTTCCACGCTGTAAAGAACTTTACAACCGCAGAAGGCGGCGCACTTACCTGGAAAAGCATTGACGGTATAGATGATGAAATTTATAAGCAGCTTCAGCTTTTAAGTCTTCACGGACAAAATAAGGACGCCCTTGCAAAAACTAAATTGGGCGCTTGGGAATATGACATTATTGGTACTTGGTACAAATGTAATATGACCGACATTGCCGCGGCAATTGGTTTGGCGCAGTTTGAAAGATATGGCGAATTGCTTTTAAGAAGAAGACAAATTATTAACCGTTATGATGATGCTTTAAAACCGCTTGGTATTGAATCATTACCGCATTATACCGACAGTCAGTCGTCTTCGGGACATCTTTATATTACAAGAATTCCTAACATTACGCTTGAGCAACGTAATGAAATTATTACAAAAATGGCGGAGGTTGGCGTATCTTGTAATGTGCATTATAAGCCACTTCCCATGCACACAGCATATAAAAATATGGGCTTTGATATTAAAGATTTTCCCAACGCATATAACCATTTTGCAAATGAAATCACGTTGCCTTTACATACGCGGCTTACCGATGAAGAGGTTGAGTATGTAATAGCAAAATATGTCGAAATTGTAAGGAAATATATATAATGATTTTAAAGAAATGGGAAGAACTTCCCAAACAAATGCAGACCGACGAAGTTTACGAATATTATGAAATCTTAAGCAAAAAGAAATTCAGTTTGGTTTTAAAGCGTGTTTTTGACGTTATTGTTTCGGCTTTAATGCTTTTAATACTGTCTCCCGTTTTCTTGGTTTTGGCAATTGCTATAAAGTTGGAATCAAAGGGTCCGGTTTTTTACCGTCAGGAAAGGGTTACACAGTACGGTAAGCATTTCAAAATATTTAAGTTTCGTACAATGGTGCAAAATGCTGACAAAATTGGCGCACAGGTTACCACAAGTAATGATTCAAGAATAACTGGGGTTGGCAGTATTATAAGAAAATTCAGGTTAGATGAAATTAGTCAGCTTATAGACGTTTTAAGGGGTACGATGACCTTTGTTGGTACCCGCCCCGAAGTGCCGAAATATGTTGAGCATTACACAAACGAAATGCAGGCAACCTTTTTGTTGCCCGCGGGTGTAACCTCTATTGCCAGTATTTATTATAAGGACGAGGGCGAGTTATTGGACGGCGCCGAAAATCCGGATGAAGTTTATATAAATGACGTACTTCCGCAAAAGATGAAATATAATCTTTCGGAAATTAAGGATTTTGGTTTTTGGAACGATATTAAGGTTATGTTTTTAACAGTTATTGCGGTACTTACAAAATAATTACATAAAATTTATAAGAAGAGGGGATTAAGGTATGAAAAACGAAATTATTGTTTCGGTAGTTGTGCCTGTTTATAATGAAGAAAAATATATTGAAAAATGCATTGAATCTTTGTTATTGCAAGATTATCCCATCGAAAATATGGAATGGATTTTTGTTGACGGTTGCTCAAAGGACAAAACGGTTGAATTATTAAACGGTTATAAAGACAAATACCCGTCACTTATTAAGGTGTTTAATAACCCCAAAAAAATTGTGCCTTTTGCAATGAATATTGGTATTTCTGCTTCAAGCGGCAAGTATATTGTTCGTCTTGATGCTCATGCTGATTATGCTCCCGATTATATTTCTAAAAGTGTTTATTATTTGGAAAATACCGAAGCGGAAAACGTTGGCGGTGTTGCCGAAACAAAAGCCAATGGTTTTATGGGCAACGCTATTGCCAAAATGCTTTCATCAAAATTTGGTGTAGGCAATTCACAGTTTAGAACAAATGGCGAAAGCGGCTGGGTGGACACAGTACCTTTTGGCGCATTTAAAAGAGAAGTCTTTTCAAAATATGGCGGTTACGATGAACGCCTTGTAAGAAATCAAGACAATGAAATGAATTTCCGTATCAGGAAAAATGGCGGTAAAATTTATTTGGCAAATGATATTCATTTTTCTTACTATTGTCGCGATTCAATAAAAGGTATCTCTACAATGGCGAGAAAAAATGGTATGTGGAACATAATTACAATGAAATTGTGTCCCGGCTCTATGGGATGGCGACACTTTATACCCTTTATGTTTGTGGTATCGGTTTTCGCGCTTGTAGTTTTGGGATTTGTTCATCCGCTGTTTTGGCTTTTATTGGGTATGGAATTGGCGTTATATTCGTTACTTAATATACTTTTTTCAATAAGGCAGGCCACAACCGTAAAAGAATTTTTTGCACTTATTTTATTGTTTCCGGTATTTCACGTTTCGTACGGTATAGGTTCGGTAATTGGTTTGTTTAATTTGTTTTCAAAAAAATACAGAAAAAACAATTACGTTAATAAGAAAATTTAATTTTGTAATGGTATGGGAGAACATAATATAATGAAAGTTTGTCACGTGACAAGTGTGCATCCAACTACAGATACAAGACTTATAATTAAAGAATGTCCTGCTTTGGCAGAGGCAGGTTATGAAACCTATTTGGTTGGCAAGGGCGAAAGCCGAGAAGAGAAAGGCGTTCACGTTATTGGTGTGGGCGAACCGCCAAAAAGTCGCATAAAGCGTATGCTTACTTTTACAAATACGGTTTATAAAAAAGCTTTGGAACTTGACTGTGAAGTTTATCATTTGCACGACCCGGAATTGTTGCCTTGCGCCTTAAAGTTTAAGCGAAAAGGCAAAAAGGTTGTTTTTGACAGCCATGAAGACGTTCCGGTGCTTATTCTCGATAGGCAGTGGATTCCGAAACTTTTAAGAAAAATAATTGCAACCGCTTATAAGAATTATGAAATTTACGTAACCAAAAGGTTGGACGCGGTGGTAGCCGCAACCCCATATATTACGGAACGCTTTTTGAAGATTAACAGTAATTCTTATAACGTAAATAATTTTCCTGTGGTGGACGCAATTTTAGCACACACAAGTAATAAAAATTATTTTCAGTTAGATAATGCGGTGTGTTATGCGGGTGGCCTCACGGTAAACCGCGGTACAAGTGATATTGTTTCAGCAATTAATGAATGTTCCTGCAATTTAAGGTTGGCGGGAAAGGTAGACCATGATTCGTTTATGGAAGAATTATTATCGCTTGATGGAAGTGCCAAAACCGAATTTTTGGGTTATTTAAACCCAACACAAATTTACGAATTATATAATACCAGCAAGGCGGGTTTGTGTGTATTACGTTACACAAATAACCATTACAATTCTTTGCCGGTAAAAATGTTTGAATATATGGCTGCGGGTTTGCCTGTTGTGGCTTCAAATTTCCCACTTTGGCGAGAAATTATAGAAGAAAATGAATGTGGCATTTGCGTTGAAGCCGGGAATATAGAAGAAATTGCTAAAGCAATTAATTATCTGGTTGAAAATCCCGAACAGGCGCAAAGAATGGGTCAAAACGGTAGAAAAGCCGCAGAAAGTAAATATAATTGGCAAACTGAAAAAGAAGAATTGCTTCGACTTTATAAAAAATTAAGTTAAACCGATAAGGAGGGGAATATGTAATATGCGTTTGGTTGTTTTTGCTAACAATTACCCGTTTGGTGTAGGGGAAGATTTTTTAGAAGGCGAAATGCGTGCCGCTGAAAATCATTTTAAAGAAATTATAATAGTATCTGCGGCAAAAACAAAAAAAGATATTACTAAATACGTTCCCCAAAATGCAAAGGTTGTCACCTCAAGAATGGGTTTGTCCCGTTTTTCAAGATATATACAAATTGTTAAGTGCTTTTTTAAATTTAGTTTTTGGAAAGAAGTTTTAAGCGGTGTAAGTGAACGAGGTTTTAAAAATATAATTTACGTTATTAAAAAAACCTTTTTAACGCTGGATTATACATACCGACTTAAAAAAAGCGAAAAAATGTGGTGCTTTAATGATAAAGAAACCATTTACTATTCTTACTGGTTAAATGAAGCCGCAACCTATCTTGCTAAAAGAAAGGAAAAGCTTAACGGTATTTGTATATCGCGTGCTCACGCGGTTGACTGTTTTTACGATAGGGGGTTTACTCCTTTCAGACGGGAACAATTGCGCGGGCTGGATGCTGTGTTTACAATAAGTCAAGCGGGTAAGGACGATATTTTGCAGCATTATGGCGACGCGGTACCCGATTTGAATGATAAGGTTTTTGTTTCAAAGCTTGGCATCGAAATACCACAAATCATTGTGCAAATGAATGAACCGCAAAACGAAAGGGTAATTGTTTCGTGTTCAAACGTTATTGGGCTTAAACGGTTGGATTTGCTTATTGAAGCGTTGGCGCTTTGTGACGACGTTAACATTAAATGGATTCATTTTGGCGATGGTTGTGAAATGGAAAATATAACCGCCCTTGCTGAGAAAATGCTTAACCAAAAGCCCAATATATCGTTTGAATTTAAAGGCAGAAAGCCCAACCGCGAGGTACTTTCATTTTATGATAATTCACAGGTTGATTTGTTTGTAAATTGCAGTGACATAGAGGGCATACCAGTTTCGGTTATGGAGGCATTGGTAAGAGGTATTCCGTCAATTGCCAGAAATGTTGGTGCAAATTCTGAATTAGTAAGTAATGACTGTGGTGCACTTTTGCAGAAAAACATTACCGCTATAGATTTATCAGAGGCAATTATGGGTATTTTCACTTTAAGCGAGGAAGAATACCTTATCAAGCGTGAAAATGCAATTAAAACCGTTAAAAACGGGTTTGATGCAAAACAAAACTATATTAGATTTTTTGAGCAAATAATAGAAATGAGTATGCAAAATGGGTAGTTCCAAAATTAAACAAAATAAGGGCTTTCATATTTATACAATGCTTTTAATGGTTTATTTCGCCATTGCACCCCTTGAAGACGTTTTGGCAAACGACGCGGGCAGTTGGGCGAAATATTTGGCTATACTTATTATAGGTATTGCAATTGTTGAAAAAGGCATGATGTTTGATATTAATTTAAACGTTGGCACCTTTTGCCTTTTGTGGTTGCTTATTTTGTCGGTAATAAGTACGCTGTGGGCTATAGACTATGAGACCTCAATGTCAAGAATTCCGGCTTACCTTACGGTTCCGGGACTGTGCTTGTTTGTAAGTATTCTCAGCTTTTCGGAGCTTGAGTATAAATATTTAACCAACAGCATAATTGTTGGCGGTATAATTGCCGCCGTCTATATTTATATAACAAACAGTGAAGAATTGTTAAAGGGTGGACGTATTGTTTTAAACGACGTTAACGACCCCAACAACTTGGCGGCATTGCTTCTTTTACCTTTAGCATTCTCGATGGGTAATTTATTAAAAACAAATCATAAAGGGTTAAAGGCGGTATATATTACTTGCATTGTTTTAATATCTCCCATATTCCTTTTAACCGGTTCGCGTGGTGGTTTGTTAAGTGCGTTAATATTCCTTGCGTGTTACGTGCTTTTCAGTAATAAAGGTAATAAGTTTAAAACTTTTATAAGTATTTGTGCTGTAATTGCCATTCTTGCTATTGTGGTTATACCTATGTTGCCCGAAAATATTTATGCAAGATTATTCAGTGCAGACGAATATATTGGCGAAGATGCAACGGGTAGCGGACGTACAGAAATTTGGGAAATTACAATTAGGGAAATTGTTCCCGAAAATATATTAATAGGTGTAGGTGCGGGTTGTGCGCCTGTGGCATTGATTGAATTTTTCGGTTATTTCAAAGGCGTTCATAACATTTATCTTAACATGTTGTGTGAATATGGTCTTTTGGGGTTGCCGTTTTTCTTAATAATGTTATTCTATAAATGGCGCGAACAGTACCGCTTAAAACAGTACGTTGAAGCCGCGTTGTTGGTAAGTATTTGTGCGGTTGCGTTCTTCTTGGATGCATACCCCAAAAAATTCTTCTGGAACGTTTTAATGATATTGGCGGTTAACGAAAACTTGTTAAAAGCCCAAAAAACAGAGCAAGAATTAATTCGAAAAACATAATTTTACGCGGTTTAGGAATATAAAATTCAAGGGTGTGAAGGTTTGAAATGAAAATTTTGGTTATTGCAAAATTGTTTGTTCCGTTAAATACTATTGGCGCAATCAGACCATATAATTTTGCTAAGGAATTAAGCGCAAATGGTGTTGAAGTTACCTGCGTGACATCGGAATTGGAAATTGGCAAAACCGATTTGGATTTTAGCTTTAACGTTTGTCGTGTTCCCGGTGGCAAGGTGGAAGCATGGAACAAAAGACGCATTAATCAAAATAAAACCGCCAATACCGCACCCACCGAGGCGGCTACTACAACCAAAAAGCCATCCCGCGCAGTTGCTTTTTTAAGACGTACTGCCGCGCAGGTTATCGGTATGATAGAAACGCTTGAATGGTCTAAAAACGCAACTAAAAAGTGTTTAGAACTTATAAAACAAGACAAGCCCGATTTAATTTTAACCACTTACGGTCCTATTGACACCGTGCTTGTTGGCTTAAAGCTTAAAAGAAAATGTCCAGACGTTCAGTGGGTAAGCGATATACGAGATGCGTTGGACGCGTCACAAGTACAGTTTTGGCGTGTGGAATTTAACAAAATGGTACAACGTCGAATGCTTAAAACCGCTGACGTTATGATTACGGTTTCTAAAACCTTATCCGAAAAATATTCGCTTTTATGCCATAAAAGAAAAAGAAATGTACCGATTTACGTAATTCCCAACGGTTATGAAGAAACCCCCGCATTAGAGCAGCCGGCAAACGACGGTATTTTACGTATTGGCTACACGGGTGATTTGTATGGCGGTTTGCGTAAAATGGATGCGGTTTTTGAAGCATTGAGTTTATTGGAAAAAGAAAGCGGAAAACCCGTTGGGGTTGAAGTGCATTATGCGGGTGTTGACGGTGTTGAGGTTATGCGTCAAGCCGAAAAATATGGTGCACAAAAATATGTTACAAATTACGGTATGATAGAACGTAAAAAAGCGTTAAGCTTGCAGGAAAAGTGCGACGTTCTTTGTGTTGTTTCGTGGAATACCAAAACAGAAAAGGGAATTATTACCGGCAAATTCCCCGAATATCTTCGTTTGAAGAAGCCGGTGTTGGCGTTAATCAGCGGTGAAGTGCCCGGTGCAGAGCTTACCGAGAAAATCAACGAGCTTCGGGTTGGTTTTTCTTACGAATATGTAAAACGCAATGAAGATTTTGAAAATTTGGTTGAATGGTTAAGAACTGCAATTGATGCAAAAATTCAGGGCAAAGATTTATGCCCCGATATAGATTTAAATTCTGTTGAAGAATATGCATATTCTAAATTGTCTATGAGTTTATTGGAAAAGTTAGATGTTACTCTTAAAAAATAAGTTATGGAGGCGTGTGTCATGCAAGCAAAAAATGCTTTTTTAAAAATTAAAAATAGTTTGTTAAGCTTGATACGCGGCGGTTTTTTCCATATTTTGACGGGCAATTTCTTAAACAAAGCCATTTCAATGGTGTCGGGTATTGTAATTGTAAGATTAGTTGATAAATCGTCATATGCAAGTTTGTCTTATGCAGATAACATTTATTCTTATATCGCGTTGGCTACGGGTTTGGGTTTGCCCAATGCTTTACTTAAATTTTGTTCTGCCGATAATGACAAATCGCTTAATTCGGCATATATCAAGTATACATATAAGGTTGGCGGCACATATGAGTTTTTGGTGTCGTTGGCGGCTTGTGTCGCGCTTACTTTTTTTGATATACCGTATGATGGTGCAAAAGCATTTGCTTGGGCGTTGGTGTTTTACCCGCTTTTTACTTTTGTAAATACAACTAATACAATTTATATGCGTACCCAACTCGACAATAAAAAATATTCGGTTATTGGCGTTTTACAGTCTTTGTTTATTTGCGTTTTTTCAATTGTCTTGGTGGTGCTTGTGGGTACAACGGGCATTGTTGCCGCAAGATATATTGCTATAATACTTGTGATGTTTTATTCGTGTGCCTATGTTGTGAAAAATATTAAGGGCGCACCAAAAATAACTTTAACTAAGCAACAGAAAAAAGCGTTTTTCTCAATGGGAATTTCGTTAATGCTTGCCGCTTTCTTTTCGGGTATTATGCCTATTAATGAAGCGTTTCTCGTTAACAATTTAATTAGAGATGATGTCACAACCGCTAATTTTCGTGTTGCGGGTCTTCTTCCGCAAATGCTGTTGTTGGTCAGCGGCGCGATAACCGTGTACTTTTTTCCGATTATTGCCAGAATGCGTGATCCAAAAGAAATCAAAAAAAAGGTGGTTTTAATAGCGCTTATTAATGCCGCTATCATTGGTTTTGTAACAGTTGTTGGCATGGTAACAACACCATTTGTAATTAATTTGCTTTACGGACAAAAATATATGGACGCTGTTTCAGTAAGTTACAGTCTTTGGATTATGAGAAGTACAAATTGTATAGTAAGAATGGTGCCGATTAATATGCTTCCGGCAATAGGCAAAACCAAGTTTAACGTGTGGTCAGCGGCGATTTCGTGTGTGGTACAATGCGTTTTGGACTATTTCTTAATTATGCATTTTGGGATGTCGGGCGTTACATACGGTGCCATTATAGTTTATTTGTTATCTGGTATAGCGTATTGGATTTATTTCTTTAGTTGTTGTAAAAAAGAACATTTGAGTAATTAAAGGGGAATATAAATGATTTGTAATGTTGAATTAATTAATAATTCCGGCTACAAATGGTTTTATTTAAATAATATTGATCGTGAAGTTTGGGTTAAAGGATTATTTGTTTTTGATAAACAAATATTTAAGGGCAATGATTTTGCTGTACTTGTCGCATCGTTAACAAAAGAAGAATTGCTGGAAAAATGCGGTGTTGCCGACGGACATTTTGCAATTGTAATAAAAGATAATGATGGTGTAAGAGTTGTTGCAGACCATATGCGTAGTTTTCCTATATTCATAATAAAAAATAAAGATTACACCGTTACAGACTTTATCAATGACAGTGTTATTTCAAAATCTGAATTTGATGACGTTCAAGTATCGGCTTTTGAAAATGCGTTATTTACCTTGGAAGAAAAAACACTTTTTAAGGAAATAGAGCAGGTTTCTTCCGGTGTTATATGCACAATAGATGATAACGGTATTTCATATAATGATTATTGGCAATTTTGTTACGCTGATAATCAAATAAAGCAAGAAAATGAAGCAGTAAATTTTATTGCAAACGGTTATGACGAGTTATTTGCCTTATGTAAAGATATAGTTGGTAGTAAAACTGTGGTTATCCCGTTAAGCGGTGGCTATGATTCTCGACTTGTTTTAAACGGTTTGTTAAAGAATGGCGTTGATAAAAATAGAATCATCACTTTCACATACGGTCGTTCGGGTTATGAAGACGGTGTACTTTCAAAACAAATTGCAGATGCAGTTGGTGTAAAACACTATTTTGTTGATTATTGCACTACCGAGGCAAAAAGATTTTTTAAAAAGCAGTTTCCCGATTTTTCTGCATATGCAGGTATGATAGCATCGGTTCCTTGTATTCAAGAATGGTATGCTGTAAGTGAGTTAAAACGACAAGGCGTCATTGATGAAAATTGTATTTTTATGCCTGGTTATGGTGGGGTTTTACCGGGACATTATGTTAGAAAATTTATGTTTGAAGATGAACCAAATATAAAAGAAAAAATATCTGCCCACATAAAAGACACCTTGCTTTCAAATCATTCAAGACGAAGCGACAGCGAAGTTGCCGCACTGCAAGAATTATTTATTGATTCGAAATATTTTAGTAATAATGTGAATTATGTAGAAGGTTATGAAAGATTAGTTTATGCTGAAGAACAGGCAAAATTTATTTTAAATGCGGCGCGCGATTATGAAATGGTTGGCTGTGAATGGGTTACACCGTTTTTCTTTAAAATGCAATATAATGTTTGGGGAAAAATTGATAATGAACTTCGTTGGTGTAACAAAGCGTTTTTTGCTTGTATGAAGACTTATTTTCTTCCGGTATTAAATTCAATACAATTTACAGGAAGTAAGGTTGCAAAAGCTTCTAACACAAGCTTTGGTTTATTGAAAAAGGTTGGCTCTAAACTTAAAATTATGTTTAGACGGGCTCAAGCACATTACCTTTTCGGTATGATTCCCGCCAAAGAGTTTTATGGTGTGTTTTTTAAAAACAAATTGGCGGTATCTATAAATCATCTTGTGGCTTGTCAATATTTAAAATCACTCAAGAAAAGATAAATTTATCAGGATGATATAATTATGAAAAAAATATTTAATGCTATAAAAGGCACTTACTATCTTTTGGTGGTTAAAATTATTTATGGAAGAAAATATGACAAAAAATATCTTTCGGGAAAATGGTTTGCCGGAAAATGTGGCGGCATAATGTCGGTTGGTTGGCAGTGGGCGTATAAAAATGCAAAAAACTGCAAACGTTTAGGCGTGAATTTGGATGCTACTTGGCCGGTATCACCCAGATGTACAGTTGTTATGCCGCAAAACATAACTTTCCATCCCGACGATTTAAATAATTTTCAAACATCAGGTTGTTATTTTCAGGGTATTGGTAGAATTGATATCGGCAAAGGCACATATATTGCGCCAAACGTTGGGATTATAACTGCTAATCACGACCCGTCTGACTTGGACAAACATTTGGAGCCGAAACCTGTTTTAATAGGTGAAAAATGTTGGATTGGTATGAACAGTGTTATTTTACCCGGTGTTACACTTGGCGCCAACACGGTAGTAGGTGCAGGTTCGGTTGTTACTAAAAGTTTCCCAGAAGGTAATTGTGTTATAGCAGGAGTCCCTGCCAAAAAAATTCGTGAAATATAGGAGCAAGTATGAAAATTTTAACAGTAGTCGGTGCAAGACCGCAATTTATTAAGGCGGCAGTGGTGTCCCGCTGTTTAACCGATGATATGCAGCAGGTTCTTGTGCATACGGGTCAACATTACGACTATAATATGTCGGACATTTTCTTTGAAGAGCTTAATATTCCCAAGCCCGATTACAACTTGGGCATTTCGGGCGGAAGTCACGGTAAAATGACCGGTAGAATGATGGAAGCCATTGAAGAGGTTATGCTTAAAGAACAACCCGACGTGCTTTTGGTTTACGGTGATACAAACTCTACCTTAGCGGCGGCTTTGGCGGCGGTTAAGCTGCATATTCCCGTTTGTCACGTTGAAGCGGGTAACCGTTTGGGCACCTTACAAAACCCCGAAGAAGTAAACCGTATTTGTACCGACCACGTTTCAACCAAGCTTTTGGCTTGTACGCAGTCGGCTATGGAGTTTCTTGCAAAAGAAGGTCTTGCCGATAAGGCGGAGCTTGTGGGCGACCCAATGTACGACGCGTTTTTATATTATGGCAGCAACATAACCGAAGAACAAAAAAACGCCATTACCCGTGTTGACGGAAAAGAGTTTAAACGTCCTGAGGAGTTTTATTATCTTACCTGTCACAGACAGGAAAACACCGATACCGACGAAAAGCTGACAAGCATTTTAAAAGCAATGAATCAGCTTGATGCACCTACAATTTACCCTGTGCATCCACGCAATAAGGACAGAGCAGTAGCAATTTGTAATGCGAACGGTTTTGAAAATGTTATTTTAACACATCCGGTCGGTTATCTTACTTCAATTTCGCTTGTAAACGATGCAAAAAAAATTGTTACCGATTCGGGCGGACTTCAACGCGAAGCATTTTTTGCAAATAAGAAATGCGTTACGGTTTTTGACTGTGTAATTTGGCCCGAAACAATGGTTGACGGAAGAAATGTATTGTCAAAACCGAATTTTGATGATATAATAAGTAAGTTAAGCACACCCCAAACCGTTTCGGCAGATTATATGCCTTTTGGCGACGGTCATTCGGGTGAAAAAATTGTAAAAATCCTTTCTTCAATTAAGTGATAGGTGGTAAAATTATGAAATATGCATTAATTGGTTGCGGAAGAATTGCAACAAATCATGTAAAAGCTGTTTTAAATAATGGACTTCAGTTTGTTGCCGCTTGTGATATTGACCTTTCTGCAATTGAAACCTTACTTGCAAAACACGATTTGCAAAATGATGAATCAATTGCAAGATATGCAGACTATAAAGAAATGATAGCGGCACATCCCGATTTGGACCTTGTAGCTATTGCCACAAGTAGCGGCGCTCATGCCGAAATTGCACTTTATTGTATTGAAAACGGAATTAACGTTATTATTGAAAAGCCAATGGCTATGAGCATTGACGATGCTGAAAAAATCATTAAGCTTAGTGAAGAAAAGGGCGTAAAGGTTTCGGCTTGTCACCAAAATCGTTTCAATATTGCAGTTCAGCAAATGCGCAAAGCGGTTGAAGGCGGTCGTTTTGGTAAAATTTCTCACGGTAGCATCCACGTTCGTTGGAACCGTAATCAAGATTATTACACACAAGCACCCTGGCGCGGCACTTGGGCTGAAGACGGTGGTTGTCTTATGAACCAGTGTATTCACGGTATAGACCTTCTTCGTTGGATGATGGGGGATGAGGTTGATACTGTTTACGGTGTTACAAAGCAGCAACAACACCATTACCTTGAATGTGAAGATATCGGTATGGCGGTTGTTACCTTTAAAAACGGTGCAGTTGCCACAATTGAAGGCACCACAAACGTATACCCCCAAAACCTTGAAGAAACACTTTATCTCTTTGGCGAAAACGGTACGGTTAAATTGGGCGGTAAATCCACCAACAATATCGACGTTTGGAATTTCGCTGACGAAACCGAAGAAGACCAGAAGAATAAAGGTCTTGAAGAGCAAACAAGCAACGTTTACGGTAACGGTCATACATCGCTTTATGCCGACGTTATTGACGCAATAAAAACCGACCGCAAGCCCTACGTTGACGCTGTTGCAGGCAGAAATGCTCTTGAAATGATACTTGCGGTTTATAAATCTGCGGCAGACGGTGCTGCAGTAAAACTTCCCCTTAAAGACGTTGCATCTACCGATTTTTGTGGGAGATTTGACAATGAAAAATAATAATTACTTTGTTCACGAAAGCAGCTTTGTTGACGAAAACGTAACAATAGGCGAAGGCACGAAGGTTTGGCATTTTTGCCATATACAGTCGGGCGCGAATATTGGCGAAAAGTGTTCGCTTGGTCAAAACGTTAATGTTGCTAACAACGTTAAAATCGGCAATGGTGTAAAAATTCAAAACAACGTTGCAGTTTACGAGGGTGTCGAGCTTGAAGATTATGTATTTTGCGGTCCCTCTTGTGTGTTTACTAACGATTTAACCCCTCGCGCAAAGTACCCCAAGGGTCGTGCGGCTTACAAGAAAACCCTTGTTAAAACAGGCGCTTCAATAGGGGCAAATGCTACCGTTGTTTGCGGTCATACAATTGGCGAATGGGCGCTTATCGGCGCAGGGGCTGTAGTTGCACAGGACGTTCCTGCACATGCTTTAATGCTTGGCGTTCCCGCAAAGCAAAAGGGCTGGGTGTGTGAATGTGGTGAGCTTTTGAAAAACGGTCTCACTTGTGATAAGTGCGGCAGAAAATACAAAGAAACATCAAACGGTCTAAAGGAGGAATAGTTGTGCAGTTTAGAGATTTAAAAGCGCAATATGAAGCTTTAAAGCCCGAAATTGACGCGTCAATTTCAGAGGTTATTAATAACACTTCGTTCATTCTTGGCAAACAGGTGACCGAACTTGAAAATATGCTTGCCGAATACGTAGGCAGAAAGCATTGTGTTGGCGTGGCAAACGGTACTGACGCTTTGCAGCTTGCGTTAATGGTCCTTGGTGTAGGACCGGGGGATGCAGTCTTCACTTCCGATTTTACGTATTTTGCATCTGCGGGTGCGGCTTCAATTTTGGGCGCAACACCCGTTTTGGTTGATATTGATTTAGAAACCTTTAACATTTCTCCCGCCGCTTTGGAAGAGGCAATTAAGCGCACCTTGGCAGAGGGCAAGCTTACACCCAAGGTTATAATTCCGGTTGACCTTTTTGGTTTGCCTGCCGATTACCCCGCAATTGAAAAAATTGCAAATAAGTACGGTCTTAAAATTTTGGAAGACGGTGCACAGGGCTTTGGCGGCAACATAAACGGAAAACGCGCTTGTGCTTTTGGCGATATTTCAACCACTTCGTTCTTCCCTGCAAAGCCGCTTGGATGTTACGGTGACGGCGGTGCAATTTTTACCGACGATAGCGAGGTTGATGCAAGACTTCGTTCACTTAGAGCACAAGGTAAATCTCCGGTTGATAAATACGACAACCGCGAAATTGGTATGAATTCACGTCTTGACACAATGCAGGCGGCAATTTTAATTCCAAAATTCAAAGCGTTTGCCGATTACGAACTTGACAACGTTAACAAGGTTGCCGCTTGGTATACCGAACGTCTTAAAGAAAAGTTTGTAACTCCCGTTGTTCCTAATGGTTATTATTCAAGCTGGGCGCAGTATACGTTATTGCTTGAAAGCACCGAACAGCGCGACGAACTTCAGGCAAAGCTTAAAGCAAACGGTATTCCGTCAATGGTTTATTACCCGCGTGGTTTACACCAGCAAGAAGCGTATAAGGACATGAATTTGTCTGACGATTTATACCCCAATACAGTAAAAGCAACTAAAACTGTGTTAAGTTTACCGATGCATCCCTATCTGGACGAAGCAACGGTTGATTATATAGCATCTATCATTTGTAAATAAAAAGGAGAATGGAAAATGAGCACTTTAAAGGAAAAAATTCAAAATAAGACAGCCACCCTCGGCGTTTGCGGTTTGGGTTACGTTGGTCTTCCTCTCGCAGTTGAAAAAGCAAAAGCTGGTTTCAAGGTTTTAGGTTTTGACGTACAAGAAAGCAAGGTTAAAAAGGTAAACGACGGCGTCAACTACATAGGTGACGTTGTTAATGAAGACCTTGAAGCAATTGTTAAATCAGGTAATTTACGCGCAACAACCGACTTTTCTGCTGTTGCAAGTTGTGACTGTGTGTGTATCGCAGTTCCTACTCCGCTTGACCGTCATCAACAGCCCGACATCAGCTATGTTAAGGCATCTACCGAAAGCATCGCTCCTCATCTTCATAAGGACATGCTTATCGTTTTGGAATCTACAACATACCCCGGTACTACTGAAGAACTTTTAAAGCCCATTCTTGAAAAGGCAAGCGGTCTTAAGTGCGGCGAAGATTTTTATCTCGCATTCTCACCCGAACGCGTTGACCCGGGCAACCTTATTTACAAAACCAAAAACACCCCCAAGGTTGTTGGCGGTTGCACACCTAAGTGTACTGACATTGCTGCTACAATGTACGAAGCAGTTTTAGAAGCTCCTGTTTTCAAGGTTTCATCTCCTGCAGTTGCTGAAATGGAAAAAATTCTTGAAAACACATACAGAAATATTAACATCGGTCTTGTTAACGAACTTGCTATTCTTTGCAATCGCATGGGCATTAGCATTTGGGAAGTTGTTGACGCTGCCAAGAGTAAACCTTATGGTTTCCAAGCATTCTACCCCGGCCCCGGCCTTGGCGGTCACTGTATTCCTCTTGACCCTTACTATCTTAGCTGGAAAGCACGTGAATTTGGCTTCCACACCAGCATGATTGAAAGCAGTATGATGGTCAATGACAAAATGCCTGAGTACTGTGTTGAAAGAGCAATGCATATACTTAATAATCATAAGAAAGCTATTAACGGTGCTAAGGTTCTTGTTCTTGGTGTTGCTTATAAGCAAGATATTGACGACTATCGTGAAAGCCCCGCTATTCGCGTAATTGAAGAACTTGAAAAGGTTGGCGCCGACGTTAAGTACTATGACCCGTGGGTAGCTGAATTTAAAGAAAACGGTTTAACAATGGTTGGCGAAAAAGAACTTACTGCTGAACTTTTGGAAGGCGCAGATATTGTACTTGTTACCGCAGCTCACACCAATGTTGATTACGACTTTGTTCAAAAACACGCAAAAGCAATTTTTGACACCAAGAATGCAATGAAGAACGTTGCAAACCGCGAAAATATTGAAGTTTTATAATATTTGGAGGTATCACCTTGACTAACGGTGTTTCAGCCACAAGTAAGGTTCTTTTAGATTTATTGGCCAATTCACTTTTTGATGCAAAAGTTAATATTGATTTAAGTGAAGTTACTTTAGAGGAACTTTATAAAGAAGCTGCTGCACAAACAGTTTTGGCGGTGGCATTTGATGCCTTGCCCAAAACCGCTAAAGAAATGGACCCAAGGGTTTATTCTAAATGGCAGTCAACAGCTTTTTTAATCGCACAAAAGAATATTAATCAATTGTACGCCAATGCTGAAGTTGAAAAACTTTTTAAAACAGCTGGTGTGCCTGTTTGCACCATTAAGGGCTTTGCGGCTGATTATTATTACTCTAAAAAGAACCTTCGTCACATGGGTGATATTGACTTTATTGTTCCCGTAGATCAGTTGCAAAAGGGACATGAAATTCTTATAAACAACGGTTTTGAATGTTGCGATACCGACTGTGTTCACGATTTTCATATAGGTTACCGCAAGGGTAACGAGCTTTACGAAATGCACAGAGGAATTACCTCGTTTTTAGACAAAAACGGATGTATTGAAAAGTATATAGAAGATATATTTGAAAACACCACCACAGCCAATTTTGATGAGTTGAGCATTACAATACCCGACGTTTTTGCACACGGTCTTACAATGCTTTTACATTTGCAACGTCATTTAATTGGCGGTAACGGTGTGGGTCTTCGCCATCTTTGCGACTGGGCGGCATTTGTAAACTGTATTGACAGTGACGAATGGGAAGAAATTTTTAAAGATAAGCTTCAGGGAATTAAGCTTTGGAATTTTGCAAAAATTTTAAGTAAAACTTCAAGCATGTTTTTAAAAATTGACGAAAAGCCATGGTTTTCTGACGTTGAAAACAATATGGTAGAAAAGTTGCTTACCGATATTATTTTGGGTGGTAATTTTGGTGTTAAGGATGTAGGACGTTATCAAAGCAGAGTATTTTTAACTCAAAGCGAGGATGACCGTAGCAAATTTAAGGTTTATTTTAAGGGTATTTCCAAAAAGATTTATACTTGGAAACCGTTTTATAAAACTCACAAATGGCTTTTACCTGTCGGTATGGTCGGCTACACTGTTAGGGTGGCGTTCTTGGTTTGGTTTAAACACAAAGACCTTGATATCTCAAAGGTATATAAAAGCGCGGCAACACGCGATAAACTTTACAAAGAAATATTTAAATAAAATTATTTATAACAAAAAACAGTCGTTTAAAACGACTGTTTTTTTCATATTTGTGGTTTTTCTTTCATATAAATTAAACGTACATAGGAGTTGATGGTATGAGAGAAACTGAGCCACGCGCGGTAATTTTGGGAGAATATATATTAGACACAGGAGCAACTGTCAGAGCAACAGCCAAGGTTTTTAAGATAAGCAAAAGCACGGTGCATAAGGATGTTACAGGGCGTCTTCGCCGTGATAATCCGCAGCTTTATAAGCTTGTCAAAGCTGTGCTTGAAAAGAACAAGCGAGAACGCCATATACGCGGTGGAATGGCAACAAGACGTAAATATAAAGGTTAAAAAACACCGTTCAATTATGAACGGTGTTAAGTTTATTTTGTGTTGATAATGTTTTTAATCCAAATGCCTTTTTTAACCATAATAAAGCCGATGATACATTTAATTATATCAAGTGCTTGAACCGAAAAATAAAGAGGTACAATTGGCATATTGGTATATTTGGAAAGTACAAAGGCAACCGGTACCATAATTGCCCAAGAAAATGCACTATCAAACAAAAAGGTAATAATTGTACGTCCGCCCGAACGAAGTGTGAAATAACAGTTGTGTGCAAATGCAAATACGGGCATTAAAGCACCAACGGTGTATAAGAAATAGGTTGCCATTTGTTTTACTTCGGGTTCGGTTTTATATACGTGTGGAATAAACGGGGCAAGTGAAATCATTATTGCGCCCATAACCATACAAGATACAACCGAAAGTGTAAGTAACTGCCAAACCGACTTTTTGGCTTCTTCAATGCGGTTGGCACCCAAATGTTGCCCTACAATTATTGCCACTGCGTTGCCCATTGTAAGAAAAACAACGTTGAAAAGGTTGTTTACGGTGTTTGCAATGTTTACAGCAGATAAAACTTCAATTCCTCTAACTGAATAGCACTGAAGTAAAACTGCGGTGCCCGACGACCAGAAAAATTCATTAACCAAAAGCGGCATACCTTTTATAACTATGCGTTTACATAAATTAAGGGGTATGTATAGACTTTTAAATGCGCCAATGAAAAATGGAAATTTTTTACGCTTTGTGGTGGTTACAATTATAATTATACCCGCTTCAACAAAGCGCGAAAGCACTGTTGCTATAGCGGCACCTGCAACAGTAAGGCGCGGAAAACCGAATTTGCCGAATATAAGCAGGTAATTGAAAACAAGGTTAACCAAAATGGCGATAATACTTGCAATCATAGGTAATTTTGTTTCGCCTGTTTCGCGCAGTGTACTTGCATATACCTGCATCGCGGCAAACGGCAAAAGACCGATAAGCATTATTTTCATATACGAAAGAGCGTATGAAAGGGTGGCGGCGGCGTCTTCGGGTGAGGTGTTTTTTGCAATATACATTTCAATAAGCGGTTGCTTTAAAAGCCAAAAAACCGAAATGGCAAGTCCCACCATAATTGCATCGACAATTGCTTTCATACGTATACAGTAACGCACACCGTCGTTGTCGTTAGCGCCGGCAAATTGGGTGGAAAAAATACCCGCACCTGCCATTGCACCAAAAATGCAAAGATAAAAAACAAACATAAGCTGGTTAACAATGGTTACCGCCGACATTTCAAGAGTTCCAATGCGACCAACCATTACGTTATCAAGCAAACTTACTACGTTTGTTATTGTGTTTTGAATTATCATAGGAACTACTATGGAAATCACCCTACGGTAAAAATCTTTCGTGCCTATAAGCGTGGATTTTAACTTCATTTTTATTTTTCGCTTTCATTAAAATTCTCATCAAAACAATATACCATAATTAGCATAAAAAGTAAATAGATTCCACCTTTAAAAAAATTTCAAAAAAGTGTTGACAAAGTTTTTTTGCGGTGGTATAATAAGCAAAAATTGATAATGGCTTTGACGAAGACGGTTTTAAATAACTGCTTTTAGAGAGTCGGCGGTTGGTGTAAGTCGACAGCAAGTGTTTAATAATACCCATCACTTCCGAGCCGAAGGGCTGAAACTTTATTGCGAGTAGGTCCTTCCGTGATTGCTGCGTAAAGGCATAAGGGTTGCTAGACCCTGAGTGGCAGTTTAACTGCAATTTGAGTGGTACCGCGAGTGTAATTACAACACCCGTCTCAAAGTTTGAGACAGGTGTTTTTTTATTTTTAATTTTGAGAGAAAGGGTGTTTAAAATGACAACCAACACAGCAAAACAACAACTTATGGAGATTGCTTCACGTATTAAGGAAATGCGCGAAATTATGGGCTGGTCTATTGCTGAGATGGCTGAGAAGACCGGTGTTAGTGAGCAGGAATATAAAAATTACGAATCTGCCAATGCAGATATTCCGTTTAGCTTTATTCATAAGTGTGCCTTGGAATTTGGTGTTGAGCTTACCGAACTTCTTGAGGGTCATTCGGCACGTCTTTCAAGCTATACAGTAACCCGCAAGGGCAAGGGTCAGCGCACCGCCAAGGAAGACGGCATTGACATTGCAAACTTGGCACCCAAATTTAAAGACAAGTTGGCAGAACCTTACTGGGTAAGATATGAATATTCGGCTTCTCAACAAAACAAACCCATTCATTTAACCACCCACTCGGGTCAGGAATTCGACCTTGTTATGAGTGGTTCGCTTAAGGTTCAAATTGGTGACCATATCGAAATTTTGCACGAGGGCGACAGTATCTATTACAATTCTTCAACCCCTCACGGAATGATAGCTATTGACGGTAAAGACTGCGTCTTTTGTGCGGTTGTTCTTCCCGGTGAAGATACCAAAGAGGAAACTGTTAGAAAGAGCATTGCATCTGCCAAAACTTCTGAAACCTTGGTTTGCGAAAAGTTTGTTGATGCAGTTGAAGATGAAAACGGTGCTTTGCGGAAAATCGATTTTAAAAATACCGATAGCTTTAATTTTGGTTTTGACATAGTTGACGGTATTGCCGCAAAATACCCCGACAAACTTGCAATGCTTCATCTTGATAAAAACAAGCTTGAGCGTCGCTTTACCTTTAACGATATAAAACGTGCTTCAAACCAGGTTGCAAATTATTTTAAGTCACTTGGAATTCAAAAGGGCGACAAGGTAATGCTTGTGCTTAAACGTCATTATCAGTTCTGGTTCTGTATGGTGGCACTTCATAAATTGGGTGCGGTTGCAATTCCCGCAACAAACCAACTAAAAGAACACGACTTTGAATATCGCTTCAATGCGGCAGGTGTTAAAGCACTTGTTTGCACCGCCGATGGTGATACCGCAGAAATTGCTGAAAGAGCCGCCGCTAAATGCAGCAGCGTTGAACATCTTTTGCTTGTTGGCGGCAAACGTGACGGTTGGAAAGATTTTGACAGCGAATACCCGCTTTTCAGCGCACACCATTACCGCACCGAAGATGCATCCTGCGGCGACGACGTTGCACTTATGTTCTTTACTTCGGGTACTACAGGCAATCCCAAAATGGCGGCACATAAACACACCTATGCTTTGGGTCATTATGTTACCGCTAAATATTGGCATTGCTGTGAACGTGACGGTTTGCACCTTACCATTTCAGATACCGGTTGGGGTAAATCGCTTTGGGGTAAATTATACGGTCAATGGCTTTGTGAAGGCGCGGTTTTTGTTTACGACTTTGACCGCTTTGACGCAGATGATATTTTACCGATGTTCGCGAAATATAATATTACTACCTTCTGTGCGCCGCCTACCATGCTTCGTATGCTTATTAAGGGCGACCTTTCAAAATATGATTTGTCTTCAATTCATCATATGACAACTGCCGGCGAAGCGCTTAATCCTGAAGTGTTCCGTCAGTTTGAACAGGCGACAGGCCTTCAAATAATGGAGGGCTTCGGTCAAACCGAAACCACCCTTACAATTGCAAACCTTTGTGGTACAACGCCAAAGGTTGGCGCAATGGGTAAGGCATCTCCCCAGTACGACGTGGACATCGTTGACCTTGACGGTAATCCCGTTGCAGACGGTGAAACAGGCGAAATCGTTATTCGTACCGATAAAAACACACCCTGTGGTTTGTTTAAAGAATATTATCTTGACGAAGAAAAAACAAATGATGCTTGGCATGACGGTATGTATCACACAGGCGATACTGCTTGGCGTGATGAAGACGGTTACTTCTGGTATGTTAGCCGCATAGATGACGTTATCAAATCTTCGGGCTACCGCATTGGACCGTTCGAAATCGAAAGCGTTATTATGGAACTCCCATACGTGCTTGAATGTGGTGTTTCAGCTGCGCCTGACGAAATCAGAGGTCAGGTTGTAAAGGCAAGTATCGTACTTACTAAGGGCACCGAACCCACCGAAGAACTTAAGAAGGAAATTCAAAATTACGTTAAGACCCATACCGCACCTTATAAGTACCCACGTGTCGTTGTTTTCCGCGACGAATTGCCCAAAACCATAAGCGGAAAAATTCAGCGTAATAAGCTTTAAAAACATTAATATTTATTGACATTTTTTTAAAGTTGTGATATATTATATAAAAAGCGTTGACGAAGAGTACGCAAAACAATATATATTAGAGAAGTGACGGTTGGTGCAAGTCATTTATGTGTGTTTTGTGTTTGTAGCTTCTGAGCTGAAGGGAAGAAAGCATAGGTTAGTAGACCCCTTCCGTGATTGCTGCGTAAAGGCATAGGAATTGTTGGATTCTAAGAGTGGCAGTATTACTGCAATTTGAGTGGTACCGCGGGTATGAATTTTATGCTCGTCTCAAAGTCATAACTTTGGGGCGAGTATTTTTTGGTTTTCGCCCGAAACGGAGGAAAAGATGGAAAACATTCAAGGTCTTGATTCTAAAATCAAGGAAATAGCGGGTCGTATTAAAGAGCTTCGTGAAATTATGGGGCTTACTGCTGCCGAAATGGCGCAAAAAACCGCTGTAAGCGAAGAGGAATATTTGCGTTGTGAAAATGGCGAAAGTGACCTGCACTTTGCTTTCATTTATCGTTGTGCTAATGCGTTTAACGTTGACGTTACCGATATTATCGAGGGTTACAGTCCCCGCTTAAAGTCGTACACCGTTACCCGTAAAGGCGAAGGTCAGCGCATTGAAAAAGCGCACGGTATGACCTATTACAACTTGGCTCACGCATTTAAAAACCGTATTGCCGAGCCGCTTTACGTTAAAAGTGTTTACAGCGAAGAAGCACAAAACAAACCTATTGAAGTTACTACCCATGCAGGTCAGGAATGTGACCTTATTATAAGTGGTCACTTAAAGGTTCAGGTTGGTGAACACGCTGAAATATTGGGTCCGGGAGACAGTATTTACTTTGACTCTAACACCCCCCACGGTATGATTGCGGTTAATGGTGAAGATTGTATCTTCTACGCAATTGTTTTAAATCCAACGGGTGAACCTATTCCCGAATTATCTGATAATTATAAACCGCTTCAAAACGTTCCGCTTAATAAGCGCGAACGCAAGGACAAAAGCGAACGCATTTACAGCAAGTACATAGATATTGTTGAAAATGAAAACGGCACCCCCACTTCAATTACCTTTAAAAATACCGAAAAATTCAACTTTGGTTTTGACCTCGTTGATGCACTTGCAAAGCGTGAACCCGAAAAGCTTGCGCTTATGCATATATCTAAAGACGGTACAGAACGCGCTTTGACCTTTAAAGACATTAAAAAAGAATCAAACCGCTGTGCAAACTACTTTAAGTCGCTTGGCATCAAAAAGGGCGACAGGGTAATGCTTGTTCTTAAACGTCATTATCAGTTTTGGTTTGCAATGATTGGTCTTAATAAATTGGGCGCAATTGCAATTCCTGCAACAAATCAGCTACAAGAAAAGGATTTTGATTACCGTTTTAAATCGGCAGGTGTTAATACAATTCTTTGTACTGCCGATGGCGATACTGCTCATCAGGTTGATTTGGCGGCCGCAAAAAGCGATTGCATTAAAAATAAGCTTATTGTTAATGGAACACGTGACGGTTGGCGCAGCTTTGATGAAGAGTATAAGCTTTTCTCAACCCATTTCCACCGTACTGAAGATACCGCTTGCGGTGATGACCTTATGCTTATGTACTTTACTTCAGGTACAAGCGGTTACCCCAAAATTGCGGCACATAACTACAAATACCCCTTGGGTCATTTCCATACTGCTAAATATTGGCACGACGTTGACCCCGATGGTCTTCACTTTACCATTTCCGACACCGGTTGGGCAAAGGCAATGTGGGGGAAATTGTACGGTCAGTGGCTTGCCGAAGCGGCAATTTTTGCTTACGATTTTGACCGTTTTGACGCGGCTGATATTTTGCCAATGTTCCAGAAATATAAAATTACTACCTTCTGTGCACCGCCTACAATGCTTCGTATGATGGTAAAACAAGATATTTCAAAGTATGATTTATCATCGGTTAAGCACATGACAACTGCGGGCGAAGCGTTAAACCCTGAAGTTTATCGTCAATTTGAAAAGGCGACAGGGCTTCAAATTCTTGAGGGCTTCGGTCAGACCGAAAGCACAATGATTATCGGCAACCTTGTTGGCGCGCCTCATAAAATCGGTTCAATGGGTAAACCCGCCCCGATTTATGACGTTTCTATCGTTGACCCCGACGGTAATCCTGTTGATGTTGGTGAAACCGGCGAAATTGTTATTAACATTAAAAATGGGCTTCCTTGCGGTCTTTCGGTTGGTTATTACGGCGACGAAGAAAAAACCAAAGAAACCTGGTGCGAAGATTATTACCACACAGGCGACACCGCTTGGCGCGATGAAGATGGCTTCTATTGGTACGTTGGTCGTATTGACGACGTTATTAAGTCTTCGGGCTACCGTATAGGACCGTTCGAAATCGAAAGCGTTATTATGGAGCTTCCGTACGTTCTCGAATGTGGTGTTTCTGCTGCTCCCGACGAAGTTCGCGGTCAGGTTGTAAAGGCGAGTATCGTGCTTGTTAACGGTACCGAACCGACTGAAGAGCTTAAAAAAGAAATTCAAAATTACGTTAAAGAAAGAACCGCTCCCTATAAATACCCAAGAATCGTGGTATTTAGGGATAGTTTGCCTAAAACTACCAGCGGTAAGATTCAAAGAAATAAATTATGATTTATAAAAGAATAACCCTTCTTTGCGGTCATTACGGTAGCGGCAAAACAAACGTTGCAGTTAACATGGCTTATGACCAAAAAGAAAAATATGAAAAGGTAGCAATTGCCGATTTAGATATAGTGAATCCATATTTTCGCACCAAAGACAGCGCGGAAGAATTTGAAAAAATGGGTGTTGAGCTTATCTGTTCGGAATATGCGGGCAGCAACGTTGACATTCCCGCACTGCCACAGCAAATTTATTCAATTTGCGACCAAAAGGACAAACAGGTTATTATTGACGTTGGCGGTGATGACCGCGGTGCTTTGGCGCTTGGCAGAATTGCCCCGTCAATAAAAGATGAAAATGATTACGAAATGCTCTTTGTAATTAACTGTTTTCGTCCTTTAACCCGCGATATGATAAGTACAATAGAAGTAATGCGGGAAATTGAATATGCGGCAAATATGAAATTTACCGCAATAGTAAATAATTCGAATTTGGGCGAAGAAACAACAAAAGAAGACGTTTTAAAATCTTTAAGCTATGCAAAAGAAATTTCTGAAAAAACAGGTCTTCCAATTAAGTGCACTTCGGTGTATAATAAGCTTTATGAAGATTTAAAAAACGATATACCTGATTTGTTTTCGCTTAAACTTCAAGATAAAATCAATTAAAGGAGTGCTGTAAAATGGCTAAATTGACTTTTCAAACCGACAAGTGCAAGGGCTGTGGATTGTGCGTAGACGTATGTCCTAAAAAGGTTTTAACACTCGCCGCAGATAAAATTAACTCAAAGGGTCACCACCCTGTAGAAGCAGTAAACGAAGCTGACTGTATCGGTTGTGCTTTCTGCGCTACAATGTGCCCCGATTGTATCATAAAAGTAGAAAGGTAGTGTAAAAATGGCTGATAAGGTTTTAATGAAAGGTAACGAAGCCATTGCCGAAGCTGCAATTATTGCGGGTTGTCGTCATTACTTTGGTTACCCTATTACTCCCCAAACTGAAATTGCTGCTTACATGGCAAAAAGAATGCCTAAAATTGGCGGTTGTTTCTTACAGGCCGAAAGCGAAATCGCTGCTATTAATATGGTATACGGTGTTGCTTCAACCGGTCTTCGTGTTATGACATCTTCTTCCAGCCCCGGAATTTCACTTAAGGGCGAAGGTCTTTCATATCTTGCAGGTGCTGATTTACCGTCACTTGTTATTAACGTACAGCGTGGCGGCCCCGGTCTTGGTGGTATTCAGCCCTCACAGTCGGACTATTTCCAAGCAACAAAAGCCGGCGGTCACGGCGACTTTAGAATGTTGGTTTTAGCTCCCGCTTCTGTTCAAGAAATGGCAGATTTAACCGTTAAGGGCTTTGCTCTTGCAGATAAATATCGTATGACCTCTATGATTTTGGCCGACGGTACAATGGGTCAGATGATGGAGCCCGTTTCCTTAGAATATGAAATTGAAGAAGTTCCCGCTAAACCTTGGGCAACTACAGGCACCAAGATGGAAAGAGAACACAACATTGTAAATTCTCTCTTCTTACAGCCCGACGCTTTGGAAAAATCAAATCTTGAACGTTATGAACGTTATAAATATATTGAAGAAAACGAAGTTATGTATGAAGAATACATGATGGACGACGCTGAAATTTGTATTGCCGCTTTCGGCATTGCCGCACGTGTTGCAAAAAATGCAATTGTTGAAGCAAGAAACAAGGGTATCAAGGTTGGTATGATTCGTCCCATTACCTTGTGGCCCTTCCCAACCAAAGCGTTTGAAGTTGCGGCTGAAAAGGTACATACCTTTATTAGCGTTGAGCTGTCAATGGGTCAAATGCTTGAAGACGTTAAGCTTGCATCAAAATGCAAGGGCGAATATATGCTTTGCAGTCGTGTTGGTGGTATGATTCCGTCTCCTGAAGAAGTATTGGCTGCTATTGAAAAAGCAAATGGAGGTGCAAAATAATGGTAGTATTTGAAAAACCCCATGCTTTAACCGATGTTCCGCTTCATTACTGCCCCGGTTGCACACACGGTATTGTTCATCGTTTGGTTGCAGAGGTTATTGATGAACTTGGTATCGAAGGCAAAACAGTCGGCATCGCACCGGTTGGTTGCTCGGTTATGGCTTATAACTATTTTAATTGTGATATGATTGAAGCGGCTCACGGTCGAGCTCCTGCAGTTGCAACAGGTGTTAAACGTGCATTGCCCGAAAATATTGTATTTACATATCAAGGCGACGGTGACTTGGCATCAATCGGTATGGCTGAAACTGTTCACTCTGCCGCAAGAAACGAAAATATTACAATTATCTTTATCAACAACGCAATTTACGGTATGACAGGCGGTCAAATGGCTCCTACTTCACTTCCCGGTCAGATTACTCAAACATCTCCCTACGGTCGTGATACCAACCATTGCGGTTTTCCCATTAAAGTTTGTGAAATGCTTTCACAGGTTGACGGTGCACAGTATCTTGAACGTGTTGCTGTTAACAACGTTAAAAACGTTAAGAACGCTAAAAAAGCAATTAAAAAGGCATTCCAAAACCAAGTTGAAGGCAAGGGTTTCTCTTTAGTTGAGGTTATTTCTACTTGTCCTACCAACTGGGGTCTTACTCCTAAAAAGGCACTTGAATGGGTAGACGAAAAGATGATTCCTTATTACCCGCTTGGCGTTTATAAAGATAACACCGCTGAAAAGGAGGCAGAATAATTATGGCAACTACTCAATATTTATTCGCAGGTTTCGGCGGTCAGGGCATTTTGTTTTCGGGCAAGTTTTTGGCTTACAAGGGTCTCACCGAAGACAAGCAGGTTAGTTGGCTTCCGTCATACGGTCCTGAAATGCGTGGCGGTACCGCAAGCTGTAGCGTTATTTTAAGCGATACACCGGTTGGTTCTCCCATCGTTTCCAAGCCCGACGTTTTGGTTGCAATGAATTTGCCTTCACTTGATAAGTATGAAGATACCGTTGTTTCGGGCGGCACAATTTTTGTAGATAGCGCTCTTATCGAGCGCAAGGTAAAGAGAAGCGACGTTACCGTTTATTATATTCCTGCAACCAAGCTTGCAAGTGATAACGGTATGCCCACCTTGGCTAATATGATTATTGTTGGCAAAATTCTTAAAGAGCTTGGCGGTTACAATGAAGAAACCGTTATAGGCGCACTTAAGAAGGTTATTTCTGCTAAACGTGCCGATATGCTTGACACAAACTTAAAGGCAATGCAAATTGGTGCAGAGAATTAAATTTTAGCAAATTCTTGGATTTTGTATGAAAGGTTCTGTATTTAATGGAAATTAAAATCACTAAAGCTGCCGTTTTAAAGGAAAAACCTGACAGCAGTACATTGGGCTTTGGTAAAATCTTTACCGACCATATGTTTATGATGGACTGGAATAGCGAAAAGGGTTGGTACAACGCTCGCATTGTTCCATTTGGAAGAATTGATATACATCCCGCTTCAACCGTTTTACATTACGGTAGCGAAATTTTTGAAGGTCTTAAGGCATATCGTCGCAAAGACGGTAAGGTTCAGATGTTCCGCCCAATTGAAAACATTCGCAGAATGAACCGTTCGGCTGAACGTCTTTGTTTGCCTGAAATTCCCGAAGATTTGGCAATGCAGGTGTTAACCACCTTTGTTGAACTTGAACAAGACTGGACCCCTTCTGCAGAAGGCACTTCACTTTATCTTCGTCCCTTTATGTTCGGTAATGATGAATCTTTGGGTGTTCACGCAGTACATAACGCAACCTACGTTATTATTGCATCCCCCGTTGGCAGTTACTATGCCGAGGGTATTAACCCTGTTAGAATTATGATTGAGGACCAAGACGTTCGTGCAGTTCGCGGCGGTACAGGTTATGCAAAATGCGGCGGTAACTATGCTGCATCTAACCGCGCAGGTGAACGTGCTGCTCAGCAAGGTTACAGCCAGGTATTGTGGCTTGACGGTGTTGAAAGAAAGTATATCGAAGAAGTTGGCGCCATGAACGTTATGTTCAAAATTGGCGGCAAAATCGTTACACCTATGCTTTCCGGTTCAATTCTTCCCGGTATTACCCGTATGTCTTGCATTGCAGTTCTTAAAGATAAGGGTTACGAAGTTGAAGAACGCCTTTTAAGCATTGACGAGCTTGAAGCCGCTATGGAAAACGGTACATTGGAAGAAGCTTGGGGCTGCGGTACAGCGGCAGTTGTTTCTCCCATTGGCGAGCTTTGCTATAAGGGTGTTAAATACCCCGTAAATAATGGCGAAATCGGCGAAGTAACTCAAATGCTTTACGATACCTTAACCGGTATTCAGTGGGGCAACCTTGAAGATAAATTCGGTTGGATTCAGGAAATCTAATAATATAAAGCCGTCCTTTTGGACGGCTTTTTCAGTTATATTATCAAATTATAAATCAAATTAAACACCATACATAAAACAATACCAAAAGCCGTTGGCAATAAGATGGACATAAGTGTCCATTTTATGCTGTCGGTTTCTTTTTTTACGGTTAAAACGGTGGTTGAGCATGGCCAATGGCAAAGGGTAAAAATAAGCATTGAAATTGCGGTTTTAACCGTCCAGCCGTTTGCAACAAATAACTCTTGCATCATATTAAGTGAAGCGCCGTCTTGCAAAACACCTGTGTTTGTATAAGCCATAATAACTATCGGTAACACAATTTCGTTGGCGGGAAAGCCGAGTATAAATGCAATCAAAATCACACCGTCAAGCCCTAAAAGTTGGGCAAAGGGGTCTAAAAAATCAGCGCAGTGGGAAAGCAGTGTAATACCGCCAATTTCTAGGTTTGACATTATATAAATTATAAGTCCTGCGGGTGCGGCAACAATAAGCGACCGTCCAAGCGTAAATAGAGTGCGGTCAAAAATTGAACGAATAATTACCTTTAAAATTTGTGGGCGTCGGTAGGGCGGAAGTTCTAAAATAAAGTTAGAGGGTACACCTTTTAAAACGGTTTTTGACAATAGCTTTGTTGCTAAAAAGGTAAGCAAAATCCCTAAAGTTATAACCGAGGTTAAAATTATTGCCGACACAAACGAATTGCCTATTCCACCAATTAAAAACATTGTTATAACCGCAATTATTGTGGGAAAACGTCCGTTGCAAGGTACAAATACGTTGGTTAAAATTGCAAGTAACCTTTCGCGCGGGGAATCAATAATTCTGCACCCTGTAACCCCTGCGGCATTACAGCCAAAGCCCATACACATTGTAAGTGCCTGCTTTCCGCAAGCACCGCAGTTTTTAAAGGGTTTGTCAAGGTTAAAGGCAATGCGGGGCAAAAAGCCCAAATCTTCAAGCAAGGTAAAAAGCGGAAAGAAAATCGCCATTGGCGGTAGCATAACCGACACAACAAACGACACTGTACGGAATATACCATAAATTAATGCATTGTGTATAACGGTGGGGCAGTTTAAAAATAGCAAAAGGTAAGAAAGCTTGTTTTCAAGCCAAGTAAATGCCTTGAAAAGCAGGTCAGACGGATAGTTTGCGCCGCTTATTGTAAGCCAAAAAACAAAACATAAAAGCAACAGCATTAATGGGTAACCGAAAGCTTTACTTGTAATTATTTTATCAACTTTCAAGTCGCGTTTTTTGTAATCTTGGTTTTGGTATGTAACAACCGTTTTACAAATTTCTTCAGCTGTTTTAACTGTTAAAAGGGCGGTTTCTTCATCGGTTTTTAAATTTAAATTTAGATTTATAGGTTGTTTTATTAATTCGTCAAGTGCATCGGTTAAATTTTTAATTGTTTTTTTGTTTCTGGCTGTGGTGCCAACCACCTTTACGTTAAGTTGCTTTTCAAGTTCACATAAATCAATTTTAATGCCTTTTTTCTCGGATTCGTCAAGCAAATTAACACACACTAAAACCCTTTTGCTTACCGCTATTGTTTGTAAAACAAGGGTTAGGTTTCGACAAAGGGTGGTTGCGTCACATACCACAACAACCGCGTCCACATTTGCGTTTATAATAAAATCACGCGCGACGGTTTCTTCGGGGGAATGTGGCATTAACGAATAGGTACCGGGCAGGTCAACAAGGCGGTAATTGTTTTTATAGGTTTTGAAATAACCCGCAGCGGTTTCTACTGTTTTTCCGGTCCAGTTGCCTGTGTGTTGTTTCATACCTGTAAGCGCATTAAAAATAGTGCTTTTACCAACGTTTGGATTACCCGCAAGAGCGATAGTTATAACGTCACTCAATTTGTAATCGCCCCCGTAATAATTTTTTCGCAAACTTCTTTTCTTAATGCAATTACTGCACCCTGTATTAAAAATGCTTTTGGGTCACCAAGCGGACTTTCACCCACACATTCTACTATAACGTTTGGTATAAGACCAATATCAATAAGTCGTCGGCGAAGTTTGTCGTTAATTAAAATTTTTATAATTCGGCACTTTTGTCCGACATTTAATTCAAAAAGGTTTTGCAAAATAAACGCTTCCTTTCAGTATATAATATTCAAATGGCGGTTTTGGTGTCATAAATAAAAACGCGTTGTCATAAGATTTTATAGGTTTAGCTTATTTTAAAACGGAGGAAATTGTTATGACTAACGCCAACATATATAAGGACATTGCCGAAAGAACTGGTGGGGACATATATATCGGTATTGTCGGTCCTGTAAGAACTGGTAAATCCACCTTTATTAAACAGTTTATGGATAAGTTGGTAATTCCGAATATGTCGGGCGATTACGAAAAGGAACGAGCAAACGATGAACTTCCGCAGTCGTCTTCGGGACGTACAATTATGACCACCGAGCCGAAGTTTATTCCTGAAAAGGGCGCCCAAATAGCGCTTGACGGCAATGCAGTTATGAATGTGCGACTTATTGACTGCGTGGGTTATATTGTGCCAAGTTCACTCGGTTATATTGAGGGGTCGCAGCCGCGAATGGTTCGTACTCCTTGGTTTGATGAAGCGGTTCCCTTTAACATGGCGGCTGAAATCGGCACCCAAAAGGTAATTAATGAACATTCCACAATTGGTCTTGTAATTACAACCGACGGTAGCATAAGCGACATTCCGCGTAACGAATACGCTGAAGCCGAAGAACGCGTTATAAACGAGCTTAAGGGTATAAACAAACCCTTTATCGTACTGCTCAACTGTATGTACCCGTCGTCAGCAGAGGCGATTACCTTATCACAGGAACTGACAGCAAAATATGGTGTTCCCGTAAAACCGATAAACTGTTTAGAACTGACGGTTGATGACATTAAAGATATTCTTTCGGAAATTCTTTTTGAATTCCCAATTAAAGAAATCGGGATTTGTTACCCCGGTTGGATTAATTCTCTTGATTTATCACATCCTTTAAAGAGCGAAATTGTGTCCTTGATAAAATCAACCGCTGAAGGTATGCGTCATATTCGCGATATCAAAAAATTCCCCGCAGCATTTAAGGACAGCAAAAACGTTGATTACGTAAATATTGATACTGTAAATTTGGGCGCGGGCAGTGCTAAAATTATGCTCAACATAAAACCGTCGTTGTTTTATAATATTTTGGCCGAAAGCACGGGTTTAGTTATTAACGACGAACAAGAGCTTATGGAAAGTATTAAAGAACTTGCTGCTATTAAGAAAGAATATGCGCGTGTTAAGGGCGCTTTGGAAGAGGTTGAAGCAACCGGTTACGGTATTATAATGCCTGATATTGAAGAACTTGAACTTCAGGAGCCCGAAATTGTAAAGCAGGGCGGCAGATACGGTGTTCGTCTTCGCGCTTCTGCGCCGTCAATTCATCTTATGAAAGCAAATATTACTACCGAAGTCAGCCCCATTGTCGGCAGTGAAAAGCAGTCGGAAGACCTTGTAATGTATTTGCTTTCGGGCTTCGAGGAAGACCCTGTTAAAATTTGGGATTCTAATATTTTCGGAAAATCTTTGCACGAGCTTGTTAACGAGGGACTTCACACTAAGCTTGCACGAATGCCAATGGATGCCCGCATGCGCGTTCAAGAAACGGTGGAACGGGTTATAAACGAGGGTTGTAATGGACTTGTGTGTATATTGTTGTAATAAAAAAAGCACCCCAAAGGGTGCTTTTTGACTTTTTAAATTTGTGAAGCGGAAATAATGGATTTCCAATTATTATTACAAATGGGTATGCCGTCTGATCTGTCGCGGAATGGCAGAAGTTCTAACTCAAGCTCTTCAATTTTGTCGACTTTTCCGTCTATATATTCAGAAAGACGGTCTCGGCAGTGGCGTATTCTGAAATATAAACCGCCAATACGCGCGTCTTGAATTTCAAATCCTTCCGGCTTATTTTCAAAAAACCACTGTGTACGGAATTTGTGGTAAAAATCATCGAGTGCTGCTAAAATTTCGTCATACACCGAAAGAAGCTTTTGGAGTTCGCTTTTTTTATTTTGGTTGTAAGCGTTTCGGGTGTGAATACCAATTTCGCATTTAAGCGCCAATACACGACAAAGGGCCGCCATTGAAGCAAAAATAACACCAAAACGTTCGTGGTTCGCATATTTTTCAAGCGCTTGTGCGTTTTTTGCAAATTTTTCACCGTCGCCAAGGTTTATTGTGGAATCCAAATAACCCATAAAGCAGTCGTTGAAAAGGGCATAACGGTCCATGTTAACAACCTGCCAATCACCAAATCCTTTCGGACGTTCGACGTTGGGGGTGAATGGTAAGTCAAGCAGCATAAAATCATCAAACGGTATGCCGAATTTCTCTTCAAATTTTTGCTTTATATTTGCTTCATTTTGGTTATTTTTTGCAATTTCACAAGCAAAGAAAAGGGAAGGCAAAAGCGAATATCTTGAACATTCACCGCCGCCGTCACCCCAAAAGGTGAGGAATACGTTTTTAACGTCTTTTTCCCGACAGGCCTGTATGGCGGGTTTTGAAACGTCGAAAGAATAAGTATTATGGGGGGCGTAACCCGTCCAACCCCATAAACCGCCTGCAAACCAAATGTTTTCTTTTATAAATTCGTGGCGGTCAATTTGTTCAAGATATCGTTCCTTTTTGGTGCCGTAATAGTCCCAATAAACGATGTGAACGTTGTCGGGTACAAGCTTACCAATGTCGTTGGGAAGGGGTAAGTTATGGTAATAACCACCACCACAAAGACGGAAGTACATATCGCCCCACATAAGAAGTTCAAAATTATATTTTTTTGCAATTTCGGAAACTTTAACAAGATGTTCTTCTAAAATTTTAAAGTGGTCACGGTCACCGTGAATGTCGTAATATTTACCACGCCCGAGCTTGTGTGTTTCGTCCATACCAATGTGTACAACCTTGGTTTTAAAGGTTTTGCTGACTGTCCGGAACATATCTTCAATAAGCTTATAGGTTTTATCGTCGCCCGCAAGTAAAATATCGTCAATATCGTGAATGTCAGCATATTCTCCTCGATGGAAAATTTGGTTTAAGTGTCCAAGCGTTTGAATACAGGGTATAAGCTCAACACCGCGACTTTCAGCATAAGCATCAAGTTCTTTTAATTCTTCTGTAGTGTAGCGTCCGCGCAGATAACCAAATTTTGGCTGATTTTCAACCTCATAAGTATCTTCGGTATAGAGCATAAGCATATTAAAACCCATATCGGATGTCATATCTATCCAATTTTTAACTGATTTAACGTTCATAACTGCATTTCGCGAGCAGTCAAGCATAGTGCCGAAACGGTTAAACGGAGTTTTCATTTTTATCACGCCTTTAACTTTTAGTTATGTGGAACTTGCCCTACCGTGAATATAACATACTTTGGCTTTTTAAACAAGTTTTTTAAATAAAAAAGAGTATAATTTTTTTAAAAAAACGCACCAATAAAAAAACGGCTTTAAAAATATACTGAAACCCTTAAAAAACACTTGATTTTTAACTTTTAATATGGTATAATTTATCGGCTACTGGAGTGGTAGCAAATAATATAACACACATTCCGCTTATATCGGGTGGGTGTCGCTTTACTACGGCGATCCCCGAAACCATTGCGGGATGGAGGTAAAACCTTAGGAGGAAATAAAAATGGCAGTAGTATCAATGAAACAGTTGCTTGAAGCCGGTGTTCATTTCGGACATCAGACAAGACGCTGGAACCCGAAGATGGCTGAATACATCTTCACAGAAAGAAATGGTATTTATATCATCGACCTTCAGAAAACCGTTAAGAAACTTAACGAAGCTTACATGTTCGTTCGCGACATCGCAGCTGACGGTGGTGACATTCTTTTCGTAGGTACCAAAAAACAGGCACAGGATTCTGTTAAAGAAGAAGCTGAACATTGCGGCATGCCTTACGTAAACGCACGTTGGCTTGGCGGTATGCTCACAAACTTCTCAACCATTAAGACCAGAATCGCTCGTCTTAACCAACTCCGCGCTATGCGTGATGACGGTACTTTTGAACTTCTCCCCAAGAAAGAAGTTATCAAACTTAACCTTGAAATTGAAAAATTAGAAAAATTCCTTGGCGGTATTCAGAACATGAAGAAGGCTCCTGCTGCGCTCTTCATCGTTGACCCCCGTAAAGAAAGAATTGCAGTTGCTGAAGCTAAGAAATTGGGTCTCCCCATCATCGCTATTGTTGACACCAACTGCGATCCTGACGAAATCGATGCTGTTATCCCCGGTAACGACGACGCTATTCGCGCTGTTAAGCTTATCGCTGAAACCATCGCTGCTGCTGTAATCGAAGGCAGACAGGGTACCGAAATGGGTACTGCTGCTGTTGAAGAAGTAGCTGAAGAAACCGCTGACGCTGAATAATTATTTGGAGGAAACTATAATGGCTTTTACTGCTAAAGACGTACAGGCTTTAAGAGAAAAAACCGGTTGCGGTATGATGGACTGTAAAAAAGCCCTCGTAGAATGTGACGGTAATATGGATGCTGCAGTTGACTATTTGCGCGAAAAAGGTCTTGCTTCTCAAGCTAAAAAGGCAGACCGTATCGCTGCTGAAGGTACTGTTGCTGTTTACACCGCTGACGGTGTGGGCGCTATTGTTGAACTTAACAGCGAAACCGACTTCGTTGCTAACGGTGACGGCTTTAAGGCACTCGCTGCTGAAGTTGCTGAAGTTGTTGCAGTTCAGAACCCTGCTGATATGGATGCTCTTCTTGCTTGTGAAAAAGACGGTATGACCGTTGAAGCAAAGGTTCAGGAATTGTTCCTTGCTATTCGTGAAAATATTAAGGTTCGTCGTTTTGACCGCTTTGAAGGTAAGGTTGTTTCTTACGTTCACGCCGGTGGTAAGATTGGTGTTCTCGTTAACTTTGATACCGACCTTGCTGCTGATAACGAAGGCCTTATTACTATGGGTAAAAACATTGCAATGCAAATTGCTGCAATGAACCCCTCTTATCTTGATCAGGCATCTGTTCCTGCTTCTGTTATTGAAAAGGAAAAGGAAATCCTTGTTGCTCAAATGAAGGAAGATCCTAAAATGGCTAACAAGCCCGATGCAGTTCTTGGTAAAATTGTTGAAGGTAAAATCGGCAAATACTATAAGGAAAACTGTCTTGTTGAACAGGCATTCGTTATGGATGGCGATGTTACTGTTGGTAAGTACATTGCTAACACCGCTAAGGAACTTGGTGCAGACGTTAAACTTGCTGCTTACGTTCGTTTTGAAAAGGGCGAAGGTATTGAAAAGCGCGTAGATGACTTTGCTGCTGAAGTTGCTGCAATGGCTAAATAATTATATTTTAAAATTAAAATCCCAAAGCTTTGGCTTTGGGATTTTTGTTTTTTGTGAAGTTTTTGCGTTTTTTAGATTTTGTGTTGCAAATTGAAAATTCAAAATGTATAATGAAGGCAAATCACTTCCGAGAGGGGAATACTTATGAAAGTTAGTGTTGATTTTTCAAAGCAAATTGGCAAAATTAAGCAAATGCATTGCGTTAACAACGGACCCGTTGGTAACGGCGTTCGCGGCAAAGGATTTTCTAATGTTCATTTATTTAAAGAGGCAGGTATTCCATATGCTCGGCTTCACGACAGCGCTTTTTACAGTGGTTACGGTGGGGAATATTCGGTTGATGTGCACCGCATTTTTCCGGATTTTAATGCCGATGTTAATGATCCCTCATCATATATATTTGCCCCTACCGATAAATATTTAAGCAATATTGAAGCAAGCGGCACCAAAACCTTTTACCGTTTGGGTGCGGCGATTGAGCACGGTTATAAGCGCGGTACCTTTCCTCCGAAAGATACTATAAAATGGTGTCAAATTTGTGAGCATATTATTATGCACTACAC
>JAZNJR010000046.1:0-25220 GCA_045578165.1 Acutalibacteraceae bacterium
CAACTTCCCAGTCGCCTGCGGTGTGACCTGTTGCTGCAACCTTATCGTCAACGTAGCTGTCGCCACAATTGCTACAAGTGTAGGTTGTATAACCTTCAGCAGTACATGTGGGTTCAGTTACAACTGCGTTATAGTTATGACCTTTGGCTTCTATAATTTCTTCATAGCTGTCGCCGCAAACTGAACAAGTGTATGTGATTTTACCATTTTCAGTACAGGTTGCGTCGGTTGTAACTGATGTATAGCTATGACCTAATGCGTCAACCTTATTATCAACGTAGCTATCGCCACAATTGCTACAAGTGTGGGTTGTGAAACCTTCTGCAGTGCAAGTGGGTTCAGTTACAACTGAAGCATAGTCGTGACCCGTTGCGTCAACAACTTCTTGTGCAACAAGAACTTCACCACAAACCGAACAATGCTTACCTTCTGTAAGACCTGTTTCGGTACAAGTGGGCTTAACTGCCGCATCAATAACTTCATTATGGCCTTTAGCTTCTATAATTTCTTCATAGCTGTCGCCACAGTCACAGGTGTAAACAATTTTACCGCTTTCGGTACAGGTTGCGTCTGTAGTAACTGATGTATAGTTATGACCTAATGCATCAACCTTATCATCTACGTAACTATCGCCACAATTACTGCAAGTGTAGGTTGTATAACCTTCGGTATCACAGGTGGGTTTTGTTACAACCGAAGTATAGCTATGGCCTTGGGCTTCGATAACCTCTTCATAGCTATGTCCACAAGCGCAGGTATAAACAATTTTTCCGTTTTCGGTGCAGGTTGCGTCAGTCTTAACCGAAGTATAACTATGACCCAATGCGGCAACCTTGTCATCAACGTAGCTGTCGCCACAATTGCTACAAGTATAGGTTGTGAAACCTTCTGCCTCGCAAGTGGGATCAGTTACAACGGCATTATAGCTGTGGCCCGTTGCAGCAAGTTCTTCAATTTTTGTGTCTTTACAGATATCACATTCATATTTAATGTGACCTGCGGTTTCGCAATTTTCTACCCTTTCAGCTTCGGTCCAAACGTGAGTATCGGTACAATGCCATTTACCGTCAGAATAGGTGTAGGTATCAGTAGCAGATTGAACGTAACTACCGTCCGCATTTTGAAGTTTAGCGGGAGTAAGGGGAATTTCAACATAAGTTGCGCCCGTATATATGAACTGATGTGTAATTTTTTGTGTACCTGCAGTTACTTTTGCAGAACCATTTCCAGTACTAATAACTTGAGCGCCGCCCGATGTTGAATACACATAACCTGCCGATGCATCTATATAACCGTTAACAACAATTTTTGCGTCAACCAAGTCGGCCTCGGTACGAGTATATGTTCTGCTCATAGCGTGGGTTACTGGTTTTAATTTAGCGTCATGACCTGCACCGGTAAATAAGCCCCAGTTATCAGCGTCATAAATATAAACACTTATACCCGAACCAACGGTGCAATTTGCACCTTCTTCAATAATAATTTCAGAACCGGGAAGCATTGCAATGTCCTGACCCATAACAATGTTACTGCCTTTTTTAGCGGTAATAGAAAGGTTACTGTTTATAGGCAATTCATATTCATCAGAATCAAGTGTACTTGTACCAACCTTCATGCTTATGGGAGAAACAGTCAAATCGCCATGCAATTCAACTATTAAACGGTCGGTTGAACCATCATAACGCTTTGTAACGTAACCGCTTGTAAGGTTAAACATAGAGTCTTTAGGTCCAATAAAGTTAACAGCCGAATTGAAAGCTGAATTTTGCATATAAATAGTTGTTGCGCTGTATTCCTTTGCACCGTATTCAAGCTTCATAGAAACTTCAATGTTTTGAATATAATACTGAGAAAGCGGGAAGACGCCATTTTCCATTTTGGTGCTTTGGGTACCGCCACGGAAGTCCATTATCTGGAAGTTTTCGTAAATGATAGCACCGTTTTTAGCAGTAACAGAGCCCGAGCCATAGATATAGCCATAAGCGTAAAGTGCGCCACCGTTATTTACGGTAATACTGCTGTTACCAAGCATTTCCACCTGGCTTATAGCGTCAACCGGCGAGCCACCACCCGCACGGTCGCCCTGTGCATAGAGGTGTTTAGCCGAAAGTGACATTTCACCATTAATGGTTAGGTTTGCACCGTCAGCCATAACAAGCTTGCGATAAACAGTATAGTTATGTGTAGTTACTTCACTTGCAGTGGTTTCTCTACCTTGCGATATCGTTTTATAAAGGGTGTTATTAACATCAAAAGGAATAAGTAATGTTACACCTGCGGGAATAGTATAATCGCCCGCGGGAAGAGTTGCATTATTTGCAAGAACCACACACTTATTTGCTACGCTTGCAGCAGCAGTTGAGGCCGCTGTATTAAGATTATCAAACAAATATTCCACAGTTGAAACGGTCCAATATCCGCCCTTTTGCATACCCAAAAGTCCATAAGAGAAGGTCTTGCTTGATGGCTCGCCAACCTTGAACCAAGGTGTACCGCCGTTAATTGCAAAAACGGGTTTTACGGTTGTGTCGCCGGTGGGTTTGTAGGTAAAGGTTGCCGCGCTAGAAATAATTTCGCCTGTGGCGGCATTAATCCAACCGAGGAATGTTGAACCATTTGCAGTCGCAGTAAGTTCAACACCATCGGCAAGGGTTACGTCTAAAACAGCACCAGGTTCAACCGCAGCACCACCTGCAGTAACACTACCGACAGTTTTATCATAATCAACAGTAACTTTAGATGCTTCAGACACAGTGGTTATGCTAAAATTACTTAAAACAATAGTTGCGGTTTTATTAAAACGCGGCGCAATAATATACAAACCGCTTGTACCGGCACCCGCATCAAGTAACACCTCATATTCGCCACTGGTCGAGGGGAAAGAGTGACTGTCCTGACCCGAGATAGAATAAGTAAACTTAATAGTCGCCTTACTACCGCTTTCGTTATAAATTGTAATGTCATTTTGTGTTCTGTAGATGGTCGAACCTTTAGCGGTAATTGTAACGGTATCGCCGTTTACAGTACCGGTACCAACCGAGTCTTGAATTGAAATCTTACCGTCCAAAACCGTCACGGTTTTTGCCGCTGAAACGGACAAGCCAAGTGGAATTACCGACACAATTAACATAATTGATAACATTATCGGTAATGCTTTTTTGAATATACCTTTGACCATATTAAATCCTCCCAAGAAATAATAAAGTTTATATTAAAAACCGCATTCAAGCGGGAATTTCCAAAATTTAATCGTTATGTTTCTTTCGGCTCGCCTGAAACCGACAAAAATGGCAACGCAAGTATGAAATAAGCCATGTACCCTGCCTCAATTCGAAGTGCCGAATTGTAAAAGAACAACACAACACACATTATCGACATTATAATGGCCATTTGGCAAAACAATTTATTTGCAGTTTGGCGTTTGAATTGCAAAATGGCATATCTAAAGCACAAAACAAAAAACGACAAATAAATTACAATGCCCACAAAACCGGTTTCCAAGAAAATCATAGCTGAAGAAAACCACGTATAATGCAAGAAAGAATATTTTTGATAAAAAACCGAATTAAATATTGAAACGTCTGATAAATCACAATTACCAAGCCCCATACCGAAAATTTGATGTAACGGGTCAGTAACGTAATTTTTGGCCAACGTTATAATTGCGGACAAACGGTTAATATCTTTTTGAGAAGAATAGTGTTCCTTTGTGGCAGAATCCCAAATACCTTGCAAGGTCATAAAGCCCTCGAATTCTTCAAACAAATATGTAAGAACCATAGCACCCAGTGCCACGCCAACACTTGCAGCAACCAAAATAACCAATTTTCGTTTTGAAAACTTGGTTAACACCGATGCTAGTGCCAACAAAAACACGAAAACAAAAAAGTAAAATTTCATTTCGGCCATAGCGGCAACAATTAATGAAGCAACGCATTTTAAAATACAGCGTTCAATTTCTTCGGTACCGTTAAAGGTTGAAAGTAATGATTTACTTATAATTATAATAAAGAAAACCAGCGTATATGCATTTGTAGCACCCGTCGAGCCGAAAAGACCGCCTAAATCGTCCTGAACAACACCGTAAAAAAAGAACTGAACAACCGAAACCGCAATGTTTACCCAAAACAAAACATCCAAAATTTTAAAAATGTCAGTTGCAAAATCTTCATCGACGTAAACCGCAAAAGCGAAAAACGCCATATAAAACCTAAAATTGTTTCGCACACCCCACAAATAATAGAATGGGGACTGAAAATTAAAGCTATAAACCAAAAGTGTATAAGCCAAAAACAAAATTGTTATTACCGCCAAGGGCAAAACATTCCGTTTTATAATTATGTTGCCTTTTATAAAAAACACAATGGAAAAATAAATTACCGAAAGGTCCATAACATATCTCAAAAAATTTGGCAACCCCAAAACTTCAAAAAACAGACCAAACGCAAACGGGAATAACAACACAACCAAAACAAGCCATTGCGGAAAGGTTTTCTTTTTTATATACAGTTTCCCGCGTGAATTTTGTAATGACAAATTCAATTGTTATTCCTCGCTTTCTTAATAATTTATCGGCCAATGCCAAACAGTTTCAAAACACCGCTTAAAAAACGACCGCGTTTTGCAAATTCGCGAAAATACAAAAGCAAATAAACGCAGGTTGCGTTTCGGCAGCGCATAAATTTGACCAAAACACGCATTGAAAAAATAAATTTTTCAATTGGGTATTCCCTTAAAACTCGCACAACCAAATCATGATTTAAAATCTTTTTGATTTCGTTGATTTTTTCTTTTAGGGTTAGGTTTGAAGTAACAATAAGCCGCATTGCCACACGAACCTTCATTAAAAAACTTCGGTTGATTCGTTGCGCTGCGTCAGAAAGGCCTAAGCTTTCAACCCGTTTCCAAAGCTCGTAATAAAAATTAACCGAACGTTCAAACCGTTTGGGGTTATACTTTCGTGAAATAGAATTACAATTCTCAAAGTAAAAATAACCCGTTTCATTTATTGCCACCAATTTATTTGACGCGGCAAAAAAATCTATATTAAAATACAAATCTTCCCCAACTGCATACCTTTCACTAACAAACTGAATATCATTTTCGCGAATAACATTTAAGCTGTATAAATTCATACAACTGCTTGCGTTTACCTGTATATCGTTTGGAAAATCGGGCAAGGTGCCAATTAGCGGCAACACAATGTCGTTAATAATTTTTTCGCCCTCGTAAACACCTTCTTTTAAAAGAAGCTTATGCGGTATAACCTTATCGGCAGTAACCGCCGAATGTGAGCCAACCACAACGTCGGCACCGTTTTTAAAAAGTGCATTGTATAAATTCTCAATATGGTTAGGAGAAATCCAGTCGTCCGAATCAATAAAAGTAACGTATTCCCCCGTCGCCACCAAAAGCCCTGCATTTCGGGTCAAACCAAGACCTTCATTTTGCTTGTGAATTACCTTGATTCGTTTATCTTTTTTTACGAATTCATCACACATTTTCGGGCAATTATCGGGAGAAGCATCGTCAACTAAAATAATTTCAAGGTTTTTATAGGTTTGATTACATACACTTTCTACACAGCGGTGTAAATATTCTTCAACGTTATAAACCGGTATAATTACGGTAATCAGTTTCATTTTACACCCACTTATTTTTTGTATTTTTTAAGGCCATAGCGCAGGGGCTTTGCGGCTTCGATTAATTTGTCCTTTAAAGTGACCTTTATATGTTTTTTTACACCTTTTTCAAAACCGATATTTTCAACGTCTTTATAAAAAACGTCTCTTTCAGGCATATATGTAATTGAAGTCGATTCCATACTGCCCGTAAAGTCAAACATTTTTCCCACGTCAGCTTTATACAAAACAATATTGTTTATATTTTTCAAAACCTCCATTCCCTTTTGGGAATGAACAATTACGTTTGAAAAGCCCTTGTCGTTATCGTTTAATTTATCAATAGAAACCTTTTCGGGTTGCCAACTGTCAAACACCGTAAAGTCACTGCAACGATGCTTGGTTTTAAAGCCACAATCATAACACGAAAGGCGCGAGCATTTATTTGAGTGAAATGCTTTCATATAATAGTCTATACGGTTACTGCCGCGGTACTTTTTACCGTTTTCAAAACAAATCTCTAACGTGCCGCTGTGGTAACCATAAGTTTTTTGGCGGCAAGAAACCGACTTGATTTTTGAATTGTAACGTTTTTCCTGCCAGTCAAGATATTGTCGCCAAAGCTTTGGGCTTGGCACACTTCTGCAAACCAAATCGACAGTAATTAAATTTTCATATTCTTTACCTAAAAAAGCTTTTAACCCGCCCACCTGACAAGGTGTGCCGATAAATAAAACCTTTTTACCGTTTAAAAGAAGCCCTTTAATTTCACTAAAGGTATTGCCTAAATTGCTTTGCGCGTATTTTGAATTTCTAAATGCTTTTGCTTTTTCATAACTGTCGGCGGCCACATGGTTTGGCAAAAAGTTATTATCAAACGCCACACCAAAAACCGTACTGCTACCGTCACTTAAAACACATTCACAAAGTGCGTCAATAAAACCGCCCGAGGTGCTTTGCAACAAAACGTCCTGTTTTTCGTTTTGAGCAATAAACCCGCCAACAAATTCATTATATAAAGCAGGTGGATTATTTATAGGGCAAACCTTTTCACACAAGCCACAGCCGATACACAAGCTACCGTCTATAACAGGAAAGTCAAAGCCCTCGCCATTAGGTGCCATTTTTATTGCAGAACTTGGACAAGCATTAAAGCACGCAGTACAACCGCAACAGTTTAAAACCGGTATATCTGGCACGTTAAGCTCACCTCGTTCTTGAATTGTTATCTGTTTAATGCATTTTTTAAATATTCAATCGTATTTTCGCGATATACCGAAACCTTGTTCAACACCGCATCATAATCAATTTCTTGGCTTATTGCCTTTAAAATATCTTTTTTTGTTGAATAACGTCGGTCACTTAAACCAAGATTTTGGCAAACCGATTCAATACGAGAATTTTTTGAATTTGAGGATGAATTGCTATATCGGTCAAACGCAATAAACTTCTTTTCAAAAATAATTGAAAAGGCAGTACCGTGAAAAGAATCGGTACAAACGTAGGTTGCGTTTCTAAGTATGTTTAAAAACCGTTTGGGGTCAACGTCGTAAGGCGCATAATCTCCAAAATTTTCGTCCTGCGCGTTATATCGGTCAAGGTGGCGAAGAGTTACAATCTTCATTCCCGTTTTTTCCGAAAGTTCTTTTGCGGCTGCGCGGTGTTCAGGGTTAGACCCCAAAAAATAACAAAAAATGTAATTGTCCCATTCGCCGTCTTCGCATTCGACAAGCTCATTCCACTTGGCTTTATCAAAAACAAAAACAGGGTCCATTAAAACAGGGACTTGTCTATCGGTTAATTCCTTTACAATTTCAGCCCCGCGGTTTTCACGCATACTGATATGTTCAATTCGGTTTAAAAATTTGCGGGTTCTTCCCACCTGATACCACGGAATTTTGCTAACCCCAAAGCTTGAAGCCCAAGAAATTTTAGGTAATTCTTTTGGGGCAAACATTAAATTATAAAACCCCGACCCCAATGCCGACGGCGACCACAACTGGTCAGAACAGGTAATAACCCCGTCATACTTTTGGGCGCATTTTCTTTTAAGGGCGTTATAGCTTGAAAACCTTTCAGAAAGGTGGCTTGTGAATAAATCATCATAAGCACAAAACGCCTTTTTGCGAATATTTACTTGTTTCGCAATTTCGGGATGACGTTTAAATTCAATATTTCTTTGAATTTGGTCATACCTATCGTTTAAAAATACAAAATTTAAAAATCTAGGAAGTGTTCTTATGAAAAAGTTAAAAGTTTTTTTGTTATACTGAATTATTTCGTAATCAATTCCCAATTCTTCAAAGGTTTTAACGGTGGCCAGTGCTTGTAATTTGCTGCCATAATTGTTTTGCGTGTATTTAAGACAAACACCCTTCATCACTAGCCCCCCAAATTTTCAAAAATCAACAATTGTTTGAACAATTTTCGCAGGTGGAACAAGCATCAAGCTGTGCTTTTGAAACCTTACCGTCACGAAAATCGCGAACAATTTTATTTTCGTACATTGAATACTTCTTTTTCTTGAAAGCAAACAAAAACTTGTGCTTTAAAACCCAAAAAAGCGGTACCCAAATATATTTATGCATTGCCGGCGAAACTGAGCCAATCATCCAACAGTTGCGGTCGCAACAACGTACCTTTTTGCGTACCTCTTCGGCCTTTTCGCTGTTCCAAAGCTCTTCCCAGCTTTGAGTGTTTAAATTGCCCATTACTTCCTTTTCTTTTGTACCGTTACAGGGCATTACGTCGCCATAAGGGTCAATGAAAAAGGTGTCAAAGCTCATATCACAAGGTAGCAACCGTTTTTGGCTGAAAATGTAATTAATAAGCCCGTGATTAAAGTATGCCCTAAACCATTTTTTAGGACTGCTAGACCCTAAAAGTCGGTTAATTAAATCTTCAAAATGAGATGCAACCATAAGTCTGTCTTTAATAATGTTATTTGATTCAACAAAATAAAAACTGTTATGAAGCGAAGCGGTTGCAAATTCCATACCAAGTTCGTTTGAAATGTTGTAAAGCGCCACTAAATCGGGTGCGTTTTTGTCCTGCACCGTCATACCGAAGCCAACATCCTTCATCCCCATTTCAACCAAGGTTTTAAGGGTGTTGTATCCGCGGTTAAAACCGTCGTCCAAGCCACGAATTTCGTTATTTGTTTTTTCCAAACCTTCAATTGAAATTCTAATACCAATTTGGGGGAATTCTTTACACAAATCAACAATTCTATCAGTAAAAAAGCCGTTAGTTGAAATAACAATACGGTCGCCTTTTTTATAAAGTTCCCTAACAATTTCCTTTAAATCTTCACGAATAAAGGGTTCGCCACCGGTAATGTTTGTAAAATACATCTGCGGAAGTTTTTTAATTGTTTCAACCGTAATTTCTTCCTCGGGAAGTGACGGTACTTTATATCTGTTGCACATGGTGCACTTTGCATTACAACGGTAGGTAACAATAACAGTACCGTTAAGTTTTTTGGACATTATGTATTTTCCCCTAAACAGTTTTCAAAATATTTATAATAATCGTCAGCAATGCTGCCCCACGAGTATTCCTTTTCCACACAAAGACGCACATCTGACCTTGTTTTTTCATACGCAGAATCGTTTAATATAAAATTCATTAATTTTTCAAAATCATTTTGGTTTGAAAATTTAAGGCATTTGTCGGCCAACTTAAAATCCAAATCAGACTTTATAATTACGGGAACCCCTGCCGACATAGCTTCGATAACAGTTAGCGAGAAACCCTCCGCCAAGGACGGAAAAATCATCGCAACTGCACTGTTATAAAAATCGTTAAGTACTTTGCCGGGCACTAATTCGCCAAAATACCTAACCCTATTTTCAACATCATTCTGCTTTGCAAATTCTATAATTTTGTTTTGATATTCTTCATCAATTATACCGCCCGCATAACAAAACATAATATTTTCATTTTGTTTCATAAACTTAAGTAAAATTTCTAAAGAATAAAGTTGGTTTTTACGCTGACAAACCGAACCAACCTGCACAAAAACCTTTTTGTTGCGAAATTCATTAATTTCGCCTTCTAATTCTATAATGGGCTTATAAACATCGGTATTTACACCGTTTTTTATAATGTACACCTTTTTTTCGTTAATACCACAATACTGTGTTACGTTGTTATAGGTATTAGTGTTAAGTACAAAAACAATGTCGGCGCGGTGCATTGCGGCAATTTCTTGAAAGTATCTTTTTTTAACGGTTTGGCAAACGTCCTGCCAATTACCGTGCCAAATATAACTGTGGTTTGTGTAAGCTATAACCGATTTTTTAAGATATTTTTTAGAAACAAGCTTAGAAGTAAAAAACAAATTATATTGGTTGTGAAAATGAAGAACAACCTTGTCTTTAGTTTGTTTTAAAATTTTCTTAATTTTAAATGCCAACGCCACCGAATATGCAACCCTTTTAAGTTTGTGCATAATTCCAAGCGTGACGTCCTTTTTCATAAATATTGACGGAATTTTAACTTCATTAATTTTTACATCAATATTGCCACGGTTTTTGGTTGCAACGTCAATAATTTCAACATCTTTTCCCGCTTTTAAAAATGCCTTGCCCAGTTGTTCAACCACAATTTCGGTAGCGGCGCCCATTTGCGCGGGAATTGGCGTATAACCTGTACCAATTTCGTATATTTTCATATTATTCACCGTAAATTTTTTCTAATTTATCATAATACGATTTCGGTGTTTCAAAATTAACCGAACGACAGTTTGCAGTAAACTCTTTAAGCACGCCTTCGGTTTTAAGTAAATAATTTAACTGTTTTTCCAAATCATCAGTATTGCCCGCTTCAAACAAAAGACCTGTTTGCCCGTCTTTTACAAGCTCAGGTATACCGCCCATATTTGAACAAATAACAGGCGTACCATACATCTGCGATTCAATAACCGAAAACGGACAATTTTCATACCACTGTGACGGGTATACACTGCACAACGCACCCGAAATTAAATCGGTCAAATCGTCACCGGTTTTAAAGCCAACGTATTTTGCGTTTTCAACCTTTTCAATTTGTTCAACCGCACTTCCATAACCGGCAAAAACAAACTGTGTTTCAGGCATACGCTTTGCCGCTTCAAGCAGGGTAAGTGTACCCTTATCGCGTGAAAGGTGCCCAAATTCCAAAACGTAATTTTCCTTTTTGATTTTCTTTGCCGATTTTGGTTCAATAAAATTGTGAATTACAACCGTTTTTTTGGCAAAACGCTTTGTTAAATCAAGCTTTGTTTTTAAAAAATGCGACGGACAAATTATTGTGTCAATAAAATCGTACGCTTTGTTGTGCTTCCAAAAATAAGCGTCAATTGTAGCAAGTAAGCTTTTAGTAAAAGATTTTTTAACACATTTGGTTTTAAGACAATGTGTAAAATTACCCCCAAGACATTTTTCGCACACGTTAATGTTACTGTCAAAAAGCCCGTGACTTGGGCAAATTAACTGATAGTCGTGCGCGGTGTAAACAATTTTTACCCGTCTGCCCGTTTTTTTGCGATATTTTTCCACAGCAATAATAACGCTTGGTGTTAAATGAAACTGAATGTTGTTAAAATGCACCACGTCGGGCTGAAAATCATTTAAAACGGCAGTCATTTTCTTTTTTGCTTGAAAAGAATAAATTATGCGAAAGGGCGCAAAAAGATTTTTTAAAACACCCTTGTTAAAATCCATATCAGATACGTAGGCGCCGATTGTGTTACCAACAATGTTTTTCAAGTTTTTAAGTCCAAAATATTCAACCGTGTGACCGTTTTCTTTTAAAGTGTCGCCAAGCTTAAAGGTGTAGGTTTCGGCCCCGCCTTTGGGAAATAAGAATTTATTTACAAGTAAAATTTTCATATTCCTTTCCCCCAAAAACGAAAGATATTTTCACTTCATTTTTTATAAAGCATTAAGGTTTGTTCGCAAACGTCGTCCCAATTATATTTTTGGCATATATAATCGGCTGCTTTTTCTTTCAAAGCCATAACGTCTTGCGGGTTTTCACACAAATGCTTTAATTTTTTTGCCAGGTCGTTAACGTTTCCCTTTTCAAAGGTTACGCCATATTCGCCAATAACCTGCGCACATTCAGGAATGTTTGAGGTTAAGCAGCAATTGCCATAGCTCATAGCTTCCAACAAACTAAGGGGCATACCCTCCAAATCGGAAGGCAAAACGTAAAGGTACGCGTTAGAATATAACTCCGCAAGCAGTTGCCCCTGCACAAAACCTGTAAAAATTATACGTTCATCATTTTCGGCAATGGTTTTAAGCTCGGCTTCATAACCCTTACTGTCTGACGAGCCGCCTGCAATTACAAGCTTTTTGTTAGTATTAATTTGTTTAAAAGCTTCGATTAAATATTTAACACCTTTTTCGGGAACAAGACGTCCCAAAAACAAAATGTATTCGTCATTTTCTATTCCAAAAAGCTTGGAAATTTCATCCGCACAAACCTTTGTAGAACGGGTTACCCCGTTTGGAATAAATACAGTTTTTCTATTATATTTTTTAAGAAAATAATCCTGAACGTTTTGACTTAAAACAATTATTTCGTCTGCAAAACGCACAGCACATTTTTCGCCTGTAAGTATATACCACGAAGCAAATTTGCCCCATTTGGCACGTTTATGGTCAAGCCCGTGAATTGTAGCAACACATTTTTTGCCAAAAAGCTTTGGCAACCAAAGCATTGCACAGGGTCCTTCGGCGTGAAAATGAACAACGTCATATTTGCCAAACGCCGCACAAACCGCACCGAAAAACGAAGAGGTCATTGCAGCAAGACCCTTTTTGTCAATTGTCCACACGGTTTTTAACTTGACACCGTTATAGTCATTAAGTTTTTCATTATCAAAAGCCGAACCGCTAACGTGATGTCCACTTCGGTTATAACAGGTTACTTCATGCCCTTTTAAAACCATGCGTTGTGCCAATTCACCAACCACAATTTCAATGCCACCCTCTCTTGAAGGTATACGTTTATGACCAAGCATTGCAATGTGTAATTTTTTGCTTGTGTCAGGCATTATTCACCCTCCATACCACAAACTGCACGAATGGTTTTAAATAAAATTTTAATATCGGTCCAAGCCCCGCGTTGCGATATATATTCAAGGTCTAATTCAAGCCATTCATCAAACGAAAGACTGTTGCGTTTTGGTTGCACCTGCCACAAACAAGTTATACCCGGTGTTACCATTAAACGCCGCTGTTGATATTCGTCATACAATTCAACCTCACGCGGTAGCGGTGGACGGGGGCCAACCAAGCTCATATCTCCCTTTAAAACGTTCCACAACTGCGGAAGCTCGTCAATACTGGTTTTTCGGAAGAACTTACCTATACGTGTAATACGCGGGTCGTCTTTAATTTTAAAGGCGGGACCGTCCATTTCGTTTTTGCAAAGCAATTCGTCAAGTTGTTTTTCCGCATTGGGAATCATTGACCTGAATTTATAAAACTTAAATCTTTTACCGTTTTTACCAACACGTTCCTGTGTGTAAATTGGTGATGCACCGGGACTGTCGATTACGATAATCAATGCCACCACAAGTAATGGCACAAACAATAAAACCAAACCCCATAACGAAAGAAGTATATCAAAAACTCTTTTTATAAAGCTATAAAAAGGTTTTTTTGCTATGTATACAAGGTCCGGGGCACTTGTTTGCCCACTTTCCTTGTTAGAGGAAACCGTAACAATATTCTCCTTTAATTGCAAAAAGATTCCTCCTTCGTTATTGATAGTTTAAAATTTAAGATTTTACAGTGTAAAACAAATCTATAACCATTTGTTTTAAAGCATCACTATCAGGGTAAAATTCGACAAATTTTTCGCCCATTTTAGATTTGCCCTCAAGGGTAAGCATATCGGATTTAGTGTATTCTTTACACTTTTTGCCAAGTTCCTGCAGCTGTGTTGCCGAACGGTCGGAAACGATATAATCACCCATTTTTCTTGAAACACGAAGTGCAAAGTCATCATCTTTTTCAGAATACGCAGTTAGCTTTTCGTAAAGTGCGTCAAGATACTGCTTTTGTCTTTCCATGCGGGTGCTGTTTGTACTGTCTTCCAAACCGTAACGGGTGCGAACGTAGGTTAGCGCCTGTTCTCCCTTAAGAGTTACCTTTTCTCCTTTTTTAAGCGAATTATCAACACCGCTAAAATCATCAAGAACAGTAACCTCTACACCGTCTACCAAATCGTTAAGCTGTGCAACAGAATCCATTGTTAATGAAATATAGTGATTAATTTTTACACCGCCAAGCAAATTTGAAACTGCAGATGCAGTGTTTTGGCAACTAACGTTTCGTCCGTTACCATAGGTGTGTGCAAGTGCAATTTGCTTTGTAACAGTACCTATCTTATCGCCCGCAACACCAAGAATGTTCATTTCAACCATAGTGTCACGGTTGATGTTGATAGCAGTCCATTTTTTTGCATCGTTATCAAAAACAAACAAAAGCAAAAAATCGGCCTGTTTGTCGTTTTTATAAGAATCCGCTTCAGTGGGACCTTCAAATTTATCAAGGCCCAAAACCAAAAAGGTTTCAACGTTTTTATTCAGCACATATTCGGCACCGTTATAGGTGACGGTTTCTTCGCCAAAGTCTTTCTGCTGGTATTTTCCGCGTTGCATGTCCCACACTTCAAGTCCCAGAAGAACACCCGAAAAAACGAATATTGCAACTAAAACAATTATGATACCTTTTAAAATAATCTTATTGCCTTTGGTGTTTCCCATAGCAAACATTACCTTTTCTTAAAGTTTTATGCCTCACGCTTTTTTGATTTTGCCAAAATTACAACAATTGCAAGAGCTGAAACCGCCATAACTGTAGCATAAACAGGAATTAAGCTGTTGTCACCGGTTTGTGAGGGTTTAGCAGAATTGTTTATAACAATTGCAAAAGGAGAGAATGAATCAACCGAGAATGCAAGGTGGTCACCGTTTGCAATAACCTTAGCGCCCTCTACAACTTCCCAGTTACCTTCTTTATTCATATGAATAAGAGCAACGAAGTTTTTAAGAGATTCGGGGTCTAAAACAACGTCAAAATCATAGTGTTCGTCGTGATAGTCGCAACCTGTAACGTGAATATCAAAAAGTTCACTTACTGCAAGGTTCTTTGCCTTGATTTTTTTGTTGGCCGCAATTTTCTTTAACGCAGCGCAAAGCTCGGTAAGGTTTGTTGAACCTTTAATTTCGTTGTAAGCTTTTTCAAAAAATGTTCTTTGCGCGGTTGTAAGTTCATCTCTTTCACCGTAAGGTGTGATAACCAATCTACCGGTACAGTCATCATCAGCCGGTTCAAATGAAATAACACCGGGTGCCTGCTGAACTGTGGGGCTTGATACAAAACCACCTGCTGCAAATACAGTAACGGTCATGCTCATCATCATTACTACTGTCAATAAAACTACTAATACCTTTTTCATTTTGAAATTCATCCTTTCAATATTTAATAAGTTTTATTATTTTAAACGGAATTCCGTTTTGTAAACCTTTTACAATTTTTAATTTGTTTCTTCTTTTTGTTGTTCCTGATAATAGGTGCGTTCTTTATAATATTTATATTTTCGATATTTCGAATTTACACCCGCCGATTTCGAGCCATTCATAACACAGCCCAAAACGTTATAGTTTGAAAGCTTAAGTTGTCTGAAACAATTTTCAACTTCCTTCTTTTCGGTATAATCTTCGCGAATAACAACTATCACACCCGTTATAAGTCCCGCCATTGACAATGCGTCGGAAACGATGTTGACAGGCGGAAGGTCGATTATTATGTAATCAAACATATCTTTAAGCTTTGCCAAAACCGATTCCATTCTGCGCGAGCCCAAAAGTTCAGACGGGTTGGGCGGTATATTACCCGAAGGAATAATGTACCAGTTTTTCAAAAGTTCAGACTGAAATTCCGCCATACTAATCGCGTTGCCCATAAGCAAATCGGTAAGACCCGGTGTTGCAGGAATTAACATTTTTCTTGAAACCGACGGAATACGAAGATCACCGTCAATTAACAAAACCTTGCTTCCTTTTTCAGCCAACACGTAAGAAAGGTTTATTGCGGTTGTACTTTTGCCTTCGCCACGAATGGAGCTTGTAACACCAATTACGGGACATTTTTCATTTTCAGGCAAGGTAAAGTTTAAATTGGTACGAAGCAGCTTGTACTGTTCGGTCGCTGTAAATTCAAGATTTTTGTGTAACGTCTTGCTGTTGGCAGCGCCCGTAAAGGAAGCTTTTTTCTTTTTCTTAAATATTGCCACGAAATCTCACCCGCCTTTCCTATTGCTGTGAATTATTACTTTGATAGTAATATTCATAAGTTTCGTTACCCGAATTTACAAGGTCGGGAATTTTAGCAAGTATTGGGTAATTGTAAGTGTTTAAGATATACTCTTCATCGTGAATAGTGTCATCCATCATTGCAATTACCACTAAAACGATAAGCGATAAAACCACACCGATTATAAAACCAACTGCAGTATATTTTGAAACGCTGGGAGCCACCTTTTCAAGATTAGGTATTGCCGAATCGACAACCTCCATTGAAGCTCCGTCAATAATTTCGGCAATTCTTACCGGCAAAACCTCGGCAATTGTGTTTGCAATTTTTGCAGCTTCATAAGGATCCTCGGCGGTAACGGTTACCTTCATAATTTCGGTATCGTTTGCAGGAAGCGCGGTTATCATTGATGAAAGCTCTTTGTATGTATATTGGGTTTTGGACTTTTCAATAACCCTTTCAAGTGTGGTACGGTTATTTAAAAGTTCGGCATAAGTTTTAACCAAGCTTTGCGCCGCGCTAATTTCGGAAGAACTAATACTAAAACTTGTATTACCAAGCGAAAACGAACTGTTGTTAACGTACAACATAATTGAAGATGAATATGTTGGGGCAATTAAAAATGCAGAATACACAAAACCGATAATAGCTGCCAACACGCCAGAAAGCACAATAACCCAAACACGACGCAAAAGCGATTTGATTATGTGCAGCAAATCAATGGTGTAATATTCGCTAATGCGTTTTTCTTGTTTTTCCATTTTTTACTCTCCTTAAAAATTCAAAAACACACTATTTTTTCACTGAATAAAATTTACAGTGTTTATTTTTAACGTCTTTTTGGGGTATGCTACCCCGATTATCTATTTCATTATAGCACTCTTAAAAAGATAATGCAATATATTATTATATTAAAATATATACAAACTATGACAAATTCCACCCAATTTAGCCATTCTTTTACAAATATTTTTAAAAAATAAAAAGAAGCCGTAAAAATTACGGCTTCTTTTTTTATTTTGCTTTTTTAATTTTTAGAAAAATACGCCTTTTGCTTTTTCCTTAATTTCTTTAGATGCCACAAAGGGAATTCGGGTTGTATAACCGTTTTTTGCTGCCACAATTTTCTTGGTAGGCCAGGCAAAAATATCTTTATTCCACTGGTTAATTGTGTCGTTATAAAGCTCTCTTGCGGCAGTAATTTCTCTTTGCAAATACATATTTTGTTGCATTGCATCGGCAATTTCGCGGTGTGCTTGAAGGTCGGGGTAATTTTCAACCGCAAGGTTAATATTTCTTGAAATTGTTTCAATTTGACCGCCAATTTCATTACGCGCTTCATCGGAATCCTCGACATTGCCGCTTCTGTATTTTGCAATGTTTTCAAAGGTTTCCTTATCAAGCTCAATTGCTTTATCTAAAAGGCGGGCGCAGTTTTGAAGCACCATTACGCGCTGTTCTAAATAATTATCAATTTGGGAAGCGTTTCTCTGAATTTTTTGCTGCAGCTGGTCAAAATGTTTTTGTGCGCTAATCTTCATAAACAAGAAAACCACACCCGGAATAACACCTAAAACCCACAATAAAATTTCAAAAATTTTAGAGCCAACACCCACTTCGGCGGGTATTTTTTTAACTATAACGTTTGTATCTAGCCCCTCTTCTCTAACTTCGGGGTTAAGTTCGTCTAATTGATTTGCCATTTTTGTAATCTCCTTTATTTTAAATTTATGAAGTGTATATGCATAAGCCATTTCTTTTGGCTATAACATTTTTGTTTTGGGCTTCGTCTGCTTCGGTAACAAAAAGATGTGTGCTTTGTTCAAGCGGTATGTAATCATCCCAATGCACCGGAACACTGTGAAAATGCCCGTCGCCGCCCAACATTGTAACGTATTCTACACGTTCTATAATATCATAAGAATAGGCGGTAATGCAAGTTTCGTCGACCTTATTTTCTGAAGAAATATGACTTGATTTTAAAATTGCATTTGTCTTTGTTTGCTCATGAACAAGGTGATTTTTGTCCACCAAATTTGCCAATGCTTCACATTCTTTGTAAGAATAAAGCTGTGAATAATCGGGTATTGGTTTTAAGGAATGTACCGGTCTTTCTTGGTAAATCGGAATAGCTAAAATCGGCGCAAAATCAAAGTAAACCGCCTTGAAAAAATCCTCATTTTTTGTGACAAAATTCGACTTAATTTCATCAAACGAATACGAGTAAAACCCGCTTGGCAAAAGGGTTATTGCCCTGCCTTGACTATGGTTTGTAACAATTTTATTCATGCGTTTTATTTTAATAAAATTAAAGTCGTCACCATACCCCGTATTTGACCGAATAAGGTCTACCATATTGGTCTGTGCAAGGGGTGTAAACAGGGTTCTAAACTGCACCTCATTGCTTCGGTCAAGCGCGTCAAAAAGCACTTCGAAATCAGCGTTTGACATGCTTATAAAGTCTTTATTTTGCTTTACTGCTTTCTCGCTCATTTTTTGCAGTTTTTTCTCGCCTTTTTTAATATAACGTTCAATTTCGCGTTCGCTTTTTTGTTCAAGATGGGTTGCATCTCTTGTAAAACAAAGGTCAGGTCCCCCCTGTGAACCGTAATTCAATACCACCTGTGTATGATAAAATGGCTTTGGTTTTGTAACGGTTGCGTGAAGGGTTTGGGTGCGAATTCTGGTCTGCATTCTTCCGTTACTGTCGCGGTATCTCTCGGTCCAGGTTATCGTTTTATAACCGTGATAGGTTTCGGTTCCCATTCTGTGAATTAGCTTATTTTCAAACAAAAACGGATTTTCATTATAATTCCCCGCCAAAACGTCAATTGTTGACTGTTCGCTATCGTTTTGGTCGCAAAAATCGTAATTTATTCGCATATCTGCTTCTTGTTTAACCGAAAAACAGGGCTCAAACGATAAAAGCGGAATAGTATCTTGAACTATATTTATTGCATCCTTGTCGGTAAAAAGCATGTTCAGGGGTTGCATTTGATTATGCGCTTCTTGCAAAAGCTCGCTCGCTTTTTTGTCTGCAGTTTCAATTTCGCTTCGCAATTCCTTAATTCTTGGGGTGGTTTTCCAAATTACAAGCGGTATAAGTATAAGGGTAATGCACATTAAAACCCTTAAAAACCTTAACCAATTAAGTTTTTTCTTAAGTTTGCCTAAATTTTCTTTATAATTGTTGTACTGGCCTACGGTTTCGCGGTTTTTAGCGATATTCACGCCTGATTTTTCCACCAAATCGTCAAAAAACTTATTAACCTTTTCGCTATGAAGTTGTTTGTATTTTGTTCCCCATTCTTCCAACGGGTTGTAAATTACCGAATTCATACTCGCCCCCCTTTATCGACATTTTACCACATTTTTCGACCTCTGTAAAGGTTCTATACTTTTAAAACCCAAAGCAAAAAGAAAACCCACCCGAAAGGGTGGGTTAAAATATTATTTTATAACCGACTTCATTTTCAGCATGCTATATCCGTCCATCGACTCTGAATTATTAAAAACAACAATCATTTCTTTGTCACCTATTATACAGTCTTTAAGAGTTACATGGCTCTGGTCATATACATAGTCAAATTCAGTTGCATATTCACTGGATTTTTTAATCAGGTTCATAATGCTGGTCTTATCAAATCCAAATTTTGACAAATATTTGCTAAACGTAATCTCGCAATCATTTTCCAAATCATAATAATATGTGTAATACCTAGAATCCCCACCGCCAGCTTGAATACAGCTAGAATTTATTACCGTTATACCCAAAATTTTTTTATGTGTTTTGTATTCATAATCAATATCATACATTCTGGCGTATTCTTGATTGTTTTTCAATATTTCAATAACGCCTGAAAATTGATTATAAATTTTTTTGTTAAAAGCGGTTGCATTTTTTGAATCTTTTGTAATCTTGGGCAATATTACTTTATGCTTATATTTTTCATATCCCATATCTTCCAAACCTTCTACAGGTATAATATTTTTCTCATATTTAACCGCGTCTACTACTATTCCCGAAATATCAACATTTTCCTCGTTTTCTTCTTCAACTTCATTTTTTGGCTTTTCAAAACTGTCCCATACATTTGATTTGCTCAATTTTTTTACATCCGTAAACTTTTCACCTTTTGAAACTGTTAAATGATAAAGATTTTTAACAAAAATATCATTATTATCATGAAGATCGCTGATTAGATCCTTCATATCTTCTTCATTTTCTCTTCCTTGAGCCACAATCATATCTTCAAGTTGTTCATTTGCCGCTATAAGCGTGCGATAATAAAAAGCATTGAGCAATCTATAATCATCAATATCTTGAGCATTTGTATAATTTTCAGAAATGATTTTTTTGCCTAAAACCTCAATATCTTTAAGTAATTCGTTTTTAAGCATCAACATATTTATTGCATTTGTTTCAGCAGACGCATATGCAAAAGCATTGTTTTCCCCATAGATCAACTTGTGGAGTATTACGCTTATATTTACAGAACTCTCTAAAAATTTAGTTACAGATGTATAACCTTTTTTTCCTGAAGTTAATTTTTTATACAATCGTTTAACATATTCGTCTGCCATCTTATTTCTAGCAATATCTAAAGCAGAATCAAGTGTAGATGTCCATTCGCTTTCAACTTTCATTTTAACGTCATTTGCAGCATCATAATAATAACTTTTTCTTGTTGTGTGCTTCATAAAAGCTTCTAGCATAGCGAAGGAATCTTTTGTACATTTTGAATTTACAGACAAATTTGAAAAAAACGATGTTGCTGTTGAAACAGTTTTAAAAAGAGCTTTATATTGGTCAAGTTCCAATGTAAATAGAATATCATCTTCGTTATTAACTTTTAAATAGTCTATAGCAACATTAGCAATTTTATTCGTATCATTTAAAATTTCATTAGAATTCGTTGCAAAATCATTAGTAGCTATCATTGCAGAAATCAAAGAACCGTATTTTTCGTCGGTCGCTTCTTTGATATCCCACGCTCCGTCATATTTCAATGGATCAACCTGCATCACTTCAACGATTGCGTCTTTCATAGCGTTGTCAACCAGTAAACTGCTTAATCCACTTTCCAAAATCTTTAAAACAGCATTTAAAAAAAGGCGCCTGTTTTGTTCACTTTTTCCACCAAATGTTTCAAGTGTAAAATAATTTTCATTTGATGATCGAACCAAACCTTCCCAAATGGTACTTTGTGGCATTTTAATAACAAAACGATTTTCTTTAATATCACACTCCGCACCTAAATATGATAAAATCGGGAAAGCATGAATAAGATTTTTATCGTCAAATTGGTATGTTTTAATATCAAAATTAATGCCATCTTCAGAAAGATTTCCATTTTCCATATTGATGCTTATCTTTCTAGTCCCATGAGAAAGCACTACCTTTTTCCCATTAATAACAGCTGATGTTCTTGTATATTTTGCAATATCCGATATATCCATTAGCCATTTGTCACCGTTGAGATAAAGTTTGCATGTACCATAACCAAACTCACTGCTAAAAACGTCGACAGTGGCTTCCTTAATGTCTATTGTTTCGGCAAAAATGCTAAATGGAACTATTCCGACAAGTATTAATACAGATAATAAAATAGATATTAGTTTCTTCATATTAATTCTCCGTTTCTTTTAAAGATTCCATAATAAGTTCACTTAGCATTTCCTCAATATTAGGATATACTGCCGACATAAAATCATTGTTTATTACAATTTTTAAACCTTTTGTTTCAATAGTAGCACATTTGACAGTTGTTGTGATAAGTTCGTCTTGTTGCGCAGTCGATATTGATTTTATAACTTTTTCAATATATGTATCAAATGCTTTATCAAAATTTGTAACATCTTCATTCGGAAGACATTTTTGAAGAATATCTTTTACAGGTGGAGCTGAAATCTTAATTATTGCAATAGAATTTTTTTCATCAATACTAACAACCTTAAATGATGTTGATGCCAAAAACGCTTTACTAATATCATCGTCAAGATTTTTATTTTCAAATCCATCACAGTAATTAAGACCCTCTGAGAGCGAGAGTTGTTTTCCAACAACATCTTCCAAATCCTTTTTGTTATTAACAAAAATTAAAATTGTTGTAAGCAAAACAGCCGCAACAACAAATGCGATTTCTCCAATAAGTATCGACTTTCGAAATTTCATAATTATACCCCTTTTTTAAAACGTTATCGTTTGAAATAATTATAGGCGCTTTCTATATAAAATTCAACACAAAAATTAGTTTTATAAGATTAAGTCGGTATATTCAGCCCTAAAAAAACCACCCTTTCGGGTGGGGTTTCTAAAGATAATCTCTCATTTGTTTTTCGAGGTCTTCTTCAAGTTTTATAAGCTTTTTACAAATATCTTTTGATTCTTCATCCGCTGCGGCGTATTCGTTAAGGTACTTATTAAGTGACTTAACCCCCATATTGCAACCGTCGGTTATAAGGTCGGCTATTGTACTGTCCGATTCATTTATAACAAGCTTCATATTTGTCTTCATCCACGACATACCCTTTGCAATAGGGTTGGGGTCCTTGCCATCATCCTTATATTTGTTCAAAAGTTCCTGCAATTTTACGTCCAAACGGTCGTGTTCGTCCTTGCATGCGTTAAGGTATTCCTTTAATTCTTTGGATTTAACGTACTCCATCACTTCATCAATTGTAGCTACACCCATTTTAATACCCGCATCGCACTCGCGAAGCAGTTTTATTGTATCTTGTTTTATCATAATTTTCCCTCCTGCAAATAGTATCGGCAAGAAAAAGGAAATTATTTTATTTTTTTATAAATTGGGGTTTATCGGGCTAACGCCCAAAAGAATAAAGAAGAAAGAAAAAATAATAAAGAAGAAAAAATGTGTGCCTACGTCACGATATATAGATTCGTCGGCAAAGCCGACACCGATTTTATTCTTTATTCTTTCTTATTTATTATTTAATCGCGCAGCGATAAACTATAATTTTACTTTCATCAGGCAAAAGACTGTTTTTTATTATTTCCCCAATGTGCGAACCATTTTTGTTGTTACAACCTCGGGTGCATCCTCTCGGTATATAAACAATCGCCCACCGCGGCGCTCGTCGATACCGTAGCACCGATAGCCGACACAGGCATCCCACAGCAATCTAATACCGCAATATTCGGCATCAAAGTCATTTTCGTGGGTATGACCACAACAAATTGCCTTAATGTCACCACGTTGCAAAAGAACAGCAAATAATCCCGTATTAAAGGGTGTACTGCCAAGATGTTCATCACAATGTCCCTCTTTAACACACACCTCAGGATTAGCACTTGCCGTAATATATTCGTAAGGGGCAATATGCATACACATAAGTCCGGGAATTTTTCTGCCCGCCTCTTTTTCCAATTCGTGCGACCTGTTCCAATACCATAAAAGTTGGTCGAAATAGATCATTCCCCATGGTCCGCTTCCGACGGGGGCATTTGGTAAAAGTGCCGCTTTACGCATACTTCCGTCAATAAGACAGTCCAATTCATCTACCGAATGATTGGTATCAAGCCCCCATACGGCAAGGGCAATTTCATTTTTGCGGTTGTATATCGGAATCATAAAATTTGATTTTCCGTGAACGTTTTCATCCGTATGCTGTGAAACACACATAGAATAACTTTCGTAAATTTCTTGTTGTCGTTCAATTGAAATCGGCACGTCGTGGTCATGGTTTCCGTAAATATGAACCCAAGGGATGCCGCGTTTTTCCATTGGAGCGGTAAAAATATTCAAGAATTCTATAAGCTCTTGCTCATTTCTGATTTCCGGGCCATAACAGTTATCTCCACCCAAAACCACCAAATCGGGGTCACATTCATCAAGCAAAACCTCAACGGATCGCAGTGATCTCGGATCATATTGTGCGGATTCCTGCAAATCGGACATCATCACCACACGAAAGCTACCGTCCTCGCGAAAATATAACGGTTGTTTTTTATTTTGTAATTTCATACTTATATCCATCCTTTTCACAGCGCGAAAGCTTCCCTTCTGCGTTTACAAAACAACGTACTTGCTTGGATTATAGCATATTATAATTTGGTTTACAATACTATACCGAAATATTTTGGTAATGATATAACTTACCGATATTTCGTATCATCTAAAAAAGACAAGCCGTTGCCCAAGTGTTCTGAAGGACACTTGGGCAGTTTTATTCGCTTTACGGCGAGCTCTATTGCTACGCAGTGATATTTGAACTTCGTTCAAGTGATATTGCCTTCGGCAGTTTATGGCTAATAAAATAACACTGAAATCGCAAATTTAATTTCTTATTATGAAAGCAAAAAGAAAACGACCACTCTTTGAGTGATCGTTTCTTTTTGGGTGTTTTGAACTTAATGACACGAATGAAAAGTGCCTGAAAACTGATAACATTAAGACTCGTATTTATACAACTCAAAACTTGCGTCAATTATTTCAAATTCTGCAGTTGTCTCATTATATTTAAGCACTATTTTAGTGCATCCGATACCGTCGTTATGACTAATCAAGGATGTATACTGTCGACAGAAAACCTCGTAAACACCATCAAAGTCAGTATCTATGGGCATAAACTGATAAAAACTGTCAACATTAAGCTCCCGTTCGACTACGCCTCCATCATCATTGTACCACCATTTGAAATATTCGTCAGGTCTATCGCTCATACTAAAAGTTTCACTATAATTGGTAAATTTATTATCTATCCTGATTTCTTTATTTTTAAGCAAAGTACATGAGAATCCCATGTTTCGGGAATATTTATTAAAAATACTGTCGCTTGAGAAAATTTCAAGTATTTCTCCATCACGATAATCAAAAATTCTGGACAAATAACTGCCTGCTCCACCCGTCATACCCACAGTTTGTTGCAATAAAATTTCGCAATCACCATCACCGTCAAAATCAAATACGTCAATATTACCAGCAAAATTAAACTGGCCTTCATACGCCGTCAGGTCCTTGTAAAATGTTTTCTCTTCCGTTGCTATGGCGAGAAAATGATCCATCATATCATTATTATCATTTTTGTATTTACCCAAAAGAAAAACCTGACCGTAAACAGAGCCATCCATCCTAACACCTCGTTCTGATGCTTCGCAAAGGATGACATTTTCAAGACCAACATCAGGTAAAGAAATATGAATATCTTCGTTTATATCAACTGACTGACTTTTTTCATTAGTACCACAAGCAACTAAAGATAAAAAAACCGTCAAACAGATTACAACCGAAACTAGTTTTTTCATAACATCACCGCCTTG
>JAZNJR010000047.1:0-43216 GCA_045578165.1 Acutalibacteraceae bacterium
ACTGCTACAGCATTGAATCTTATGCTAACGGTAAACTTGAAGATGGCAGTGACCGCGCAAACTTGCTTATCGCAATGCTCCGCTTCGGTGCTTCTGCTAAAGCTTTCAATGGCTAATATGGAGGTATAAAAATGAAAAAACTTTTAATTTTATTACTTTGTGTTTGCTTGGGCTTTACTATGCTTACAGGTTGCAGCAAATCTAAAGATGTTAAAGATACCGAAAATACTGAAAGCACTGAAAGTGAAACCACTTCACAAGAAGACAACGAATCTTTGCCCTCTCTTGAAGATATATTAGGTTCAACAGGACCTATTATTCTTCCCGAAGACCCGGCTTAATAATTATTACAAACAAAGGTATTTCCCGGAAAACAAAAATTTTCCGGGAAAATGGTGAATAACACATGGTTAAAATTCTTTTGGCCGATTTGGTCATTGAAATTGACAACAAATATCCTTACATTCCGTATTATTGCAGGGAATATTCTTATAATGGTGACAGACCTACCGACATTTTTGTTTCTGTAAGCGAGGATGAAATTGCTGCAGAAGCGCTTGTTTGTGATCCGTCAGTCCGTCAAAATTTGTACTTAGAATATATCTGCGCTTACCGTAAAATTGCGGAACAACTCCCAAAATTTAACGCTTTCGTAATGCACGGTACGGTAATTCGCGTTGAAAATAAAGGCATTGCATTTATGGCCACGTCCGGTACGGGTAAAACCACACACATGCTTTTTTGGCGCGAACTTTGTGGCGATAAACTCACCATTATTAATGGCGATAAACCCATTATTCGCATTATTGACGGTGTGCCATACGCTTATGGAACACCTTGGGCGGGCAAGGAAAATTATCACACAAACGACCGTGTCGCTATGACCGACCTTTGCTTTATTGAACGTTCCACTACAGACGAAGTGATAAACCTTTCGGGTATTGGCGGGGCAATGCTTTTTATAAATCAAATTTATCGCAATAACGACCCAGAATATCTTTCCAAAACATACGCCCTTGCCGATGAATTTTTTAGAAATTGCAATTTAAGAAAAATTAAATGCACAAAAAATATTTCGGCCGCCAAAACAGCATATGACGCGATTTTTAAATAATTAAAGATGAAAAAGGATGTGTGTTGCCGTGATATGTGAGACCAAGCGCGACGTACTGCTTTATTTAAGTTATCTTGGTAATCAAGGTCTTGATGTTACTGTACACGTTTTAAATGATGAGTTTTTTAATAAATACTTTAAACAGCTTATTGATTTTAATCTAAACGATAATCCCTACTGCTTTGCTCTGCGCTCCGATATACAACTCAAATGCCTTTGCGATAAATGTGAACAAAAGGTTTACGAAAAAATTAGTCGTGATGATTCTTTTTTTGGTACCTGCCACGCAGGTGTAAAATGCTTTACCTTTCCTATAAAATATACGGGAAACGTGGTTGGTTTTGTAAACGTTGGTGGTTACGGTGGCAGCTTTAAGGAATACGATACCAAAATACGACGCATATGCGAAAATAGTTGTCTTGAATACGACGTAATGTGTAATATTTACGAAACAGGGCTAAATAAAGATATACCTGAATTTGAATACGTTCGCACCCTTATAAAACCCCTTTGTCATATGTTAGCAAAACTTTATGAACTTTTTATGCGAAACGAAAATTTTAACGAGGGTATGGATATATACGCCATTGCACTTTCCTACATACGCCACAACTATTTTCAGAACATAACCCTTGAATCCATTGCAAAAATATGCAAATGCTCACCTTCGACACTTTCTCACCTTTTCAAAAAGCGAAATGGCACTACCCTTAAAAGCTATATTAACTCCCTGCGACTTAACGAGGCAAAAACCTTGTTACTGGATACCTCACTTCCTATTTCAGGAATAGCCGAGATGATAGGTTTTTCCGACAGCAACTATTTTACCAACCTTTTTAAAAAAGAATTTTCCATTACTCCTACCGAGTACCGAAAAAAAGAAACGGTAAAGAAACTTATATAAAAATGCAAACCTGACGCGTTGTCAGGTTTGCATTTTTTTATAGTTATTTTGCGAATTATCTACTATATTTTTTTCGTGTTGTAATATATAATAAAAATATAATGATACAATTATGGGGAGGTATGGCGTGAAGTATTTTTTATCTATTGACTGCGGTCTTACCAAAAGTAAGGCGGTGTTGTTTGAAAGCACGGGAAAGATGCTTTTTGAAAATCAGCTTGACACACCAAGAAAAAATAGCCAAATAAATACCACCGCTTTGCATAAAACAGTTATTACCCTAATAAAAAATATTTTAAAGATCTCGGGAATTAACCCCGAGGATATTTTAACAGTGTCCACATCGGGCCACGGAAACGGACTCTATTTTATTGGGGACGACGGTATACTGCCCTTTGGATTTTCAAGTATGTATACCGAAAGCAAAAAGCACACACCCCCAACTGATTCCACCTTTCCTATTACACTCCAATCCTCTTGGAGTGGACAACCCCTTGCAATTCTTTCACATATTAAGCACGAAAAGCCCGAACTTTTCACCAAAATAAGAAAGATTCTTTTCTGCAAGGACCTTATTAAGTACATACTTACAGAGCGCATTTGTACCGACTATACCGATGCTTCTGCCGCAGGCCTTTTAAACTGTGAAACAGCACAATATGATGAAAACCTTTTGCGAATATACGACCTTGACGGATGCATTGATATTTTGCCTGACCTTTGCAACTGTACCGATATCATTGGTACAGTAAGCCAAAAGTTTGCAAAGGTAAGCGGTCTTTCCGTTAAAACACAGGTTGTGGGCGGTTTATTTGACGTTAACAGTTGTATGCTTGGAACAGGTGTTACCGGGCCGGGTAGGTACTGCATAATAGCAGGTACCTGGGGCATAAACAGTGCGGTGGTTGAGAGCCCCGTTTCCTGTAAGGAGATAACACAATGTTGTAACTTTGCCTACCCCAACAAATATATGTGTATTGATTCAGCGCCGACAAGCTGTACCAATCTTGAATGGTTCACAAAAAACGTACTACGTGATATTACCTACCGACAAGCCGATGAGATAGTAGAAAATCAACCCGAAGACGCCACCCTTTTATATCTTCCCTACATATTCACTCCTATGGACATAAACATAAGCGGCAGTTTTATAGGTCTTAGAGCAGAGCACACCTATAAAGATATGCTCCGCGCCGTGTTTGAGGGCATTGTTTTTGACCACACCTATCGTCTTGAAAAGCTTAAAAAGGCGGGCATTGTGTGTGACAGTGCTGTACTTACGGGAGGTGCCGCAAACAGTAGCGTTTTTTGCCATATGTTTGCCGACTGCACAGGCCTTGATATATACACCACAGCCCAGTCCCAAGCCGGTGCTTTAGGCGGTGCCATAATAGGTTCAGTAGCGGCAGGTCTGCACAAGAATGTTTCCGATGCCGCCAAGGCCATGGTAGAGGTGCAATGTTGCTATAAACCGCGCACCACCGATTATTACAAACATAAATTTCAGCTTTTTAAAGATGCTGTAACTAAGCTAAACTCAACAACGAAGGAGATTTAAGTATGGATTATGGATTAAAAGGAAAAACCGTGCTTGTTACAGGTGCGGCAGACGGTTGCGGAAAAGCTATTGCCAAATGCTTTGTCGCCGAAGGTGCCAAGGTAATTTTACACGATATTGCTTTTAAAGAAGATATGCTCAAAGCCAACGTTGCTGAGCTTGGAAACGGTTGCACCTACCTTACGGCAGACCTTTCTGATGCAGCTGCAGTTGAAAAACTTTCAGAAGATGCCGGAGATATTGATATTCTTATAAACAACGCAGGAATATGGCCAACTGCTTACGTTAAGGAAATGAGCGTTGAAGCATTTAAAAAGACCCTTGATATAAACCTTATTGCGCCATTTATTCTTTGTCGTAACACGGTAAACCGTTGGGTCGCTCAAGGTAAAAAAGGTAAAATTGTTAATATGGTAAGTCAGGCGGCCTTCCACGGCTCCACCTCAGGTCATGCACACTATGCTGCATCAAAATCGGGTCTTGTGGGCTTTACCATTTCCCTTGCACGCGAGGTCGCACCTATGGGCATAAACGTAAACGCCGTTGCACCGGGTATGATGCGCACCCCCATGAACAAGGACGCTTTAAGTCAGCGTGAGGACAGCTATTTAGAACGTATTCCTCTTCGTCGCATCGCCGATGCAAGTGAGGTTGCCGCCGCAGTATTATACCTTTGCAGTAATCAGTCTGATTATATCACCGGTGCCACAATGGACGTTACCGGCGGTATGTTAATGAGATAATAACCAAACCGGTTTTACCGGATATATAAAGGAGCAAAAAATCATGTTAGTAACAATGAAAGAAATGCTTGCTGATGCAAGAGCGAAAAAATACGCTATTCCCGCTTTTGACGTAAGCAACTATGAAATGATCAAAGCAGTCATAGATGTATGTGAAGAGGAACGCTCTCCCGCCTTGTTCATGTGCTTAAAGCCCGATATGCAGAATAAAGGGATTGGCTTTATCACTGCCATGTTGAACGAGGCAGCAAAGAGCTACACCGTTCCTGTTTGCATTCATCTTGACCACGCCACCGATTTTGCCGATATTAAAGAAGCCATTGATAACGGATTTACCTCCGTTATGTATGACGGTAGCGTCCTTCCATTTGATAAAAATGCCGAAAACACAAAAATAGTTGTTGATATGGCTCATGCCAAGGGCGTAAGCGTTGAGGCAGAACTTGGTCACGTTTGCGACGCTATTGCAGGCACGGGCGAAGATGCCTTACTTGGTAACACCAATGCCAAGGAGGAAAATCCTGAGGATAGTCTTACCGATCCTAAGGAAGTTGAGAAGTTTATTGAGATTACCAACGTCGATGCTCTTGCAGTAGCCGTTGGTACCGCTCACGGTGTATACCGTAGCACTCCTACCCTTCGTCTTGACCGCCTTGATGAAATAAACAAAATAAGCAAAAGTCCCCTTGTTCTCCACGGTGGTTCCGGTACTCCTGACGATCAGGTTAAAAAAGCTATTGAACTTGGTATTACAAAAATTAACATCTACTCTGAGGTACTTAACGGTCTTAACACAGGTCTTAAGGATAAACTTAACGACATTCAGAATATGTCCATGTGGCCCGTCTATGTATATGAGACCGCCAACGAACGTATGCGCGAGGTTATTCGCAATAAGATTCGCACCTTTGGCTCGAACGGCAGAGTATAATTAAGGGGGAAAAGATAATGAAATTAGTTGGTATTGGCGATTTATTTATACCATGCGAATATATCGAAAAAGGGATGGCTCCTCTTGCCGATAAAGGCATTGAAGTTTCCACGGTCGAGTGGCAACTTAAGGGCTTTGACGAGTTACAAAACATAAACCTACTTGTTGAACAGGGCGGCAGAGAGAAAATTGATGTTCCTGATTATATTTACGAAGCCGTTAAGGACGCCGATATTATAATCACCCAGTTTTTCCCTGTTGGCAAGTGGCTTATTGATAATTGTAAAAACCTTAAATACATAGGCATACTTCGTGCCGGCTATGAGAACGTTAATTTTGAATACGCCGCCCAAAAGGGTATTAAGGTATTTAACACCGTTGGCCGTAACGCCCACGCAGTTAGCGATTTTGCAGTGGGAGTTATGATTAGCGAAGCAAGAAACATTGCTCGCGGTCACTACGGAATTAAAAACGGAGAGTGGATTCGCACCTACCCCAACAGCGATTCTATTCCTGATTTTACAGGCAAAACCGTCGGTCTTGTGGGCTACGGTGAAATCGGCCGCCTTGTAGCTAAAAAGCTTTCCGGCTTTGACGTAAATATTCTTGTTTACGACCCATACTATAAGGGCGATGACATTAACCTTGTAGACCTCAATACGCTTATGAAGGAAAGTGATTTCGTTTCCCTTCACGCACGTCTAACCAAAGATAACGAGCGCATGATTGGCAAGGAACAGCTTGCCCTTATGAAACCCACCGCCTACCTTATCAATACCTCTCGTTCAGGACTTGTTGATGAAAAAGCCCTTTATGATGTGCTTAAAGAAGGTAAAATTGCAGGTGCCGCGCTTGACGTATTTGACGTTGAACCACCATCAATTGATTACCCCCTTGTTACCCTTCCAAACGTTACCCTAACACCTCATATGGCAGGCGGCAGTAAGGATGCCTTCCTTAACACACCAAAGCTACTTTGTGCCGGTATGATTGACCACTTAGACGGTAAGTTTACCCGTTTCTTATTAAACAAGTAATTCAAAGAATAATAATTATATCAATAATTATTGTTATCAACGGTAAATTGGGTAATTTTAGAAAACTACCGCAAAAAATTACGATAAAAAATGCATCTTCCAAACCGGAAGATGCATTTTTCTTTTTACTGTTTTACGTGAACGTCCATTTGCGGAAACGGTACTTTAATATCTTTTTCTTCAAACGCTTTTTTAACCTGCTCCAAAACGTCGAAATAAACGTCCCAATAATCTGCACTGTTTACCCAAGCGCGTGCAGTATATTCAACCGCGCTGTCTGCGCAATTTGAAACGCGTATAAACGCTTCGGGGCTTTTAAGCACCTTTGTATGTGAAGTAATAATATTTTCAATAATTTCTTTAACCTGTTGACTGTCGCAAGAATAATCCGCCCTGAAAAGAAAATCAACGCGACGAGTTTCTTCGGTTGAATAGTTTTTAATTACCGAATTTGTAAGCGTTCCATTAGGAATTGTAATGCTTTTGTTATCGGGTGTTAAAAGCACGGTATAAACCACCGTTATTTCCGAAACGGTACCCGATTCACCTGTTGCTTCAACAAAATCGCCCACCTTAAAAGGTTTAAAAAGCAATATCATAATACCACCGGCAAAATTTGAAAGCGCACCCTGAAGCGCAAGACCAATTGCCGCACCACAAGTGGCAAGAACCGTAATTAGCGAGGTTGCAGGAATACCCAAAACCATTGCAAGAGTTATAAACAAAACTATGTAAAGAGCAATAGAAGCAAAGCTTGAAAGAAAAGAACGCAAGCTTGGGTCAAGCTTTTCAAATTGGTGTGAGGTTTTAATAAATTTCTTTATTTTTTTAATTATAAAAAGCCCCACACACAAAACCAAAAGGCCAAATAAAATTTTACCGCCAATAGAAGTAATTAATTCAACAAGCCAGTCAATTGCTTCTTTGCTGGTAAGCCATTCTAAAAATTTTTCTATCATAATACTTCTCCTTAAAATCATCCGACAATGCTTTCAATTTTGTTAAATTCGCTTTGAATCATTGAAACGGTTATAAACCAACCCAAAGGTAAAAACAAGCAAAGTATAAAATATGCAATTGAACGGTCAGTATGTTCTATTCCATTTTTGCTGCAGCCAATTGAAAACTTCTTTTCAATACGATAAAACCCAACAGGCGGCACTAAAATTGAAAGTATAATGTCTAAGCGGGGGTCGTCGTTTAATTTGTAAACCGCTACCGCCTCTTTAACCATATTATAAACCCAATATATACCGTAAATTCCGCAGGTTACAAGGGTTAAAAGTATTTGTTGAACAACGTTACGATTTTTCAGTCCCAAATTTATCGCCTCCGTAAAATTTAATGATATTATAACCCCCTACAGTTTTTACTGTCAATAAATTTTACTAAAAATTGTTATTTTTTATGTATGTTGTTGATTTTTCAACAACTTTATATTAAAATAAAAATATATTATTTAAAGGAAGTGCAGTTATGGACTCTAAATTTGAAGCATTACAAACCCCTTGGAAAATAGGTAATGTTGAAATTAAAAACCGAATTGTGCTTTGCCCAATGGGCGGTACTTCACTTTTCGGTTGGTTTGAGCTTGGCGGTTGCCATTTTGACAAAGAAGCCGCAAAGTTCTTTTTAGAACGCGCAAATAATAACGTTGGTCTTATCATCCCCGGTATTGCACCACTTCGTGATACTTTTTGGGGTAAATGGCTTTGGCAAAACCCAAAAATGTTTGACGAACTTAAAGTTTTTATGGACGAAATTCATAAATCAGGCGCTAAGCTTTTCATTCAGTTAACCGCAGGTATGGGCAGAAGCTGGGCTATTACCGAGCTTGTAGCACCGCTACATAAAAACAAGATTACACGCGCACTTGTTAAACCCATTATTGACACTAGCCACGAACTTGCTTCTCCTTCTGCTCAACCGTCACGTTGGGCACACGACATTATCTGCCCTGAAATGACGGTGGAACAAATTCACGAAATTATTGAAGCGTTTGCGAAAACCGCCGCACTTTGCAAAAAAGCAGGTGTTGACGGTGTTGAAGTTCACGCTGTTCACGAAGGTTATCTTTTGGACCAATTCTCAATTGAATTTTTCAACAAGCGTACCGACGATTACGGCGGAAGCTTTGAAAACCGCTATCGTTTTGCCGCTGAAGTTGTAAAAGCAATTAAGGAAGAATGTGGCGAAGATTTCCCCGTTTCACTTCGTTATTCGGTAGAATCTAAAATGAAGGGCTTTTGCGAAGGCGCAATGCCAGGCGAAGATTACGTTGAAGTTGGTCGTAACATGGCAGAAAGCGAAAAAGCCGCTAAATATTTGCAGGATGCGGGTTACGATATGCTTAACGCCGACAACGGTACCTACGATTCGTGGTATTGGGCACATCCACCCATGTATATGCCTCAAAATTGCAATTTAGAGGACGTTGCACACATTAAAAAGTTTGTAGATATTCCCGTTGTATGTGCGGGCAGAATGGAACCTGACGTTGGTGCAAAAGCCATTGCTGACGGTAAAATTGACGCAATGGGCGTTGCCCGTCAATTTTTGACCGATCCCGAATGGGTAACAAAAATGATTGAAGACCGTTTGGAAGATATTAAACCCTGCATTTGCTGTCACGCAGGTTGCTTTAACTTCTCATCCTCAAGGGGTCACGCAAATACACAAGACCTTACCGACACAATGGGTCTTGCACGTTGCGCCTTAAACCCCAAAACCATGCAGTCTAAAAAATATCAGTTAAGCCCCGCTAAAAAGAGCAAAAACATTGCAATTATCGGCGGCGGTATCGGTGGTATGGAGGCAGCACTCGTTTGCGCACAGCGCGGTCATAAGGTAACCCTTTATGAAAAAACCGATAAACTCGGCGGTGTATTTATTGCCGCTGCGGCACCCTCCTTCAAAGAAAAGGACCGCGACCTTATTGCTTGGTACAACCGCGAAATCAAGAAATACCCCATTGAAATTAAGCTTAACACCGAAATTAAAGACGTTAAATCACTTAAAGCCGATGAAATTATCGTTGCTACAGGTGCAAAAGCTAAAAACATTCCAATTAAGGGTGTAGAAAACACCGTAGAAGCAATTGATTATTTGCTCGGTAACAAACAAGTTGGCGATAACGTTGTTATTATCGGTGGCGGTTTAACCGGTTGCGAAATTGCTTACGATTTATTCTTACAAGGCAAAAAACCCACTATTGTTGAAATGCAAAACGACCTTATCACAACCCCCGGTATTTGCCTTGCAAACACAAGCTTTTTACGTGACTGCTTTAAGACAAATAACGTGCCCGTTTATCTTGAAACCAAGCTTAACACCATTAATGACGGTAGCGTAACCGTTACCGATAAAGACGGTAAAACCTTTGACATTAATTGTGATGACGTTATTATGTCGGTTGGTTACAACCCCGCACCCATTGCTAAAAAGGGTGGTAAAGTTCACGTTATTGGTGATGCCGCAAACGTAGGCAACCTTCGCACAGTTATCTGGGGTGCGTGGGATGTATGTATGAAGCTATAAAATAATTCGTAATGCGTAATTATAGAATAACTCAACTAAATTTCGAAAGGAGAAATTTCCTATGATATTAACCGCTGAACAACAAGCGATACTTAATGGCGAAAAGGGCGAAACTTTGGCTAAGGTTATGAAAACCTTGGTTATGTACGGCGACGCTTTCGAAGCTGAAAAGCTTGTTCCTATTACATCAAATTATAACCACCTTGTAACCTCTTTTGGTTTAAAGGTTATGTCGCCCGTTTATGACCTTATGCAACAAATTTTAGACGCTGACGTTATTTCGGGTCAAAAATTCTCGGTTGACCCACGTCCGCTTGACGATAACGTGCCCGCTAACTTCTTGCAAAAGTTCGTTTTCAAAAACTTTATGTATACAAAGCAGGATTTTTACGAAAAGCAGCTTGAAAAGCTTGGTCTCATAGACGAAAATGCCTTTACCTGCGCTTGTTATATGGACGAGGTTGGCAACAAACCCAAAAAGGGCGACGTGCTCAGTTGGGCTGAATCTTCTGCTGTTGTATACGCAAACTCGGTTTTAGGTGCCAGATGCAACCGCAATTCAGGTATTCTTGATATTATGGGCTCTATCGTTGGCTTTGTTCCTTACTTTGGTCTTTTAACCGACGAAGGCAGAAAAGCTACCTGGGTTGTAAAAATCGAGACCACCAAAAAGCCCGAAGCACAACTTTTGGGTTCGGCAATTGGCATGAAGGTTATGGAAGACGTGCCTTACGTTGTTGGTCTTGACAAGTGGCTTGGCAGTGAACTTGATGACGCGGCTTGTACCTACCTTAAGGACTTTGGCGCCGCTACCGCTTCAAACGGTGCTGTTGGTCTCTATCATATTGATAATCTTACCCCCGAAGCAGTTGAGCTTGGTAAAAAGCTTATTGCTGACGGTGCAAAGGAATATATAATTGACGACGCCGAGCTTGAACGCGTTAAAAACGAATACCCTGTAATTTGGAAAAATCCCGACGCAAAACCCAAGCTTTGCTTTATGGGTTGCCCCCACATGAGTTTACAGCAGCTTAAGGACTGGACCGATAAGATTGAAGCATCCTTAAAAGAAAACGGTAATAAAAAGGTGCTTATTCCCACAGTATTTACCGCCGCACCCAAGGTGCTTGAGGCATTTAACAAAACCGAATACGCCGCACGTCTTAAGGCAACAGGCGTTATTACTTCCTACATTTGTCCCTTGATGTATATGAATAATCCGCTTTGCAAAAAAATGCCGGTTATCACTTCATCGAACAAGCTTCGCACCTATACCAGCGCACGTTACTACACCGACGATGAAATTTTAGCCGCTATCACAAAGGGAGGTAAATAAAAATGAGAGAATTTAAAGGCAGAGTTGTTACTCCCGGCGAGGTTACCGCCGAAGCACTTGTTACAACACAAGGTTTTAACACACTTGCATCCTTCCAAATGGCTTTACAGTTTGGCGATAAAGAGGTTAAATGCGGTGACCAAAACAATGCCGACATTAACGGTAAGTCCATGATTAACAAAGCACTTTGTTTGCCCCAAACAATTGGTTCAACCACAGGTGGTTTGGTACTTTATTGCGCTTGTGCAATGGAAAAGAATCCCGCTTGTATGCTTTTTGCAAACCATATTGACTCGCTTGCCGCTGCAGGCGCAATTTTAGCAGACGTTTGGGTAGATAAAATTACAATGCCGGTTATTGACTGTCTTGGCGACGAATTTTTAAATTACGTTAAAGACGGTATGAAAATTACCGTTAAAGCAGACGGAACGGTTGTTGTAGAAGAATAAAACAAAAAAGAGCTGGTTTTCCAGCTCTTTTTTATTTTTTATTTAATATTTAATTGCGTAGCGATTAAATATTAGTGAAACATTGTTTGAAAGCCGTCAACCATTTCGCCTGCGGCTTTTAAAAGCTTGGCGCCGCCTTTTTCAATGTTTTTGTGGTCTTTCATCATCATTTTGCCAACCACAACTGCCGCTGCGCCCGCAATCATACCTGCGCCTACACCTTTTACAAAAGACATTGTTGAATTATTTTGCATAAATAAAAACCTCCCTTTAGAACTATTTTGTCCTAAAAGAAGGTTTTTATTTTTTTATCTAAAATTTTTGCTAAAAATCCGATTATAAAGCCCGAAATAATTGCCGAAACAATTAAAACCGGAATATAAAACAACACCCCTGTGCCAAACACCCATAACGCAATAATTGTTTGTACCAAATTGTGTGTTAAAGCGCCCATTATGCTAAAACCAATTACACTAAAATCTTTGATTTTTGAACAAACACACATTACAAAAGTTGATACAATTCCCGCGCTTAACGAAAACAAAAGTGCAAACGGAGTTACAAACAATAAATTTAACAGTAAAATGCGAATTATATTAACCAAAAACGCGCCTTTTATATCTTTTTTAAGTATTAAAAGCAAGGCAATACCGTTTGCAAGACCAATTTTTATGCCCGGTGCAATAAAAGATAGCGGCAACAGCGTTTCTACGTAAGAAAACACCAGACAAATTGCCGTGGTAACACCGTAAAAAGCAACCTTTTTTGCCATACTCTCCCCCTATTTTATAGTAATAATAATTTTATTTGGCAAGCACACAATTTGTTCGCCCTTTTTTGTTATTTTTTTATGATTAACACAAATTTGATTTTTACATTCGGCTGAAACAACGTCTACCTTACCGTTTTTAATTTCAACAAGGTTTGTACCAAGGTCAACCGTAGTATTATAATAAAGTGACCCCTTATAAAGCTGCTGATTATTTTGAGTAATAACCACCGTTGTACCTTTATGTGAACATAGCAAAACCGCCGCAAATGCAATTATTGCGGCAACTGACAAGAAAACTATCAATTTTACGTCTGCTTTTTTCATTTAATCACCAAAATTATTTTAACACACCTTTACAAAAAAGGAAAGATATTATATAATAATATATTATGAAAAAATTATTTATATCTACACTCATCTTAGCACTTCTGCTTTGCGGATGTGCATCACCAAAAAAAGAATCAGAGACACAAATTTTAATGGACACCGTTTGCACCATCACGGCCGACTGTGATGAAGAAATATTTGACGGTGTTTTTAAGCTGTGTGAAGATTACGACCGCCTTTTAAGTCGTCACAACCAAGCAAGTGAAGTGGCGCAAATCAACCACCATAATAAGCTTGAATTCTCACCCGAAACTTTGGAAATTTTGGTACAAGCGCTTTATTATTGTGAAAAAACCAATGGTAAGTATGATATTACCATTGCCCCAATAAGCGACCTTTACGATTTTGAAAAAAAGGTTGCCCCTGCAGCAGCGGACGCAAAGAAACAACTTTACAAGGTTGGGTGGGACCGTATTGAAGTTAAGGGCAATAAGGTTGATTTGCATAATACCGATATTGACCTTTCAAGCATTGCTAAAGGTTACGTTGCAGACAGGGTAGTTGAATACCTTAAAGAAAACGGTGTTAAAAGCGGTATCGTTAATTTAGGCGGTAATGTTGCGGTATTTGGTAAAGCATACACCGTTGGTATACAAAAACCATTTTCCGACGAAGTTATGCTTAAGGTTAAGCTTAAGAATGCGTCGGCTGTTACAAGTGGTATTTATCAGCGCTATTTCAAAAAAGATAAGGTTATTTATCACCATATTTTAGACGTTAAAACCGGTATGCCTATTGATAATAAATTGGCATCGGTTACTGTTTTGGGTGAAAAATCGTCTGAATGTGACGTGCTTTCTACCGTTTGTATGATTTTGGGCGAAAAGGAAGCCAAAAAGCTTATAAACAAAACCACCGGTTATGAAGCAGTTTTCATTAGAAAAGATAATTCTGTTTCGGTATCTAAAGGTTTAAAGCTTAAAAAGAATACTGTTGTTTACAAATAGTTTCAATTTTTTTGGTTTTAAAATGGTATAATTTCCTTATTACAGTTTAAGAGGTATAAAAATGAGTTTACTTTCAGCACTTTTTGGCAATTACAGTCAAAAAGAAATTAAAAGAATTTTGCCGCTTCAACAAAAGGTTTTGGCCTTGGAAGAAGAATATAAGTCTCTTTCTGATGACCGGTTGCGCGCAAAAACCCAAGAATTTAAGGACCGCTTGGCTTTGGGCGAAACCCTTGACGATATTTTACCCGAAGCATTTGCCGCTTGTCGAGAAGCGGGCGACCGTGTACTTGGTATGCGCCACTTCCCTGTGCAGATTATTGGCGGTATTATTTTACACCAAGGCCGAATTGCCGAAATGAAAACCGGTGAAGGTAAAACCTTGGTGGCAACACTTCCCGCTTATCTTAACGCCCTTTCAGGTAAAGGTGTTCACATTGTAACCGTAAACGATTATCTTGCAAAGCGTGACTCAGAATGGATGGGTAAGCTTTACAAATTTATGGGTCTTACCGTTGGTCTTGTTACCCACGGTATGAATAAAGAACAAAAGCAGGCGGCTTACAACGCTGATATTACCTACTGCACCAATAACGAGCTTGGTTTTGATTACTTACGCGATAATATGGTAATTTATAAAGAACAAAAGGTTCAACGCGGTCACAACTTTGCCATTGTCGACGAAGTTGACTCTATTTTGGTCGACGAAGCGAGAACCCCGCTTATTATTTCAGGTCAAAGCGATAAATCGACCGACCTTTACGAAGCCGCAAACCGCCTTGCACGTTCACTTAAAATGTATAAGGTTAAGGAAATGGACGACAAAGCTTCGGACGAACAAATGGGCATTGAAGGCGATTACGTTGTCGACGAAAAGGCAAAAACCGCGGTGCTTACTCCCGACGGTGTAAAAAGGGTTGAACAGTTTTTTAACATTGAAAACCTTAACGACAGCGAAAACATTGCTATTGCACACCATATGAACCAAGCAATTCGCGCTTATGGTATTATGAAGCGCGACGTTGATTACGTTGTTAAAGATGGCGAGGTTATTATTGTTGACGAATTTACAGGTCGTTTAATGTACGGACGTCGTTACAACGAAGGTTTGCACCAAGCAATTGAAGCCAAGGAGGGTGTAAAGGTTGCAAAAGAATCGAAAACCCTTGCAACAATTACCTTCCAAAACTTCTTCCGCCTTTATAACAAGCTTTCGGGTATGACCGGTACCGCTTTAACCGAAGAAGCCGAATTCCAAGAAATTTATCGTTTAGACGTTATTGAAATTCCCACCAACAAGCCCATTGCCCGTATTGACCAAAACGACGTGGTTTACAAAACCGAAAAAGCCAAATTTATGGCGGTTATTGATAAAATTATTGCATGTCACGCAAAAGGTCAACCCGTACTTGTTGGTACAATCACCATTGAAAAGTCGGAAATTTTATCAATGCTTCTTAAAAAGCGTGGCATTGCACACAACGTTTTAAATGCTAAACACCACGAAAAAGAAGCCGAAATTATTGCCCAAGCAGGTAAGCTTGGTGCGGTTACCATTGCCACAAATATGGCAGGTCGTGGTACCGACATTATGCTTGGTGGTAATGCTGAATATTTGGCAAAATCTGCTCTGCGTCACGATGGTATGAGCGAAGAGCTTATTATTGAAGCTACCGGTTTTGCCGAAACAACCGACCCCGAAATTCTAGCAGCAAGAGCAAAATATAGCGAATATTACGCTAAATTTAAAGCCGAAATTGCACCCGAAGCCGAAGCGGTAAGACAGGCAGGCGGTCTTTGTATTATTGGTACAGAACGTCACGATTCACGCCGAATTGATAACCAGCTTCGCGGTCGTGCAGGTCGTCAAGGCGACAACGGTGAAACACAGTTTTTTGTATCTTTAGAAGACGATTTAATGCGCCTTTTCGGTGGGGAAAGAATTTCCACCCTTATGGACACAATGCGTGTTGACGAAGATTTGCCGCTTGAAAGCGGTATGCTTTCAAAAACAATTGAAAGTGCCCAAAAGAAGAAGGAAGGCATTAACTTTGCCATTCGTAAAAACACCCTTCAGTATGACGACGTTATGAACAAACAGCGTGAGCTTATTTACACTCAGCGTAACCGTGTTCTTGATGGCGACGATATTAAAGATACCGTTTTCAAAATGGTGGAAGAAACTATCGACGCTTACTGCAATATTTACCTTTCTGCCCCCATTCGCGACGACTGGGATTTGAAAGGTCTGCGCGAATACTTTATGGGCTGGCTTACCACCCCGTTTGATTTTAATTACACAGCGGCAGAGCTTTCTAACACTGATAAAGAAGACATTGCCAATATGCTTAAGGACCGTGCAGCAAAAATTTATAAAGAACGTGAAAACGAACTTGGCAGTGATATGATGCGCGAAATTGAACGTGTAATGCTGCTTCGTTCGGTTGACACCAACTGGATGGACCACATTGACGCAATGGACCAGCTCCGCCAAGGTATTGGCCTTCGCGGTTACGGTCAGCACGACCCTGTTATTGAATACCGTAACGACAGCTACGATATGTTTGATGCAATGACCAACGCAATTCGCGAACAAACCGCACGTTTGGTGCTTACCGTACGTGTTCGTCGCGACGACGAGGTTAAACGCGAAAAGGTTGCCGAGGAATCAAATGCCGACAATAAGCCCAACACTGTAAAAGGTAAGGGTGCAGTTGGTAAAAACGCCCTTTGCCCCTGCGGCAGCGGAAAAAAATATAAAAGATGCTGCGGTAAAGATATAGATTAAAAACAAAAACCTTTGAGATTCTTTTCTCAAAGGTTTTTATTCTTTCTTATTTCTTATTTCTTATTTATTATCTAAACTCAATTATATGTGTGTGCACCTTTTCTACTTTGCTTTCAAGTGCAATTATGCCTTCTTTTTCGGTTATATCACCGCTATCGCCCTTAGTAGAGCAAATTCCCTGCCAGGGCTCAATACACATAAAGGGAGCGCCTACAGGATGCCACAAAAGCAAATATTCACATTCGGGAAAATAAACAGTTGTGGTTTGACCGGTTTGGCGATTAACCAAACTTGCTTTTTTAGACTTAATATTCTTAAAAATCAAGGCGTCAAGTTCGAAATACTTTTCATTAAGTAACAAAACGTTGCCGCTTGTTAAAATCGGCTGGGTTTCGCCCGATAAAACACTACCATCTAAAAGGCAGTTTTCTAAAACCTCTTCCTTTTCAAAAACAACGTCGTAATTTTCAATTCCTTCGGGACAGTCATAACCCTCGTGTGAACCAATTGAATAATACATCGTGTCGTCCGACTTATTTAAAACAAAATATTCAACCTTAATTTTTTCACCAATAATGGTGTATTTTATGCGAAGTTCAAATTTCCAGGGAAACATTTTTAAGGTTTCTTCGTTCCAAGCAAACATAAAGGTTGCGGTGTCGTCGGCGGTGGCTTCAACCTCAAAGGGAAGCTTTCTTATAAAGCCATGCTTTGGCATTTTATAGGTTTCGCCATTGTAAATATATTCATCATTGGGAAGACCGCTGCAAATTGGAAACAAAAGAGGTGCTACCCCTGCCCAATGTGACGGGTCGCCCGACCACATGCGGTCTTTTCCGTCCTTTGTAACCTTGCGAATTTCCGCGCCGATTTTATCAATTTCAACCTGCAACGTACCGTTATTTAAAATTATCATTTCCAAAAAACTCCTTGAAAAAATAAATACTTTGGTAAAAAGTATACCCTAATTATACCTATATTTTACATATTTGCAAGTGTTTGGTATGCTTTTAAGGTTTTTTTCATAAAATTATACGGGTGATTTTATGAATGAAGAATTATTAGAAAAGTATAAAAACGAAATGCTGAAAATGTATAGTCAAGCACAGCAAAACGCAACGCAAAAGCCCGAAATTTCCGCCCGACCAAGTTCGGAACCGCAAATTGTTAAACAAACACGAGAACCAAACGTTCAATTCGGTAAGCTTTTAGGTGTGGTAACCTCGTTCAACTCGCTTTACCCCGTACAAAATGCAAAGGTAACCATTTTTAGCGGTGAATATGAAAATAACAATGTAATTGATAGTGATTTTACCGACCAAAGCGGTAAAACAAAAATTTTTACCCTACCCACCCCCGACAAAAACTTATCAATGGCGCCCGATTTAAGCGAAACACCCTACGCAGTTTATAATATGTCGGTGGAATCGGACGGGTTTTTAACAAACATACATCTTAATATTCCTGTTTTTAGTGGTATTACATCTATACAACGGTCAGATTTAATATTAGACCAAGACCAAACGGGTAACGAACCACAAATTTTTGATGAAGGTCAAAAATATAATTTGTGAGGTGATTAAATGCCCGAAGTTTTATTACCAATTATTCCCGAAAATATAACGGTGCATTTAGGTGCGCCTGATTCAAACGCCGAAAACGTGACGGTTTCGTTTGTTGATTACGTAAAAAACGTGGCTTCAAGCGAAATATACCCCACCTGGCCCGAAAATTCCCTGCGCGCCAATATTTACGCAATAATTTCATACGCCTTAAACCGTGTTTATACCGAATGGTACCCGTCGCGCGGGTATAATTTTGATATTACCAACACAACCCAGTTTGACCAAGCGTTTGTAAAGGACCGCGAGATATTTGAAAATATTTCGCTTATAGTAGATGAAATTTTTAACGATTACGTCATTCGCCAAGGCGAAGTTCAACCACTCTTTACTGCATTTTGCAACGGCACAACTTCAACCTGTGCGGGACTTTCACAATGGGGTACGGTAAGTTTGGCAGAACAAGGCCTTTCCCCTTTTGCGATTTTGCAAAACTATTACGGAAATAATATTGGCATTGTAGAAAACGCGCCCATTGGCAACAATACCGAAACCTACCCTGGTGTGCCGCTAAAGCTTGGCGATGCGGGTAACAACGTTGACGTTATTCAAACACAGCTTAACCGAATTTCAAATAACTACCCCGCAATACCAAAAATTACCGACTCCGAGGGTGTCTTTGGTGTAAGCACACAAAATGCGGTACGTACCTTTCAAGAGGTATTTAACTTAAACCCAACGGGAGAAGTAGATAAATCAACCTGGTACCGTATAAAACAATATTATAACGGAGTTAAAGGTCTTGCCGAGCTTTCGGGCGAGGGTGTCACTTTAAGCGAGGCAGCGGTACCCTTTGTTACCGAGCTGCGCGAGGGCGAAAGCGGTGTTCCTGTTACGACACTTCAGTATTATTTAAGCATTTTGGCATACTTTAACGGTGCTTTAGAGCCGGTTATAAGAAGCGGTTATTTTGGACCCGAAACCGTGCAGGCGGTTGAACGCTTTCAACGGTTTTATGGTCTTGCTCCCACAGGAGTGGTTGATACTACCACTTGGAACACAATTGCAAAAGCATATACCGACACAATTGCCGCGTTACCCAACGGTTATTCGGGCAGTAATGCAAAGCTTTACCCCGGTTATTTTTTAACGGTTGGTCAACGTGGCGAAAATGTCCGTGATTTGCAAACATATATAAGCTTTATCGGTAATATTATACCCGAAATCCCAACCCTGCCAATAACGGGGTATTACGGCGAACAAACCGAAAATGCGGTGCGAATTATTCAACGTCTTTTTGGAATAACCGAATCGGGCGCGGTAGGACCTGTTACCTGGGCTACCATTGCACAACAGTATGATTTTCTAAATAATCAGTAAAATCGGTTGATTTTTAAATTTTAGGGTAGTATAATGATTATAGCTTAACGAAACGCTTTTTGCGTTTCGTTAAGCCGATTTTATCGGCTTCGCAAGATTATCTTTTTTAAAATATAATCTTGCGCTATACTCATTGAAAAATATATAGCCAAATTTTCAAAGAAAATTTGACCCCAATCAATGATTGGGGTCAAAATAGCGTAAAACCGCTATTTTGAATTGCTATAGCATTTTTAATCTTAAGAATTATTTTCGATAGGAGATTTTTAAAATGGCTGACGAAAAAACAAGCGGTTGCAGTGGAAACTGCAGTAGTTGCGGTCAAAGCTGTGGTTCTCGCACAGAACCTCAAAGTTTATTAGAACCGACAGGCGAATATAACAACATTAAACACGTTATTGGCGTTGTAAGCGGTAAGGGCGGCGTTGGTAAATCAATGGTTACCTCTTCCCTTGCAGTGCTTATGAGCAAAATGGGGTATAAGGTTGGTATTTTAGACGCCGACATTACGGGACCGTCTATTCCAAAATCTTTTGGTATTAATTCAAAGGTTTACCAAAACGAACTTGGCATTTTACCCGCCGAAACCAAAAACGGAATTAAAATTATGTCCATAAACCTTTTGCTTGAAGATAAGGAAGCTCCGGTTTTATGGCGTGGTCCGGTTATTGCGGGCGCAATTAAGCAATTTTGGCATGACGTTGTTTGGGGCGACCTTGATTATTTGTTTGTTGACTGTCCACCCGGAACGGGCGACGTACCCTTGACCGTTTTCCAAAGCTTACCTCTTGACGGTGCGGTTATTGTTACCTCCCCGCAGGATTTAGTTTCAATGATAGTTAAAAAGGCATATAACATGGCAAATATGATGAATATTCCCGTTTTGGGTATTGTAGAAAATATGAGCAGTGTTATTTGTCCCGAATGTAAGACCGAATTTAAGATTTTTGGCAGCGGAAGCGACACCATTGCCGAAGAATTAGGTCTTGATTTGTTGGGCAAAATGCCAATTGACGTTGATTTGGCAAAAGCGGTTGATAATGGCAGCTTTGAACTTTATGATAACGTATTTTTAAAAACCGCCGCCGAAAAAATTGACAAAAAAGTTAATAAGTAAAACAAAAAGCGACCTTTTAAAAGGTCGCTTTTTTAAATTCGTATTCATAATCAAAAAAATAAAAAGTTCCATCTTTAATTTCAACCGCGCGGCGTATATCGCCATATTCGGTTGCGTGAATTTTTTCAAACGCTACACAAACCCCTAAAAATCCGAAAATTATGCAGCTTGTTACCACAAAGGAAATATAAAATTTTCTAAATCCGTTTTTCATTTTTTACTCCTACTTTATTGTATTTAAAAGCTCCACAAGGCAATTACCCACAAGCTCTGCCGAATATTTAGCTTCTGAAATTGAATTCATATCGGTACCAAATTCAATAAGCATTGCACCCTTTGAAAGCGACTGATTATATCGGCTTGAGCAAAGTGACAACGGTCTTGCAAGGGTGGGGTATTTTGTTTCCATCATTTGCTGAAGCTTAAGCGCAAGCTTTAAATTTTCCTGCCAATTGGGGTGGTTTTTAATGCTTCCGCTTTGACTGCCCATTACAAGCATTACCTGTGCGGCTTTTTTACCGTCTATTTTGGTAACAAGCTTTGCTTTGTCGCTTCCCTTTACGGTTACCGAATCGCGATGTAAATCGAGCACAATTTTTATGCTTTTATATTTTGATAAATAACTGTTTATGGTTTTTGCACTTCTTGTATAACTGCCGGTATATTGCGGGTAGTCGTGTTGGGTTTTATCGTGCAGAGTTTTAATTCCCGCCGCGTTTAGTTTTTTAGCAATTATCGCCCCAACCGCTACCATATTTTTACCGTTATCGGTCGTGCGTGAGGTGTAATTTACACCGTAGGTTTTAGCATCGTTTTCCAAAAAGGTTTCGGTGGTGTGGGTATGCATTATTAAAACCTGCGGTTCGTTGTTTTTTTGAATTTTGTAACTTAATTTTGACGCTAATAAATTTTTAATATTAACCGAAAGTCCCGTTTTGTTTTTTACGTATACGTTATTATAAGAAAGTGATGCATTATAAGGCGAAATGTATTGTTCGATTACATTTCCCTTTACCGCTTGGGTTGAGGTTTCAATTGAGGTTGTTTGTTGTATTGACGAGGTGTTTTCTTCCTTTTGTATGGTTGAAGAATTATCACTGTTTTGTGGTTTTTCTTCATTTTTCATATTTTCAAATACTAACACGTTATCTGCAAAACCAATGAAAAAAACCTCTGTTTTTTCTATAATTTTTGTTTTTGAAATTAAACTGTAAAGTGAAGATAAAATTAAAGAAACACACAAAAAATAACATATTAAAAGGCGTATAACAGCCAAGCGTTTTTCCATTTTATCACCCGTTTAAAATAATATTCAAAAAACGGTAATTTTATACCAACTGAAAAAGAATTTCGGGGTCAATTTCGGGTTGAAGATACAGATTTAAACACCTTGCTAAAACGTCACTTAATTTGTCGGTCAAAACGTCACATTCTTTTGGTGTAACAATAAGATTTTCGCTGTCATCGGGATACTGAATCACAGTTGGAACACCAATTGCAATAACGTTTACACCAAGTGTTTTTTTACTTATTTCCTTTCGCTTATTTTTAACCCCCGAACCCGGCGCAATTCCACTGTCAGTAAGCTGAATTGTTTTAAAAATTCGGCTTTTATTTTGGGCACAAAGCGCGTCTATTACAATAACCGTATCTATTTTTGTTTTTTCAATTATTCCCATTAAAATTTCCTGCACTTCAATGCCTGTTTTACCTAAAACGTTGGGCGAAATTACTGCAACACTTTTTAAATTTTCAAGCCCTATTTTTTTAGCAAATTCGCCTGTTATATGCCTTGTTGCTAAAATTTTTTCGGCAGTTTTAGGTCCAATTGAATCGGCTGTAATTTCGCGGTTACCAAGCCCTACAACAAGTACGTTTTTGTGTTTTATATCAAGCATTTTCATGGTTTTTAAAAACTGTTTTTCAAGCGGTTTAAAATCTGCAATTTTTTCAATTTCATCAAAATAAAGGGTTACATATTTTCCACTTACATTTTCGATTTTTTCCTCTTGTGAAATTTTAGCAAAATGAAGTTCAAAATTACCATCTTTTTCGCAAAAATAATCACTTGTTTGACTTAAATTTAAACTTTCTGCTGCAAGGTCTGTTCTTGTCCCCATAAAATGCTCCTTTTTGTTAAAAACTGTTGCAAATAATAGTGTCATATGTTATACTAATATAAATATATAATATTATAATATAAAGGAAGGTTAAAAAATGTCAGAAAATCCATTGGCTCAAATTTGGGCGGCTGTTTGTGATGAATGTAAAAAAACAATTTCTGAAGTTGCCTTTGACTGCTTTTTAAAAGATTTAAAACCTGAATTTTTAAGCGACGGTGAATTTACACTTTCTATAAATGACCCATACAAAAAAGGTTTTGTTGAGGACGCTTATTCTGAAAAGCTTAACGCGGCAATTAAAACCGTTATGGGTGTCCCAATGGTAGCACGTATTGTGTTGGACGAAGATGAAGAAACCATTTTAAAAGCTGAACAACAAAGCGTTGGTCTTTCTTTTGAAGATTTTTTTACTTTTCAAAACTTTATTGTTGGTTCAACCAACCGTTTTGCTCATGCCGCTGCTCTTGCAGTTGCTGAAGCACCTATTCCCCAAACAACCTTTAACCCACTTGTTATTTACGGTCCGTCTGGTGTAGGTAAAACCCACTTAATGCTTGCAATTAAAAACCACATTAAAAAGAAATTTCCGCAAAAGGTTGTTGTTTTTGTTCGTGGTGAGGAATTTACAAACAAATTCATTCAAGCACTTAACCAAGGTAAGCTTGGTCTTCCCTTAATTGACGAATTTAGGGACACATACCGCAATGCCGACGTACTTTTAATTGACGATATTCACTTTATAGCAGGTAAGGAAACCACACAGGAAGAATTTTTTAACACCTTTAACGCGCTTTACCAAAACGGTAAACAAATTGTGGTAACACTTGACCGCCCCGTTAAGGAAATTAAAACCCTTGATGAACGTATTCGTTCCCGTTTGGAAGGTGGCTTTTACGGCGACATTACCCCACCTGATTTTGAAACAAGGGTTGGTATTATTAATAAAAAAGCCGAACAAAGCGGCATTAAAATTGAAGAATCGCTTGTATATTACATTGCCGAACATATTAAAACAAACACCCGTCAGCTTGAGGGTGTGGTTAAAAAGCTACAGGCATATATCACAATTCAAAATAAAGTTCCAAATATTACCATTGTTCAAACCTTTATTCGTGATATTATTTCAAACGACAAGCCCGAACCTATTCAAATTGATAACATTATTATGGAAGTTGCACGTACCTACAACGTAAGCGAGGCGGACATTCTTTCAAACCGCCGCACAGCTTCTTTGGCACTTGCCCGTCAGGTTGCAATGTATATTGCGCGTGAAACTACCGACCTTTCTTATAAATCTATCGGCGAAAGTTTTGGTAAAGACCATACAACCGTGCTTTACAACGTAAACCGCATTGAAGAATTCTTAAAAGACAAGCCCTATCAAAAGGAACTTGTTGAAGATATTATCAAAAATTTACGCAACAGTGCAAACGGTGGTTATTAACCGAATTAACTTTAATTAAATGTTAAAACGTGTTGGAAAAATGTTAATAACTTTTTAAAGGTTAATTTTTCCACTTTTTATCAAGAATTTAATTAACATCCAAACCCCTTTAAAATAAAGGGCTTGTCCAAGTTATTAACCGTTTTAACACCCCTTATTACTACTGTTATTTTTAAATATTCTTTTAAGGAGCAAAAATTATGAAATTTGTTGTTGAACGCGCAAAATTACTTGAAGCGGTTTCAAAACTTCAAAGCGTTGTAGGTTCTAAAACTGCAATGCCGGTGCTTGAAGGTATTTTAATTTCGGCTGAACAAGGTAAAGTTACTTTAATTGCATATAATCTTGAAATGGGTATGAAAAAAGAAATTTATGCAAAATGTGACGAACAAGGCGATATTGTTATAGGTGCTCGTCTTTTGGCTGACATTTTAAGAAGAATGAATGACGTACAGGTTGAAATTTCGGCTGATAACCGTCTTAACTGCAATATCAAGTGCGGCGAAGCTACCTTTGATATTATGGGTATGGCTGCTACCGATTTTCCTGAAATTCCTACCGTTTCGGCTGAAAACAGCTTTAAGGTTGATGGCAAGTTATTTGCTTCAATGAAAAAAGGTACTGCCTTTGCCGCTGCACAAAACGAAGGTGCAAAGCCCATTCTTACAGGTATTAATATTTCCGTAAACGACGGTTTTATTCAGTTTGTTGCTATTGATGGTTACCGCCTTGCAATTAAAAAGGAAAAGGTAGAAAATATTAAGAATTTGGAATTTACCGTTACCGGCAAAGCACTTAACGAAGCTGTTAAGCTTATTGATGATGACTGTGAAGAAATTGAAATTAACGTTGGCAGTCGTCTTATTGGCTTTAACATTAACGGTTATACTTTTATTTCCCGTCTTTTAGAGGGCGATTTTGTAAATTATAATTCAACCATTCCGGCTGAACATAAACAAAGGGTGGTTGTAAACACACGTGACCTTATTAACACAATTGAACGTGTATCACTTCTTATTAGTGAATCCTTTACAACACCTATTCGTTGTTATTTTAACGAGCTTAACGTTGTTTTCACTTGTGCTACTGCAATGGGTCGCGCAACCGAAACCTTTAATTTAAAGCTTGAAGGCGAAAATTTTGAAATTGGCCTTAACAGTCACTACCTTTTAGACGTATTAAAAGCAATAGAAGATGAAAATATTCAAATTTTATTTAATGGTCCGGGGGCCGGTGTTTTAGTTGTTCCGGTTGACAATGACAACTTTAAATACTTAATAATGCCTATGAGGTTAAAATAATGAATTTTGAAAAAATTTCAATAAAAGAGGATTTTATTCGTCTTGACAGTGCTATGAAACTTGCAAACATGGTTGTTACAGGCGGTCATGCAAAAATTGTTATACAAGACGGCGAAGTTAAGGTAAATAATGAAGTTTGCACAATGCGTGGCAAGAAGCTTCATAAAGGCGATAAGGTTACCTTTGACGGACAGGGTTTTGAAATTGTATGAGGGTTTTAAAGCTTAAATGTAAAAACTTTCGCAACCTTAATGAAGTAGAAATATACCCTTGTGACGAAACAAACGTAATTTGCGGCGAAAATGCCCAAGGAAAGACTAATTTGCTTGAATCAATTTGGCTTTTCACGGGGGCAAAAAGTTTTCGCACCAATAAAGATGCTGACTTTTTAAGGTTTGAAAGCCAAAAAGCAGTAATTGAGTTGGAATTTTTAAGTGAAGGCATTGAAAACGAAGCCGAAATTACTATTACCGACAAAAGACGGGTTAAATTTAACCAAAATAAGCTTTCTTCTGCCGCGGGTATGGCGGGAAAATTTAATGCGGTTATCTTTTCCCCTGCCGATTTAGGTCTTATTGCTGACGGGCCAAGCGCGCGTAGACGGTTTTTAGATACCGCTATTGGACAAATTTACCCGTCGTACGTAACTTTATTAAGAAATTACTTAAGAGCAGTTACACAGCGAAATAAGGTAATAAAAGAGTATAGATATGATGCAACACTTTCGATAATGCTTGACGTGTTTGAAGAAGAAATTGCTGTAAACGGTAAAAAAATTACCGAATACCGCCAAAAATACATTGAAACTCTTAACGAATTTTTACCAAGGGTTTACGACGGTATATCGGCAGGACGTGAAGAACTTACTACCAAATATGTATATTCTTTTGACGGCGAATTTTTAGGTGCACTTAAAAAATCACGCGAGGAAGATATGTATACGGGGGTAACGGGTATTGGACCCCACCGTGACGATATTGATTTTAAAATAAACGGTATATCGGCAAGAAAATTTGGTTCGCAAGGTCAAAAACGCAGTGTTGCACTTGCACTTAAGCTTGCCGAAGCGGAAGTTATAAGAAAAAATACGGGCGAATGTCCTATAATTCTTTTGGATGACGTTATGAGTGAGCTTGATGCCACCCGACAAAATTATATTTTAAACCATATAAAAGGTATGCAGTCTTTTATAACCTGCTGTGACGACCAAAGCGTTAAAAATTTAATTGCAGGTAAAAAAATTATTATTAAAGACGGAAGTGTACTGTAATGTATATACATTTAGGTAACGAAATTGTGGTTAGAGAAGATGAAATTATTGGAATTTTTGATTTAGATACCACCACAGTTTCAAAACATTCACGAAAATTTTTAGAAACCAGCGAAAAAGAAAACCGTATAATAAACGTAAGCTATGAATTACCGAAAAGCTTTATTGTTACAAGCAAAAACGGTAAAGAAAGGGTTTATATTTCGCAAATTTCCAGCGCGACACTACAAAAGAGGTCAAATATCTTTTAAATTTTAAAACTTTTTGAAAGGAAGTTTTTAATGAATAACGAAATTACAACACCTGTAACCGAAAATTATGACGAAAATTCCATACAGGTATTGGAAGGACTTGAAGCAGTAAGAAAGCGCCCCGGTATGTATATCGGTTCCACAGGCGAACGTGGTTTACACCACTTGGTTTATGAAATTGTGGACAATTCTATTGACGAAGCGTTGGCAGGTTACTGCGACAAAATTGAGGTTGAAATTCTTGATGACGGTATTATTCGCGTTACCGACAACGGTCGTGGTATTCCTGTGGGTATTAACCCACAAAAAGGTATTCCGACAGTTACTGTTGTATTTACCATTTTGCACGCAGGTGGTAAGTTTGGCGGTGGCGGGTATAAAGTATCGGGCGGTTTACACGGTGTTGGTGCCAGCGTTGTTAACGCACTTTCAAACTGGCTTGAAGTTGAGGTAAAGGACGGTAAAAACATTTACAAGCAGCGTTATGAAAAGGGCGCTATTGTGACCGATTTAACCGTTATTGGCGAAACAAATGAAACAGGTACTACCGTTACCTTTAAGCCCGACCCAACCATATTTACCGACACCACAACCTATGATTATGATATTTTGCTTAACCGTTTAAGAGAACAGGCATTTTTGAATGCAGGTATTCGTATTATTTTAACCGATAAACGTACCGATGAAACAATAGCTACAGTTGGCAAAAGTGATGACCTCTGCTTTGAAGGTGGTATTAAATCATACGTTGAATATTTACTTGCAGGTATTAAGAAAGAAAGCTTAATTAGCGACGTTATTTATCTTTCAGGCAGTAAGAACGACGAAACTGCTGAAATTGCGCTTTTGTGGTCGACCGCTTATGATAATAAGATTTTGTCTTTTGCAAATACCTTACACACAATCGACGGTGGTACACACGAACAGGCATTCCGTCAAACCGTTACCCGTGTTGTAAACAAATATGCACATGACTTTAAAAAGTTGAAGGAATCTTCCGATAACCTTAAAGCAGACGATATTATGGAAGGTTTGGTTGCGGTTGTGTCTGTAAAACTTGCCGACGCACAGTTTGAAAGCCAAACAAAAGCAAAGCTTGGTAATACCTCTGTCGGTCAGTTGGTGCGTGATATTGTAAACGACCAGCTTTATAAATTCCTTGAAGAAAACCCTGCCGATTCTAAAATTGTTATTGATAAAGCAATTGCCGCATCTAACGCGCGTGAAGCGGCACAAAAGGCACGTGAAGCATCACGTAATAAGGCAGGTATTGGCAGTAAGACCAGAATGCCCGAAAAGCTTACCGACTGTATTCCAAACGACCCCACCAAGACCGAAATTTACATTGTCGGAGGGGATTCTGCGGGCGGTAGTGCAGTTGAAGGCAGAAATGCAACCTATCAAGCAATTTTACCGCTTTGGGGTAAAATGCTTAACGTTGAAAAAGCCAGAGAAGACAAGGTTTACGGTAACGATAAGTTAACACCTGTTATTACCGCGCTTGGTACCGGTATTGGCGAAAACTTTGATATTAATAAGCTTCGTTACGATAAAATTGTTATTATGGCCGATGCCGACGTTGACGGTAGCCATATTAGAACACTTTTACTTACCTTCTTCTTCCGTTATATGCCCGAGCTTATTGAAACCGGTCATATTTATTTGGCTCAACCTCCCCTTTATCGTATTTCAAAGGGTAAACAGCATTTTGACGTGTTTACCGATGAGGAAAAGGCACTTAAGGTTGAAGAAATGGGAGCCGGTGTAGACGTTCAGCGTTATAAGGGTCTTGGTGAAATGGACCCCGAACAACTTTGGGAAACCACACTTGACCCCGAAAGAAGAACATTTTTACAGGTTACCATGGCGGATGCCGCTTTAGCAGACGAAACCTTTACCATTTTAATGGGCGAAGAGGTTGAACCAAGACGTAAATTTATTGAAGAAAACGCAATTTATGCGACAGACCTTGATATTTAAAGAAAGGAGAGAGAAAAATGGCAAAACAAGAAGTAGTTTATTGGCCCGAAAGTTCGGAAACTAAAATTCTTCCGGTTGAAATTACTGATGAAGTAAAACAAAGTATGCTTCAGTATTCAATGTCGGTACTTGTTGGTCGTGCATTGCCCGACGTGCGTGACGGTTTAAAGCCGGTTCACAGGCGTATTCTTTACACAATGTATGAAAATGGCTTAACACCCGAAAGTAAATACCGTAAGTGTGCAGATACTGTTGGTACGGTTCTTGGTAGATATCACCCCCACGGTGACGCCAGTGTTTACGATGCAATGGTTCGTATGGCGCAGGATTTCTCGCTCCGTTACCCTTTAATTGACGGTCACGGTAACTTTGGTAACATTGACGGTTACCCCGCTGCTGCTTATCGTTATACTGAATCGCGTATGAATCGTTTATCATACAGTATGCTTGACGATATTAAGAAAGACACCGTTAATATGGTGCCTAACTATGACGATCGTTTGGAAGAACCCGAAGTTTTACCTGTCCGTTTTCCACAGCTTTTAGTTAACGGTTCAAGCGGTATCGCAGTTGGTATGGCTACCGAAATTCCGCCACACAATTTGGGCGAAGTTATTGACGCAATGTGTTGTCTTATTGACAACCCCGATGCTGATTTGCCCGAACTTTGCGAACATATTAAGGGACCCGACTTCCCTACCGGTGGTATTATTATGGGCAGAAGTGGTATTCGTGCCGCTTATGCAACCGGTCGTGGTAAAATTGTTGTTCGCGGTAAAGCCGAAATTGAAGAAACCAAAAACGGTAAATTTAGAATTATTATTACCGAAATCCCATATAAAGTACGTAAAAAGGACCTTGTTAAACATATTTACGACCTTGCGGCTGAAAAGAAAATTGAAGGTATTGACGACGTAGTTGACTATTCTTCAAACCGTGATGGCGGTATGCGTATTGTTGTTGACATTAAAAAGGATGCTAACCCGCAGGTTGTACTTAACAAAATTTATAAAAACACCGCTTTACAAAGCACTTTTGGTGCAATTTTATTGGCAATTGTTAACGGAAAGCCCCAAATTTTAACCTTAAAGGAAATGCTTCAAAACAGCATTGACTTCCAGTATGAAATTATCCGCCGCAGAACCGAGTTTGACCGCAAGAAAGCGGCTGAACGTGCCCATATTTTAGAGGGTTTGAAGGTTGCGCTTGATTTTATTGATGAAGTTATTGCAATTATCAGAGGCAGTAAGACAATTCCTGAAAGTAAACAAGCCCTTACTGATAGATTTGGTCTCGATGATATTCAAACCACCGCTATCGTACAAATGCAGCTTGGTAAGCTTGCAGGTCTTGAAAAACAAAAAATTCTTGACGAATTACAAGAAAAACTTGACTTTATTAAGGAATGTGACGCTATTTTAGCATCACGCGAAAGAATTCTTGATATTGTTAAGACAGAATCACTTAATCTTCGTGATAAATATTCTGACGACCGTCGTACCGAAATTTCAGACGTTTTGGGCGAAGTTGATATTGAAGACCTTATTCCTGAAGAAGAATGTGTACTTACAAAAACTGTTAACGGTTATATTAAACGACTTCCTGCAGATACTTATAACGTTCAAAATCGTGGTGGACGCGGTATTACCGGTATGACCACCCGTGAAGACGATATTGTTGAAAATATGTTTGTATGTTCGTCACACGACTACGTAATGTTATTTAGTAACTTTGGTCGTATGTATCGTATTAAGGCGTACGAAATTCCCGAAGGAAGTCGTACTTCAAAGGGTATGAATATGGTTAATATCGTACCTTTAATGCCGGGCGAAAAAATTACCGTTATTTTACCCGCAAGTGAGCTTGATGAAGAAAAATACATCGCAATGGTTACCAAGAAGGGTACTATCAAACGTACCAAGCTTGTTGAATTCCGTAATACCCGCAGAAGCGGTATTATTGCCATTTCTATTGATGATGATGACGAACTTGCATTTGTAAGAATGACCGACGGTAAACAAAACTTGTTTGTTGCAACCAAAAACGGTCTTGCAATTCAGTTTAAGGAAACCGATGTTCGTGCTATGGGACGTAATGCCCGTGGTGTACGCGCAATTAATATGCGCGCAGGCGACGAAGTTGTCGATATGGCGGTAACTGTGGAAGATACCAAGATTCTTACCATTACCGAAACAGGTTACGGTAGAATTAGTCCTATTAGCGATTACCGTATTCAAACCAGAGGTGGTAAGGGTCTTACCAACTACCGTACCGAAAAATACGGTCGCGTTGCGGCAACTATTCCTGTAACAGGCGAAGAAGATATTATTATGATAGCTTCAAACGGTATTGTTATTCGTATTTTTGCGGGTGATATTTCTACCTTTGGTCGTCCTGCAAAGGGTGTACGCGTAATGCGTGTAGCCGAAGGCGAAAAAATCTTGTCGGTTGGTCTTGCTGAGCATAACGAAGCCGAAGTAAATAACAAGCCCGAAGAAGCTGACGCTGACGCAGGCGAAATTGATACTGCTGCTTTGGAAGAAGAAAACCGTCAAGCAGCAGAAGAAGTTATTGAAAACGAGGAAAATTAAACAGCGGTAAATGACGCCGCGATAAAGCGGCGTCAAATTTTCTCATAAAGGTGATTTTTTAAAAAATGAAATGTCCGCGTTGTAATTATGAAAGGGTTGAACCTTTTAAATTTTGTCCTAAATGTGGCACTCCTGCACAGGTAGAAGAACCTAAAATACCGCAGGTTTCAGAAAAATATTCTTCAGATGTGATAAGTGAACCGCAAATTCAGTCACAAACGGTGGTTGAAGAAGAGGTTAAACCTGAAGTAGCGCCGCAAATTCAACCTTTTGTAAGAAGAATACCCTATGGCTTGACCGAAAACACCTATAAAGAAAGGAAAGAAATTAAAAAGCTTTCCCGCATAAGCGGTGGCGCATTTTTATGTCTTTCTTTAATTTCGGGGCTTGTGGCTTACGTTGTGCTTTATACCTTAATGGCGTTTGGAATGTCTTATGAAAAGGTTTTAAATCTTTTTGATGACCCATTTTTTCAACAGTATTTTCAAATAGTTGTTTCAAGCTTTATGTTTATTGTGCCATTTACCTTGTTTTTTAAGTTCTCAAAGCATAAAATTAGCCAACTTATTGATTTTTCACCGCCAAAAACGAAGAAATGGTTTCCCATTGTTTTAATGGGCATTGGGTTTTGTGCCTTTGCAAATATTGCAAACAGCATTGCCGCAGGTTTTTTTGAAGGTTTAGGCATTAATTATGAGGTTGACTTTGGCGATAACCCAAAAGGCATTTTGGGTTTTATATTGTCGGTTTTAGCAACCGCGGTTGTACCCGCTTTGGTTGAAGAATTTGCTTGTCGCGGTATTGTGCTTGGCGCACTTAAAAAATATGGCGAGGGCTTTGGTATTTTGGTTTCGTCCATTTTATTTGGTCTTATTCACAGCAATTTCCAGCAAATACCCTTTGCGTTTTTGGTTGGCCTTATTTTAGGTTTTATAACAATTAAAAGTGGCTCGATTTGGCCGGCAGTTTTAATACACTTTTTCAATAATTTTACGTCTGTTATATTTGATTATTTGTTTGTTGATATTTCTGTGGGTACGCAAAACCTTATTTATACAATTTATCTTTCGGTTTGCTTGCTTATTGGTCTTTTTGCTTTGATTTTACTTGCAAATGATAATGAAATTTTTAAATTATCTAAATCAAATACCGAAGCGAGCGAAAAACAAAAGTATAAATGGTTTTTTACTACCGAAACGATAATTTTTGTTGTGGTTATTTGTATAGTTGAATCTTTACAATATTTTGTTTAAGGAGAGATTTTAAAATGAATTCTACTTTCGCACCCGATGGCTCTTTTTCTACTGCACCCGGTGGTACTACTTTACCTAGTGGCTCATCATCATTATTTGGTTTTCTTCCTTCAGCGGCAGGAACAGTTTTATTAATTTGCGCCTTATTGGTTGGTATTGGCTTGCTTATTGGTTTAGTTATCTATATTTTCCAGGCAATAGGTATTATGAAAATGCATAAAAACCTTGGTCTTAATGGTGGTTGGATGGCATTTTTACCTGTAGTTAACTATTTTGCCTTTGGCAAGGTTGCTCAGCAGTACATAAAACAAAATGGCAAAAAATCAGCTAAGTTTTCTGTAATTTTCCTTGTATTCGGTTTACTGAATATTTTATTTTCGTTACTTATGGGCTTTTTTGTTGGAGTTGAATTTTCTACCATTGTAATGGCTATGAATATGGAATTAGTTGATGCAATGTTGGTGTTAAGCTTAATTACTGAAGTATTTTACTTCATTTTTATGGCTGTTTATCTTGTATTTTATTACATTGCTTTATGGCGTATTTATGCAATATTCAGCAACCAAAGCGCAACACTTTTGCTTGTTCTTTCAATTGTATTTACATTCCTTCAACCGTTTGTTATTTTTGCAATCCGCAACAGAGAACCAGCTTGTGTTGAAACAAAGGAAGAACCTGTTTTAGAAGCTGTTCCAATTGTAGATGCACTATAATATATTTTAAAATCAAATTAAAAAGGCGGCAAAATAGCCGCCTTTTGTTTTAGGTGTTTAAAATGAATAAAAAATTTATGAAAATGGCTATTTTAGAGGCCAAAACTGCAGCAGATGCCGGGGAAGTGCCGGTAGGCGCGGTTATTGTTAGAAATGGGGAAGTTATTGCCGCTTGCCATAATCGACGCGAAGAAAAGCAAAACGCACTTTCTCATGCGGAAATTGAAGCAATTAATTTAGCGTGTGAAAAGCTTGGCAGTTGGCGACTTGATGATTGTGAAATGTACGTAACACTTGAGCCATGCCCAATGTGTACCGGCGCAATTATTAATGCAAGAATTAAAACTGTAATTTTTGGCGCTTATGACAGTAAAATGGGTTGTATGGACAGTGTAATTAATTTGTGTGATTACCCGTTTAACCATAAGGTAGAGGTTTACTGTGGCATTATGGAAGACGAATGTCTTGAAGTTTTGCAAGATTTTTTTAAAAATTTGCGTTAAAAACAGCTCTTTTTCAGACAATTAAAATTTTAAAAACAGGTAATTGTACCTTAAATTCAAATTAAATCGCTGTAAAACAGGGTTATTTTAGTTGTTTTAGTGGCTTTTTAGGTATAATTTCAAGATACATCAGCAGTAGTAAATATATACTAACCGAAATTATCCCAAAAGATATTATGTAAACCAAAATATTTTTAAGGTTTATTAGGTTTAAAATGGTGTTTATAACCATGCAAACAGTTAGTGATGATAGTGTTGGTAAACATAAATCGCTTAAAAATTCAATTTTTGCCTTACTTATTTTTATAAGTCGCCCAACGTTTAAAAAGCAGGTTAAAAAATTTGAAAAATACATAATTATAATAAATCCCCGAAGCCCCATTTTTGGCAGCATTATTAAAATTAACACAATTCTTATGGCGGAATCGCTTACTGCAGTTTTAAATGTAAAGCTTTGTTGGTCAAGACCTTTTAAAATTCCGTCACAAATACTGTCAAGGTACATAAGTGGTACTATTGGAGATAATAATTTGAGTAGATGCCCAACCTCTTGGCTTTGATAAATTAAAACACCTATCTTTTCGCCGCACACAAAAAACACAGCACCACAAAAAAGACCGCACAAAAGGGTAATCTTTATTATTTTTTCACAAGCGCGTTTAATTGCGTTGCGGTTTTGGTTTGTTACTGCGGCACTAATTTCGGGAATTAGTAAAGTAGATACGGAATTTAGTATAGCAGAAGGGAAAAACAGTATGGGTAAAGCCATGCCTTTTATCATACCAAATTGTGAAAGTGCGTTTTGACTTGCTGCCTGGTATTTTGCAAGGTTTTTAGGCACCAACACATTTTCGCCTGTTCGAAGTAATGAATTTAAGTATCGTCCACCCGTTATTGGAAGCGTAATATGTAATATTTTTCGTAAAAAATGAGGTTTATTATAGTTTTTATTTTCGTTAATTTTGCTAATATCGACAATATATGATAAATAAAGCCATAAAAATCCAAAAATTTCGGCAATGGCATCCCCTAAAATAATTCCGAAACAACATGCCGAAAGACCTTTGTTAATAAAAAGTTTTATAAACCAGAATACAATAATTATTCTAACGGTTTGTTCAAAAATTTGACCAATGGAATTTGGTAAAACCTTTCGTCTGGCAATAAAATACCCCCTTAAGCATGACGAAAATGCCATAAAGGGAAGTGCTAACGGTAAAATTTTAAGTGCCGGTATGGCACGACTGTCGCCCAAAATATTTTTTCCGATAAAGTTTGCACCAATTGTAATTACCAGTGTGGTAACACCTGCAATAAAAATACAAAGCAAGGTTGCCTTACTTAAAACCTTTTTACAATTTTTGTGGTTTTCTTTTGCAATTTCTTCGGCACAAAGGCGGGTAACTGCGGTGGAAATGCCGCTTGTGGCAAAGGTTGATGCCAAAACATAAACCGAAAAAATTAGTTGATAAAGTCCAATACCTTCGCTGCCGATTTCTCCCGACAGCCACACCTTAAATATTATGCCGGCAAACCGCAGCGTCAAGCTGGTTGCAGTAAGTAGCGCGGCATTTTTAATAAAAACTGTTTTTTTCGTAGAACATCGCCCCGTAATATTTTATATTTAATTGTATGTGTGGGCGGTTTTATTAATGAGTATTGAAAAATTTGTCATTTTTTAGTATAATAAATATAATTAGAGATATTTTACTTCGAAAAGAGGTGTGATAACATGGCTTTGCCTTTAGCGGACAAGCTTCGTCCAACGAAAATTGAAGAGGTTTTTGGACAAAAACACATTTTAGCTGACGGTAAGGTGCTTCGAAGAATTATTGATTCAAAGCAGATACCAAACCTTATTTTTTACGGTCCGTCGGGCGTGGGTAAAACAACTGTTGCAAACATTATTGCCGAAAATTGCGGTAAAAAGCTGTGTTATCTTAATGCGACAACCGCCTCTACTTCAGATATTAAGGAAATTATTTCTACCATTGGCACCTTTGAAAGCAGTAACGGTATATTGCTTTATCTTGACGAAATTCAGTATTTTAATAAAAAACAACAGCAAATTTTGTTATCATACATTGAAAACGGGGACATTACGCTTATTGCATCTACTACCGAAAACCCATTTTTCTACGTGTATAATGCAATTTTAAGTCGTTCCACCGTTTTTGAATTTAAAACCCTTTCCCGTGACGATATCATGGGGGTTATAAACCGAGGACTTGGAATTGTACGTGAAGAAAAGGGAAAAAATATAAATATTAGCGTTGAAGCGGTTAAAAAAATTGCAACTTCGGCTAATGGCGACGTTAGAAAAGCTCTTAACACACTAGAACTTTGCCTAGTTACCGCCGAAACAAGTAAAGATATAACCGTAAGCGATGATTTGTTGGAAGAAATTTTGTCGTCTAATTCGGTTAGGTATGACCGCGAGGGCGACCAGCATTACGATATAATTTCGGCTTATCAAAAATCAATGCGTGGTTCTGACCCGAATGCCGCTGTGTATTATCTAGGTCGGCTTTTAGCAGCAGGCGATTTGCCAAGTGCTTGCAGACGGTTGCTTGTTTGCGCCAACGAAGACGTTGGACTTGCATACCCGCAAATAATTCCTATTGTAAAAGCCGCAGTTGATACCGCCATGATGGTGGGGCTTCCCGAAGCACGTTTACCATTGGCGAATGCTGTGATTTTGGTTGCAACTGCGCCTAAATCGGTTTCCGCACACGATGCAATTAATGCCGCGATGGCTGATATTGAACGTGGTATAGGTGGGGACATTCCGCGCCATTTACAAAATAAACACTTTGACGGGGAAGACGCTGAAATTGTGGGTCAGCATTATAAATACCCACACGCATACCCAGGACATTATGTAAACCAACAATATTTACCCAATGAAATAAAAAACAAAGAATACTATAAATTCGGCGATAATAAATTTGAACAAGCTTCAAAGGAATATTGGGACAAGATTAAGGGGTGAAAAAAGTGAAGGAAAATAAGTTGCCTAAAAAAACTACACTGCTTTGGCAGGTTAGAATAATTTTAATTACTGCTGTTTTGTCGGCATTGTGTTATTATTTTTCTTATCTTTTTTCATTTTTGCAAATTGCCGCAATTGTTATAGCTGTTTTAGGTGTTTTAATTGCCTTCTTGTATCTTCCTTTCTTTTTTAAGTCTTATAAAATTATACTTTCAAACGATGCGGTTATAGTTAAGTTTGGTATTATTGTAAAAACCGATTATATAATGCCTTATAAACGCATGATTTATGCCCAAAGCTTTCAGACACCGCTTGCTCGTATAATGGGTATTGCGGCAATACGTCTTAAAGCGGCGCGCAGTTATTTACTGGTTGCCGAAATTGACCAAAAGTCAGTTAAGGGTATAATGGACTTTTTAGCAGAGGGGGAATCACGTGAATAAAACCTTTCGCGCACACCCTTTGATGATTTTTAATTTTTTAAAACCATTCCTGTTTGTTTTGCTTATTCCGGTTGTGCAAAGTCTTATCAAATATGCCACAAGCGGCGAATATGATAGTATTTTACATCTTGAAATGGTTTTGCTTATAGTTTTGTTTGTTATAGGGTTACTTCGTTGGTGGTGCTTTAAGCTTATATTAAATGAAGAAAAGCGCACTTTAACGGTAATTAGCGGTCTTTTCTTTAGAAAAACCGCCAAAATAAGCGTTGACCGGTTGTCAAGCATACAAACAAAGCAAAATCCGTTGGAATTTATTTTCCGTGCGGTAACATACCGCTTAAATACCGAAGCAGGCGAGCTTGGAAAAGCCGATTACGAATTTAAATTAAGCGTTAAAGCAAGTAAAGAGGTTTCAACCTTGCTTTACGGTAAGGACGAGCAAAAGCGTATTCGTTTTTCTCTTTTTAAAATTGCTGTGCTTGCGGCTACAACTTCATCGGCATTTACCGGTATAATCGTTGGTGTTCCGCTTATTTATAGGGCAGGTAACCTTTTGGGTCTTGCCATAAGCGATATGCTTTTAAATGAAATTAACAACGTTTCGCAAAAAATACAAACCTATTTCCCGCCGGTTGTTAATACTTTAAGTCTTATTTTACTTTCGTCTTATTTGTTTTCTTTTCTTTATTCGTTGTTTCAGTATCTTAACTTCCAATTACGCTTAGGCGAAAAGAAAATAGAAATGCTTTCGGGTTTGTTTGTGCGTACACGTACCGCTTTTAGAAAGTCGGCAATTAACAACGTAAGAATTGAGCAGTCTTTCTTAATGGTGTTGTTAAGACGCTTTGCAATGCGTGTTAGCGTTGGTGGCTATGGTGAAAGTAAAAGTCGTTCAGAAGTGGTAATTCCGCTTGAAAAGGGTCAAGAAATCAGAAAGCACTTTGCTGAATATTTACCGTTTTTTAAATGTGACACGGGTGTATTTATTAAACCAAGACCAACCGCCTTAAATCGAAGCAGATTTTTGTTTTTCCCGGGAATATATTTTATATCTGCTGCCGTATTAGCAATAATTTTAGGTCTTCGTTTTGAAGATTTTACGCGTTTTGTGTTGTTTTGCTTGGTAATTGTGTGTGCAGTAATCTTTTGCCATGCGTGGTTTTCCTTGTTTGAATGTTTTCGTGGCAAGGTCGATTTTGGCGAAAATGTATTTATGCGTAGTCGTCGCGGCTTTAAAACCTGCGAGTTTTATTGTCCTAAAGAAAACGTTGGCGAGGTTATACTTGTTCGTTTTCCTGCAGATATATGGCACCACACCTGTCGTATGCGAATAACCGTCAGAAGTGAACGTGCCGACAGCTTATGTGTTCGACATCTTGATTATGAAACCGTTAAAAAGACGGTTAACGAATATTTTAACGTAAATGTATAAATTCACAGTATTTACCCAAACTAATAAAAATGTTTCACGTGAAACATAGGTTGGCCTTGGGGTGATACTGTGAATTTGTTTTTTGAATGTATTAAAGCATTTGCGGTGGGTGGAATTATTTGTGTTATTGGTCAATTGCTTATAGACTGCACAAAATTAACCCCTGCAAGAATACTTGTTTCTTACGTGGTGGCGGGTGTTGTGCTTACAGGTATTGGGCTTTATGGATCTGTTGTGGACTTTGCGGGCGCAGGCGCAACCGTTCCCTTAACCGGTTTTGGCTACAGCTTGGCAAAAGGGGTTGAAAAAGCGGTTAACGAGTATGGTTTAATAGGTGTTTTAACAGGTGGATTAACTGCAACTGCTGCGGGAATTACTACTGCAATTTTGATGGGGCTTATAATGTCACTTATATTTAAATCCAAAGATAAATAAAAAGCTTCCGCAAAAGCGGGAGCTTTTTATTTATCAAATCCATCTTTTTTGTAACGAACTAATGAAACTATAATTGAAATTATGTTAAAGGCCTCACAAATAATTCCACCGAGTGATAACACTGTAATGTTATAAAATAACCATGCGGGAGAAGCCGCACATAGACGCAAAAGTCGAATTTCTTTTCCGTCATCCTTCCAAGTGGCAACGGTATATATTATTTGCGCTGCCGCAACCAAAAAGGCGGCAACGGTTTCTAAAATAATCTTTGTAGACCATACACCGCTGAAGGAAGCAAGTGAAACAACGGGAGAAACTACATAAGCCAAGCAAATAGTTAAAAGTATTGGAAAAATTCTGAATTTTTTATTTAAAAGTAAAATACCTGTATTAGTAAATGATATTAAATTAATAAAAAAGCCATCGTAAGCGCCAAGTAAAAGATAACTGATACCAAAGCCAAGCGCTGAAAGGGTTTGAGTTATGAATAAATGTCGGTTATTTTTAAGCTGAAACGAAAAAATTATACCTGCACAAGAAAAAATGCTAAGTATTTGTGCTATAATGTCCATATTTTTAACCTTCTTTTTATAAATGCGTTACAATAATAATACAATTTTTTCTTTATGTCAATCCGAAGTTACTATTTACAACCGTTTATTTTGTTGATATAATAAAAATGTAGTTTATTAATGTTTCACGTGAAACATCTTCACGTTTCGGAGGTTAAAATGGGAAAAATCATCTCGGTTGTTAATCAAAAGGGTGGCGTCGGTAAGACAACAACAGCGGTTAATTTGGCGGCGGCAGTTGGCATTGCGGGCAAAAAAGTGTTAATTGTTGATGCTGACCCCCAAGGAAACACAACAAGTGGCTACGGTATTGCTAAGAAAAATGTTAAGATTTCTACTTATGAGCTTTTGGTTGGTACCGGTAAAATAGAAAACGCAATAATTGATACGGGTTATCAAAGGGTTGATATTGTTCCTGCTTCTATTGACTTGGCGGCGGCAGAGCTTGATTTAATTGAAATTGAAAATCGCCAAAATCAGCTTAAAATGGCACTTGCCGGCGTTCGTGATAAATATGATTTTATATTTATTGACTGTCCACCGTCTTTGGGGCTTATCACTATTAACTCGCTTAATGCAAGCGATACGGTGCTGGTTCCGATACAATGTGAGTATTTTGCACTTGAAGGACTTTCACAACTTATGGCAACTGTTCGCCAGGTTAAACGTCTTTATAATCCCACAATTGAAATAGAAGGTATTGTGCTTACAATGTATGACGGTCGTCTTAATCTTACCGGTCAGGTTGTTGGCGAAATAAAGAAATATTTTGCTGACAAGCTTTACAAAACCGCTATTCCGCGTGCGGTACGTCTTTCGGAAGCGCCGTCTTACGGAATGCCGATTCAGTATTACGACAAGCGTTCTAAAGGTGCGGCGGCTTACAACGATTTAGCCAAGGAATTTTTAAAGAAAAACAGGAGGGCATAAGAAATGGCAGTTAAAAAAGGCGGTCTCGGCCGCGGACTTGATTCTCTCTTTAACGAAAACGCTACCGAAGAGGGCGGCGTTCTAACAATTAATATTAATGATATTGAACCTAACCGCGAACAGCCACGTAAAGACTTTGATGACGATGCGGTTTCCGAATTGGCAGATAGCATTGCAGAACACGGTTTAATACAACCTATTGTAGTCACACCATTATCAAACGGAAGATATAGTATAGTTGCGGGCGAAAGACGTTGGCGCGCTTGTCGTATGGTGGGACTTTATGACGTGCCTGTTATTGTTAAAGAGGGCTCAAAGCAAGAACTTATGGAAATTGCCCTTATCGAAAATTTGCAGCGCGAAGATTTAAACCCCGTTGAAGAAGCGCTTGGTTATCGTTCACTTATTGACGGCTTTGGTTTAACACAAGAAGAGGTTGCCTCGCGTATGGGTAAATCACGTTCGGCGGTCACTAATGCCCTTCGTTTATTAAATCTTAATGAAGAAGAACTTGAAAAATTACGTACAAGTGCCATTACTGCAGGTCATGCGCGTTGTCTTATTGGTGTGGATGACTCTGACGTACGCGCCAAAATGCTCACATCCGCGTGTGAGGGCGCTTCTGTACGCGACTTAGAGAGAATGGCCCAGCTTGCCAAAAAGCCCGCTAAAGCCGCTAAGAAGGAAGAAAAAAACAAGCTTTACAGCGAGGTTGAACTTTCTCTTAAAAACGAGCTTCACCGCAAGGTTAAAATTGTTTCTACAGGAAAGGGCAAAGGCAAACTGACTATTGAATTTTACAGCGATAAGGAACTTTGCGACTTTGTAAATAAGTTAACGGACTAATATATGACAAAAAGACTTAAAAGATTAATGCCCTGCAGGGTTTTTAGGCGTAGACCACCACCAATTAAATAATGAATTAATAACTTATTATTTAAGAGGTGTAAAAATGTATTATTTGTTTTCAATTTTAGCCCTCCTTTGTTGGAGTGGTTCTGACCTGTTTTCTAAAATGGGTACCAGAGAAAAAGATAAAAACAGTCATTGGAAGGTCGTTTTTGCCGTTGGTCTTATAATGGGTATACACTTTTTCATTACCCTTATTGGCGGTGCAATAATTGATAGCACAGTCGGTGTAGATGCGGTTCCGAAGGTGGTTGCAAGTCTTTTATATACAGATTTTAAGATAATTGACTTTGTTAACTATCTACCTGTGGCAGGTTTATACATATTGGCAATGGTTTTCGGTTATATCGGTCTTCGTTATATCGAACTTTCCATTTCTTCGCCGATTTGTAATTCGTCCGGCGCACTTGCGTTCCTTTTGTGTGTTATTTTCGGCATTTTTTCAACCGAAGACATTACAACCGTAAGCATTATCGGTATAGTAATGATAACCGTCGGCATTATTGCCCTTGGTTTTGTTGAACAACGTGAAGACGAAGAAGTGCGCAAGGCACGTCAGGAAAGAGCAAATCGTAAGTACACTAAAAGCATTCTCGCATTTTTGTTACCCATTTCTTACCTTATAATAGACGCTTTGGGCACGGCAGGGGACGAATTTATTTTTTCGGATCGTTCACCCGTAACTATTACCGACTATGCCGCAAACTCTGCTTTTGAACTTACCTTTTTTGTTTTGGCAATTTTTGCATTTATTTGGATTAAGTTTGTTAAAAAGGATACCATATTTAAAGGCAACAAGCATTTGTACTTTGGTGGTCTTTGCGAAACAATCGGTCAAGTGTTCTATATGGCGGTTATGTTTAGCGATTTCTCGGTTGGCATGGTAATTATTTCGGCTTACTGTGCAATTTCAGTTTTGTGGAGTCGTATCTTCTTAAAAGAAAAAATGTCATGGAAGCATTATGCGGTTATCGCACTTGTAATTGCCGGTATTGTGATTTTAGGTTAAAAGATATTAATTGTCCGCCCACACATTATTGAGTGGGCGGGTTTTTAAAAAAATCATTTGTTTTTTAAAAAAATTTCAAAAAATACTAAAAACCCTTTTTTGGCTTATTATATATATTATAGGTAGGCGGTACACTTTTTTGTAAAATAAAACGTTAAAATTGGGCATTAAAAATATGCAAAACCCAAGATATTGTGGTCGAAAAAATTTTTAAAAAAAGTTTTAAAAAAGTGTTGACAAAAGGGTTTAAGGTGTGGTATTATACTCTAGCGCCCTAATGAAAGAGCGCACAAAACGGACCTTGAAAATTAAACAACGACAATAATAAGGACCCGACAATTCTTAAGAGAAATCGAGAGAAAAATGTCAGTACTTTATAAGTATGAAGGACAAAAACAATACGTCAGTATTGTCTAAGAATGAGCTTAAAGCTTATCTAAAAGTGATGTTAACGCTTCGGCGTTAAGATATAATTTTTTAGAGAGTTTGATCCTGGCTCAGGA
>JAZNJR010000048.1:0-43688 GCA_045578165.1 Acutalibacteraceae bacterium
TGTCGGGCTGACGCCCAAAAGAATAAAGAATAAATAAAAAAGAATAAAATTGGTGTCGGCTTTGCCGACTTTATTTATATATCGTACCAAAGGCACACATTTTTTCTTCTTTCTTCTTTATTATTTATTATTTAATTGTTAAATTCGTTATATGCTTTATAAAGCATTTGTGCCATATCACGCATTTTATCGGCATCAACTTTTAAAATTTGTCGGTCATAGGTTAAAAGCCCGTTAGTTTCGTCTTCAACGTCGCTAACCTGCGTTAAAATGGTGCCGCAAAGACCTTGGCTTTTAATTGTGGGTATAACCTCGTTATAATAAAGCTTTAAGAGGGCAGACTTAAATTCTTCATTGTCGGTAAAAAACTTATAACCGTAAGTTTTGTTAGTGTTAAAGGAATGTTCCTTAATTTTTGAAGAATAACCCCCAAATTCAGAAAGCACAAGCGGTCTACCGTCGTTTTTAAGCTTAAGGGGCTTAAAGTATACGTGTTCGCTTAATACGTCACTTTCGTTTGTTTGAAACCAACCGGAAGTTGCGTCCCATATACGTGTTGGGTCGGCAGCTTTCATTTTTTTGTAAAGGGATTTTGTGTCAAATTGTCCCCAACCCTCGTTAAAAAGGGTGTAGTAAACAACGCATGGGTGGTTATATAAAAGCTTTAAGGTGTCAAGCGAATTGCTAATAAAATTATCATAACGTTTTTGAGAGATGCGGTGGCTTATGCCTTTTTTAAGACCAATTGTAGGCAGGGCAGTATCAATTATAAAGTTATATTTACCGCAGTTTACAAGGTCTTGAAAAACCGTCATACCAAGCTTATCACAATAGTAATAAAATAATTCGTGCTCAATTTTAATGTGTTTTCTAAGGGTATTAAAGCCACATTCCTTCATTTTTATAATGTCATTTTCAAGGGCATCAGGTGTTGCAGGGGTATAGATACCGTCGCTAAAATAACCTTGGTCTAAAAGCCCGTGGAAGAAATATGGTTTATCGTTTAATAAAATTTTGTTGTCTTTAACCTTTATTGTGCGAAGTGCGGTGTATGATGATATTTCGTCACTGCCCGAAATTAAAATAAAATTGTAAAGGTGTGGGTTTTCGGGGGTCCAGTTAATAGGGTTTGAAATTGTGATTTTAGCGGTATTGCCCGTAAAGGTGTGTGTTTTACCGTCAATTATAAGGATTTTAAGGTCATCTCCGCCAAAAACGGTTATATCAAAACCGTTAAGGTTGGGCGCAATTTTAATATCCTTAATATAATTTTGGGGTACTTCTTCAAGCCATACGGTTTGCCAAATGCCGCTTGTTTCGGTATACCACATACCGCCGCGCTTTTTGGTTTGTTTACCGTAAGCAAGTTCAGTATCAAGGCGGTCAACAACCGCAACCTTAATAACGTTTTCGCCATTTTTTATTAAGTCGGTTATATCAAATGAGAATGGAAGATAACCGCCAACGTTTTGACCTGCCAATTTGTCGTTAACATATACTTTACATTCCTGGTCAACCGCACCAAAATGCAAAATAACACGTTTTTCGGTGGGACTGTAAATAATTGCTTTGCTGTAGATTAAAACGTCGTTTGTTTTTTTCTTAAAATTTACCCCCGAAAGTCGACTTTCAAGCGGAAAGGGTACAATAATATTACCACTGAAAACCGAATTGCCTTTTCGGGTAATTTCTAAATTCCATTTACCGTTAAGGTTAATAAAACTAGGTCTTTTAAGCTGGGGGCGGGGGTATACGTCCCAGGGTTTTTCTATATTTAATTCCCTTTCAAACGGGGTTACAAGCTGTGCAAATTTAGTTTTCATTAATTTTCTTCCTTTGTGTATTAAAGATAACCATTAAAAGCGGTAAAAGTATAACCGCCGCCACAAGTGCCGCTAAAAAGATGTTTTCGTTTGGTAAAAACGAGGTGGTACCGTCGTTATTGGTAATTGTTTCGGCATTTTTAAGCACTGCAGAGCCCACCGCGGGACCAACAATTCCCGGAATAAGCACCTGTGCAAAAATGCGAAGTCCTTGAAACATACCCGCTTTGTTTTCGGGGGTGTTGTCCCTTATCATAGCACCGAATACAGCCATATTCGCAAGGTAACCGCACATCATAAACAATGAGCCGATAAATACAGGCAGTGTAGCTTTAAAGAAAAATAAAACAATATAACCAAGCCAAAGTGAGAAAAGCGCAATAAGGCAGGAAAATTTAAAGCCCTTTTTATCATAAACGCGTCCCCAAAATGCAGTGACAACCGCGGCAATGATAATGGCTGGTGCCATTATAAAAACGTAATCGGTCATTTCAAGGGTTTTTTCGTAATAGATGATAAGATACGGCATAAAAATTTGAATTGAAATATTAAAAATCACAAAAGCCGAAAGGGTAAGATAAAGAAGTGGGTTTTGTTTTATTGTTGCCGGTTTAAAACCGTAAAAAATACAACCCAAATAACTATGTTGCGGTTTTTCAACTCTTGTGTCTTTAATAAGAAAAATACCCAAAACGCCAACAATGGTTACAATAATGCCTATTATTGTAAAAATTAAAGTCCAGCTTTGTGCTTTTTCTAAATTAAAAAACATAAAACCGCCGAAAACTACTAAAATTGCCACAAGGGGCATCATAGCGTTAATACCCTCAACTGCGCCACGATTGGTTTTATCGGTTGAATCGGTAAGCCAAGCATTAAATGCGGCATCGTTTGCGGTTGAACCAAAAAAGGTCATAACACAGTCTAAAATAATAACCAGCGTTACACAAAGCGAAGCAATACCCGTAACTGCGGGAAAAAGCTTTCCAACCAAATTTGTGCGTATAAGCACAAAACTGAAAATGGAAATGCCCCAAAGTATGTAGCCGCCGCAAATAAAAAGTTTTCGTTTGCCTATTCTATCAGAAAGGGCGCCCATAAACACCGTTGTTACGGTAGCGGCAACGGCAGATGCGCCAACCATTAGGGCAATATCGTTTGCCGAGGCGTTAAACATTTTATAAATAAAAACGTTGAAATACATATTTTCAACAACCCAAGCGACTTGACCTATTAAACTGAAAAGGGTAACTGCGCACCAAAAACGAGGGGATAATTTGGTTTTTATAATAACACCTTCTTTGGTTATATACTTCATTTTAACACAAAAATATAAATTAAACAACCTATCTATTGACAAAGACTTGATAAATGTTATAATCGGGTTAAAAGTTTATACAAGAGGTGTTTATTGTGAATAAAACCGATTATTTAAACCCGATACATAAGGGCGCTGATCCGTTTATTTTACTTTATGACGATAAGTACTATTTATACGCAACCAATGCAGAGGACGGCTTCAAGGTTTCGATATCAAATGACCTTGTAAACTGGGAAGACAAGGGCTATTGTCTTGAAAAAGGTGACGCAATGGGTGAAAAATGGTTTTGGGCACCTGAAGTTATATTTTTAAAGAATAAATTTTATATGGTTTATACCGCCGACAAGCACGTAGCAGTTGCGGTCGCTGATTCTCCACTTGGCCCGTTTAAGCAAACAGAAATGAAATGGCTTTTAGAATACGAGGCAATCGACGGACATTTCTTTTGTGACGATGATGGTACGGTTTATATGTATTATCGCCATGTTATGGATAATCGTATTTGCGGTGTTAAAATGAATGATGATATGAAGTCGGTTATTTATGATACAAATACGATTTTGCTTATACCCAAAGAAAGTGGTTGGGAAAGGGTGGACCCAACAAAGCTGGGTAGTGAAGGGCCGTTTGTTTTAAAGCATAACGGTAAATATTATCTGACTTATTCTTCAAACGATTATACCTCTCAGGATTATGCGGTGGGTTGTGCGACTAGTGATTCGCCGCTTGGCAAATATACTAAGTATGACTATCCGATTTTGTCTAAGAGTGAAACAGCAGTTGGTACTGGACATCACAGCTTTACATACTCTAAAGATTTTAAGCGTATTATTTGCGTTTATCATCGGCATTTTAGCTTAGAATCAGTCGAGCCTCGCATGACTTGTATTGACGAAGCAGTATTTAAAGAAAATGGCGAATTGGCGATTTTAGGACCCACAGATACAATACAAAAATCGATTTCTTAATATAAAAACGGGCAAGATTATAATGTCTTGCTCTTTTTTGTTGTTAGTAGTATAATAAGAAAGTTGAATTAAGGAGAGTTATAAATGCAAAAAGTAAACAGTAAAAAAGAATATTTGCTTTTACTTTTGGGCGCAATGTTAACCGCGATTTTGTGCGGTGGTGTGGGTGCCTTGTTTTCTCATACCTTAAAATTTGCTAATTCACTTTTTAAACAATTTGACTGGTTTATTTTTCTTTTGCCATTGGGCGGTGTGCTGACTGTATTTATATATTCGGTGTTAAGATTGAAACAATGTGATATAAATTCGGTTTTTAGTGCTGCTACAAATGAAGAAAAGGTGCCATTTTGGCTAAGTATCGCAGTATTTTTGGGCACGGTAATAACCCAAATGTTTGGCGGCTCTGCCGGTAAGGAGGGTGCGGCACTTCAAATGGGTGGAAGCATTGCGTCGCCCATTGCAGTAAAGCTTGGTCTTAAAAACGATAATTTTAAAGCGCTTATTATTTGCGGCATGACAGGGCTTTTTTCTGCAGTTTTTGCACTTCCTATGACTGCGCTGGCATTTGGGTTTGAAATTATTTTTATTAGCCGCAAATTTTATTTAAAATTAGCGTTGCCACTAACCCTTTCAAGTTTTGGTGCATTTTTAATTGCGCGAATATTAGGTGTGCACCCCGAAAAATTTGAAATTGGCGCAGTGCCGCAGTTATCTGTAACCACATTTTTTAAGATAGTGGTTGTAATTTTCTTTTGCTCGTTGGTGAGTGTTATATTTTGTTTTGCACTTGAAATCGTATCGCTTGGCTTTAAAAAGCTTTTCAAAAACGAATACGTAAGAATTATAGTTGGCGGTATGGTTATTGTTCTTTTAACACTTATTGTTAAAAATAAGGACTATAATGGCGGCGGTATGCATATTATTGAATATGTATTAAGCGGAGGACAGACAGTTGTATGGGCATTTGCGCTTAAGATTTTGTTTACATCAATTACAAACGCTGCCGGTTTTAAGGGTGGGGAAATTGTTCCTGCCCTGTTCATAGGCGCAACTTTGGGTTGTGTGACAGGAAATCTTGTTGGCATACCGCCAGTTTTTGCCGCTGCACTTGGTATGGTAATACTTTTTGGCGGTGCCACAAAATGTATGGTTTCGGCGCTGTTTTTAGGGTTAGAACTGTTTGGCTTTAACGGTTTTGGCTACTTTTTGTTTGCAGTAACAATTTCACAAATGATTACTGCAAATATATGCATTTTTAACAAAAAAACAAAAAAGTATTGCATTGAAAGATGAAATATGATAGAATTGAGATAACTTATTATAAGCGGTAATGTTATCGCGTGTGAGTTATACATAGGAAAAACACCGCGCAAAACTGTGTTTCTCTTTTAAGTTTTGCGGTAACCGGTGATTCCACATATGCATATGTAATACAGAAGGAGGTTAGAAAAACATGTTCGTAGCACCTGAAATCGAAGTAATTAAGTTTGAACAGGTTGACGTTATCGCTACCAGCACACAAAGTGGCGGTTCTGGTCCCATCGTTCTTCCTGAAGACGAAGCTTAATCAACTCAAAAAAAGACACCCGAGATTTTCTCGGGTGTTTTTTATTTTATATTTTTATTTTATAAAATTTCTTTAAGCTCTGAAAGTGTTTTAATTTCGTAAGTGGGTTTATATTTACTTTCCATACCGTTTGGGTTGTACCAGCAGGTGTCAATACCGCTGTTTATGCCGCCCAAAATGTCAGAAGAGGGACTGTCGCCCACAACCAGCATTTTCGATTTATCTTTTTCGGGGATGCGGGAAATAACAAAGTCAAAATATTCGGTGTCGGGCTTTTGGCTGCCTGCGTCTTCCGAAACAAACACACCGTCAAAATAGGGCTCAAGCCCTGAACCTTTAATTCGGCTGTACTGTGTGGTGCAAAGACCGTTTGTGGTTGCACAAAAATAATAACCTTTGGATTTTAAATAATCCAATACGTCGAAAACACCGTCAATTACATAATTACTTTCGCCCAAATAGTCGGTATACTGAACCGACATTTTTGCGGTGTCGGCAGTAAGGTTATAATATTCGCAAAAGCTTTTAAAACGACCTTCGTAAATAGCGTCTTTGGGGATTTCGCCATTTTCAAAGCGTTCCCACCAACCGCGGTTGATTTTTGAATAAACCTTAATTGCTTCGTCATCAAAAGGTAGACCATGTTCCGACAAAACACGTCTTATTGAAACCGCTTCAGCTTTTGTAAAGTCCAAAAGGGTGTTGTCTAAATCTAAAAATAAAGTGGTGTATTTCATAATTTTCCTCAAATGAATAATTCTATTAAAACGGGCAAATAGGTTGTTGCTAAAAGCCCCAACATAAACCATACAAGACTTACGCCGCCGTATTTTCTAAAATCGTCGGCAATATTGTCGCTGGTTTCTTTGATTTCTTTAATTTTTGAAAGGGAATGTTGGCGGTACCAGTAATCGCCGAAAATTGCGGTTACAAAACGCAAGGCAAAATTTAAAATTGACCCCATAAACGCAACAAACCATGCAACCAAATTAATTTGGGACATGTTTTCTTCTAAAAACAACATTACTTCTTCAACGTTTTTCATTTCATAAAGACCCAAATTGGCAATGTTGTTGTCAAAAGGAATAAGCATTAGGGTAGCGGTTATGAATAGGGCGCTGATAATAACACCCAATTTGTACATTTTACGTGATAAAAGCCATGCGTGTGGGAATAAAAACGCCATAAAATTCCAAGAAACCTTATGCTTTTTATCAAGCTTTACAAATTTTGGAATATACCGCGCGGTGTTGGAAATAACAAAATTGCGGGCCTCTTTAGCGGTTATACCGTTTTCAAAAATATAATCGGCAGGAACACCGCCCAAAAAGTCCATTGGTGGAAGCTGTTGAAAAATTTCATCCCCCGGGGTGTAATTTTCGTTTAAGGTTTTTTCAGCTTCGAAATCATTGGGCTTAAATGCTTGTGTTTTTTCTGTCTTTTTGGCTTTTTCCTTTAACAAATCATATTGATTTTCGGTACCATGTGCTTCTTCAAGTGCACAGTGACCAATGGAATTATAACATTCTCTATGATGTGGTGCACCGCAAACGGGGCAGTAAACCACGTCGTCTTCTTCAAAAAGAATTGCGTGGCATAACGCACAGGTTTTTTCGGTATGAATAGTGCTCATAAAATAGCTCCTTCTAAAAGGTAGGTATTTTCAAAAAGTTTTTGAAAATATTCACGTCCGTAATTGTGAAAACGACCCATTTTTATCATTTGCTGAAGCTCGGCCTTAGTGACCCATTTAACTTCAGCAACTTCGCTTTCTTGCAGGGTAAGACTGTCAAGTGAGGGGTCGGCCTTAATAAGCCAAACGTCTAAAAACGAATTGCGTCTTTTAAGGCGGAAAATTTTGTTAAGTGTTTTTTCGTTTGACTTAATGCTTAATTCTTCAAAAAGTTCACGACTTGCGGCCGTAAAAGAATTTTCCCCTGAAATTGCGGCACCGCCGGTTGCCGCCCATTCCCCAGGCATAAGCTTTTTCTTTTCGCTTCGGCGTTGAATAAGGTAACGTCCGTCGCCCGAAACAACCCAAATGTGAACAACAAGGTGGTATTCGCCCGGCTTTAAAAAGCCGCGACCTCTGACGGTGGTTTTGCCCGTCAGAACACCTTTTTCGTTAAAAATGTCCCAAATTTCTTTATTCATTACGTAGTTAATTCTCTCCTGAAAGGTTGGCATTTAATCAAAAGTTTGGCGCTTAAACGATAAGAAATTATAATGTTTAAGTATATCATTGATATTATAACAAAATTACGAAATTTTTTCAACAATTTATATCTTTACTATTGTAAAAAGATTATATTTGTGGTAAAATTAATTTTGCAAAAGTGCACATTTGCGTATCGGAATGTGCGAATGGGCGGGTCCTGTGCGACGGGATGCTACGAACCATGTCAGGCGGGGAACCGAGCAGCATTAAGTAGATTTTTCTGTGCGCCGCAGTAAATCGGCTCATTCGTACATTCGGGTACGCAAGTTTTTTATATTATATTAAAGAGGTGCTTTAATGGCTTATCAGGCATTATACCGTAAATACCGCCCGCAAACCTTTTCGGACGTTGTGGGTCAGGAGCATATTACCAAGACCCTTAAAAACGAATTGCATGAAAATAAAACCGTTCACGCTTATTTATTTACGGGCACACGCGGCACAGGTAAGACAAGCTGCGCTAAAATACTTGCAAATGCGGTTAACTGCCTTAACAGTAAGGACGGGGACCCTTGTTTAGAATGTGATGCTTGTAAAGCGGCTTTAAATGGCGAAAATACCGATATTGTTGAAATTGACGCTGCTTCCAATAACGGTGTTGACAATATTCGTGAGCTGCGCGAAATTATAAGCTTTGCGCCCGCATCGTCAAAGTACCGTGTTTATATTATAGACGAAGTTCACATGTTATCGGCCGGTGCGTTTAATGCGTTGCTTAAAACCTTGGAGGAACCGCCCAAGCACGTTATTTTTATTTTGGCAACAACCGAAGTTCATAAGCTTCCTGCTACTATTTTGTCCCGTTGTCAACGGTTTGATTTTAGACGAATTGATAACGAACAAATTTGTCAGCGCCTGCAATACGTTGCTAAAAACGAGGGCTTAACCCTTACTGATGAAGCGGCAACCATAATTTCGGCTGCGGCTGACGGTGGTATGCGTGACGCACTTTCAATTCTTGATTTGTGTGCTTCAAGCAGTAAAAATATTGATGAAAAAACGGTCGAGACAGTTTGTGCAATGGCGGGGGACGAGTATCTTCTTGAACTTTGCGATTATATTAAAGCTCAAGATACACAAAACGCCCTTTTGATGATTGACAAGCTTCATAATTCGTCGGTTGATATGCTGCGTCTTTTAAGTGAACTTATTTCACATTACCGTGATTTAATGATAATTAAAACCGTGCGCGGCGGCAAACGACCGATAATTTGTTCGGCAAAACGCTTAGCAGCCCTTGAAAAACAAGCCGAAAAATTTGACGTTAAAGAAATTGTTTATACACTTGGCGTTTTGCAGTCGGCAACTGCGGCAATGAAAACTGGCGACAGACGTTGCGAAATGGAAATGACCATAGTTAAGCTTTGCAATGCCGAGCTTTCGGTTGATTTGTCTTCGCTTGAACGTCGCATTTGTGCACTTGAAAACGGTGTTATAACTGTTAAAGCGGCAACTCCTATCGTCGAAGAAAAGTCAGAAGCTACACAACCCATTGTTGAGGAAACAATTGAAGAAATAATTGACGATGACGATATACCACCCTTGCCGGATGATAGTGATGTACCGCAAAACGCCCAACCGGTTAACGAAAAACCCGCCTCCATACAAAATTTGGACGGAGAGGTTAAAAAGTGGAACGAGGTTGTTGCAATTTTAACTAAAACCTGTCCGCTTATTGCGGGTGTGCTTAGGGATTCGAAAGCATATATAAGCGGGGAATTCTTGCTTATTGATGCGCCGAATTCACAGTTTAAAACACTTATAAACCAACCCGACGGTATGTATAAAGAAAACATACGCACCGCCGCACAACGTGTGCTTGGTGTAACCTATAAATTAGGGCCATATAAAAAGCATACAAAGACAACCGAAAACGACCCTTTGGCTGTATTGGCTGACAAATTAAAATCATTGGAAATTAACTGATTAGGAGATATTGATTATGAAAGTAAGACTTCCCAATAATGGCGGTGCCGGAAATATGCAACAAATGCTTGCAAAAGCACAAAAAATGCAGGCAGATATGCAGACTCTTCAAGCCGATTTGGAACAACGTGAATACACAGCAACCGCGGGCGGCGGCTTGGTAGAAATTACGGTTGACGGTAAACATACCGTAAAAGCGGTTAAAATTAACCCCGATGCAGTTGATACTGATGATATTGAAATGCTTGAAGACTTTATTACTATTGCTGTTAACGAAGCAATTGGCAAGGCAATTAGTGAAAGTGATGAAGAAATGGGCGCAATTACAAGTGGTCTTAATGTGCCGGGGATGTTTTAATTATGGCAGGGTTTAATATTGTGCCGTTAAACGAGCTTATTGCTCAGTTCGAACGGTTGCCGGGTATTGGCAAAAAGACAGCGCAACGTTTGGCGCTTAACATTTTGGAACAACCGCCAGAACGTGCCGAAAAATTTGCCGAAGCGCTTATAGATGCCCGTAAAAAGATACGTTTTTGCAGTAAATGTCAGGGCTTGACCGACAGTGAAGTTTGTTCGGTATGCTCTGACCCCACGCGTGATAAATCGGTAATTTGTGTTGTTGCCGAAGCCAAAGATGTTATCGCGTTTGAGCGAATTCGTGAATTTGGCGGTACATACCACGTGCTTCATGGTGTGATTTCGCCTATGGACAACATTACCCCCGACGATTTGCGTATTAAGGAACTTATGGCGCGTTTAGCATCTGACGAGGTTAGGGAAATTATTATGGCTACCAACCCCACTGTTGAGGGCGAAGCCACCGCAAGTTATATTTCCCGTCTTGTAAAACCAATGGGTATTAAGGTTACCCGTTTGGCTTATGGCGTACCTGTTGGCAGTGATTTGGAATATGCCGACGAATTTACATTAGCCCGCGCATTACAGGGCAGAAACGAGATTTAAAATGACACAAGAAAAAATTGACCGTATAAACGAACTTGCCAGAAAACAAAAATCTGTCGGTCTTACCGAAGAAGAAAAGCAAGAGCAGTATATTTTAAGACGTGAATATATTGATTCGTTTAAAATGAGCTTGGTTTCACAGCTTGAAAACACTTATATCGTCAGTCCTGACGGAACCAAAAAGAAGGTAACCGCAAAAGATGAAAATACTTGTAACTGACAGTTTAAGTTTAAAATCTCATAACGATTTGTCCCTTGAAGCGCTTAATCAATTTGGCGAAGTGGCGGAATTTGATGGTATTACCCGTCAAGAGCTTTTGCAAGAGGTAAGGGACAAGGATATAATTTTAACTAATAAGGTTATAATTGACCGCGAGGTAATGGAAAATGCCCCGCGGCTTCGTTATATCGGTTTGTTTGCAACGGGGTACAACAATATTGATATTGCCGCCGTAAAGGATAAAGGTATAGTTGTTGCAAATGCGGGAAGTTATTCCACAAATGCTGTTGCACAACAGGTAATGGCTTACATTTTAGCGCATTATACCAAAATTTCGTCTTATGACGAATTTGTAAAACAAGGTGGTTGGCTTAAATCAAAATGCTTTGCGCCGCTGGTTTTTGCAACCGATGAAGTTTACGACAAAATTTTAGGTATTGTGGGCTACGGTGCTATCGGTCAAGCGGTTGAAAGGGCGGCGGTTGCTCTTGGTATGCGCGTTTTAGTGCATACCCGCACCCCAAAAAATGATAAAAAATTTGTTGGCTTTGATGAACTTTTAGCGCAAAGCGACGTTATTTCAATGCACTGCCCTTTGACCGAGCAAACTAAGGATTTAATGAATAAAGATTCCTTTGCAAAATGCAAAGACGGTGCGTTTTTTGTTAACACCGCACGCGGCGGTGTGGTGGATGAAATTGCTCTTTTTGATGCTTTAAAAAGCGGTAAACTGTCGGGCGCGGCAGTTGACGTTTTAAAAAGTGAGCCAATGAGTAATGATTGTCCTTTACTTAATGCACCCAATATTATAATTACACCGCATACCGCTTGGGCGCCCCTTAAAACAAGGCAACGCCTTTTAGACATTGTGTGTGATAACATTCAAGCATTTTTAGACGGTAATCCCCAAAATAACGTTGCAAAGTAGGTGAAACGGTTTGTTTTCAAGAATTAACAGTGTGGGTCTTTTTGGAATAGATTCTTATATGATAGAGGTTGAAGCCGACATATCAAACGGGCTTCCCGCGTTTGATATTGTTGGTCTTCCCGACACCGCGGTTAAAGAATCGCGCGACCGTGTACGTGCTGCAATTAAAAACTGTGGTTTTAAGTTTCCCGTTTCACGCATAACCGTAAACCTTGCCCCTGCCGACCGCAAAAAAGAGGGCTCGATTTACGATTTGCCCGTCTTACTTGCAATTTTAAGGGCAAGTGAACAGTTAAAGGTTGATATTTCCAATTCGGTGCTTATCGGCGAGGTTGCGCTTGACGGTAAGTTGCGTGCGGTTAACGGTGTTCTTGCAATTGCTATAACCGCAAAAGAAAACGGTATTGAAAATCTTTTTGTACCGCAAGAAAATGCGGTTGAAGCGGCGGTTGTTGACGGGCTTAACGTTTACGGTGTTGATAATATTAAGGAACTTATTTTACATTTACAGGGCGAAAAGCTTTTAGAAAAACAACCCCTTACGGCAATTAAAAACGAAAGTAAAATTCCCGTGCCCGATTTTTCCGACGTTAAGGGACAGCTTGCGGCTAAAAAGGCAATGGAAATTGCAGCCGCAGGGGGACATAACATCATTTTGGTGGGCCCTCCCGGTGCGGGTAAAAGTATGCTTGCAAAACGTCTGCCCGGCATTTTGCCCGATATGACCTTTGATGAAGCAATTGAAACCACAAAAATTCATTCGGTTGCGGGTATTTTAGATAAAAACGAGCCGTTTGTATCAAACCGCCCCTTCCGTTCGCCACACCATACGGTTTCTCCCGCGGCAATAGCGGGTGGCGGTGCAATGCCGCGACCGGGCGAAATTTCTTTAGCGCATAACGGTGTACTGTTTTTGGACGAATTTCCCGAATTTCGTCGTGACGTTATGGAAGCGCTTCGACAACCGATAGAGGATTCTAAAGTAACTATTTCGCGTGTTGCGGGCACCCTTACATACCCAAGCTCGATTATGCTGGTGGCGGCCATGAACCCGTGTCCTTGCGGTTTTTACGGGCATCCAACCCGTCAATGCAGTTGTTCTGCTCAAGCGGTGCACAAATATCTTTCTAAAATTTCGGGACCAATGCTTGACCGTATTGATTTGCACGTTGAAGTTCCGCCGGTTGAATATAACGATTTAAGTAGCAATTCTAAAGAAGAATCTTCGGCTGAGATTAAAGCGCGTGTTAATAAGGCACGTCAATTACAAGCCGAAAGGTATAAGGGTACAGGCATTACCTGTAATGCTCGCTTAACCCCCGCGCTTATAAGAAAATATTGTGTTTTGGCAGATGATGCAAGTCAGTATTTGGCGCTTTCGTTTGAACGACTTGGAATGTCGGCACGTGCTTACGATCGCATTTTAAAGGTTGCGCGCACCATTGCCGATTTGGACGGTTGCAATATCATTGAAAAACGCCATATCTTCTCGGCAATATCTTTCAGAAGTTTAGATAGAAAATATTGGGGAGCATAAAAAATTAAAAGCACCTAAAACTTTACGTTTTGGGTGCTTATTTTATATAAATTACTTGCAACAGCATAGACTTTGTTATATAATTAACATATAAAATTTGAAAGGATGATTCCAATGAACAGATTTACCCTTAATGAAACTTCATATCATGGCGCGGGCGCTATTAATGCAATTCCTGAAGAAATTGCAAAACGTGGCTTCAAAAAGGTTTTTGTTGCTACCGACCCTGACCTTATTAAATTTGGTGTTGCTAAAAAGGTTACCGATATTTTAGATAATGCAGGTATCAAGTACGGTATATATTCCGACATCAAGGCAAACCCTACAATTGAAAACGTACAAAATGGTGTTGCCGCTTTTAAAGAAATGGATGCTGACTGTATTGTTGCTATTGGTGGCGGCTCTGCAATGGACACTGCAAAGGCAATTGGTATTATTATTACCAACCCCGAATATGCAGACGTTCGTTCACTTGAAGGTGTTGCTCCCACAAAGAATAAGTGCGTTCCTACAATTGCTGTTCCTACTACCGCAGGTACTGCGGCTGAAGTTACTATCAACTACGTAATTACTGACGTTGAAAAGAAACGTAAATTCGTTTGTGTTGACACTAACGATATTCCCGTTGTTGCAGTTGTTGACCCTGATATGATGGCTTCAATGCCTGCAGCTTTAACTGCCGCTACCGGTATGGATGCATTGACCCACGCTATTGAAGGTTACATAACTAAAGGCGCTTGGGAACTTTCTGATATGTTCCATATTAAAGCAATTGAAGTTATCGGTCGTTCACTTCGTGGCGCTGTTAAGAACGAAGCTGAAGGCCGTGAAGGCATGGCGCTTGGTCAGTACATCGCAGGCATGGGCTTTTCTAACGTTGGTCTTGGTGTAGACCACTCTATGGCTCACACCCTTTCAGCTTACTATGATATGCCCCACGGTAAAGCATGTGCTACACTTTTACCCGCTGTAATGGCTTACAATGCTGAATACACCGGTACAAAATACCGTGACATCGCAATTGCTATGGGTGTTCAGGGTGTTGAAAATATGACACAGGAAGAATACCGTGCAGCTGCTGTTGAAGCAGTTCGCAAGCTTGCTGAGGACGTTGGCATTGTTACTTCGCTTAAGGGTGTTGTTAAGGAAGAAGATATCGACGCTTTGGCACTTGATGCTTATAACGACGCTTGTCGCCCCGGCAACCCCAGAGAAGTTACTGTTGAAGACATTGTTGCAATTTACAAGTCGCTTATGTAATATGTGAAAAAAGAAATCCCTTTCAGAAATTTCTGAAAGGGATTTTTATGTAATAAAATTTAAATTAACCAATAGCAATTCTTGCATCAGATTCGGCAGATTTATAGTTTGATTTTGCTTCTTCTAGTGCGGCATTAAAAGAATTGTATGAATATGTAGAGTCGCCGATTACTAAATCTGCCAAATCAGAATATGCAACATAGAGTTCTTTGAGAGATTGATAATCGTCCTTATATTTTGAGGGACAATCTTTAAGTTCAATCATCAAAGCGTCAATTTCTTGGGTTGCTGATTTAACTGATTCATAATTTGCAGATTCTCCGGTATAAAATTCGCTTAAAGCGTCGTTAAAATCATCATAAAAACGTCCGTAACTGTTTTGGGTGTATTCGTCGGTTTCCCAACTTTCTTTTTCATAAATACAGTTATACCAAACTTTGCTTTGTAAAGAACAATAATTTTCAGCCACGTCGGCCGCTAAAACAATTTTGTCATAAGCGTCAGACATTTTGTTTTTATATGATGAACCGCCCAAGCTAAAACCAAGAGCCGCCAAAATGATTATTGCAAAAATTAAAACAACTGCTATTACGGGCAAAAGAATAACGGGAATTAGCAACCAAAGCTTATTTGTCTTTTTGGGTTTGGTTGGTTGTTGAGGGGTAACGGACACAGCCACGGGGGTTGGTGCTATAAATTCGGGTGTGGGGGCTGCTTCTTGTTGGACTGACTGAACAACGGTTGCTTCTTGATACATTGGATTTGGGCTGCCGCATTCCGAACAAAATTTAGCGTTTTGGCTTAACTGACTTCCGCATTTTTCACAAAACATTTTTACTTCCTCCTAAAATCGTATATTTAAGTTAATATTGTTTTAAACGTCAATTAATATGTTTTTATTTTATCATAACATAATTGAAAAGTAAACGTTTGTTTTTTATTGCGTTTTTACAAACATTATAGTATAATATATACTGTATAATTATGCGAAAGAGGTGCGGTATGGACATATCTGTAGGCGATAAGCTTTTAATGAAGAAAAAACACCCTTGCGGAAATGACGTTTTTACCGTTACCCGCATTGGTATGGATTTTAAACTTCGGTGTGACGGTTGCGGCAGGGAATTCATGGTGCCGCGCGTTAAAGCCGAAAAAAGCGTAAAGAAAATTATTAAAGGTGAAGAATAGTGTTTGATAAATTAGAATCGGTTGTAAACCGTCACGAACAAATTGGTATTGAGCTTACACGTCCTGACGTTGCGTCCGACAATGAGCTTTTTAGAAAATTGATGAAAGAATATAGCGAGCTTACACCAATTGTTGAAAAGTATAAGCAGTACGTTGCGGCTAAAAATGCCGAAAAAGAAGCGCTTGAAATTTTAGCAGAACCAAATTTAGATAAAGATTTTAAAGAACTTGCCGAAGAAGAGCTTAAAGAAGCAAAAGAAAACATTGTTGTTTTTGCTGACGAGCTTAAAATTTTACTTTTGCCTAAAGACCCAAATGATGAAAAAAGCGTTATTATTGAAATTCGTGGTGGCGCAGGCGGGGAAGAAGCGGCGTTATTTGCGGCATCTCTTTACCGTATGTATTCAATGTATGCCGAATCAAAGCGTTGGCAAATTGAAATAAGCAACGCCAACGAAACCGAGCTTGGCGGTTATAAAGAAATTAGCTTTATGGTAGAGGGTAGCGGCGCATATTCTCGTTTCAAATATGAAAGCGGTGTGCACCGTGTTCAGCGTGTACCCGACACCGAAACCCAAGGCAGAATTCACACTTCAACCGTTACGGTTGCAGTTCTTCCCGAAGCTGATGAGGTTGAGCTTGAAATCAACCCTGCCGACCTTAAAATTGATACATTTAGGTCTAGCGGTGCGGGTGGTCAGCATATTAACAAAACCTCATCTGCAATTCGTGTAACACATATTCCCACAGGTACTGTTGTTGAATGTCAGGATGAACGCAGTCAGTTTAAAAACAAAGATAAGGCGCTTAAAATTTTACGCGCACGTCTTTTTGATGAAGAACAAAGAAAACACGACGAAGCCATTGCATCCGACCGTAAAAATCAGGTTGGTACGGGCGACAGAAGTGAACGAATCAGAACCTATAACTACCCCCAAGGTCGTGTAACCGACCACAGAATTGGTCTTACTCTTTATAAATTAGACCAAATATTAAACGGGGACATTGACGAAGTGGTTGATGCACTTATCACATATTATCGCACAGAAGCGTTAAAGTCAGAGGAAGAAAATTAACAAATGAAAACCTTAAAACTTGCAGTAAGCAAAACCGAATATGAAAACAGCATTAATACTGCCGCCGAAATTTTAAAAAACGGCGGTGTTGTCGGTGTACCTACCGAAACGGTTTACGGTCTTGCCGCAAGTGCTTATGACGAAAATGCCATTAAAAAGGTGTTTGAAGCAAAGGGACGTCCGCAAGATAACCCGTTAATTGTTCATATAAGCGATATGGAAATGCTTAATGAGGTGGCGGAAGATATACCCGACGCGGTTTATACTTTGGCAGAAAAATTTTGGCCCGGTCCCTTAACAATGGTGCTTCACCGTACCGAAAAGGTGGCTAAAAGCGTATCGGCAGGGCTACTTACAGTTGCTGTTAGAATGCCGTCAAACAAAATTGCGCTTGACGTAATTAAAAAAAGCGGGTTGCCGCTTGCGGCGCCGTCGGCTAACGTTTCGGGTAAGCCAAGTCCGACTACCGCAAACCACGTTGTTAACGATTTAGATGGTAAAATTGATGCAGTAATTATGGGGGATGAATGTGACTTTGGGGTGGAATCTACCGTTATTACCCTTGTGGGTCAAACTCCAATTTTGCTTCGTCCCGGTGCAGTTACTTACGAACAACTTTTAAAATATTTACCTAATTTGGAAATTGCCGACGCGGTTTTAAACGAACTTAAACCCAATGATAAGGTTCAGTCGCCCGGAATGAAATATAAGCATTACGCACCCAAAACCGAAGCGTTTTTGGTAGAGGGCGAAAACTTTTCAAGTTTTGTTAATTCACAAGAAAATGCGGTAGCGGTTTGTTTTGAAGAAGAAGCCGTCGACGTTAAAATTCCAAAACTTATTTACGGAAAAGCCAGTGATAAATTGGGTCTTGCACATTCAATTTTCGCAGTTCTTCGCGAGGTTGACAAATTTGGTGCGGACAGGGTGTTTATTCACGCACCCGAAAAAGAGGGCGTAGGTCTTGCGGTTTATAACCGACTTATTCGCGCCGCCGCATTTAAGGTGATTAAATTATGAGCATTATAATTGGTCTTACAGGTCCAACGGGAGCGGGAAAAAGCAGTGCCGCCGCAATTTGCAAACAGCTTGGAATAAAACATATCGACTGCGATGTTTTAGCAAGACAAGCGGTTCAAAAGGGAACAAGCGGTCTTGCTGCAGTGGTTGCGGTTTTTGGTAATGACGTTTTAAATACTGACGGTACACTTAACCGAAAAGCTTTAGCCGCAAAAGCATTTAAGGACGAAAAAAGCACTGCACTTTTAAATCAAACCCTTTTACCGCACATTAAAAAGCTTGTTATGGCGGAGATATCGGGTGAGAGGGTGCTTTTGGACGCGCCCACTCTTTTTGAGAGCGGCATTAATGAAGTTTGCAACAAAACGGTAGCGGTTTTATCGGAAAAGGAACTTCGCCTAAAACGAATTATCGCCCGTGATTCAATAACAAAAGAACAGGCGCTTTTACGTATAAACGCAGGTAAAAGTGACGATTTTTACAAAAAAAAATGTGATTTTGTAATATATAATAATAGTGACGAGAATACTTTTGTTAGTGAGTTTTTAAATCTTTTAAAGGAGATATGTAATTTATGAGTGACGTTAAGGAATTAAAGGAACAGCTTTTTATTAATAAGAAGAATGGTCGCATTGCGGTAAGCGATGACGTTTTACAAAAAGCAAACGATTATTGCGAGGGTTATAAAGCGTTTTTGGACGCCGCCAAAACCGAACGTGAAGCAGTAAGCCAAGCTGTGAAAATGGCTGAAAAGAATGGTTTTTCGGCTTTTGAATACGGTAAAGAATATAAAGCGGGCGACAAGGTTTATTTCAATAATCGCGGAAAGACAATTGCTCTTGCGGTTATTGGTAAAGAGAAGATTGAAAACGGTATAAATATTACCGCTGCACATATTGATTCTCCTCGTCTGGACTTAAAACCCAATCCCCTTTATGAAGATAGTGAACTTGCACTTTTCAAAACCCATTATTATGGCGGCATTAGAAAATATCAATGGACAGTTACACCTTTAGCACTTCACGGTGTTTTCGCGCTTCGCGACGGTCGCGTAATTGAAGTATCGCTTGGCGAAAAAGACGACGAGCCCAAGTTTGTTATTGGCGATTTGTTGCCACATCTTTCAAAAGAACAAGACAAACGCACCCTTAACGATGGTATACGCGGCGAAGAGCTTAACGTTTTGGTTGGCAGTCATCCTTTCAGAGATGATGAGGGTAGCGAACTTGTAAAGCTTAATATTTTAAAGCTTTTAAATGAAAAATATGGTGTTAATGAAGGCGATTTCTTGTCGGCAGAACTTACAATGGTTCCTGCTTGCAAAGCGTGTGACATTGGTTTTGACCGTTCCCTTATCGGTGGCTACGGTCAAGACGACCGCGTTTGCGCATACCCTGCGCTTACCGCTGTTATGGAAATTGAAAACCCCGAGAAAACTGCCATTGCAATTTTGGCTGATAAAGAAGAAATCGGCTCTTGCGGTAATACCGGTTTACAGTCTGACTTTTTGCGTTTTGTTGTTGGCGACCTTGCAAAAATGCAGGGCGGTGACCCGACCTTAGCGCTTCGCAATTCAAAATGCTTATCGGCTGATGTTAATGCCGCGCTTGACCCTACCTTCCCCGACGTTATGGAACGCAAAAACGCTAGCTTTGTAAATTACGGTGTGGTTGTTACTAAATACACCGGTGCCGGTGGCAAATCTTCCACAAGTGACGCTTCGGCTGAATACACCGCGGAAGTTATGGGTCTTTTGGATAGGGCCGGTATCGTTTGGCAGACAGGCGAGCTTGGTAAAATTGATGCAGGTGGCGGTGGCACCGTTGCAAAGTATATTGCAAATATGGGTGTTGACGTTATTGATTTAGGTGTTCCCGTGCTTTCAATGCACGCCCCCTTTGAAACTACTGCAAAATTTGACGTTTATATGTGCTATCGCGCAATGTACGAATTTATGAAGTAACTAATTGTCCATTTTCGCATAAAATGTTAATGGTTATATACCTATATACCAATAATATTTTAAAGGTGAAGATGTATGTTAGATAACAGATGTGGCTGTTGCAATATGAATTGTCGTTCTAGAGTGATCGCTTGGGTAATCGGTATAACTTTATTTTTAGCTGCGCTTTTAATTGGCGCGGTTGTTGGTTCGTTTATTGCAACTTTCGTGGCTACCAATATCGTGGCGCTTGCAATCTTTGGCATAGTGCTTTTACTTGCCGCAATATTTACGGCGCTTTTCGCACGTTGTAGATGTGAAGATTAAATAAAAGCCGTCCGAAAGGGCGGCTTTCTTTAAAGGAAGTTTTAGTATGAAATTAGGAAAATACCGCCATTTTAAAGGTAATGAATATGAAGTAATTGGTGTTGCAAACCACAGTGAAACAATGGAAAAAATGGTGGTTTATAAGGCTCTTTACGGTAAAGAGGAAATTTGGGTAAGACCGCTTTCGATGTGGGATGAAGTAATTTCCCGTGACGGAAAAACCTTTAAGAGATTTGAATATATAGGCGAATGAAAATGAAAACCGTAACCAGTGAATTACAACACAAAAAAATGACCGAAACCCCGATAACTCGTCTTTTGGTGTCGTTGTCGCTCCCAGCAGTTGCAAATATGTTGTTGACTTCAATATACAATATGGCTGATACATATTTTGTAACAAGCTTGGGCGAAAGTGCTATCGGCGGAGTGGGAATTGTTTTTTCCATACAGTCAATTATTCAGTCTGTCGGTTTTGGTGTTTCAATGGGTAGCAGTAGTATTGTTTCCAGAAAGCTTGGCGAGAAGGACAATGCTTCTGCCAACCGTTTTGCTTCAAGCGCAGTTTTAATGGGCTTTGTTCTCGGTCTTGTGATAGCGGTTATTTGTCTTTCAGTGTTAAACCCGTTACTTCGTTTAATCGGTGCAACCAAAACGATTTTACCTTATGCGCGCGATTACGCAACCGTAATTTTAATTGCAGCCCCCTTAATGTGTACCTCTTTCGTACTTGGACCATTGCTTCGTGCCGAAGGACGAGCCACCTTTTCAATGTTTGTGGGACTTGCGGGTGGCCTTATAAATATGGCGCTTGACCCAATTTTTATTTTTGTTTTAGAACTTGGGGTAAAGGGAGCGGCGATTGCAACCGCTATAAGTCAGACGATAAGTTTTTCTATGGCCTTATCGTTTTATATTTTCGGCAAAAGTGTTATTAAACTTTCGCCGAAATTTATAAGCCGCAGTTTAAAAGATTATTGGCTTATAATTAAAACGGGTGCGCCAACCGTGTTTAGACAAGGTCTTGGCAGTGTGGCAACCACCTTACTGAATGTGCGGGTTAAAATTTATGGCGACGCGGCGGTAGCAGCGGTTAGTCTTGCAAATAAGGTTTATATTTTCTTGCGCTCTATCGTTTTGGGCGTCGGACAGGGCTTTCAACCAATTGCAGGTTATAACTATGGCGCAAAACGACTTGACCGTGTTAAAAAAGTTTTTGTTGTTGCAACGGTTTTTGGGTCTTGCGCGGCAATGGCGGGTGCAATTTTATGCGCGGTAATGCCAAATGGTGTTATGAATCTTTTTGGCGCGGAAAACCGGGAAGTTACAAGAATTGGTGCCCGACTTTTATTTATGCACAGTATTGCACTTCCGTTTTTGGGCTTTTCGTCCTACGTTAATATGATGTATCAGTCGCTCGGTTTTGTAAAGGGTGCGACATTTTTGGCATCTTGTCGACAGGGTATGTATTTTATTCCGCTTATTTTAATTTTGCCAATATTTTTTAAAATAGACGGTGTTTTAATGACACAGCCCTTGGCAGATATTTTAACCTTTTCAACTTCAATTCCGTTTTGCATTTGGTTTATAAAACGGGTTTTAAATAGTAAAAATTCTTTAAATGCAACCGATAGTTGCATAATTGACCACTAAATTTGGTGGCGAAACCAATTCCTTTTTGCTAAAATTAAGGCAAGAAATCATAAAGGATGATGATTTATGAATCAACAAATAGGCGAAAAATTATATAATCAAAGAAAGGCGGCAGGGTATTCTCAAGAAGAACTTGCCGAAAAAATAGGAGTTTCAAGACAGGCGGTTAGCAAGTGGGAACGTGGCGAAAGCTCGCCCGACACCGAAAATCTTATTGCTTTGGCAAAGCTTTATGAGGTTTCAATTGATGAACTTATTATGGGTGAAAAACAGCCCAAAGCTAACAACGAACCTGCCGATAAGGTTGACGTTTCTCCTGTGGGAATTCGCTTTGAAAGTAAAGACGGCGAACAGGTTGACGTTAATTGGAAAGGAATTCACGTTGACACCCCTAATGCTAACGTACATATTGACAAAAATGGGGTTAACGTTACCGAAAACGGACATATATTCACCTCTTCAAAACCCGATACTCGCGCTTACAGATTTTTTAAAAGATTTCCATACCCAATAGTCGCAGTAATAGCATATCTTATATTTGGTTGTTTAGAAATATGCGGCGGATGGGGTCTTGGCTGGCTTGTGTTCTTAACAATTCCGCTTTATTATACCCTAATTGATGCCATTGCCCGCAAAAAAGCATCTGAATTTGCTTATCCTATACTTGTTGTAATTGCTTATTTATACACGGGGTTTGTTTACGCATTTTGGCATCCGGGTTGGATTATGTTTTTAACTATTCCCGTTTATTATTTTTTGTGCGATTTTATTGAGAAAATTTGCAAAAAAGCGGATAAATAAAAATCAAGAAATAAAAAAGCACCAACCTTACGGTTAGTGCTTTTTATTATTGGCGCAGAGAGAGGGATTTTGTCTCGGCGCTGCCCGCGCCTATCGCCTCGCTTACGCTCGTTGCCGCGCCTAACAAACAGTCACACCGGACTGTTTGCCTTAACGGCTTGTTCGAATCCCCCTGAATATACAATAATAATAAAAAAGCACCAACCTTTCGGTTAGTGCTTTTTTATTATTGGCGCAGAGAGAGGGATTCGAACCCTCGGTGCAGTATTAGTGCACACACGATTTCCAATCGTGCGCCTTAGACCAGCTCAGCCATCTCTGCATACGTTTTATTAACGCCATAATAGTATAACAAATACAATTAAAAAAATCAAGATAAAATTTTAATCTTGTATAAAAAAGATATATGTGGTATAGTAAAGTTATTATTTAACTTTAGGAGGTTATTATGGAGAGAGAAAAACTGTCAAGCAGACTTGGCTTTATTTTGTTAAGTGCGGGTTGCGCTATTGGTATTGGTAACGTTTGGAAATTTCCTTGGATGGTTGGTCAATACGGCGGTGCAATTTTTGTACTTATTTATTTGTTTTTCCTTATTGTTATGGGTCTTCCCGTAATGACAATGGAATTCGCCCTTGGTCGTGCTTCGCAAAAAAGTCCCGCCGCAATGTACAAACAGTTGGAACCAAAGGGTTCAAAATGGCATTGGCACGGTTATATGGCTTTTGCGGGCAACTACATTTTAATGATGTTTTACACCACCGTTACCGGTTGGATGATTAACTACTTCGTTAAAATGGCAAGCGGCAAATTTGTTGGCACCACACCTGAAACGGTACCAAATATATTTGGCGAAATGGTTTCTGACCCCATACAAATGGTGCTCTTTATGGCAATTGCTGTAATTATAGGTATCGGTGTTTGTGCCTTAGGCGTAAACAAGGGTGTTGAAAAAATTAGTAAGTATATGATGCTTGCTTTACTTGCAATTATGGTTGTACTTGCAATTAACAGCTGCTTCCTTAAAGGCGGCAACGCAGGTCTTAAGTTTTACTTATTGCCTGACTGGAACAAGTTTATCAACAACAACCCGGGTTCTGTTGTGGTTGGCGCTATGAACCAGGCGTTCTTTACCTTATCACTCGGTATTGGTTCAATGGCTATTTTCGGTAGCTATCTTGATAAAAAACGCTCACTTTTAGGCGAAGCGGTTAATGTTGCATCATTAGATACCTTTGTAGCATTTACTTCAGGTCTTATTATTTTCCCTGCCGCATTTGCTTTTAATATTCCTGTTGATGCAGGTCCTAACCTTATTTTTATTACCTTGCCGAACGTATTTAATAACCTGCCCGGTGGTAGAATTTGGGGCACACTTTTCTTTGTGTTCATGTCTTTTGCAGCGCTTTCAACCGTTATTGCGGTTTTCGAAAACATTATTGCTTGCAGTATGGATATGTTTAAGTGGAGCCGCAAAAAAGCATGTGTTTTAAACGGTATTGGTTTATTTGTATTATCGCTTCCATGTGCACTTGGTTTTAACGTTTTATCAAACTTTGTTCCATTTGCAAAGGGTACAAACTTCCTCGATTTAGAAGACTTTATCGTTAACTTTATAATGCTTCCTGTTGGTGCATTCCTCTTCATTGTTTTCTGTACTTGGAAATTCGGTTGGGGTTGGAAGAACTTTAAGGAAGAAGCCAACACCGGCAAGGGCTTAAAGGTTCAAAATTGGATGCGTATTTATATGCAGTTTATTTTGCCGATTTTTGTTCTTGTGATTTTGATTTATGGTCTTGTAACATTTAAATATCGTTAAGAATTAGAGCTGTGGCATTAAGCCACAGCTCTTTTGATTTATATTGCCCTTGAAGTGAATTTGTGTTATAATTTTGCAAAAGGGGTTTAATTCATGAAAACTACTGTTAAGAAAAAAAGTTGCGCCGAAGCTTTGAAGCGGGTAAATACAGTGCATAAAAAACCGATGAAACCATGGTTCATTATGCAAACACTTATAAGGGTTTTGTCTTTTTTCACCCTTTTACCGCTTGGGTTTAAATATAAAAAAATTGGCATGGACAAGCTTTCAAAAAAACAACCCTGCCTTATTTTAATGAACCATTCGGCTTTTGTTGATTTGCAAATTGCTTCAAAGCTTTTATGGCCGAAAAAATATAATATTATTATGACGTCAGACGGTTTTGTGGGCAAAAATTTACTTATGAAAACCATTGGCTGCATACCCACCCAAAAGTTTGTAAGCGACAGTGTTTTGGTGCGCGATATTTTTCACGCAGTAAAGAAAAATAATACCTCGGTTTTGCTTTACCCCGAGGCGAGCTACAGTTTTGACGGTACCGCCACAACCTTGCCCGAAAGTTTGGGAAAACTTGTTAAAAAATTGGGTGTGCCTGTTGTTACAATAATTACAAAGGGCGCTTTTGCACATCAGCCGCTTTATAATAATCTTAAAAAACGCAAGGTGAAAATTTCGGCTGAAATAGAATGTATTTTAACCCCCGAACAAATTAAAGAATTACCATTTGAAGAAATTAACCGAATTATTGGCGAAAAGTTTAAGTTTGATAACTTCCGTTGGCAACAAGAAAACAAAATTAGAATTACTGAAAAATTCAGGGCGGATTATTTGCACCGCGTTTTATATAAATGTCCGCATTGTTCTGCCGAAGGCGAAACAATAGGCAAGGGAACAACCCTTACCTGCAAAGCTTGTGGAAAGGTGTGGGAGCTTGATGAATTTGGTTTTATGAAAGCCAAGGACGGTGAAACCGAATTTGACCACATTCCTGACTGGTATAATTATGAAAGGCAGGAAGTCCGAAAAGAATTGCAGACGGGTAAATACAACCTTGAATGTGACGTTGATATTTACCTGCTTACCGATATGAAGGCAATTTACAACGTTGGCAGTGGTAAGCTTATACATAACAGTAATGGTTTTACCCTTACGGGTTGTAATGGCGAAATAAATTATACCCAAGCGCCCGAACTTTCTTACAGTTTGTATTCCGATTATTATTGGTACGAAATTGGCGATATGGTTTGTATCGGAAACGGAAAGGTACTTTATTATTGTTTTCCCAAGGATGAAAAGGTTAGTGTGGCAAAGGTGCGTTTAGCGGCTGAGGAGCTTTATAAAATTGTTACGGAAAAATAGCACAAAAAAACGAGGTCACGTTTTGTGACCTCGTTAGTTTTTTATTATTGTCCTAAAAGACCTGCACCGATAATACCTGCATCGTTGCCAAGTTCGGCAATTTTAATTTCGGTAAACTTTTGGCGCATACTGTTTCCATATTCTTGACTTCTTTCAAGTGCGATAAGGGGTTTTAAAAGATAATCGCCCTCGCCACAAACACCGCCGCCAATACATAAAACATCGGGCTGGAAGACGTTAATAATATTTGCAATACCACACGCAAGGAAGTAAATATATTCGTCAACAACCTCTTTACCGGCTTTGTCGCCCTTTTTAGCGGCGTCAAAAGCAGTGCGGCCGCTAACGTTTTCAACGTTATTATCAACCATGTCCCACATGATGGTGTCCTTGGTGGACAGAAGCTTTTCTTTTGTCATATTTTTAAGACCCGTAGCAGAACTGTATGCTTCCCAGCAACCCTGTCTGCCGCAGTTGCATTTTCTGCCATCGGTTTTAATAACAATGTGACCAAGTTCGCCACCTGCAAAGTTAAAGCCCGAATAAAGTTTGCGGTTAATTACAATACCGCCGCCAACACCCGTGCCGAGAGTTATCATAATAACGTTTTCTTTGCCCTTGCCCGCACCCATAATTGCTTCGCCTAAAGCTGCTGCATTAGCGTCGTTTTCAACCAGAACTTTTTTTACACCTGTTCGGGCGGTGAGTTCGGCAGAAATAGGGTAATTTTCCATTCGCACATTGTTGGAATAGGTAACCATGCCCTTGGGCGGTTCAACAGAACCGGGGGTTGCAATACCAATGTATGCAATATCGTTTGGGGTAAGGCCTTGGTTTTTTATAAGACGATTACAAAGCGCGCCCATATCATCCATAATTTCTTTAATATCGCGTTCGGTTTTTGTGGGGCATTTTTCTTTTGCAATTATTTTAAAATCTTTATCTAAAAGACCAACAGCAATATTTGTGCCGCCCAAATCAACGCCAATATAGTACATAAATTAATCACTCTCTTTTTAAAATTCAATTTATTATACCAAATAAAACCTTAAAAGTAAACAAAATATCAAATTTTATAGAAAAATTATCAAAAATCCTATTGTAATTAGTACTTTAAACGTTATACTTAAAGTATAAGTAAGGTAAATAGGGAGGTATACATTGTATGAAGTATATCAAAAACGGTAAAGTTATTTTACCCGATTCGATTTTGGAAAATATGGTTTTGGCGTATGATGACAAAATTTGTGGTTTTACAACTATTGATGAAATTCCCGCTGATGCCGAAGTAATTGATGCAAACGGTGGATATGTCGCTCCCGGTCTTGTAGATATTCACATCCACGGTTATCTTGGAGAAGATACTTCTGATGGTAAGGCAGACGGCATTTTCACAATGGCAAACGGCATTATGAAAAACGGTGTTACCTCTTGGTGCCCGACTACCATGACCGTATCAAGTGAAGAAATTAATACCGCTTTAGAGGTTGTTCGTTCACTTAAGGAAAAAAGTAAGACTTGGGAAGGCGCTGAAATTTTGGGCGTTAACCTTGAAGGCCCTTTTATTAACCCCAACAAAAAAGGCGCACAAGCGGCTGAACATATTAAAGCCCCTGATGCGCAGTTTATCATTGATAATGCAGACGTAATTTCGGTTGCAACCATGGCGCCCGAAATGGAAAACGGCTGCCAGGCAATTAAAGAAATTCGTGAAAAATGTGACGTTGCTGTTTCTATCGGTCATAGCGATGCTACCTTTGAGCAGGCTATGGCAGGCATTGAAGCGGGTGCAACACATATCACTCATCTTTTCAATGCTCAGACCCCTCTTCATCACCGCAATCCCGGTGTTGTTGGTGCCGGACTTTTGGAAAATGTTACCACCGAGCTTATTGCTGACACCTTCCACGTACATAAGGGCCTTTTTGAGCTTATCGCACGCATTAAGGGTGACAATCTTGTGCTTATTACCGACTGTACCCGTGCCGGTGGTATGCCCGACGGTGACTACACCTTGGGTGGCCAAAAGATTATTGTTAAGGGTATTCAGTGTCTTTTGGAGGATGGCACAATCGCAGGTAGCGTATTAAAGCTTAATAATGCTGTTAAAAACGTAAGAGATAATACAGATTTGCCTTTCTGGAAGGTGGTTTCTGCCGCAAGTCTTGCCCCTGCACGTGCTATCGGTGTTGATGACCGCAAGGGTTCGCTTGAAGCAGGCAAGGATGCTGATATTATTATCACCGACAGTGATTTTAATATACTTAAAACCATTATTGGAGGAGAATTGAGATATGAAGCTTAAATTTGATGCTAAACTTGATCCCGGCTTTATGCCGATGTCGGTTGTTTACCGTGATTTTGTTGCCGAGGCTACCGCTGCAGGCGGCGAAAAACTTGTAATCGGTATTGAGCGCAATAACGGTTATATTTCTACTTTCGAAACAGTTGTTTTTCCGGAAGGCACAGGCAAAGACCAGGAAAATATTGATATGATTGAACGTATCGTCAAGTCGCTTTTGTGGTTCCGCGGCGGTCATAAGGTGATTATTGCCGGTTCGAAAACTATTTACGAAGGCATTGCAAAGGCATACGCTAAGGATGGCGCACGTGCTTTTGATAACGACTTTATGGCAGGCGTTTACGAAAAAGAATTTGAAGTTTTGTGGGCCCCCATTGAAGAAGCTCCCAAAGATAATGAAGGCGCGGCACCTGTTGGTCGTCATCTTGACGGTTGCCGTATCGGCTTTGACGCAGGCGGTTCTGACCGCAAGGTAAGTGCAGTTATTAATGGCGAAAGCGTATATTCTGAAGAGGTTGTTTGGTTCCCCAAGCTTAACGCTGATCCTCAGTATCAATATGACGGAATTTTGTCGGCTATGAAATCTGCTGCTGAACATATGCCCCGCGTTGACGCTATAGGTGTTTCTTCCGCAGGTGTTTATATTGATAACAAAATAATGGTTGCTTCTCTTTTCATTAAGGTTCCCAAGGATGAATTTGAAAAGCGTGTTAAAACCATGTATATTGACATTGCTAAAGAATTTGGCGACATTCCGCTTGAAGTTGCAAACGACGGTGACGTTACTGCTTTAGCAGGCGCTATGTCCCTTGAAGACAATGGTGTTTTGGGTATTGCAATGGGTACAAGTGAAGCTGCAGGTTACGTTGATAACAACGGTAACATTACCGGTTGGCTTAACGAATTTGCTTTTGCTCCTGTTGATTTTTCTAAGGATGCAATGGTTGACGAATGGTCGGGCGACTATGGCTGCGGCGTTAAGTACTTCTCGCAAGACGGTGTAATTAAACTTGCTCCCGCTGCAGGTATCGAACTTGACGAAGCACTTTCTCCTGCTGAAAAACTTAAGGTTGTTCAGGGCCTTATGGAAGAAAATGACCCCCGTGCTGCTGCTATTTATGATACAATTGGCGTATACTTTGGTTATGCAATTGCTTATTACAGCATTTTCTATGATATTAAGCACGTGCTTATTATGGGTCGTGTTACTTCGGGCAAGGGTGGCGAAATTATTCTTGACCGCGCAAGTAAGGTTATTAATGAAGAATTCCCCGAACTTGCTAAAAAATGTCAGCTTCATATTCCTGACGAAAAAGCTCGTCGTGTGGGTCAGTCTGTGGCTGCGGCATCTCTTCCCGAAATTAAATAATTTTTTTAGACAGTCGTGTAATGCGGCTGTCTTTTTTACTATTATGAAAAAAATGTTATATTGACAAAATATCAATATTTGATATAATGGTCATATGAGGTCTAACCACTTAAAAGTGTTTCGACAAGCCGATGTAATCGGATGTGCAAAAACGGATTAAACATAATTCATTTTTGCCGCACACTCATTGTAAGGGCTTTGCCATTAGATTAACACAAGTATAAAGTAAGGTGAAGGTGTTGAAGGCGGTTTTTATTGACCGTGACGGTACAATGGGCGGGGATTATTATGTTGAATTTCCGCAAGATTATTACCATTATAACGGTACGCGTGAAGCATTTGGTCTTTTAAATGAAAACGGTTTTTCACCTATGATTTTTACAAATCAGTCTTGTATTGCAAGAAAAAAAGACGGCGGGTATAATTTCGTCGCTGAATTTTTAGACATTGGCGCAAAAGACTGGTTTATTTGCCCTCACGATAATGACGATAATTGCAATTGCCGAAAACCAAAAACGGGGCTTTTGGAAGATGCAAAGGCAAAATACAACCTTGATTTGAGTGAATGTTATGTTATTGGCGATCGTTGGAGCGATATGGCAGCAGGCGGAAAAATGGGTTGTAAGCTTATTTTGGTTAAAACCGGCAGGGGAGAAGAAACTTTAACCATTGACCGTGATAAATGGGCAAAGTATACACCTGTTTTTGTTGCAAACGATTTATATGAAGCGGCCGTTTGGCTTTGCGCAGGAGGGGACTTATGAAGGGTAATACACAATTAAGGCAAGATAGCATCCGTCAAGTATTATCGGAAATTAAATATAACGGCCCAATTTCTAAACGTGAGTTGCAAGAAAAAACGGGCTTTAGCTGGGGGAAAATTTCGTTTATTTCGAACCTTTTGCTTAAGGAAAATTACGTTATGACGGTAGGCAAGCAAGAAACTATCGTCGGTCGAAAACCCGAAGAGCTCGATATTAATATCAACGATAATTATATCATAGGTATCGACTTTTATAATGACGGTCTCTTGACGGTTGTTTGCGACTTAAAGGGTAGGGTTATTAATAAATACCAAGCCAATTTTGAAAAACAAGATTATAACACCGCTATTGAAACCTTGTTTTCACTCGTTAAAAAAGCGATGTATGATAATCCTAAGCGAAGGATTATTGAAATTTCGATTGCGATGCAATGTGATGTTGATACCGAAAAGGGTATTTCAAAGTCTATAAGAGCAATTGAAGGTTGGCAAAACGTTCCTGTTAGCCAGTTATTATATGACAAATTCAAAATACCTACGCTTTTGCTTCACGACCCTGACTGCCTTTTGTACGCGGAGCGTTTTTACGGTTCTTTAAGGGATGATAAGGTGCAAAACGTTGCGCTTTTACGTCTTGACCACCAAGGTATAGGTATTGCCGCACTTTTAGACGGCGAAATGTTTACAGGCGTTAATACCCGCAAGTGTGAAATAGGTACGATTGCTGTTCCCGATAAAAAAAACGGTTATAAACTGTTATATGATATTATAAAAAAAGGTTACGTTAAACGTGAATATTTCAAGTTAACGGGTGAAGATTTAAGCTGTGATGAGATTGCCGATTTGGCGCGTTCTGGCGACGAAGATGCCTGTGCAATCTTCAAGCAGCAGGCAATGGCGCTCGGTTTTGCTTTTAACAGTATGATAAGTCTTTTAAACAGCGAAAAGATTGTTCTTTTTGGTGAATTTGTTAAGTATTTGGATTTAATTTTACCCGATGCTAAAAAGGTGGTACGTGATTTATTGTACGGTCAATGTCCTGAAATTGTTATATCGGAACTTCAAAACGATGCTGCGGCTGTTGGCGCAACACTTTGCGCGGGCGATAGGGTAATATCAAAGATTGAATTTTCGGAAAATCAGTAAAATACGCAAACTGTTGCGGTAAAAATCGTGACAGTAGCGTTTTTATAAATCATTATATCAAAAAATGATATAATTAATATCAATTTCTTTCAAGGAGGAAATAAAATGGTAAAATTAAAAATTGGTTTAGTTGGTACAAGTCAGTTAAGCTTTCCCGGCAATAAGGAAGCGGCTTTCAACGCTTGTGCAGATGCCATGAAAAAGCATGCAGAAACAATGGGCTTTGATTTGGTGGTTTACCCCGAAACAGTAATTGTTAGGGAAGACGCAATTAAAGCGGTTAAGGCAATGGAAGAAGAAAAAATTGACTTTTTAATGGTTCAGCATACTTCTTATTCTGCTGGTCAACTAGCCCCCGTACTTGCTAAAATTCAAAATGCAAACGTTGGTTTTTGGGCAATTCCCGAAGGCGAACCGGTTGAAGGCGCAGTACCATTCAACTCTCTTTGCAGTATAAATATGCACATGGGCATTGTTGCTCATTATCTTAAGGATTATAAAATTAAGGTTAAGTGGTTCTATGGCTACGGCGAGGATAAGGAATTTACCCGCCGTTTGCAAATTACCGTTCGCGCTTTGACCGCAATTAAAAATCTTAAGCAGTCAAGAATCGGTCTTGTTGGCGGCGTTGCTCCCGGCTTTAATGACCTTTATGATGATGAAAGAAATTTAAACAAGCGCTTTGAAGGTATTTACTTCAACCGTTTGCACGAATATAGCGAACTTAAGGACAAAGCACTTTCTTATTCAATGGACGAAATTAAACCCATTATGGAAAATATGGTTGCTTGTTCTTGTGGTTATGCAGACGAAGCCGCTAAAAAGACACTTGAAGTAAGTGCGCGTTTTTATAAGGCATATAAAGAATTTATTGCCGAAAACAATTATGATGCAGTTGCAGTTTCTTGCTGGCCTAAGTTCCAGGACGATTTCCAGTATTCGGTTTGCTCGGTAATTGGTCAGCTTAATGACGAAGGCACCGTTATGGCTTGTGAAGGCGACGTTTTGTCGGCTGTAAGTATGCTTGCGCTTAAGTACATAGCAGGTGGCGACATTACAACTCTTATGGACCTTTCTGCTTTTGACGAAAAGGATGAAACTGTTCTTTTATGGCATTGTGGTCCTGCTGCGGCAAGATATTGCCAGAGAAACGGTTACAAACTTGGTTGTAATTACAGCGGTATGGCACACGAACCCAATAAGGGCTTAACTGCACGTTGCGGTGTTGCGCGTGATATGGTATTTGATGAGAACCCCATTACGGTAATGCGTTTGTCTGGCGAATGTGACAAGATGATTCACATGGGCGGCGAATTTATGTTACCTGATAAATTCTCATTCCATGGTAGTCGTGGTTGGTGTGGTAACTTAACACTTAATGGCGAAGAAATTAGTGCTAAAGATTTGCTTAATACCATTCTTGTTACCGGTTTCCAACATCACTTCCCCGTAGTTATCGGTGACTATACCGACGAAATTAAGGAATTTGCCGCTTGGGCAGGTCTTACCCCCATTAAGAAGGTTCCTTATGCTGATTATTTGCAAATTATTGACTAAGAGGTGTCCTTGAATGAATAATAAAATTACAATTACCGAAATGATGGAAGCGGATAAAATTTTAAAAACACAGGGCGAAAAGTTTACCACTTTAGGTATTGGCCCTATGTCAAAACCGCTTATTAAGGCAGTTTTAGAACTTGCACAGGAAAAAGATTTCCCCATTATGCTTATTGCAAGTCGTAACCAGGTTGACAGTGATGAATTCGGTCACGGTTACGTTATGGGTTGGGACCAGGACCGTTTTGTTGCTGACGTTAAGGCAGTAGAAGAGGAAATCGGCTTTACCGGTCTTTGCTACCTTTGCCGCGACCACGGTGGTCCATGGCAGAGAGATGAAGAACGCAAGGCAGGTCTTCCCGTTGATGAAGCAATGGCAAGATGTATTCGTTCTTACAAGCATGATATGGAAGCCGGCTTTGACCTTTTACATATCGACCCCACTAAAGACCCCGAATTTGCAATGGGTACCGTTCCGTTTGATTTGGTTATCGACCGTACGGTAGAAATTATTGATGAACTTGAAAGATTCCGCAAGGAAAAGGGCCTTCCTGAAATCGGTTACGAAGCAGGTACCGAAGAAACCAATGGCGGTTTAACCTCTGTTGATGCTTTCTCAAGCTTTATTGATACCTTGGTTGAAAAACTTGCTGAAAAGGGTATTAAGGCACCCGAATTTGTTGTTGGTCAGACAGGTACTTTAACCCGCCTTACCGAAAACGTTGGTAACTTTAACCGCGAAAATGCTGCGCTTCTTTCGGCTAATGCGGCAAAACACGGTGTTGGCGTTAAGGAACACAACGGTGACTATTTAAGCGATAAAATCTTGCTTGAACATCCTGTTCTTGATATTACCGCAATGAACGTTGCTCCCGAATTTGGTACTGTTGAAACCAGAGCTTATTTAGAACTTGCAAAGGTTGAAGAAAGAACAGTTGCAAAGGAAAAACAGTCAAGCGTTGCTAAAGAAATGGCAATTGACGCTGTTAAGAGTGAACGTTGGAGAAAGTGGATGGTAGGCGACACCGCAACCGCTACTGTTGAAGAAGTTCTTAAAGATGAAGAGCTTACAGCACAAATCACCGATATTTGCGGTCACTACACTTATGAAACACCCGTTGTTAAGGCGGAAATTGAAAAAATGCTTAAAAACCTTAAAGAAGTTGGGGTTGATGGTGAAGCTTACGTTAATTATCAACTTAAAAATTCTATCGACCGTTACGCATTCTGTTTTGGTATGCATGGTTTAACATCTAAGCTTTTAAAGGCGCTTGGCAAGTAATTATTATAAAATTAAAACACCACCTGGTTTCAGGTGGTGTTTTTTTATTTGACGGTGATATTTTCAACATTTCCCTCAATAAGAAATGTGTTTTTATTAAGTGGTGTTCCATCGAGCGTGATATTTTCAAATTTAATATTGCTTATAGCATACGCTTTATTTTCGAATTCTACTGATTTTATGTGTGTTGGCAGATGATCTTGCGGTACATCGTGAAAATGAATGTTTTTGAATGTAACATTTTCGACACGATAGCCTGAAGATTCTGTATATGATGCATCGTTTCCGCGCACTTCAATATGGAAAGGCTTGCCTGTATAGCCTTTTGTCCAATTGACAGTAAAGTTTTCAAAATGTATATTGCGAACAAGCCCTTCACTTTGTGACAATATGCGGAAAATGCCTGACCAATACAGTCGGTGTTTGTAATCTATACCATAAATATTTGAAGCATCGGCGATGATTTCACAATCGTAGATTTTAATGTTTTCTAACACGTCACGAGGAACTTTTTTGTTTGTGGCGTGACCGCCAATACAAAAAATACGCGCATTGGTCCAAAGGTGGCAGTCGTGAAAAGTGATATTTGCGGTTCGCGGTATTTTGGTATGCGCCTCATCATCCCAAAGATAATTGATGCTATCAACTGCTGTGAATAAAGCAAAGCTGTCATCTGACGATTGAATATAGCAGTTTTTAATGTCGGCTTCGGTAACGTTTATCATATTAATACCGTCCCCATTTACTGCTGCTGAAAACGATTTGATATTGTCGATGATGATATTAGTGGAATTTCTTACTGTAATACCGCGAAATTCGCAAAACAAGGTTACGTTTTGCAAAATAACATCATCGCATAAACCATGCAGGAAAACGGATGGTAAGGCACCTTCACGGAAACCACCGTGTAAAACAGGTAGATTAAAATCACATTCAGCACCGTACATACGGTTTAAAAGACTGAAAATTCCAAGCCCGTCAATTTTTACATGTTTTGCATTATAAATATCAATTACAGCCTCAATGACAGCACCCTGTTCTGCATAGACAAGGGTGTTGTCTGTAATGCCTTTAATTATGGGCACACCATCTTTGTTTAAAATAATATTTTTGTTGTTGTCTTTATTGTGAAATCCTTTTGTAAAATAAATAATGTTGCCGTAATTTGTGTCATCAAAACTTACCGGTGCTTCTGCAAATAGGTGAAGAGAACCTAAAAAATCACCATCAGGTTCAATATGTATTTTTTGCGGGGTTGAAAGTGAAAATTCAATTTCATTGCCGTTTTGGATGAAATTAATTTGGTCACGTGGTTTAACTGTAAAATTTTTAACATTTTCGTTGAATTTAACTTTAATATCAATTTTACCTTCAAAAGCAAAGCTTGCAAAATAAGTTTTTGTCATTAACGTGCCATGAGTAAGCCCGTTAAATTCTTTATAACACTCATCGGAAAGCTTAATCCAATTACCGGCACCGTCGGGTGAAAGTGTAAGATAGACATCAATAGGTTGCCAATCGTCATTTTGACGGACAAATACCGAATATTTTTCTGAAAGTTTTGTACCTTTAGGTGCGCGAATGGTATAAATCATATTTTATACCTCCGTAACATTTTTGCTTTTTTCGATTTGTCGGTACTCTTTAGGGGTCATACCGGTAACCAAATGGAATTGCTTTGAAAAATAGTGCGATTCTTTGTAACCTAAACGTTCGGCAATTTGCTTAATATTAAGCGCGGTATTGCTTAAAAGCACTTTTGCCATTTCTATTTTTTTATTTAAATAATAGGTGTAGGGTGGAAGACCGTAATATTTACGAAAAACCTTGTTGGTATAGTCGTTTGAACGGAAGATAATGGATGAAAGTTCATCTATGGAAACTTCCTGTGAAAGATGACTATCGATATAGTCTTTAACAAGACGTACTTCGTCGGGAATGTCGGTATCTTCTTCAAATTTTTTGCTAAGACGCATAAAAAGCTTATTTAAAAGCATATTACATTCTTCCATAATTTGTGAATTTGATATATCTTCCTTGGTTTTTTTAACCAATTCAACAAAAATGGGATATAAAAATTCGCAATTGTGAAAAAGCACCTGGTGATGCAGGTTATACGCCTTGATAAGACGGGGTATAGAACTGCCTTGCAGATTTATGAAGATTTTTTCCCATGGGTCGTCGGCACTGCTTTGATATTTTTGGTGGCTTCCAAGCGGTAGAATATACATATCTCCGGCTTTGGGGTTGTATTTTTTACCGTCAAGTTCTAATGTGCCGCTGCCTTTAATTATATACTCAACAACACAAGTTTCGGCGCAGGGTCGATCCATAGAATACGTGCCGTCACAATAGGATTTTCCACTCATCCACACCCAAAATATGGGATTTTCGGTGGGACAAACAAAGACATTTAAATCTTCACGCAAAAAAATCACCTCAAAAAAATGTAATATGTTTAGGAATATGAACCATTTTTATGTATATTTTAGGAAATTATTTGTCAATATTAAAACAAAGTCGCTTGCCTTCTACATAATACCACACAAAAGTCCGTAATGCAAAAAGAAAATTGTATTGTCAACTTTTTTAATTGTATGTGACATTGAATATATATATAGGGTGTGAGATAATAAAATCGGCCAAACTTTACTCGTTTTTGAGTTGGTTTATTGTTAATTTTCACGAAAAGAGGAAATTTTATGAAAAAATCATTCATTAAAGTGCTTTCATTGGTACTTGCCCTCGCTTTGTGCGGTACGGTATTTGCCGGCTGTAACGGTAGTGGCGGTAAGGGTCAAAAAATTCGTTTGCTTGTTCCTAACGATATGGTTGAAGAAACCGAAGCCGCTATAAAGGCTTTTGAAGCAAAGTATAAGGACATTAAGGTAGAACTTGTTTACAGCGCCACTGACGCCGGCAGCGTTCCTACCGAGCTTTCAAAACTTGCCGCTTCAAAGAATATGCCTGAAGTTGCCTTTGGTGTTGAAAACTTTGGTTTTATTTTAAGCCAAGGTCTTGCATACCCGCTTGACAACCTTTATGATGCCGACCCTGATAAAGATCAGGCATTGCAAGCAGGTATTAACAATTATACATACTTTGATCATCTTTATGCGCTTCCGTGGCGTGTTCAGTTTAACGGTATAATGGTTAACCTTGACCTTATTGAAACCAAAAACCTTGACGAACCCACTTATGACTGGACAATTGATGAATTTGTCGACCTTGCTAAAAAATCGACTGACAACAAGTATTCGGGTATTAATATTATTGCTGCATCTGACCCCACACATAACCTGGATACAAAACTTATGGGCGGGCTTCTTTCTGATCCTCAACAGCTTTATGGTTATGATATGGCTACACACCAGTTTAACTTTACCAATGGTGCGTGGGCAAAGTCAAAAACTTATGTTGAAGAACTCAAATCGGTTCCCGGTCTCATTTCTGACTCACTTAAAGAATGGGATAAACGAAATAACGGTATTGCCGACGCTTATGACCAAAAATTTGGCGGTAATGCTGATGCTTTCGTTGCAGGTAAAGTGCTTATGGGTAACCATAACTCTTGGGAAACCAGCTGGATGCTTAAAAAGCTTACATTTGACTGGGACCTTTACCCTGTACCGTCAGGCGAAGGTGTTGACCCCAGAATTCAAACACATATCGACTATGTTTGTTTGACAACCTCAGTTACTGAAGACACTAAAGATTCAGCATATAAACTTGCTAAGTTCTTAAGCTATGATAAAGACGGTTGTCTTGCGCGTATGGAATTTAATAAGACCCAACTCGGTGAAGGTGTAGCTATTTATACTCCGGCAACCGAAAACAAGGAAGTTATTGAAAAATACGTTAAATCAGATTACATCAAGCCCGGTCTTGAATATATGTTGAAGAAGATTATTGATGATCCTTCAAAGATTTTCATTGCCGACGCTAACAAAATTATTCCTAACTTCTGGAATGACTTAGGTGAATACAGAACACAGATTGAAAAACAAATCACAAATGGCGGCGACCCCTATGCTCTTGCTGCCGATTATGAAAAGAAGGTTAACGAAGCAGTTAAATACAGCTGGGAATCCTTTGTTAAGAAGATGGATTCTAACCTTAAAGCATTCTACGAAAGCCATCCTTACGAAAAGAAGTAATTAGGTGGAGGGCACAATTTTATGACAAAAAGAATTGTATGCGGCTTGTTGGCGGCCACAATGCTTGTTGTAACAACTTGTGGCTGTACGGGCGGCACTTCTGCAAAAAAAGCTAATTATGGCTTTGGTGATGAAATTCTTACTTTTCTCACCAATGGCGAAGTTAGGTTTAAATTGCAGGATGATGATTACGTTAAAGTTTATGATAAATCCGAGCTGGACGAAAAAGATGGTATTATCATAAACATTGATCCGTCAAAAACCTATCAAACAATTGAAGGCTTTGGCGCTTCCTTTACCGAAACCTCGGCATATCTTATGGATTTGATGACAGAGGAACAACGGCAGGACGTTATGACAAAGCTTTTTGACAGGGAAAAGGGTATAGGAATTTCGCTTATTCGTAACACTATTGCTCCCTCTGACTTTACACCTGTGGAATATGCAAGCTATGACGATATGCCCGAAGGTGAAAATGACTTTAATCTTGAACATTTTGATATGTCAGCTGCCGAAAGTCAGATAAAATATACTAAGGCCGCTATTGCTATTAACAAGGACATAAAGGTGTTCTTATCACCTTGGTCAGCACCGCGCTGGATGAAGACCAAATACTCTTGGTATGCAATTGATGAACCTAAACTTCGTCGCGAATGTTATGACGTTTATGCACGTTACCTTGTTAAGTGCGTTCAAGGGTATGAAAAGAACGGTGTTAATATTTATGGTATTACCGCTCAAAATGAACCTTTTACCAGAAGAGAGTATCCCGGCATGGACTGGACTTGGGAAAATCTTGCTACTTTTACTAACGATTATTTCCGCCCGGCGCTGAATGATGCGGGACTTAAGACAAAGATATTTAACCTTGATTACAACTTTTCGCGTAAGACTGAGGGTGAAAATATCATGGCAGCAACCTTAGATTCTGCTGACGGTATTGGTTATCATTTCTATTCGGGCGACCCTGAGGTAATTAAGGACGCTGTGGCATATTTCCCCAATAAAGAGGTTTGGGTAACCGAAGCTTCAGGCGGTAAACCTGAAAACGTTACTTGGTTTATGAGAAACACTACACAGTGCTTACGTTCTATTAAAAGCGGCGCTAAAGGTTATATTCTTTGGAATTTGGTGTTAAATCCCATAGGCGGCCCGAACTGGACAAATGACTATGGCGGAAACGTTCACGGTGACTGCACCGGTCTTGTAACCTATGACGATAAAACGGGCGAGCTTACTTATCCGGATGACTATTATGCTGTTGCACATTTCAGCAAATACATTCTTCCAGGCGCAAAGCTTGTTGAATCTACCGACACAGGCGTCGACAGTGAATATAAGTATCTTAACATGGTATCTCTTAACGAAAACGGCACAATGGTAATTAATGCAATTAATTCCGACCCAATTAACGATATGGTTTACAAATTTGTTTTGGGTGATAAGGTATTGGAAATAAAACTTGCAAAACGTGACGTTGTTACTATGGTTTGGGATGCAAATTAATAATTTGTAACTTTTGAAAAGCCGCTTCTTCTCACGGTATCGGTTTTTCGCAAAATAAAATAAAATTTTTACATGAGGTGAAACATTGTGAAAACAAAAAAACTTCTCGCATTAGTTCTTTCTCTCGCACTTTTGCTTGCGGTTGTTCCGTTTGGTATGATGGCTTCAGCCGATACACTTGAACCTTTAACAGGTATTGTGTACGTTGTTCCCGCTGCCGACGCAGGATACACCACGGCAGATTATTTCGCAACAAACTATTACTCTGATTTTTCTAATCAGTGGAATGGTGTGGGCGGTGCCAATCTTGGCGACATGAGATGGGATCGTCCCAGCATTTACAGTGAGCCGACAGGTGTTTGGACACGTAACGATGCTGATACGGCTTATCGTTGGCCCTACGTTGCATTCAAAATGAATGTTGAAGCTGACGGTGAATATACCATCACCACCAGAATTAATTGTGGCGGTGGCGCAACAGGCACATTCCCTATTTATATTGATGGTGTTGCTCATACTGTTCGTTACACCAATTCCGGTAAGGGCAACTGGTCAGTTAACCTTCACTTGACCGAAGGCGAACACACAGTTGTTGCTTTAACGGCAATGCCTGAATATGCTGCAACCGCTGCTGCAACTGCAACAGGTAACGCAACCGTTTACCCTTGGTTTAACTTTGTATATTTTGAATTACCCGCAGGTGTTTCGGCTATTGGCGCACCCACAGCAGAAGAAGTAATTGCTTCTGTTCAAAACAGACGTGTGTCTGCAGGCGACGAAACCAAAGTTGTTTACAACATATATAAAGATAACGGCATTGTTGCAGGCGGTCTTTGGAAGGATGCTACCACCCAGACTTATGATGACCTTTCCGAAGGTGTTGTAAAGAAAGATGGTATTCCTTACGTTGAATACACCGTTAATGCACCGGCAGACGGTAAATATAACATTCGTGTTGGTTTAAGCTGCTATTCTACCGACATAAATGAAAAGCCCTTTGTTGCTGTTGTTGCTAACAACAAAACATATAAGGCACAGTATGATGCTACCCTTGTAGCAAGCAAATCTATTTATGATTCTATTAACGTTACCGTTGATTTAAAGAAGGGCGTTAATAAAATTAAAGTAACCGGTCCTACAACCGATCAGGCAGCTTGGGAAAACAAAAACTGGGTTGACCAGGTTTGGATCGAACTCCCCACAGTTCTTACTGCAGTTGTTCCCACAACTGAAACGGTTGAAACAATTGGACGTACACTTGGAACAGTTTTTGCAAACGGTTATAAGAATACCGAAGAATCAACCGGCTTAACAAACATTGACAGCAGTTTAAGAGGCAAAACTCTTGTTACTGTTGAAAAGTTAATCAACCATCCCTTAAAGTACATCGAAGACCTTCCCTTTGCAGCAATTAACGTTACTGCTGCTGAAGACGGTTATTATGAATTTGTATTAAATGCCGGTCAAGATGGCAGCAAGAAGCTTGTAAATCATATTGCAGTTCTTGTTGATGGTGTGGCTCAGGCCAATAAATACATTGTTTCAAGCTCTCCCGCAATTAATATTGGTGTTTATCTTACTGCGGGCGACCACAACATCGTTGTTTCTTCACCGATGCCTGTAAATAATTCTGAAGTTCCTGCTGAAATTACTGACTGGAACTTGTGGCCTTGGTTCAATATGAACAGCATTGTTACTCCCGCAAACCTTACCTTAAATGCGGCTCCTACAATGGAAACTCTTAAAGCTGACATGACCTGTACTGAACACGGTTACGACAATGCTTGTGATGCTGACTGTAACTATTGCGGCGAAGTTCGTGAAGTAGAAGACCACGTTTACAGCAACGACTGCGATGCAACCTGTAACGAATGTGGTGCTGAACGCGAAGTAGGCGATCACGTTTACGACAATGCTTGTGACGTTGCTTGTAACATTTGCGGCGACATTCGTGAAGTAGAAGACCACGTTTACGACAGCGATGCTGATATTGACTGTAACGAATGTGGTAACGTTCGTGGCACAATTGTTAACGGTAATACACCGGAAAACGTTCTTGCAAACAATTACAAGAATAATGACGCTAATGCTCCCGATTCATTAACAGGTGCTACCACAGGCGATTTAAGATCAGCAATGCTTTCTGTTGAAAAGCTTGCAAAGAATCCTCTTGCTTATATCAGCAAGATTCCGTTTGCAGCAATTAACGTTACCGCTGCAGAAGACGGCACTTATAAGATTACCTTAAATGCAGGCGCTAACACTGCTGCATTGGTTAACAACATTGCTGTTATTGTTGATGGTGACGTTCAGGCAGTTGAATACGTTCTTAACGCTTCTCCTGTTATTACTATTGAATTAGAACTTACCGCAGGCGACCACAATATTGTATTTACTTCAGCAATGCCTGTACTTGAATCTGAAGTTGGTACCGAAGAAGAAATCAATGCGGCTAATACTTGGGCTAAGCTTTGGCCTTGGTTTAATATGAACAGCTTTGTTATTCCTAACACTCTTACTTTAAATGCTGCTCCCACATTAGACGATATTAAAGCAGATATGCCTTGCAAAGAACATGGTTATGACAACGCTTGTGATGCAGACTGTAACTACTGTGGCGAAGTTCGTGAAGTAGAAGACCACGTTTATGACAATGCTTGCGATAACACTTGTAACGAATGTGGTTTTGAACGTGAAGTTGAAGATCATAAATATGTGATTTCAACCAAGGATGCAACTTGTACCGAAGACGGTTTAACCGTTTATACTTGTGACGAATGTGGTTATAGCTATGAAGAAGTTATCACTTCACCCGGCCACATTTATGATGACGAAAACGATTATTTATGTAACGTTTGTGGCATTATAAATGCTAAAGTTCCTGCGTATATTTTCTCTAATTACTATAAAAACACCGATGCAAACGCACCTAATTCTTTAACTGATTCTGATAGAAATGCTTTAGTATCAAATAAAGTTTCTATTGAAAATTTGGCATCAAATCCGATTGCGTATATTGATACACTTGCATTTGCGGCAATAAACGTTACAGCAGCACAAGACGGTGTTTACACTATTGTTCTTAACGCTGGTTTAAAAACCGCATCTGAAGTTGACCAAATAGCAGTAATTGTTGATGGTCAGGTACAAACAGTATCGTTTACCATTGGTGCTTCGCCTGTTATTGCGATTGAATTAAACCTCTCAGCAGGTGCACACAATATTATCTTCACAGTACCCATGCCTGAAACCATTACCGAAGCAGAAAATGTTGAAAATGTATGGAATGCATGGCCGTGGTTTAATATTAACAGTTTTGTAATTCCTGAAGGTCTTACTTTAAATGCGGCTCCCACAATGGAAACACTTAAAGCAGATATGCCCTGTACCGACCACGTTGATGCAGACGATGATAATGCTTGTGACTATTGCGGTACTGTATTAGAAGCACCTCACGAACATAGCTATGGCGACTGGGTAATTGTTGACGCAACTGTAGACGCAGCAGGTAGCAAGACTAAGACTTGCGCTTGTGGCGACACAATTACTGAAGTTATTCCTCGCGTTCTCAAGCTCAGAGGTCGTACACTTGCAATTCAAAGTGATATTTCATTCGTTTATCGTATTAATGAATATTACTTCACTGATTATGGTTATGAAAATATCAGAATTGAATTCCGCCTTGGCGATAAG
>JAZNJR010000049.1:0-3008 GCA_045578165.1 Acutalibacteraceae bacterium
AAGTGTACGACCTCTAAGCTTGAGAACGCGAGGAATAACCTTTTCTTCAAGGATTTCGCCACATTCTGCACATTTCTTAACCTTAAGACCGTTAGCATCTACAGTAGCTTGGGTTACAACTTCCCAGTCGCCTGCGGTGTGACCTATTGCTGCAACCTTATCGCCAACGTAGCTGTCGCCACAATTGCTACAAGTGTAGGTTGTATAACCTTCAGCAGTACATGTGGGTTCAGTTACAACTGCGTTATAGTCGTGTCCTGCAACTTCGCGTTCTTCGCCGCAGTTGTTGCAAGTGGTGTCGCAGTTATTATCATAAGTATGGTCACAAGCGGCAAAGTTATATGCAATAGAATTAACCATAGCGCGTTTACCGGTTGATGTAGCAAAGGTTACCGTTTTAGTTGATGAGGTGTCAACAATAATGTCGGTATATTCGCCATTAGCTGATTTTGTTGTAATAGCGGTGTTTGCACCGTTAGCAGTAACGGTAACGGTGCTGGTTTTATAACCGGCCACTTTAATAGTAACTGAGGTAACTTCGTCGGGAACGGTAAATTTAAAGCTGCCGGTCGCACTGCTTGTACCAAGCTTGATACAACCGTTGCCTTTTGCATCACGTGCACCTGTATACATTTTTGTGCCGCTTGTAATTGACAAGGTATAACCATTTACGGTTTCGGTATAAGCTGAACCGTCTGAACCGTCGCTATGGCTTGCGTTACCGTCATCGCCAAGTTCAAATACAATGCTTGAGGTTGAAGCGGGTTTTTTATAACCGCAAAGGGTACAGGTGTTATTTGTAAAGGTGTGTGCGGCGGTGCTTACTGTGACACTGCAAACACTACAAATGACGTTATGTTTGGATGAATCAACCGAAGAATATTTTGAAGGGGTATGACCTTTTGCGGCAATGGTTTCGGTATAAGAAGCGCCACAAAGGGTACAAGTATATATGGTGCTGCCCGCGGTGGTGCAGGTTGCGTTGGTTGTGGTTGAAGTGTAATTATGGCTACATTCGGTTTCGCCACCTTCTTCACCGGAAGAAGAATCATCTGCAAAGGTAATGGTAGCAGATTTAACGCGCACCTGTGCGCCACTTGAGTCTAACTTAATGTATTTATAGCCCTCGCTACCGTCAATTGAGGTTGAAAGGTCTTTATAGCTTGAAGCTACACTTAAAGTGTCCACAAGGTCATAGGTTACACCGTCTTTTGAACCGTAAACTAAAAGTGATGCCGATGCGTTACCGGCGTTAAGGGAAAGACCGGTTATAACCTTGTCGGAGCTTATGATTGCGGTACTGTTATATGTAGAACTGTCATAAAGGCGAAGCTCAGAAGTAAAGTATGCCTTATTGGTGGTAACTGTAACAGTATCGTCTAAAATATGTTCTTCATTGGCTGCGTATTGTGTACCTGCAGTATAATCGCTGAAAGTATAGGTTACTGTGCCGCTTGCAGTACCCGAGCCACCGCCTGTTGAGGTGTTGGTGTAACCGCAAAGAGAACAAACGTCGTTTGAAAGGGTGTGATTTTCGGTGCGAATGGTTTTTGAACAAAGTGTGCATGTTACCGAGTGGTAGGTTGAGCTAACAGATGCATATTTAACACTTGCGTGTGTGCATGTAGTTGAACCCGAGCCACCATTACCGTTACTTGCTTCGCCTGAGGGGGTTACCATATCATCAGGAACTTCCTGACCGAACAAAAGCCAGGCATATTCGGGGTAGTCGATAAATACGTTTCGGTTACCAACCCAGTTTTCGCATTGGTCGTTACGTCCCATTTCCCATTCGTCAACGGGGTCTTCTTCGCACCATTCGAGAAGTGTGTCAAGACTTTCGATAACCTTTTCGCCAGTGTTCTGGTTGTCGCCCGAACCAATTATAGGATTAGACGTATCCATAAAGAGATTTGGTTCTTCCCAACGGCAGTAAACGTAAAGGAAAATACGTGCAACGTCACCCTTGATGTTGTCGTTAACTTCAACCATGCTGTTGCCATAATATAAAACGGTTTTGCCGTTATAGTCTTTTGATTTATAACCCGAAATATTTTCTCTTACGTTACCCATACAATAGTTGCTACGGGTCGAATTTATTGTGCTGTCTTCAGGACGAAGATGGTGCGGGTCAGAACCGCCGCCGCTTTCATAGAAGGAAGCGTGGCTCTTGGGCCAAACGTGCTCGCGGCTGATGTTTGAGCTTGAAACAACGTCACTGTAGAAAAGCACCTGAGTTGATGAACCGTTGTTAGCATCGGTTTTGGGCCACTTTGAAGTAAGGTTACTGTATGACGTGCTGCTTGTCATTGTGCTTGACATAAGCGACTGCAATTCATTATAAAGCGCACTGTCAACCGAGGTAAGACAGTTTGTTGTACCACCTTCTAAAGTTGAAACGGTATCGTACAATGCGTCATTTGTAGAATAGTACTTTATTGCTTGTGAGCTGAGTGAAGTACATACTGCGTGACGTACACCGGTGTTTGTCACAACGGTGCCTGTTGCGGCATTTACGGGAATGCCGAGCAATACGGACAGCATAACAGCAAGTGTTAAGATAATGGCCAGTAATCGTTTCATTTTTACGATCCCCTTGTCTTAAAATTTATTTGGTTATAAAACACCAATCTACCATTATAATTGTAACATAAATTAAAAATAAAAACAAGTGCAACATTTTATTATATTATATAAATTAAATTAGGGTTTATCGCTGAAGCAAAATGCGTAATTCGTAATTATACAACAATTTCATTGTATATTTGTAGGGACAGGCCTCCCGGACTGTCCGTGAAACTTAACCGAGCGACAAACTATAATTTAACAAACCTTTATAGAAATAAAAAAACACCCTCCCGAGTGGAAGGGTGTTTTTATTTAAAAGATATTAGCCATTGAAAGCTTTAGCAGAAGCACCGAAGCGGAGCATTGCGATAAGCAAGTTAGCGCGGTCACTACCGTCAGTGAGTTTACCGTTAGCATAAGATTCAATGCTGTAGCAATAT
>JAZNJR010000050.1:0-6946 GCA_045578165.1 Acutalibacteraceae bacterium
AACTTCTTCATCACTTAATGGTACTGGTTTTGAACCTGGTCCAACGAATCCAGTAACACCTTTAGTATTTCTTACGATATACCAAGATTCATCAGTGATTATCATTTTAACTAGGACATAACTTGGAAATACCTTACGCTGTCTAGTTTTTTCTTTTCCTGTTTTTGTAGTTTCTACTACATCTTCAGTTGGAACAACTAAATGTGTTATATAGTCTTCCATTCCTCTTGTCTTTACAGCTTTTTCTATCGTAGCTTTAACTTTATTTTCATGCCCTGAATAGGTATGCACAACATACCATCTTGCTTCTTGTATTTCAGACATGATTTACCTCCAAGGATTACTTAATACCTAAAATCAATTCGATAAGTTTGCCAAGACCAAAGTCAACAAGCCAAATAAGTACGCCGATAACTGCACACATAATCAAAACGATAACTGTGTTTTTAACAACGTCTTTAAAGCTGGGCCAAACAATCTTCTTAACTTCACTCTTATAATCTCTGAAGAAAAGTACAACACGCTGTAATATGGTTTTTCCGCCTGTTGCCTTGGCTTCAATGTAGTCATCAACAAAAAGGTGAGCAATTGCAAATGCTGCAAATACGAACATTGCAATAAGCATAATAATTGCAAACCAAGTATAATGAACACTTGAAACAGGGTTAAGAGGACGAATATCAACAAAACCTGTGGGTGCGAAAACGGTCATACAAACCAAGGTGTAAATTGCAGTAAAAAGACTTACGCCTGATACTGTGTAACGAATACCCTTGTTTTTGTAGAAAAGACCAACAGCGTTTAATACAGCAGCGAATGCGGTAAGAATAAAGGTAAACAAAATTTTAGCAGAGTACGCTAATTTTAAGCCTTCACCCAAAAATTCAACCTTTGAAGCAAACGCAAACTGTGCTGCAATGTAAGAACCCGCAAGGTCACCCTTTGAATAAACGTCAACAAAGGGAAGGAAAAACAATACAAGTGCACCGAGACCGAAAACAACAGCGGCAATTTGAAAAAATTTATTTAATATCTTCATTTCTGCCTCCTACTTTGTTTCCTTGTGAAGGGTGTGCTTTTTGCAGAACCTGCAGTACTTGTTCATTTCAAGTCTGTCGGGGTCGTTCTTCTTGTTTTTCATTGTGTTGTAGTTGCGTTGTTTGCACTCTGTGCAAGCAAGTGTGATTTTAACTCTCATAACGGCACCTCCCGCTTTACGGAAATATTTTTTGCTTTTACTCTTGTAAAAGTAAACGCCTCCCTCGGTCAAAGTATTTTCTCAACCGCACCGCATACCACATTTTGCGGTTAGCGGAAAGCACTATGCGATATATTGAAAACCTTTAAAAACCGGTTCTTATTGCAAAAAAAAAGAACCTTTCAGAGGTAGTGTAATTATAACACACTACACCCAAAAGGTCAAGCATTTTTTATTATATATTATATATATTATTTATGATACGTCGAGCCCTCGTTGATTTTAAAGGCACGGTACACCTGTTCAAGCAGCATTACGCGGAAAAATTGGTGCGGAAAAGTCATTTTCGATAAGGACAACCGCGTGTTTGAAAACAGCTTTACTTTTTCACTCATGCCGTAAGAACTGCCGATGATAAAAGCCATTCCCCTACCCTGACTTGCACAGTCAGAAAAACGGTTAGCAAAATCTTCGCTTGAAAATTGCTTGCCCTCAACGCAAAGTGTATAAATTTCACTGGATTTAGGTACTTTTTTAAGAATCATTTCGGCTTCTTTTTCAAGTGCAGCATCAATTTGTGCTTTTGATGGATTATCAGGAAGCTTTATCGCCTCAAGCTCTATTACCTCCAAATCACAGTAACGAGAAAGGCGTTTTTTATATTCGTCAACCGCATCGCGAAGATATTTTTCTTTAAGCTTTCCAAGGGCGATAAGCGTAACCTTAATCATATTACAGTCACCCCGTTTAATTTGGGTCTTGCAACCGACAAAATATAATCTTTTCCGTTTTGTGCGCCCTGTGCCAACAAAGCCGCTTCAGCAGTGGCTTTAGCAAGCATTGGGGTGTTGTTATGTTGGCTTAAATGCCCTAAGATAAAACGAGTCGCACCCGAATTAATAAGTGCACCCAATTCACACGCACAAGCATTGTTTGAAAGATGCCCTTTTTCAGACAAAATACGCATTTTAAGCTGTGGCGGGTAAGGACCGCGTTTTAGCATTTCAATATCGTGATTAGATTCCAAAAGCACCAAATCGCTGCCTAAAATAGCATGGCGCATTTCATCGGTCACAATGCCGCTGTCGGTACAGACCGAAATGCATTTTTGGTCAGGTAAAATGAAGCTGTAACCACTTGAGCCAACACAGTCGTGACTTGTGGAAAAACGGTTAGCAACAACGCCACCAATTTCGGTTTGAGATGAAAGCGCAATTACGTTTGTTTTGGCAGGAATTTTATCAAGCAAAATTAAGGTTTCTAACGTTTTTTCGCTTGCAAAAACCGATGCATTTGTTTTATTTAAAAAGGTTTTAAGACCTTTAATGTGGTCTTCGTGTTCGTGTGTAATAAACACTGCGGCGATTTTGTCAACACTTGCCCCGACGTTCTCCAAAGCTTCGCACACACCCTTAAAAGACACTCCAACGTCAACCAAAACATCACCAAACTTGGTGCCTATGTAAGTGCAGTTGCCACTTGAACTGCTGAAAAGCGGACAAATTTTAGACAAAAAATCACCTTCCTTTACGATAAACAAACAGGTCAACCGTAGTTGACCTGTAAAATTTAAGCTTGTTTTAAAATTTCAATATCATCAGGTGTGTAAACACGTCTGATATCGGCGCCAAGATTTGTGAATTTTTCCACAACATCTTCATAGCCGCGGTCAATACGTTCAATTTCTTCAATAACGGTTTCACCCTGTGCAACAAGACCTGCAATAAGCATTGCAGCACCCGCGCGCAAGTCAACCGCTTTAACAGGGGCTGCAGAAAGGCCGTTAACACCTGTAATTACTGCGGTTTTACCGTCAACCTGAACGTCTGCACCCATAAGCATTAATTGGTCAAGATACCTAAAACGATTGTCCCAAACACCCTCAGTAACAATGCTTGTACCTTCGGCAATGGTAAGTACAGTTGCCATTTGGGGTTGCATATCAGTAGGGAAACCAGGATGCGGCATTGTTTTTACGTTGCACTTTCTTGGCCTTTGATTCATTGTAACGCGAACTGCTTCATCATATTCGGTAATAACTGCGCCCGTTTCGCGAAGCTTAGCAATTATAGATTCAAGGTGCTTGGGTGTAACGTTATCAATAAGCACGTCACCCTGAGTTGCAACAGCAGCCGCCATATATGTGCCGGCTTCTATTTGGTCGGGAATTATGCTATAATTAGTGCCCTGTAAACGTTCAACACCACGAATTTTAATAACACTTGTACCTGCGCCCATAATATTTGCGCCCATTGAGTTTAAAAAGTTTGCAAGGTCAACAATGTGTGGCTCACGTGCGGCATTTTCAATGACTGTAAGCCCTGTTGCCTTAACAGCAGCAAGCATAATGTTAATTGTAGCACCAACCGACACAACATCAAGATAAACGCTGCTGCCACGAAGTTCAGCCGCCCTTGCGTCAACCATACCCTTTTCAAAGGACACCTTTGCGCCCAACATTTCAAAACCCTTAATGTGTTGATCAATAGGTCTTACACCAAAATTACATCCACCGGGAGGCGCAACACGCGCCTTTTTCATTCTACCAAGAAGCGCACCCAAAAAATAACTTGACGCACGCATACCCTCTGCCATTTTTTGAGAAACAACAAAGGAATTCGCGTTAGTTGGGTCAATTTCAACTGTGGATTTATTTATAAGCTTAACCTTAGCACCAAGAGCTGACAAAACGTGAAGAATGTTTGTTACGTCGGAAATGTTAGGTAAATTTTCTATTACTGAAGGACCGTCGGCAAGTAAAACTGCCGGGAGAATTGCGACTGCAGCGTTTTTAGCGCCACTTATACGAACCTTGCCGCACAAGCGGTTACCGCCGGAAATCACAAATTTTTCCATCATTGCCCCTCCATTTCATTTTGTTATAAAACAGCCGCGCCAAATTTTGGGCGCACGCAACAAGAATATTATATACTATTTTGCCCCAACTGTCAATTTTTAATTAATTAATAACAAAACTGTAACAAAAATAAAAAAACAGCAGAAAATTAATTTCTGCTGTTTTAAATATCTTTCAAAGATTAATTAATTTTACCGTAAAGCGGAATATCCGTATCCTTCTTAGGTTCACGGTTAGGAGTGGCCTCAACCTTGTTACTAGGACGACGACCACCACGACGACGGTCATCACGTCTTCCATGAGCACGGTCATTTCTTAAAGGTTTTAATTCGGTGCCCTCTTTGCCTATAACAACGCGACGGTTAATTCCTTCGCCAAAAGACGCACTTGTAACGCCGTCAATTGCCTGAACAGCCGTATGAATAATACGACGTTCGTAAGGGTTCATAGGTTCCAAAGTTCTGCACTTACCGGTCTTTAAAACCTGCTGTGCAATACGGTTTGCAAGGGCAATTAAAGTGTCTTCACGCTTTTCACGGTAGTTACCTATGTTAAGCGAAACCTTATAATAACCGCCACCGTTGTTTGAAGCAAGACCCGCTAAAAACTGAAGCGCATCAAGAGTTTCACCACGATGTCCGATAATAACACCAAGACCTTCGCCTTCAAGTTCAATTAATGCAGCGTTTTCACGTTCAGAAACCTTAAAGCTTACGTTTTCGCAACCGAGACTTGCAAGAATGGGTTTTAAAAATTCAATTGCCTTTGCAGGACGACTGTCAGGTGCCAATTCGTTTACATCTACTGCGGGACCGTATTCCTGTGTTTTTTCAACCTTTCTTTCGGTTTTCTTTGGTTCGGTCTTTTTGGGTTCTGCCTTTTTATCTGCTACGGGTTTGTTTGCTTTTTTATCTTTTTTCTTGGGCTTTTCGTCGGGTAATTCGATATATGCCTTGACTTCTGCATTGCAGCCGCCGAAAAGACCTAAAGTTTTCTTTTTGGGGAATGTAACAACTTCAAATTGAACGTCAGCATCCTCTGCTACGCCCAATTTTAAAGCAGCATTTTCCCTGGCCTCGTCTATAGTAAGACCTGTGCCAATTGCCTCTTTAATCAAGGGACTTCCTCCTTATAAAAACCTCTGCTTAATCCTTTGCGCCAAGCTTTTTAATTTGTGTAGACTCAAAATCACACTGTTTTACAAGTTCTTTAGCGCGTTCTTTAGATAAAAGCTTGTGAGGGCCATAGTATTGTTGAACAAAAAGTTGGATTACACCACCAATAAGTGACGAGCATGCCCAATAGAACGTAACGCCACAAGGGAAACCAAAACCGATGAACAATGAAATTAAAGGCATTGTTAACATCATGCCCATCATGTTAGGGGCATCGGGATTTTGCTTTCTTTGCTGCATCATAGACATAAGACTTGAAAGAATTTGCGCGGCAAATGCTAACAAGGGCATAATCCAAGTGCGGTTAAACGCATTAAAAATATCAATTGAGAATTTAGGAGTTGCAGTAAGATCAATACCAAACAAAGCGAAGTTGATGTTAGCTTCCTTGTCTTTTTTAATCATATACTGTAAATCTTTTTCAATTTTGTTGTATTTTTTTGCAGGAATACTATCTTTTAAAATTTCGAGCTTATCTTCATCACGAATAATTTTGATAATACCAAGCTGGTTGTTGCTGTTGTTAGCAGTCCAGTCAAGCTTTTTAATTAAAGCATCATATTCTTTTTTGTCTTCTTTTTTAATGTCATTCAAGGTTTGAGTAACAACGGTATTAACATTAGTAACCTTCGCCTTTTCAACACCTGACAAATAGGTGATCGGTGACATAATAAGCCAATAAATGCTCATCATAACAACCAAACGGAAAATCATGGGAAGACAACCGCCACCCATAGAAACTCCTTCTTTTTGATAAAGCTCCTGCATTTCCATGCTGTATTTTTGCTTGTCGTCGCCACATTTTTCTTTTAAAGCATCAAGCTTGGGCTTAATGCGCATTTGCTGAACAGAAGATTTTTGACTTTTAATTGTGAGCGGAATAAACGCAAGGTTTATAAGCAAAGTAAAAATAAAAACTGCTACAGCAAAGTTACCGTTACACATATCAGCAATATAGCGCAAAATATAACTGAACGGTATATTAATGATGTCAAATAACTTATCCATATTGTTTATGCACCATCCATTCAATGCGATGTATTAAAAATACAAACGCAAATGGTTATTTTTAAAATTAACGTTTCTTTTCCTTTTTAGATGGTACGGGGTCATACCCGCCCTTACAAAAAGGATTGCATCTTAAAATTCGCCAACAGGAAAGGGCTGTCCCCTTTAGTGCGCCATGAGTAGTGATTGCCTCAATTGCATATTGAGAGCAGGTAGGTGTGAAACGGCAACACGAAACCTTTAGCGGTGAAATGTTTTTTTGATAAAACCTAACAAGAAATATCAGTATTTTCTTCATTATCGTTTTTTAAAGCACCAACCTCTTCGAGCGCTTTTACAAGACTTGTTGTAAAAACAGTGCTTTTTACATTCAAAATTTTGGTCCTTGCAACAATTACAAGGTCCAACCCGTCTTTGATTTGTGGCAAAACAGAATAAAAAGCGGCAGTTATAACGCGTTTTGCACGGTTGCGTTTAACCGCTTTGCCAATTTTTTTGCCTGCAGTTATGCCGAGCCGAACATCCCCTGTGCGATTTTTATTTACATAAACCACCGCAAAGGGCGTGACAAACACCTTGCCACGATGATAAGCACGACGAAAATCACGATTTTCCTTTAATTTAATAATTCTCATAATAAAAGGAAAAGCCACATACGAGTGGCTTTTAGTATGTCAATTTCTTTCTTCCTTTTGCTCTGCGACGTGC
>JAZNJR010000051.1:0-3916 GCA_045578165.1 Acutalibacteraceae bacterium
AATCACGTTTTTAAATATAATATCGAACAAGTTGTTTTAAAAAACAAAGAAGCGCTACATATAACAAGAAAATATCTGCCAAATTTTAAATGCGAATATCGTCAGTTTTTAAACCCGATTGAGCCATAAAAAATAAAAAAAATTAGATTTTGAGTATTGACAAATTTATAATTTATGATATAATAACTATTGCTTGTTTGGAGCATTAGCTCAGTTGGTTAGAGCAACCGGCTCATAACCGGTTGGTCCGGGGTTCGAGTCCCTGATGCTCCACCAAAATAAGCGTTGTAAAGTTAATATAGGGGTATGGTGTCAACGGTAGCACACCGGTCTCCAAAACCGTTTGTGAGGGTTCGAATCCTTCTACCCCTGCCAAAATAAAAGCACTGACCTTTATGGTCGGTGCTTTTTTGTATTATCCCTTATTCATCATTCATTAAAAAGGATTTTCGTAATGAATAATGAAGTCGCTTTACGCTGATGAATAATAAATAAGGACAAGAGAACTATCATATTGATTCTTCATCGTATAAATACTTGTTGTAAAATTAAAGCTTGTATGGTAAAATAATAATGGTATATAGTTTAAAAACAAATCGTATAGTAGGAGAAAATTATGAAACGATTACTTTCTGCCACCCTAATTTTAATAATACTGCTTTCTATAACTGCTTGTAATACAGCTAAGCCCAATAACAAGGTTGAGCAATCAAATGAAAATTCTTCCTCTCAGCTACCCGACCAAAATCAAACCTCGACCCCAACTCAAAATAAAAAGGTTACTATATATTTGATTGAGCGTGCTATTTATTTTGATAGCGGTCATATAGAGTATTATTACGATGAGGATTATAACATTAACCGCACCGTTTTATACAACCTTGAAAAGAAGGTTACATATGAAAAGCTTTTTGATAAAGCCGACCAAAACGGTATGCCCTGTCGCTCTTCAACAATTTGGGCAAATGGTGAAAAGGGTGAAAAACGCAATTTAACCTACACCGATGACGGCAAGCTTAAGGAAGAAATACTCGAAACGGGCGATTATAGCGGTTTTCAGTACAAATATAACCAAAACGGTGATATTACCGAAAAGCGCGAATACCACGACGCCATTTTAACAAATATTATATCTTATGAATACAACGGTAAAAAGCTTTCTAGGGTATACGGTGAAACCAAAGATGGCGAGCCGATCTTTAACTGTAAAATTGAGAACGGTTTAATTACAGAAAAGCTTTTAAATGATGACGAAAACGAATGTATATACTTTTTTAAATACGACCAAAACAACAATCTTATCAGCAGCTTTTTACAGATGGATGGCGAGAAGTTCCCCGCTGACAGCTTTACATATAAAGCGATTGAAGTTGATACCGAGCGCGCCCAATACATTTTAGAGCAACAAAAGTATTTGATTTCCGCTTTTTACTAAAGAAACGGTTATTTTATCTACTTTGTGTTATTCAAAACATATACCCATCAAACCCTAGCTTGCCGTTTTTGACATCTTCGGTCAATTCAGCAAGCTTTTTCGAAAACGCTTCACTGGCAACGGAAAACTTTTCATTGACATTTTCGCCGTTTTTGGGTATACTTTTATTAAGAGTGGTATTTCTATAAGCTGGCGCGATTAGTGCGTCACCTTCACTGGATTTACCACTCTTATTTTTTATTCTTACCAAATCCCCATTCTTGAGCTGGTTATTAATATAACTTCGAAAATCCTCACGGCCAAACACTGTTGCAATTTTGTTAGACCTCAAAAAAACTCGATTACATTGTGCTCCCTCTTCTATATAGACGGGAACATTAACAATGTTTCCATCACTGTCTTTAAATTCCGACACAAGCAAAAAATAATTTTCACGTCTAGAAACATCTGTAGCGTTTTTGGTGCCTCGGTAAGCTTCCTTAACATTATCAAGACCGTCAATAATTTTCAAGAAAAACGTTTCCCCGATACCATGATAATGTGTATGTTCATCAACTTTCAATCCCATACTTCGCGCTTCGGCTTTAGTAAAAACGTTTTCTCTAATATGCGACGAATTCATTACCATAGGTCTGTCGATGACTCCTTTTTGCGAAGTCATTATAGATGGCGTATTATCCCGTAATAAAACCTCATTACGGTACCCTAAGTCGTATAATGCCTTATGCAGTTCGGACTTGGCATTTTTATTTATGCTGTACTTAATATCGCCATCGCTGATATTGTTTTTCTGCTTTGAATCAAGCACACGGGCAATTCTTCGATTAAGATATTCTAAATCTTCTGCAAGAGTACGGTTTTGAGGTTCGCCTTTAATTATCGAAACCCATTCATTTACCCAGTCACGTATTTTTTCAAGCAATGTTCTGTGCTCAGTCTTGGCAATTTCCATAAGCGCAGCTTCGGCTTTTGCAGCATCCTTGCCGCCAAGCATTACTTCACCAACAAAATCGGCTACAATTTCCCGTTCAATACTTTCGGGGTTGTAGCTTTTTTTAATACGGTCAGGAATTTCTTTTGAAGCTTGCCGCTGTTTAAGTACTATATCGCTGTATGCTTTAAGCGCTTCCTTACGGCTGCCTTTAAATTCTTCGCCAAGTTCATCTTTTAACCTGTCGCGCACATACGCATCAAAACTATTGCTGAAATTCAACACATAAAACTTGAAAGAATCGTACGCTTTATAATTTTCAAGATGGTGAGTAAGCTCGTGCTTAAACAAAACAAAATACTGCTCTGTCAATGACCACACAGGGTTCATATATATCGTCTTGAGTTCCGGGTCATAATAACCCTTGGTTATGTCATCCTTATAACCAACCTTAACGCCGAATTTTTCCGCTACCGCTTCCATTTGTCTTTGGGCGGCATTTTTGCGCTTACCGGTCAAAATGCTAAAATCCTTTTCTGTCGATTTGCGATATATTTCTTTTGTGTCTGGCTTTATAAATCCCGGTTCTCTGCTATCGTCATTATAATCGTCGGAAGCGTTATCGGAAGAATCATTTTCGGGCATAAAAGAAGCAGACTCGGTAAAGTCTGCTTTCATATCGGTATTAAATTTATTTACAGCATCAACAACTGTGTTCCAATCGCCAAACATACCGCCGAAGGTATTTTGTGCATACGTAGGGTCAGATAATACAAATTGGTTTATATAAGCCGCTATCTCACGCATAAATATAGGATACGAACTTATATCATCGATATCGTATTTATTTTCGAATTGAAATTCATTAATTTGCATTGCTGCTCGCTTGTATGTGGTGGAGGTATAATCAACTTCATCACATAATGCTGATTCATATTCAGCATAAGCAGGATTATTCGTTTTATCGGCAACGTGTACCTTTTCATGGTCGAAGGTTTGTTTTGGTGGCAATTTTGATTCACTTGATACATATACCGTGCCGTCTGGTGCAGTAAACGCTTCAGTTCGGGCAATAACCTTACCATTAACTGTTCTTTCAATTGCGCCTTCGCAATATATAACCTTCATACCGGCGTTTTTAAAAGCAGTATAGACTTTATATCCCGGAGTATCTTCCGCCTCACCTTCGGTAAAAGTAACGCTACTCTTGCCATAGTTTACTCTTACCACTCGTCGTCCGTCTGACGATGTTCTTGAAAGAATTTCCGCCTTTCCTCCGGCGACATACTCATCAACTGTTGCGCCGCTTTGTCGAATTTTGCGTTCTCTTCCGGCGTCAATGTTCGTTTCATTGCCTCCGTCCATTGTTCCTTGGTTATGTATTCGCCCATTTTCTTCGCCTCCTTGACTTATTATACCACCTTCTGCACTTGACTGCAATGCCGAATTCTCACCATTTGCACTTGACTGCAAAACTGGGGTTTGCGATTCCTTAAGCGTAATGGCTGTACGCACCTGCTTTTCAATGCTTTCAACCTGTGACAGTTCGG
>JAZNJR010000052.1:0-15677 GCA_045578165.1 Acutalibacteraceae bacterium
AGGTGTTATGCGATTCAAAAAACTAATGGCATTAGTTGTTGCAATTGTAATTTTAGTAACAGTTTTAATGCCGATTTGTAGTGTAAGTGCCGCACATAAGGAACCTTATACTGCAGAAGAAATTGATTTGCTTTTGTTAGATAAAAGCAATACTTATCAAAAATATTTGGCAGAGGTAGGGGAGAAACCCTTGGCAACTGACAGTATAGATATCATGCTTGATAAATATACTGCGGTTTCAGAAGATGCCAAAATTGAAACACTTGCCTCTTTTGAGGGTAAAGAAAACGTAATTAAGTGGGAAAGTGGCGCCGGTAATATTTCGTACGAAATTGATGTGCCTGCCGATGCTTTCTATTCGGTTAAGTTTACATATTACCCCCTTAAAGGTTCGGGTAACAAAATTAATCTTGGAATTCAAATTGATGACGGTTTCCCTTATACTGACCTTACGTCTTTTTCGTTGAACCGTACATACAATTCTGAAGACGGTATCAAGCGCGATACTGCTGATAACGATTATAACACCGCTCAAAAGGAAATTTACGACTGGAACGAAAAATTTGCAACAAGTGATTCCGGTGTTACTGATGATCCGTTTTTGGTTTATCTTACAAAGGGTAAGCATAGTATTGTTGTTTACTCGTTTAACGAACCGTTTGCACTTTCGAACATAACACTATGTGCACCTGTTAAACATTCAACCTATGAAGAATATGTTTCTAAAAACGGCGCAGTTAAGGATGGCGATTGGGGCAAAAAGTTCGAAGCAGAAGCTACTTTTAAAAAGTCTGAACAAAATATGGTTGCTTCTACCGACCGTACTTCAACTAAAAACAGTCCTTTCAATTATACAAAAACACGTTTGAACGTAATAGGCGGTTCAACCTGGTCATACGCTGGTCAATGGCTTGAATGGGAAGTTGAAGTTCCGGATGACGGTTATTATGAAATTTATTTAAGATTTAAGCAGTCTTATAAATCGGGCCTTCCTTCACATAGACGTCTTTTGGTTGACGGTGAAGTGCCTTTTGAAGAAGCAGACCTGGTTTCTTTCGGTTATTCAAGCGGTTGGCAAGGCAAGTCACTTGCTAACGAAGAAGGTGAAACCCTTTACATTTATTTAACTGCAGGGGAAAAACACACCATTCGTCTTGAAAATGTTGTAGGTGCTTTAAGCGATTCTATTGCCAATCTTAATTCAATTGTTGTTGAACTTAACAATATCTACCGTCAATGCTTAATGATTACTGGTACAGAACCTGATATGTACCGTGACTATTATCTTGACAAAGAAATTCCTGAACTTATTCCTACTTTGAAAGAATCTGCAAAACAGTTAAAAGTTGAATATAAAAACATCAAGAAAATCATTGAAAGTGATCGTGACGTAAGTGATATCATCAACGTTTTGGTTTACAACCTTGAAGATATGATAAATTCTCCTTCGACTATTCCGCATCGTCTTGATACTTTCAGCGGTAATATCGGTTCACTTTCATCTTGGGTTCTTGAACTTAAGGAACAACCCTTACTTCTTGATTACCTTTACGTTTGTCAACCAAATGCTCAAAAGCCCGCAGTTAACGATAACTTTTTTGGTGCTATTTGGCGTGAAGTAAAATCCTTCTTCTATTCATTTATTACCGATTATAGCAATTTTGCTGATAATTCTTCTTATGATGACGTAATTACTGTTTGGGTAAACTCTGGTCGTGACCAAGCAAACGTTATCAACGCAATGATTAATGACCTTTTTACTCCACAGTATAACATCGGTGTTGACCTTAAGATTACAAACGCCAGCGTAATTCAGGCATATCTTTCAGGTCGGGCGCCTGACATATCTCTTATGATAGGACGTGGTCAACCTGTAAACCTTGCACTTCGTGGTGCACTTTATGATATTTCAAAGCTTGACGGATTTGATGAAATAAAATCTCGTTTCCAAGAATCTTCATTTACTCCTTACACCTTAAACGGTGCAGTTTACGCTGTCCCCGATACACAGAACTTTTACATGATGTTCTACCGTAGTGATATTTTTAAAGAATTAGAACTTACCGTTCCTAACACCTGGGAAGAATTTTGGGACGTTATGAAGGTTATTCAGTCTAATAATATGGAAGTTGGTCTTCCTTATACAGCGGTTGACGCAAGCGGCTCGGTTGATAATGGTATGGGTTCGAGAAACATTTTCTCAGCACTTCTTCTTCAAAATGGCGGTAGATTTTATAATGACGACCTTTCTGCTACCGACCTAGGCACAGTAGAAGCGCTTGATTCATTCCAAACTTGGACCGATATTTATACCAAGATGGACTCGCAGGTAACCTACGACTTTTATAACCGTTTCCGTTCGGGTGATATGCCGCTCGGTCTGGCAATGTATACCGAATATAACCGTTTAAGTGCGGCGGCCCCTGAAATTGCAGGACTTTGGGAAATGGTTCCGATTCCCGGAACGGTTCAAAAAGATGGCACTATCAGTCGTGCACAAGGTGGTTCTGGTTCTGCTTCTGTTATGCTTCGTGCAGCAAAAGAAAACGGTAACGTTGAAGCTGCTTGGACTTTTCTTAAGTGGTGGTGTTCAGCTGAAGCGCAAACGCGTTACGCTTTAGACGTTGAAGCTGTTCTTGGCGTTGTAGGTCGTGTTGCAACTGCAAACCGTGAAGCATTTAAGAACCTTTCTTGGAGTGGTAAAGAATATAAAAACCTTATGACCGCATGGGATGCAATTGAAGAAATTCCCGAAGCACCTGGTGGTTATTATCTTACACGTGACTTAGACAACGCGTTCCGCGACGTTGTTTATAATAACCGTAATGCACGTGAATCTTTGCTTAGTTGGAAACTTAGCGTAGATGCGGAAATCCAGAGGAAACGTGAGGAATTTGGCCTTGAGTAAAGAATTTACAAAAAAGGGAAAAGTCCCTTATCATAAGGACATAGCTAAGAATTGGCAATTGTATTTGATGACTGCGCCTTATATGCTGTTTTTCTTTATCTTTACAATTTTGCCAATTCTTACAGCGGTGGTTTTAAGCTTTTTCTATTACAATATGCTTGAAACTCCTACATTTATCGGTTTTAACAATTACTTTAACCTTATTGTTGCTGATACTGTATTTCTAAAATCAATTAAGAATACTTTGATATTTGCGGTAATCACAGGCCCTTTAAGTTATTTCCTGTGTCTTATCATTGCATGGTTTATCAACGAATTGCCTCGTTATCTTCGTGTGCTTATGACATTGGTTTTCTATGCACCGTCACTTTCATCGTCTGTATACTTTATTTGGCAGTACCTCTTCAGCGGTGACTCTTATGGTTTTATCAATGGTATTCTCACAAAAATGGGAATTATATACGAACCTATTCAATGGCTATCTGACGAAGAATACACCCTTGCGGTTGTTATGATAGTTCAGGTTTGGATGAGCTTGGGTACCAGCTTCCTTTCATTTATCGCGGGCTTCCAGGGTATTGATAAATCACTCTATGAAGCTGGCGATGTTGACGGTATTAAAAACCGTTATCAAGAATTTTTCTATATTACATTCCCGCTTCTTAAACCGCAGTTGTTATTTAGCGCGGTTATGCAAATCGTAAGCTCCTTCTCGGTAAGTGCTGTTTCTCAGTCACTGTGCGGTTTGCCCAGTACAAACTATTCAGCACATACGATAGTTCTTCATATTACCGACTATGGTAATATACGTTATGAAATGGGTTACGCCTGTGCAATTTCAGTAATTCTGTTCCTGATAATGTTGGGCGCACGTAAGCTTATCGATATTTTATTAAGTTATGTATCTGATACTTAATTTCGAAGCTTTGTAATTAAAAAATTCTATTGAATGAGGGATGATGATTTTGCCTTCTTTAAAAATTAAAAAGAAAAATAGGAGGGGCAGCCGTTCAGTTGCAGGCACTACGGGAATTTTCATTTTCCTAGCTTTGCTTGGCGCATTTATGGTTCTTCCGCTTTTATATGCGGTAATCAGTTCTTTGAAGCCAATTGACGAGCTTTATGCTTACCCGCCGCGCTTCTTTGTAAGACGCCCCACTATGGAAAATATTAAAATGCTGTTCTCACTTGCGGCTAACCTTTGGGTTCCGTTTAGTAGATATGTTTTCAACAGCGTATTTGTAAGTGGCGTTGCTACCGTTGGCCATATTATTTTGGCTTCAATGTGTGCATTTGTATTTTCTAAATTTAATATTCGCATTAAGTGGATGTTTAAATTGGTTGTTACAGCGCTTTTGTTTAACGGCTCTGTACTTTGGCTTCCACAGTATGTTATTATGGCTAAACTAGGTCTATTAAATACATATTGGGGTTATATTTTACCGGTATTACCTATGTCACTTGGTCTTTTTCTTATGAAACAGTTTATGGATCAATTGCCGACTGCACTTATTGAATCTGCCGGTATTGACGGCGCTTCATATTTTAGAATATTCACTACAATTGTTATGCCAACAGTTAAACCTGCTTGGATGACACTTTTGGTATTTGCATTCCAAAGTGTTTGGAACTCTAATCCTCATGGTGTTGTTTTTGACGAACAGTTAAAACTTTTACAAAGTGCAATTTCTGAAATTGTTGCAGCCGGTATCGCGCGTGTGGGCGTTTCAATGGCGGGTAGTTTGTTTATTATGATACCTCCCATTATAATATTCGTTGTTTCACAAAATAGTGTTATTGAAACAATGGCTCACTCGGGTCTTAAGGATTAAGGGGGCGAACAGATATGAAAAAGAAAATTTTTAGCATAGCTTGTATCGCTTTGGCTCTTACAATACTTTTGATTACTCCTGCTGCGGCCCTTTCCGATACACCGTATCAAGGTTATATTTATGACTCTTATGATAAGTCAAACCCTGCACCTGTTGGTTATGAACCTGAAAGAGTTATTAACCAAAACGTTTTAGGTCTTGAATCTATTGGTCGTCTTTATGATATGGATTTTGATACGGAAGGTAACCTTTACGTACTTGACTCTGACAATAGTTCAGTTTATGTTCTTGACATTAATATGAACTTGATTTCAACCTTAAAGTTAACCAAGGATGGTAAAGAAGTAACCTTTAGCAAGGCGCAAGGTATTTATATTCATAGAACAGGCGAAGATAAACGTATTTATATTGCTGATACTGAACAGGGAAGAGTGCTTGTTTCTGATAAAGACGGTAATGTGTTAAACGTATTTACCCGTCCTGACACTTCGCTTATTCCCGAAACTACCGAATTCCGTCCCACTAAGGTTGTTGTAAGTGACGAAGAAACGGTTTATATTCTTTGTCAGCACGTTTATTCTGGTGTGCTAATGCTTAACCAATATGGCGAATTCCTTGGTTTCTGTGGTTCCAATAAAATAGAAATGACCGCTAGTGTTCTTTTTAACTACATGTGGAAAAAACTTCTTAGTGAAGAAATGAAAACAACACAAAGTCGATATGTTCCTGTTGAATATGCAGGTCTTGATATTGATGAAGACGGTTACCTTTTAGCGTGTTCTGTTTCGGGTACTGACAAGACCGAAAGTATTCGTCGTCTTAACGCAAAGGGTAATAATATTTTCCCAATGGAAACGGTATTCGGTGACCTTGAAACCGCTGAACTCGGCGAAAACGTTGTTTCAACAACCTTTACTGACGTTACAAGTATTGGTGATGGTGTATTTGCAGCGCTTGACTTGGCACTTGGTCGTGTGTTTGTTTACGATAACGAAGGTAGTTTCCTTTTATCGTTTGGTACGCTTGGTAACCAGTTGGGCACGTTTAAGACACCCGTTGCTATTGCATCGTATAACGATTACGTTTATGTTTTAGACCAAGCAAATAATACTATTACAATGTTTACCGTTAACGATTACGGTAAGACCGTTTTGGAAGCATCTCGTTCATACCTTAAGGGTCTTTACAATGAATCGATTGACCTTTGGGAATCTGTTCTTGTTCAAAACGGTGCATTTGAAACTGCCTATGTTTCTATTGGTCGTTCACTCATTAATCTTGAGGATTACAAGGGCGCAATGAAATATTTCCAACTTGGACAAAGTCGTGTTGACTATTCACGTGCTTTTCAGGAATATCGTACACGCGTTATTTCTGAATGGTTTGACGTAATTTTTATTGCAGTTATTGTAGTTGCAATTGGACTTTTTGTATTCTTTAGAATTCGAAAGAACAAGAAAAAGAAAATTGGTTACGATTATGAAGTTCCTGACGGTTATTTTAGACGTTTATGCTTGTCGCTTGCACACCCTGTGCGTGATATGATGGCATTTATCAATAATACAAAGGGGTCTTTTTGGATTGCTCCCTTTGTTGCAGCGTTGTGGTTCTTTGAAAAGGTATTTACCTATCAAATGCGTGGTTTCATCTTTAACCAAAACGACCCTGCTAAAATGGATATCCGCCTTTTATTTATCGGTTCAATTGGCTTGTTTGTACTCTTTATTCTTTCAAACTGGTTGATTTGTACAATGTTTAGCTTGTCCGGTAAATTAACACAAATTGCAACTGTTACATCTCTTGCAATTTTACCCTATATTATTGCAAACATTTTTAACACTATTCTCAGTAATTTCTTAACAGATGAAGAAGGTATGTTCTTAACCATTATTTCTGTTTTAGCAATTGCTTGGGGCATAATGATATTGTTCATAGGTCTTTCAAAAATACATGAAGCGAACGTTGTTCTTACCTTTGTTTTGGTTGTTGCCACATTACTTGGTATGTTCGTAATTGTGTTCTTGGTATTGGTATTCTTTAGTTTGTGGCAACAGTTTGTTGATTTCTGCACAGCTGTAATTAAAGAAATCATAGGTATATTACGGTAAGGAGGCAATTATGAATAAGTATAAATTTATTAAATTATTTGTTGCAACATTCATGATTCTTTCCTTACTTGTTACAGGTTGCATTTTTCCAATTTCCGCGGTTGAAACCCAAGAAGTTCTTGAAGGTGCAAGTGTTATTTCTAATGATAAGGTTGAACTTGCTGTTGACCAAAAGAACGGTAACGTTACACTTACTGATCTTGCGACAGGTAATAAGTTCTATTCAACACCTATTGACCTTAACGAAGAAGGCAAAACTGATGCACTTTCACGTTCGCGTGCCGCATCACAGCTTTTGCTTGAAGTTGTAGACGAACAAGGTGCAATTTCAACCGTAACAAGCAATATTGCTAATATAAGTGTAAGTTCTAACGATAAATCAGTAACCGTTAAATATGTATTTAGCGGTGTTGAAATGGAAGTTTCTCTTGTTTACACTTTAGATGGTGCTTCATTTGTTGCATCTGTTCCGCTTGATGAAATTAAGGAAAACGGTACTTTCTCACTTGTTAAGGTTTCTGTTTTGCCTTATTTTGATGCGGCAGATAGGGATGAAGAGGGTTATATTCTTGTTCCTGATGGAAGTGGTGCTTTAATTAACTTTAATAACGGTAAAGCTTCTACAATTTACACACAAAAGGTTTATGGTACTGACCCGGTTACTAACCGTCTTACCATGACAGTTAACACACAAAATGTGCTTTTACCTGTTATTGGTATTCACAAAGAAGATAGTGAAGGTGGAAATGCAAGTAACATTTTAATGTACGTTGAAGAGGGTGCAGCCGCTGCTATGATTAATGCCACCTCTGCTACTGCTTCAAATGCATTTAATTATGGTTATATTTCATTTATTTATCGCACTTCTGCATTTATTACAATGCTTGAAAACACACAGTTCCCGGTATCTGCAACAATGCTTGCTAATAATACCGCAGCGGGAGACAGTTTTTCTGTTTCATACAACGTTTTATCAACTTATGGCGACTATAATGAAATGGCTAAGGTTACTCGCGAAAAGCTAATTAAAAGTGGTTTGAAAGAAGACAAAATTACTGATAAAGTATATATTGAAGCATTTATGTCTGTTAAGAAAACAAAGCACTTTTTGGGTATTCCATATAAGGCAAATGAAACCCTTACTACCTTTGATGAATGTCTTAAACTTTTGAAAAAATTTGAAGGTAACGCTGTTATAATTCTAAACGGTCTTGACAAAGACGGTGCAGTAGGAGGCGTTATTGACACTAAATTTACCGTTAACTCAAAACTTGGTGGTTTAGAGGATTATAAGGCGTTTGTTAAAGCGGCTTCTAAGTATGATTCTGAAATTTTCCCGGTTTCTGAATTTGTACTTTATAACAAGAGCAAGATGGGTTACACAACTTTTTGGAATAATGCTCGTTCTGTTGACGTAAAACCAATTGAAAAGCTTTATTATCTTTATGGTAACTATGAAGAAAACAAGGACTACCCGTCGCTTCGTTATCTTATTCCAACAAAACTTTTATCTGCTGCAAATTCTTATATCAAGTCCGCTAAGGACAATGGCATAAAAACTGCGGCTCCCTTATCAATTGGTAATACACCTTACTCATCACGTGACGGTAAGAATTGCGATATCGTAAGTGTTACCAACAATTACGTTGAAATTCTTTCTAACATGAAAGACAATGGTATGAGTATTGTGCTTCAAAGTCCCGCAGCTTATGCGCTTAACTACACTGATTATGCTTACGGTATGCCTTTGCGCTCAAGTGGTTTTACCTGCTTTGATATTGATATTCCGTTTGTTCAGTTGGTACTTAACGGTGTTAAGAATTACAGCACAGTAGCACTTAACCTTACAAACAACATTCCCGAAATGAAACTCTTAATGCTTGAAAGTGGTTCTGCTCCTATGTATACCATTATTGGTAAGGAATATAAAGACGTTAAAGATACTCCTCTTGACATACTTTACGGTTCCGACCTTTCCGCTTTGGAAAAGAGTATTGTTAAGGAAGTTAAAGCATATCGCGAATTCTTTGCTAAAACCGAAGGAAAGATTTTAAAGCATACTATAGTTTCTAAAGATTTACGTGTTGTTGAATATGAAAACGGCGCTAAAATTATCATAAACTATGATGATAACGCTGTCGAATATGATGGCATGACAATTGATGCTATGTCTTATAAACTCATTGAAGGAGGCGTTTCAAATGAATAAAAAGAGCAAACTTTTAAAAATGTCATATGAACGCCGTCAGGGTTTAGTCGGCTACGTATTCCTTATTCCTTGGATTATTGGTACTGCAATATTCTTTTGCTACCCATTCTTTCATACGGTTTGGCTCTCATTTTGTGACGTAAGTTTCGATACCGGACGTATAATTTCAAAGTTTTCGGGTATTGGTGCTTACAAGTTAGTGTTTATTGAACAGCAGTTTTTACAACAAGCGTGGACACACCTTGTTACAACCACTTTACACACAGTTTGTGTGTTGATTATTTCAATTTTCTTGGCTATTATTCTTAATCAAGAATTTTTCGGTCGTTCATTTTGGCGTGTAATTTTCTCACTTCCCATTATCGTTGCTTCCGGTCTTGTTCTTTCGGTTTTCCAAAAGGACCTTACCTTCCAAGCATCAGTTACAAGTGAGTCAACCAACATATTCCAAAACGAAGCTCTTACCGAAATGCTTTTAAGCATGGGTATTGGCGATAAATTAATCAACATTGTTGTTGAAGCGGTTGGCAGTGTTGTTGATATTTTATGGATGTCCGGTGTTCAGATTTTGTTGTTCATTACAGGTCTTCAGTCAATTTCACCTTCTCTTTACGAGGTATGTGACGTTGAAGGTGCTACCGCTTGGCAACGTTTCTGGAAGGTTACATTCCCACTCTTAACACCATATATTTTCCTTAATATCGTTTACTCAATTATTGATATTTCGACACAGTCAACGGCTGCGGTAATGCATACGATACGTTATTACTATAATAACGTTATGTACGCAAACTCATCCGCTGCAGGTACAGGTTACTTCTTAATGATATTGGCGCTCCTTGGTATTATCACTGCGCTTCTATCTAAGAGAATCGTGTATATTGATAAATAAGGGGGTGGATGAATAATGTTTAAAAAACAAGGTATTGACGGTTTCGCCGCCCGTAGTATTCTCATGAAAAGAGGTACTGCTATTGGTTGGAAAATATTTCGCTTGATTATTTTGATATGCTTTAGTTATGCGCTTGTATACCCCTTTATTTATATGATTTCGTCCACATTCCGTGGGGATGAAGACCTTTGGAATCCTACCGTTGTTTGGGTTACACGTCATTTCACGCTTGATAACCTTAAAAATGCTTGGCGCAACATGAACTATTCTGAATCACTTCCTTATAGCTTGGAAGTTTCAATCGGTTCTGCAATTTTGCAGTCGTTTATGTGTGCTTTTGCAGGTTATGCATTTGCCCGTTTTGATTTTAAATTTAAAGGAATTTTATTTGCTCTTGTAATTTTAACAATCATTGCTCCGCAGCAAATGTATATTATTCAGCTTTACGGTATTATTAAAAACTTGGGTCTTGTTGACAGTCCCGCTGCATTCTGGGTACAGGCCGCGTTTGGTACCGGTATACGTTCGGGCTTGTTTATATTCATTTATAGGCAAACCTTCCGAGCATTGCCGACCGACCTTGAAAATGCGGCTGCAATTGATGGTTGCGGTGCTTTTGGTACATACTTCCGTGTAATGCTTCCAAACGCACTTAACTCGTTTATCGTTGTATTTATGTTCTCAATTGTATGGCATTGGAATGAATACTTCTCGGCTGAACTTTTCACGCAGCACAAACGCAACGCTGCTCAGCAGTTGTCTGCGCTTCGTGTAGGTCTTGAAGCACAACTTGCAAGTTCTTCTTCGGTTGCAGTTGATAACCCGTTACAACTTCAAGTTTGGATTCAGGCAGGTTCACTTCTTATGGTTTTTCCGATGTTATTCGTATTTCTTATTGGTCAAAAATATCTTCGTGAAGGTATTGCAAGAACCGGTATTGTTGGTTAAAACAAAAATCCCCAAACAATTGTTTGGGGATTTTATTTTATTTTATAAAAAAGGCACACCAAACGGTGTGCCTTTAAAAATTATGCGCTTAAATAATACTTAACAAGTGACTGTAAAAGTGTATCACGGTCAATTTTTCTTATAAGGTTACGGGCATTATTATGGGTTGTAATGTATGTTGGGTCTTCAGATAAAATATAGCCAACAATTTGGTTAATTGGATTATAACCTTTTTCTTTTAACGCATCATATACCGTAACTAATATCATACGTATTTCGCGTTCTGTTTGGTCACCGATAGAAAACGTCATGGTTCTATCATTCATAAATAACACCTCTTTTAATCTTATTTACTTTATTGTATAACGAATTAATGAAAATTTCAAGTATTATTTTCTAAGTTCAGCACCAATAGATTCCAATTTTTTGATAATCTTATTACTTACTTCTTCAATTTCCTTATCATTAAGGGTAGAATCGGCAGAACGAAGATAAACACTAAACGCAACGCTCTTTTTACCTTCGGGAATTTGAGCACCTTGGTAAATATCAAAAAGCTCAATTCTTTCAAGCAATCTTCCGGCACCTTGTGAAATAGCTTTTTCAAGGTTACCAACAGGAATGTCAATGTCGCAAAGCATTGCAAAGTCACGTTCAACAGCGGGGAACTTGGGTAATGGTTTGTAAACGGTTTTACGTTTATTAATTGCAATAAGAACGTCAAGCTTAATTTCAGCAACGTAAACCTTTGTATCAATACCGTAAGAAGCGGCAACTGTGGGATGTAATTCGCCAAATGTTGCACATTCAACGTTATTTGCCTTTACCATTGCTTGACGACCCGGGTGGAGATAAGGTTCTGCGCTGCGTTCATATTGAGTGTGTGCACCGCAAAGCTGACAAATCGCTTCAACAATACCCTTAAGTGTAAAGAAATCTTCATCTTTACCGTAAAGACCAATCGACATTGTAGGAATTTCATCAGGTTGTTCAGTAAGGGGAAGTGATTTTGCAATAAATCGTTTGCTAATTTCAAAAAAACGTCCTGCTTCAATCTTTTTGTTTATGTTTGTGGCAAGAACAGTAAGCATTGAAGTAGTAAGTTGTGTACGCATAGTAGAATATTCGTCGCCAAGGGGATTAATAATCTTAATTTGGTTACGACGTGTATCATCATCAGCTAATAAAAGGGTATCAATTGCTTTTGAAGCAATGAAAGAATAGGTTGCAATTTCATAAGCACCTGCTGATAACATAAGTGCCTTAATTTTATCGGTTTTAATTCTTTCGGGAAGCTTGCGACCACGCATTACACTACCATTCATAGGTGTGCTGATAATTTTATCATAACCGTAAATACGCATAACTTCTTCAGCCAAATCGGCGCGACCTTCAATATCATCACGAATAGAAGGTACCTTTGTTGTTAAGGTTTTACCGTTAATTGTAGTTTCAAGTCCTAAAGAATTTAAAATTTTAACAATTTCTTCATCAGGAACTTGAACGCCTAAAAGTTCAATAATACTGTCGGTTGTAACGGTTAAAACACGTTCTTCTGGTAAACCGTTATTGCAGTCAAGCACACCTTCAATAATGTCGCCTGCGTCAAGATCGGAAATGAGTTGTAAAGCACGTTCCATTGCATACTCAACGTTTATAATATCAACGCCTTTTTCAAAACGACCGCTTGATTCGGTACGAATACCCAAAGCGCGACCGGTATGACGAATGTTATCACGACGGAATTTTGCACATTCAAGGAACAAGTCGGTTGTATCGGCTTCAATTTCGCTTTCTTTACCACCCATAATACCTGCAAGGCATGAGGGTTTTACACCATCAGCAATTACAAGCATGTCTTCGGTTAAATTATAATCTTTACCGTCAAGGGTTGTAATTTTTTCGCCTGCGTTTGCATTTCTAACAATAATTTGTTTATTAGCCAATTCGTTATAGTTAAACGCGTGCATAGGTTGACCTGTTTCAAGCATTACAAAGTTTGTAATATCAACAATGTTATTAATGGGGCGCATACCGGAAGCTATAATTGCTTTTTGCATCCAATCGGGAGATTCTTTAATTCTTAAGTTTTTAACAACACGACCAATGTAACGGGGGCACAAATCATAATTTTCAACAGTAAGAGAAATATAATCGTTAATATTGCCGCCGACTGTCTTATAAGTGGGAACAGGTGCCTTAAATTCAGTACCTAAAACTACTGAGATTTCCTTTGCGACGCCGATAAAGCAGTTACAGTCAGGACGGTTTGCGGTAATCTTAAAGTCAATTATATAATCGTCCATACCAAGAACTTCGCGCATATCGGTACCGATAACTTCACTATCTTTTAAAATTAAAATACCATTAACCGAAGCACCGGGGTAATCGTTTTCAGTAATGCAAAGTTCTTCACCTGAACAAAGCATACCGTTTGAAGGTACACCACGAAGCTTACCTTTTACAATGTGTGCGCCGCAAGGAAGATAGCTGTCGTCAAGTGCGGCAGGAACCAAAGCGCCTTCAAAAACGTTTTGTGCGCCTGTAACAATTTGAACAAGCTCGTCTTTGCCAATATTGATTTGGCAAATTTGTAGGTGGTCACTGTCTTGATGTGGTTCGATTTTTTCAATTTTACCAACAACAACGTTTAAAAGGTTGTCGCCTTCTTTTTCAATACTTTCAACTTCAAAGCCGGCCATTACCATTTTGTTGCAAAGATCTTCAACAGATGTGTTGATATCAACGTAATATTTAAGTGTGTTAAGTGAAATTTTCATTTGATATGGCCTCCTTAAAATTGGTCTAAGAAACGTTTGTCATTTTCAAATAACAAACGAATGTCGCTAATTTTGTAACGTGTGGTGGTTAAACGGTCAAGACCAATACCAAATGCAAAGCCGGAATATTCTTCGGGGTCAATACCGCAGCTGCGAAGAACGTTGGGATGTACCATACCTGCACCCAAAATTTCAATCCAACCGCTGCCTTTACAAACACGGCAACCTTTGCCGCCACATTCTGAACAAGTAACGTCAACTTCAACAGATGGTTCAGTAAAGGGGAAGAAGGACGGACGGAATTTAACCTGGGTATCTTTACCGTAAATTTCTTGTGCAAATTCTTCCAAAACGCCTTTAAGGTCACACATGGTAATACCCTTGTCAACAACAAGACCTTCAATTTGATGGAATACAGGTGAGTGTGTTGCGTCTACCTCGTCGGCACGGAAAACACGACCGGGACAAATAACGCGAATAGGTGGCTTGCGATTTTCCATTGTTCTAATTTGTGCAGCAGAAGTTTGTGTACGAAGCAAAAGGTTTTCGCCTAAATAGAACGTGTCTTGCATATCACGTGCGGGGTGATCAGCAGGCACGTTAAGACATTCAAAGTTATAATGGTCAGTTTCAACTTCAGGTCCGTCAACAACGTCGAATCCCATTGAAATAAATATATTAATCATATCATCCAAAACGGTGTTGAGCGGATGAAGCTTACCTTTTGTAACAGGTTTTGCGGGTAAGGTAATGTCAATGGTTTCGGCTTTAAGCTTTTCTTCCTGTGCTTTTGCTTTCATTGCGGTGGTCTTTTCCGCAATAAGCGCTTCAACAGTAGCTTTCGCCTCGTTAACAAGTTGTCCCATAACAGGACGTTCTTCGGGAGAAAGTGAACCCATTTGTTTTAAAATGGCAGTTAGTTCGCCCTTTTTACCAAGATACTGAACACGAAGTGTTTCAATTTCGGCTTGGTCGTTTGCAGCGTTAACCGCCGCAATAGCAGCCGATTTAATTGCTTCAAGTTGTGCTTTCATTAAAATTCCTCCAAAAATAAATAAACTCCGTCCTGTTTAACAGGACGGAGTAAAAAATACAAATTAATCCGCGGTACCACCCGTAATTTTTGCCAAAAGCAAACACTCTTGTAATCTGTAACGGGATTTCCCGTCAACCCCTACTATAATTTCAAGGTTGCTGCTCAAAAGGGAACTTCGGTAAAATTCAACACTTATGACCGCTTTCAGCCAAGGCGGACACTCTCTGCAAGGGGAAGATTACTTACTTTCCTTTGTCATCGCATTTATCTTAATTATAATAACACTTTAAACTTAATTTTGCAAGTCTTTTTTCTTAAATTTCTTGACATAATATTTAATTAATAGTATTATTTAATAAAGGTTTGGTGAAATTTATGAAATATGAAATTTTAAAATTATTAGCAACTAATGCAAAGTATACTCCCGCAGACATTGCAACAATGCTTGGTGCGGATGAGGCGGAAGTTGTAAAAACTATAAAACAACTTGAAAAAGACGGTTATATTCGTGGCTATAAAGCACTTATCGACTGGGACAAGCTTGACGGTGCGTACGTTTCAGCTGTTGTTGAACTTAACGTTGTTCCCAAAGCAGGTCTTGGTTTTGAAGAGGTTGCCGAAAAGGTAATGGCTTATAAAGAGGTTGAGGCAGTTTACCTTATGTCCGGTAATTATGACCTTAACGTGCTTGTTAAAGGCAAGACACTTCAGGACGTTGCACGTTTTGTCGCAAAGGAACTTGCTACAATTGATTCTGTAACATCTACCGCAACCCATTTTGTAATGCGTCGATATAAGGAAAAGGACGTTCAACTTATTTCCCCGATGGATGATGACAGGGGGCAAATTTGGGTATGATAGATTACGGCAAGATATTAAACAAAACCGTTACCGATATGAAACCGTCGGGTATACGTAAGTTTTTTGATATTGCCGCTACAATGGAAGACGTTATTTCTTTAAG
>JAZNJR010000053.1:0-59043 GCA_045578165.1 Acutalibacteraceae bacterium
GAATGAAATATCACTTTGAATTGCAAGTGTACGACCTCTAAGCTTGAGAACGCGAGGAATAACTTCAGTAATTGTGTCGCCACAAGCGCAAGTCTTAGTCTTGCTACCTGCTGCGTCTACAGTTGCGTCAACAATTACCCAATTGCCATAATCATGTTCAACAACCCTTGTTATACCGCAATTGTTACAGTCCTTATCGCAAGAATTATCATAAACGTGTGTACATGAAGTGGTAATTCTAATTCGCACTTCTCTACCAAGTTGTGAATAACCATAAGAAAAGCCGGTTTTTATTCCCGCCTTGGTTGCAATTTGCAAAATATTATCATAATACCAGTCAATAAAATCATCGACTGAACCGGTTATATAAACCGGAACATTCATACCGTTGTTTTTAAGCAACTGTGCCACAGTATCAACGTCGTACGCAGATAATTTGGCGCCATTTTTGGTAAAATAATTGTCCGTTTCCGAATTACATACAGGAAGCTGATACTCTGCCGCGGTAATCGTGTGGTCTTCCTTTATTACCGCATCTGTTACGTTAAAATATGCACGATAAATAGTATCGCCCTGGTCGTTCCAGGTTAAGTCAGTATGGTAAAACTGACCGTTAATTTTAACGTAGTTCCAAGCGTGAGCACCACCGTTTCCGGTACCGATGGCAATAAACGACTGTATGCCGACACGATGCAATAAAACCTGCAATGCTTCAGCATAACCCTCACAAACCGCATAACCCGAAACCAACGCACCGTAAGCGTTATGTGCATTTGTTGTGTCAACATATGTAACACTTTGAGCAAGCTTATCGTGCAGATAAAGTTCCTTTTCAAATTCAGTCATTAAATTTGTAACGCCGTCAAGCATTTGAACTATTTTTTCTTCAAAATCAACCTTGGCATTTTCAAGTGCTTCGCCCGTCATTATGTATTGAGGTCTAACACTTGTGACCGAAACCGAATTAAGCGATAAACCATAAGAATTTCCTAACCAAAAATGTTGTGCATAATCGCGGCGATAAGCGTCTAAAACCATGCTTATTTCGTCTTGAGAAATGGCGTTTTTACCGTCGTAAACCGAAATAGACGCTGCGGCAATTTCCACACCTGCGGCAATTTGGTCGTAAGCGTATAAAAGCGTGGTAGAATTTGGCATTTTTGAAAGTGCATCACGTCCGTAATACTGTATACTTGTTGATGCATACGGTGTTACGTTTTCAACCGTTGCTGCAGAAATCGGCTGTACCGCCAAGCCAAGCGGTAACGCCAAAAGCACAATTGCTAAGGTTAAAACAACCGATAATACCTTTTTCAAAAGAATCATCCCCAAACACAAATTTTGAACTAATATATTATTATTTTATCACACAATATGGTTTATTACAACAATAAAAACCACCCCCAAAAAGAGGTGGCTTTTAAAATTACTTAATTACCTTTGTTTCAATGTCATTTACTGCCATTTCAATAAAGTTTGCAAGAGGCATTGCGCCAAGGTCACCATTTTCGCCACGTTGACGAACAGCAACCGCACCTGCTTCAACTTCACTGTCACCGATAACAAGCATATAGGGCACTTTCTGAAGACGAGCTTCACGAATCTTATAACCGATTTTTTCGTTTCTATCGTCAAGCTCAACACGCATACCCTTTGCTTCCAACTGCTTTTTAACATCATAAGCATAGTCAAAATGTCTGTCCGCAATGGGAAGAATTTTAACCTGTGTGGGAGCAAGCCACATCGGGAAAGCACCCGCATATTTTTCAATAAGAAGTGCCAAGGTCCTTTCATAACAACCGATAGATGTGCGATGAATGATGTATGGGTTCTTCTTTTGACCGTCGCGGTCAACGTATTCCATACCAAACTTTTCAGCAAGCATTTGGTCAATTTGAATTGTGATAAGAGTATCTTCCTTACCGTAAACATTCTTAATTTGTATATCAAGCTTCGGACCGTAGAATGCGGCTTCGCCAACACCAACCTTATAAGGAATCTGTAGATGGTCAAGAATTTTGCCCATCATGTCCTGTGCTTCTGCCCATTGTTCAGGTGTGCCAATATATTTTTCCTTATCAGCAGGGTCCCATTGTGAGAAACGGTAAGAAACGTCTTCATAAAGACCAAGTGTTTTAAGCATGTAAATCGCAAGTTCCAAACTACCTCTAAATTCGTCCTCTAACTGTTCGGGGGTACAAATTAAGTGACCTTCGGAAATTGTAAACTGACGAACACGAATAAGACCGTGCATTTCGCCCGATTCTTCATTTCTGAAAAGAGTAGAGGTTTCGCCATAACGCAAGGGCAAATCGCGGTAAGAACGTGCGCGATTAAGATATGCTTGATATTGGAACGGGCAGGGCATGGGACGAAGGGCAAAACATTCTTTGCTTTCATCTGTGGGATCACCCAAAACAAACATACCGTCTAAATAGTGGTCCCAGTGACCCGAAATTTTATAAAGGTCGCTTTTTGCCATAAGAGGAGTTTTAGTTCTAAGCCAACCTCTTCTTTCTTCTTCATCTTCAACAAAGCGCTGTAAAATTTGAAGAATTTTTGTGCCTTTAGGAAGCATTATCGGAAGACCCTGACCAATACAATCAACGGTTGTAAAAATTTCTAGTTCACGACCAAGCTTATTGTGGTCACGTTTTTTGGCCTCTTCAAGCATTGTAAGGTGTGCTTCAAGCTCGCTTGCTTTCGGGAAAGCAGTACCGTAAACGCGGCAAAGCATCTTTTTGGAAGAGTCGCCTCTCCAATAAGCACCTGTTGCCGAAGTAAGCTTAAACGCCTTAACTGCGCCTGTGCTCATAAGATGGGCACCTGCACACAAATCGGTAAAATCGCCTTGTGAATAAAAGCTGATTTCTTCGCCGTCGGCAATGCCTTCGGCAAGTTCCACTTTATAAGGTTCGTTTTCGCTTTCAAACTTTGCAACTGCCTCTGCTTTGGGGAGCGCAAAACGTGTAAGTTCCAAATCTTCCTTAACGATTTTCTTCATTTCTTCTTCAATTTTCTTTAAATCGTCGGGAGTAAATTTTTCATCAATATCAAAGTCGTAATAAAAGCCATCATCAACAGCAGGACCAATAGCTAACTTTGCGTTGGGGTAAAGGCGCTTTACTGCCTGTGCCATAATGTGAGAAGCAGTATGGCGGAAGGTCCAACGACCGTATTCATCAGAAAAATCAAGAAGTTCAAGTGTGTCGCCATCCTTTAAAACGGTGCGCAAATCACAGTTTTCACCATTAATTTTAGCGGCGCAAATGTTTTTATAAAAGCCGCCGCCAAAAGATTTTGCAACTTCAAACGCTGTAATACCGTCTGAAAATTCCTTAACAGTATCCCTTAAAGTAACTTTAATCATTTTAATTCCTCCAAAAATAAAAAACTTCGCCCCTGTAAGCAGGGACGAAGTGTAATTTCTCCGCGGTTCCACCCAAATTCCGATTTATAAAAACCAGCACTCGAATACCTTTAACGCAGGTTTTACGACGTGAGTTTTTACCCCCACACAACTCAAAGGCGGTTTCACTTAAAGTCGGTTTAGTGGGCTTTCAGCCGATGACCCACATTCTCTTAAAACGTCGCATTTAAGCTAATGTCCTTATCAACGCTTTTATTAAAATTATAATACAACTTTATTTTATACGTGTCAAGTGTTTTTTGCTTGAATATGGGGCTTAGATATGTTAAAATACAGTCGGTGATAAAATGATTTTTTCTAAAAAACCCACTTTTGACTGGTTAGTTGTTGGTCTTGGCAACCCCGGTATTCAGTACGAAAACACACGTCACAACGTTGGCTTTATGTCGGTTGATATTTTCATGAATGAGAATGACGGTAACTTTAATAAACATAAATATGAAGCTGTTTTCGGTGAATGTAACGTTGGTAAAAACCGCGTCTTAGTGGCAAAACCACAAACCTATATGAATAATTCGGGACGTGCAGTGCAGCAAATTGCCGCCTTTTACAAAATTCCTGTCGATAAAATAATTATCGTTTTTGACGACGTGTCACTTGACGTTGGTAAAATTAGAATGCGAAGAAACGGTAGTCACGGCGGGCACAACGGTATGAAAGATATTATTGAGCTTATGGGAAACAATAATATTGCACGTGTGAAAATTGGCGTTGGTCAAAAGCCCCACCCCGAATATGATTTGGCTGACTGGGTGCTTTCAAAATTCCCTGACAGCGACAAAGAAAACCTTGATAATGCTTTAAAAAAATCTGTCAAAGCACTTAAAGAAATTATTACAAAGGGTATTGATTCAGCAATGAACAAATACAACAATTAAAATGAAAATTATAAACGATGTTCTAAAGTGTGACGGCGATTATAAAAACTTACTTGACGACTGCGAAAAAGGGCGACTTCCTATTCTTTGCACGGGGCTTTCAAACGTGCATAAGGCCACAGTTGTTTCGGCTCTTTGCAGCCACCAAAAACGAAAAATTGTTGTTATCACACCCGACGAAGCCACCGCCGACAGTATGCTTAACGACCTACTGTCACTTGAAGTAAAAGCGGTTAACTTTCCGTCAAGAGATTACTGCCTTTGCAATATGCAAGGATATTCAAAAGAATATGAACAAAAACGCATCGACACCCTGTCTAAACTTTTAGGCGGGGGTTTTGACGTGCTTACTTTATCGCTTGATGCGGCTTTACAGTATACCTTACCACCCGAAAAGCTTGATGCCGCAAACTTTAAAATACAAAGCGGCGACGTTATAAATTTATCTTCCCTTTGTGACCGTCTATTAAACAGCGGTTACACCCGATGTGAGCTTTGCGAGGGCGCAGGGCAATTTTCACTTCGGGGTGGCATTCTTGACCTTTACCCCGTAAACTTCAAGGACCCTGTCAGAATTGAATTTTGGGGCGACGAAATTGACAACATTTCGTTTTTTAACCCCGAAACCCAGCGCCGCACCGAAGCGGTTGATTTAGTTGAGGTTACCCCCGCTTGTGAAGTGCTTTTTAACAATCAAGAGCTTATTGATTCACTTTCAAAACTGTTAAAAAGCAAATCGCTTAATGAAAAACAAGTAAAACAAATTGAAAAAGATATAAACGCACTTGAAAACGGTATTTCCATTCAACCCGACCGTTATATTCCCCTGCTTTCAAACAGTACGGTTTTTGACTATCTTAATGACCCGATTATTATTTTGTCCGACAGTATAAATATTGCCGAACGTTTTAAAAGCATTACCGCACAAAACGAAATGGACACCGTAAACCTTTTGGAAGAAGGTATTTTAAATAAGAAAACCGCTAAATTATGGCTTTCAAAAGCTGAGTTTTATTCTTATTGCGAAAAAGCGGTTATTTTTGACACCTTTTCGCGCAACAGTTACGAACTTAAGGTTAAGGACGTTATAAATTTTAATCTCAAACGTTCTACTGCGTGGAGTGGAGATATTAAGGTTTTGCTTGAAGATATTTCCTATATTTTGGAAACCAACGGAACAGCATTAATTTTAGCAGGCGAAACCCGTGCCGCAAACGTGCTGACGAACGCGCTAACAGAAAAAGGCATAAAGGCGGTGTTTACTTCAAACCCGCAAATTGCCCCCGGCACAGTTTACGTGACAACAGGCGGTCTTTCAGACGGGTTTGAAATTCCGTCACAAAAATTTATGCTTATAACCCACCGCTATATTGCGGCCGACCGCAAACGAACCAAAAAGAAGCATAAAAAAGGCCAAGAAATTGGGTGCTTGGATGAACTTAAAAAAGGCGATTACGTTGTTCACGAGGCACACGGTATTGGTGTTTTTGACGGTATAAACCGCATTACAAACGGTAACGTTACAAAAGACTATATAAAAATTAAATACGCTAAAAGTGACGTTTTGTACGTTCCCGTTACCCAACTTGATTTGGTGTCGCGTTATATTGGCGCCGCAACTGAAAACGGTTCGATAAAGATTAACCGTCTTGGTGGCAGCGAATGGCAAAAAACCCGAAAACGCGTTAAAGCGGCGGTTAAAAATATGGCAAAACAATTAACTGCCCTTTATGCAAAAAGAATGTCGGTTAAAGGGTATGCGTTTTCGCCCGACACCGATTTGCAAAGCGATTTTGAATGTAGATTTGAATATGATGAAACCGAAGACCAGCTTCGTTGTATTAACGAAATTAAAGCCGATATGGAGCGCGATGTTCCAATGGACCGTTTGCTTTGCGGCGACGTTGGTTTTGGCAAGACTGAGGTTGCACTTCGCGCCGCTTTTAAATGCATAAGCGAAGGCAAACAATGTGCCCTTTTGGTGCCAACCACAATTTTAGCGCTTCAGCATTACAATACCATTGTACGTCGTTTTGGCGAAATGCCCGTAACGGTCAAGCTTTTAAATCGTTTCGTTACACCAAAACAGCAACAAAAAATTATAACCGACTTGAAATGCGGTCGGTGTGATATGGTTGTGGGCACACATCGGCTTATATCAAAGGACGTAAGCTTTAAAGATTTGGGGCTTGTTATTATTGACGAAGAACAGCGTTTTGGTGTTGCACAAAAAGAAAGGTTTAAGGAACTTTACCCGTCTGTTGATATTTTAACCTTGTCGGCAACCCCCATTCCGCGCACGCTTAATATGGCAATGTCGGGTCTTCGTGATATGTCGTCCATTGATGAAGCACCGGGAGACAGACACCCTGTTCAAACCTATGTGTTGGAACAAAATATAGGCATTTTAACCGATGCAATTCGCAAGGAAATCCGTCGCGGTGGGCAGGTTTATTATTTGCACAACAATATAGATACTATTGAACGTTGCGCAGCAAGAATTAAAGCCAAAATTCCCGAAATTAACATTGGTGTTGCACACGGCAGAATGACTGAAGACCAGCTTTCAAACGTGTGGAAACAACTAATTGAACACGAAATTGACCTGCTTGTTTGCACAACGATTATTGAAACCGGTGTTGACGTTCCAAACGCCAACACATTAATTATTGAAAACGCAGACCGAATGGGACTTTCACAGCTGCACCAGCTTCGCGGTCGTGTGGGACGTTCCCCACGCCGCGCTTACGCTTATTTTTGTTTTACACCCAATAAACAGCTTAGCGACGTGGCTTCAAAACGACTTGAAGCAATTCGAGAATATACCGAATTCGGCTCCGGCTTTAAAATTGCAATGCGCGACCTTGAAATAAGGGGTGCAGGAAGCATTTTAGGTGGCGAACAACACGGGAACATGGAATCGGTCGGTTATGATATGTATTTAAAAATGTTAAGCGACGCGGTTAAGGAAGAAAACGGTATTGTACCCGATGATGATATTCCCTGTACTGTTGACCTGAATGTATCGGCACATATTCCCGAAAGTTATATTTCTTCCCTACCTGCCCGCCTTGGCATTTATAAGCGCATTGCCGCAATTAGAAATGATGATGATGCAACCGACGTTATTGACGAATTATGTGACCGCTTCGGCGAACCGCCAAAAGCAGTTATGGGACTTATTGATATTGCAATTTTGCGTAATAAAGCGGCTGAAAACAAGATTGCCGAAATTACCTCAAACGGTAACAGTGCAATTTTAAAAATCAGTTCCATTCAGCCAGAGGTTATGCATAAATTAAGCGAAAAATACGGTAACCGATTTATGCTTAACGTAAGCGGCAAACCCATGTATACTATTAAGCTGTTAAAAAACCAAAAAATGTCTGATTTTATAACCGAACTTATAAAAGCGCTTTAATAAATAAAATTTTTGTGGACTTTTTAAATAGTTTAATATATAATATGTATATTGTAAAAAATCTTCGGAGGATTAAAAATGAAGTTAATGAAAAATATTATTTCAACAGTTATTGTTTTTGTTTTAGCATTTTCAGTAACAGGTTGCCACAAGAAAAATGAAATTGCTGTTACCGTTAACGGTTTTGAGTATACCTCTGCTTACTATATGTGTGCTCTTCTTAACGCATACAGCGAAGGTCAAAACGAAGTTACCGAAGCTTTAGGAGACAAAGCCACCGCTGATGTTGACTATTTAAAACAAAAGGTTGACGGTAAAAAATTTGAAGTTTGGGTTAAAGACCGCGCTATTGAAATTTTAAAAGAAATTGGCACCTACCAAAAACTTTGCAAAGACGCAAAACTTAAAATTGGCGAAAGTGAAACCGCAAACGCACAAAACTTGGCTTATTACACCTGGTATTATTACGGTTACGGTTCACTTTACGAACCTAACGGTGTAAGCTGGGACACTTATTTACAATTCACAACCGACGCTTATTATGCTGACCTTTACTTTGAATACGTTTACGGTAAGGGCGGCGAAAAGGAAATAAAATTAAGCGATGTTGAAGAAAAGCTTTATAAAGATTTCTTAATTGCCGACTTAATTGACGTTACCTTCGGGGACGAAACTGATGACGAAAAAGCTGAAATTAAAAAGCAGCTTGACGGTTATCTTGAAGACCTTACCGCAGGCAAGAAGACCTTTGCAGAAGTTTACGAAGACTATAACAAAACCGAAGAAGACGACGAATCTGAAGAACATGACCACGAACATGACCATGACGAAGAAGCTGAAGATTCTACCGAAAGTGATAAAACTGACGAAACCGACGACAAAGAAGAAACCGAAGATGAAGAGCTTCAACCTTTAGATGAACATGCTCAACTCATTGGTACTAAAGACACCGGTTATGACCACGAATACTTTGATGAAATTAACAAAATGGCAACTGACGAAGTTAAGCTTATTGAAAAAGCCGAAAAAGCAGGTTACCTCTTAGTTGTTAAAAAGGACATCAAGGCAGACCCCTATTATCTTGAAAATTATGATATTGTTGTTCGCCACCTTTTAAAAGATGATGAATTTAATAAAGACATGGCAAAATTATTTAAAACCGCAAAGGTTGAAATTAGCAATTTTGCAGTTAATCGTTTCAAGGTAAAGAAAATTAAAGAACCTGAATATCAATAATTAAAAAGCGCCTCGCTTATGCGGGGTGCTTTGTTTTTCACAAATAAAAGCTTTCACAAATAAAAAACCGACTGCGTAAAACAAAACGTTACACAGTCGGTTAAAACATTTCAATATTCATTTTTTAATTTTCTTCTTTCGTTTTTCCGTTTTTAATGCCCTATGCGGCATCTACATTTCTTGGGGCGTTCCCCAAGTCAAAACCTATTTTACGGACAAAAAACCTTTAAAGTTAAATTGTACATTGGAATCACCCTTACAGTTTATTTAATGGAATAAATTCTTAATTTCATTAAAATCACCAAACTTTTTTATATATGTTATCGTTTAAGATTAACATTTAACTGTACATTGGTCTCACCTTATCAGCTTATTTTTTGATAAAATAAATTTTAACTTTCATTAAGCATCACCGGGGGTTTATTTATTCTGTTAAATCCTCTTGGAAGAAACTAAAAATTATGTGAAAACTCTTCCCGCCTTTACAAAATTCTTTATTAAATTTATTCTTAAGACCATATTAACTTATATATTTTAAAGTCCCTATCGGGCCCGCTTAAATATCAAAACCAAATTTCTCACTTTTAAACCAAGTTTCGTAACACCCATTTTTAAAGATTTAAAAGTCCACAAACTTAAAATTTTGTTATTTAAGTGTTCTTACTTCATCGGAATCACGCCTTTCAATTTATTTGAGATAACCTTCAGGTGGAGTTAAGTCTTTCATATTTTATCGACTCCCCCTTTCTTCTTTCTGTCTTTATTGTAATGTATAATGCACAAATTGTCAAGCAAAAGTTGATAACTTTTGTGGATTTTTACAAATTGTTCAAAAAATCTATGCATTTTTAGTCATATGTGATAAAATAGGAAACAGTAAAGGGTTAAATTTAAACCCTTTGAATTTTAAAGGTGAAAACACACAAAATATATTATAAGGAGAAAATACAAAATGGCTGAAATGGAAAAGGAATACAACCCCGATTTATTAACCCTTTCTGATGATGACGGAAAGGAATATACCTTTGAAGTGCTTGACGCAATTGAAACTGACGATGCAAGATATTTAGCGCTTCTTCCAGTTTACGATGACCCCCAAAAAATGCTTGATGACAGCGGCGAGCTTGTAATTGTTAAGGTTTTTGAAGAAGACGGCGAAGAATTTTTTGATGAAATTGAAGACGATGATGAATATGAAACCATTGCCGACGCATTCATCAACCGTTTAGAAGATTTTTTCGAAATTGACAACAAATAATATATAATAAAGTATTTGCTTTAATTTTTTGCTTTTAGCGAAGACGCAAAACCGCAGCTGTACAAAAGTACTGCAAGGTTTTAAGACAAAGCCAAAACAAAAAAGATTATTTATTTCCCTGTGTTGTTCGCGAATGTGCGCTTATATAACCCTACACTTTTAATTATTGGGGCAATACTCTCGCGTGCCGGGCCTGCAGACCTCCCGCGGCTGTGCCGAGTTCGGAAGAAGGGAGCGCGAAGTCACGCGGTGTGCACCCACCTGCTTTCTTGCAGGTTATCATTAAGTGCCTTACGGCAACATGGGGAACCCGTCTTAACATTTAATATATGCAAAGCAAAAGCATAACCACAGACAAAAAACGCACCCAAAAGGGTGCGTTTTTTTATATTACGCCTCTAAAGAAAAGTCCGCGTGTATATTTACAATCCGGCTCGCTGCCATTTTTATAGGCGGCAATTACTTCAGCAACACGTTCTTTGGGTTCGTTTGTGAAATAAAGAATTTGAAAATCAAGATTTTTCATTAGTAACTGCTTATCGGCAAGCCAAACAGGTACCGAATTTAAAAGCTCGCTATAACCCATTCGACATCTTACGGGGAACTGTATTCCCTTTCGATCGGTAATGGTGGAGGTTTTATTACATTCATTACAACTTCTACCGTTTTTAATGGGACAATTTTTAAAAAGCATAAGGGGTGTGTTACCGTAACTTACAATTCCCTTATTTATGGGCGACTGAAGTGCCACAGCATCACTTAAAAGCATTTCGTTTGAAAGCACCGCCGCAACAGAGCCCAAATCCGCTACCGCACGGGCAGATTCGTTATTATAAACGTTAAGCCCGGTATCAGCCATTATTTCAAAACCGCAGTCTTTAGCAATTTTAACCGCTGACAAATTACCGCAAAGTGCAGTGTTTACACCTTGATTTTTATAATATTCAAGTCGGTTTACAATTAATGATTCAGATATAATTCCGCGTGGAATTTCCACAATGGTTTTAACACCGTTTATAATGGAAAAATCATTTTCAAGCGGTAAAATAACTGCCGATATACCCGATAAATCATTGGGTAATTGATCGGCATTTTCAAGCCGAATATAAAGGTTTAATTTTCTTTCTTTATTTTCAAGCGGTACATCTTTACCGAATATAATATCAACCTTTTCGCGTTTACATAAACTGCGAAGTTCACTTAATTTTTCCACCGCGTCGCGACGAAGAGAATTAATGTCCCCTGCCCTTATAAAAAGACCGTCGTCTAACACAATTTCGCACGATTTTAATAAGTATGGTGTGCCACCGAATTTGTCTAAATTCTTTAAAATACTATCATTATCTGCCGCCTTGTTTTGCGCCTTTTCGGGTACAGCACCCAAAACCACAACCTCGTTTTTGCCATCAAATAAAGAAAATGACATCGGCTGATTTTCCTGCGCTTTAAAATTAGCGCTAACTTCTACAGACTGAAGCTCGTTTCGGTAAATTTCATGCAAAAGCGGAAATGCCTTGTCGGCAGATACAACGTCGTCCTTGGTGCGAATGCCAAACATATCACGCCCAAGCTTATTTTCTAAATAACCGCTTGTAAAACCCGAACGCGAGAAAACGTTTTGCAGGGTTTCAGAAAGGTCTTTGTCAACAAAGCCGTCATAAAGCGCAGTTTTACATGCCTTGGTTGCAGCAGCAACGTATTCGGGACGTTTCATTCTGCCCTCTATTTTAAAGGAGCGCACACCAATTTCATAAAGGTCGGCTATATATTCAACCAAAGATAAATCCTTTAAGCTTAAATCAAAACCGGTACCGTTTTCGGCTTTAAAGGGTAACCGACACGGACCCGCACACAAACCGCGGTTACCACTGCGCGAGCCGAGATATGCCGATAAAAGACACTGCCCCGATACCGACATGCAAAGCGCACCGTGAACAAACACTTCAACAACTAAATCAAGCTGGTTTGCCACGCGGCAAAATTCCTTTAAATCATTAAAGGACATTTCCCTCGCCGCTACCACCTGGGTAAAGCCCATTTGTTTTAAAAGAGTCAGCGCCGAGGGGGTATGTATTGACATTTGGGTAGAAGCGTGAAGCGGAAGCTTTGGCAATAGCTTATGTAATACGCTTGCAAGACCTAAATCTTGCACAATTACACCGTCAATACCAAAATTGTAAGCATTTTGGGCAAGCTGTACCGCGTCTTCCATTTCATCATTTTTAATTAAGATATTAAGCGTTAAATAGGCCTTAACCCCACGAATATGGCAGTATTCAATAACGTTTTTTAATTCAAAGGTGCCAAAATTTTCGGCATTTCGTCTTGCCGAAAAATCTTTTGCGCCAAAATATACCGCATCAGCGCCACTTCGAATGGCGGCAGTAAGCATTTCCATATTGCCAACGGGAGATAAAATTTCCGCACCATATTTTTTCACTTAATATCACCTCTTTTATACAAAACCTTTTACAAACAATATAATACCTTATAAATGCAAAAAAATAAAGTGTTTTTTCTTTACAAAAAAATATATTATTGATATAATAAATACAATAATACATAAAGAAGGCAGTTGTATGAAATATTTAGTGTTATTATGTGACGGTATGGCAGATATGCCTTATGCCGAGCTTTCAAATAAAACACCTATGGAGCTTGCAAACAAGCCCTTAATGGACAAACTTGCAAAGGTTTCCGAAGTTGGTATGTGCCGCACAGTTGCCGCAGGGCTTAAACCCGGTAGCGACGTTGCGAACTTGTCGGTTATGGGTTATGACCCTGCTGACTGTTACACTGGTCGTTCCCCATTAGAAGCGGCATCTATCGGTGTTGATTTAAAGGAAACCGACGTTGCGCTTCGTTGCAATATTGTTACTTTATCAAACGAAGAAAATTATAAAGACAAAACAATGGTTGATTACTGTGCGGGTGATATTTCTACTGCAGAAGCACACGAAATTATTAAAACCGTACAAGAAAAACTTGGCAACGAAATTTATAAGTTTTACGGTGGCGTAAGTTACCGCCATTGTCTTGTTGTTCAAAACGGTACCACCGATTTGGGTGAAATGACCCCACCCCATGACATAAGCGGCAGGGTTGTTGGCGAATATTTAAGCAAAAGCGAAAACGCCGCGCCGCTTATTGAACTTATGAAGAAGAGTTATAACATTTTAAAAGACCACCCCGTAAACCTTAAACGTCGTGAAAAGGGTCTTAATGAAGCAAATTCAATCTGGCTTTGGGGCGAAGGCAAAAAACCCTGTCTTCAAAACTTTTTTGCAAAAAATGGTGTGAAAGCATCGGTTATAAGTGCGGTTGACCTGCTTAAAGGCATTGGCATTTGCGCCGATATGCAAACCCCCGAAGTGCAGGGCGCTACGGGTTATCTTGACACCAATTTTGAAGGCAAGGCAAAAGCCGCCATTAACGCCTTTGAAAGCGGTTACGATTTAGTTTACCTTCACTTTGAAGCACCTGACGAATGTGGACACCGCGGCGAAGCCGAAAACAAGGTTAAAGCAATTGAACTTATTGAAAAACGCGCTTTTGTTGATATTTTCAATTATCTTGAAAAAACGGGCGATGATTTTAGAATTTTAATCATGCCCGACCATCCCACACCGCTTAATACAAAAACCCATTCCTCTGCGCCTGTTCCCTACCTTATTTATGATAGCCGCAAAGAAATTAACGGTGTTGACACTTTCACAGAAGCCAATGCCGAAAAAACCGGTTATTTTGTTGAACACGGGCCCGATATTATGAACAAATTACTTGAAAAAATTTAGTCCATTTCGTTTTTACGTAATGTGAAAAAATGACATTTTTCGGGTTTTATGTAAACTTCGTCAACCAAAAAGGTTATTCAACTTATCCACCGAGATATCAACACTTAAACCCTTTTGAAAACGAAAAATTAGGGTTTTGAGGCATTTTTCGGTGGATAACTATGTTAATAAGTTGAAAAACTTTTCATTTGTTAATAATTTTTCATAAAAATTATGTAAATCAAAATTACAGTTTTCGACGCTTTTTTTATTACTTAAAAACGTCAAATTGATTTTAGGGAGCATCTATTTTGAAACGCACAAAGCTCAAGGACAGAATTCTTCCCCCGTATACCCGTGGGGAAGAAATTTTTAATATGGTTTCCCACATTGCAGGCGGCGGCTTGGGTATAATTATGGCCGCCCTTTGCATTATTAAATCATTCATCAATTTTGAAGTATATCAAATTGTGGGCGCATTTATTTATGGCATTTCAATGGTTGTACTTTACACCATGTCAAGCATTTATCACGGGCTTATACCCGTTACCGCAAAAAAGGTTTTTCAAATTATTGACCACTGTGCAATTTTTATTCTGATTGCAGGCACCTACACTCCTATTGCCCTTTGCAATTTAAGGAAATATAATGCCTTTATCGGCTGGGGGCTTTGCAGTTTTGTATGGGCAATGGCAATTTTAGGGGTTACCTTTAACGCTATTGACCTTAAAAAATACAGTATTTTTTCTAACGTATGCTATATTGCAGTTGGTTGGTGCGTACTGTTTGTTTTAAAGCCGCTTTTAAACGCCATGGAAATGGCGGGCTTTTGGTGGTTGCTTGCAGGCGGTATTGCTTACACCATTGGTGCGGTATTTTATGCTTTTGCCGCAAAAAAGAAAACAAAGTATATTCATTCGGTTTTCCACCTTTTTGTTGTGATGGGCAGCGTTTTACAATTCGTTTCGGTTTTCTTTTATGTTTTAATCTAATTTGGCAATAATAGTTAAGAGGTGTTTTTATTGAAAACCATTGAAAAAATAAGAGAAATTTTTAAAGCAGACCGTTTTGCAACCGAAAACGGTGCTATAATTGATGAGGTCGGCGACAATTTTGCAGTTTGCAGCTTGGAAATTAGCGACTGTCACAAAAACGCCGCAGGCGGTGTTATGGGCGGTGTACCGTTTATGCTTGCCGATTTCGCCTTTGCGGTTGCCACAAATCACGAAGTAATGCGTACCGTATCATTGAGTTCAACAATTTCATTTTTAGGGGTTGCAAAAGGCAAACGTCTTATTGCCAAAGCCGAATGTGTTAAATTTGGACGTGCTACCTGCTATTATACTGTTCACATAACCGATGAGCTTGGTACAAAGGTTGCCGAAGTTATATTTACCGGCTTTAATAAAAACTAAATCAAGGAAGTGTATAATTTGACAACTGTTGAATTTTTATACCGCCACCCCGTTGAGAACGTTGTAAGCGCTTTAACACTTCGCCCAAATAGAATAATTTTTATAGGTAATAAATGCGATAAACGGGAAGATATTTACACCCGCTTTATAAAGGAAAAATTGCCGCTTACAAAAACCGAATTTGTTTATACCGATACCGACAATTTAACAGCCCTTATAAACCTTTTAAATGAAATTGTAAAAACAGAAAAAGAGGTCACCTTTGACCTTACGGGCGGCGAAGACCTTTTGTTTACCGCAGTAGGCGTTATTTTAGAACGTTACCGCCAAACGCAAAACATTACCGCATTACGTTTCGACATTAAAAACAACAAAATTATAAAATGGAACGCTGACGAAAAAATTGAAAGCTTTTCTACCGCTTCCCTTTTAGTAGAAGAACAAATTATGCTTCACGGTGGTGTAATTATTGAAAACAATGACGATGAAATTGTTTTAAATAATAAAACCAATTTAGTTATTGATAAGCTTTGGTCGGTTTTTAAAATTGACAAACATTATAATACAAACGTAAAACTTTTACAGCGCGCCTTAAAGTTTAATGCCAACACGCAAGACCTTTTTGTTAATATTAACATTGAAGGTTTTAAAGCGTCGGAACGGGATGACCGCACTGTCGACTGGCTTATTGAATTTTTGCAGTTTTTAAAAGACGGGCAAATATTAAATTCTTTAAAGGTCACAAACCGTGAAATTGAATTTTCTTATAATAGCACTACCGCCAAAGAGCTTTTGGAAAAATCAGGCAATATTTTGGAAATGAAGGTTTTAAAAACCGCGAAAGAACTTCAAAACAAAAACAACGCGCCCTACTTTTATGACTGTCGCCGAAGCGTAATTATTGACTGGGACGGAAAAATCGGCACCAATAAAACGGGCGACACAAAAAATGAAATTGACTGCATTTTAATGAAAAACCTAATACCTGTTTTTATTTCCTGTAAGGGCGGAGATATTGAAGAGGTTGAACTTTATAAACTGGATGCAGTTGCAAACCGTTTTGGCGGCAAATATGCCAAAAAAGTGCTCATCTCCACTAATCACGGCAAGGATGAAATCTCTGCTGCATATTTCAGAAAACGCGCCGAAGATATGAACATTACTCTTTTTGAAAATGTACATTTACTACACGATGAAGAATTTTTAAATATGATAAAAGAATTAGTTTAAACTACTCCCCGTTTTTGCTTGAAAAAAACGGGGTTTTATATTATACTATCTTTCGGTGATAGTATGCGAATGAGAAAAAAGAAATATTTAAACGAAAGATTAGAAGCAGTTGCCAATAATCTTTTTACCATAAATATTGATGATAGAAACTTCCATACCGCAATAGAAAAAAAGGAATATATTGATTTTAAAAAGATTTTTAAAAACGATAACCCAATTTATCTTGAAATTGGTTGCGGCAAGGGAAAATTTGCTTGCGAGTATGCAAAAAGCCACCCCGAAATTAATTTAATCGCGGTTGAAAAAACCGCAAACGTTATTGTAGGTGCTTGTGAAAACGCGCAAAAAGAAAACATTGAAAATCTTTATTTTATTGGCGGCAGCGCCGAATATTTACCCCGTTTTATTGCGCCAAATACAATTGACCTCATTTTTCTTAACTTTTCCTGCCCGTTTCCCAAAAAAGCGTATGCGGCACACCGCCTAACACATAGAAGATTTTTAAAAATTTATAAAGAGCTTCTTAAAAAAGGTGCCGAAATCCACCAAAAGACCGATAATATGCACTTTTTTGAATTTTCAATTGAAGAATTTTCACAGTCGGGTTTTGCACTTAAAAACGTTACCTTTGACCTTCACAACAGCGATTTTGAAGGCAATATTGTTACCGAATATGAAGCCCGTTTTTCAAGTCAGGGCTTTCCAATTTATCGTTTAGAAGCTTATTTAGGAGATAATAATGACTGATTTTAATATTGAAAAAATCGTTCCCCTTTGCAGTGAATTTGGCATTGTTTTAGATGATGAAAAAATTAAAAAGCTTAACCTTTACGGTAATCTTTTACTGGAATGGAACGAAAAAATCAACCTTACCGCCATAACCAACCCCGAAGACGTTCTGTATAAGCATTTTTACGACTGTATTTTGTTTTTCAAGCATAATGACATTCCGCAAAACGCAAGAATTATTGATGTTGGAACCGGCGCGGGCTTTCCGGGGCTTGTTTTAAAAATCGTGCGAAACGACCTTAAAGTAACCTTGCTTGACAGTCTTAACAAACGAATTACCTTTTTAAAAGATGTAATTGAAAAATGCGAGCTTTGTGACATTGAAGCCATTCACTCTCGCGCGGAAGAGGGCGGTAAAAATCCCCTTTATCGCGAAAAATATGACATTGCTTGTGCAAGGGCGGTTGCAAATATGCCTGTTTTAATGGAATACTGCACCCCGTTTGTAAAGGTTGGCGGTCGTTTTATTGCTATGAAAGGTCCGTCAGCAAGTGAGGAGGTTGCTCTTTGCGACAATGCAATTAAGGTTTTAAAAATGGAAAAACCGCAAATTATATGCGAAAAACTTCCTAATAATGACCCCAGAACCTTTGTTATTTTTAAAAAAATATCGCAAACACCGCCAAAATACCCCAGAAACAGCGGAAATATTTCAAAACAGCCCTTATAAACGGGCTGTTTTTTGTTTTTTTGTGCCGAATTTACACGACGTCTTTTTCTTTACATTTTTTCACACTATTTTTATACTTAAACCAAAGAGGTGTTTAAATGTATTCACTTTTAGAAAAGAAACTTTTAATGCTTAAACCCCAAGACATTAAACCGTCTAAAAACCAACCACGAAAGATTTTTGACGAATATGAACTTAAGCTTTTGGCTGACAGTATTCGTTCAAGCGGTATTATTCAGCCCTTAGCGGTAAGAAAAGCGCTTGACGGAAAATACGAAATTATTGCAGGAGAGCGTAGATATATTGCCGCTAAAATGGTGGGGCTTCGCCGCATACCCTGCGTATTACATAATACCGACGACAAAACCGCCGCAATTTATTCAATAATGGAAAATTTACAACGTCAAGACCTTTCGTTTTTTGAAGAGGCCGAAGCCATAAACCGACTTATAATTAACTTTGGTATGTCACAGCTTGAAATTGCATCACGTTTAGGCATTGCACAATCTACCCTTTCAAACAAGCTTCGTCTTTTGCGGTTAGACAACAGCCACCGCGAACGAATTCTGACCGCCCGCCTAACCGAACGACACGCAAGGGCACTGCTTCGTCTTGAGGGAGAAGACCGCGAAAATGCCTTAAATTATATAATTGCAAATGCTTTAAATTTAAAAGAAACCGAAGAATATATTGAAAATTTTTTAAACCCAAAGGAAGAGGAAAAAACGCCCGAAAAACCAATGCGAAAATACGCAATAAGTGACGTTCGCATTTTTTATAACAGTCTTTCAAAGCTTGTAAATACACTTCAAAGTGCGGGGCTTAATGCCAAAACCAAAAAGTACGAAAACGACAAATATATTGAATATAAAGTACGAATCACCAAAAACAACCTTGAAAACAACAATTGCGAACAACTAAAAATTTGCTAAAAAGGAGCTTTTTGTTCTTTTTTTGTAATCATCCCCCCCTTAAAGCATAAAAACCGCACATTACGTGCGGTTTTTATGTTTTTATGACTTCAAATTATAGTTTATTGGGCAAACAAGTTAATTTGTACAATAATTACGCATTACAAATTTCGAATTACGCATTTCGCGTCAGCGATAAACCCCAATTTGCCATTCCTATTTAAAAACTCTTGCAAAATTGTATATTATATAGTATTATATATTAGTTATTGAATAAAAGGAGAATCATTTTATGCCAAGTTATTTGGAAATGACAACCGAACAACTGCAAAATGAATTTGCAATTGTCCGTGCAGAGTATGAAAAGCTTCGTTCAATGCACTTGTCACTTGATATGTCACGCGGTAAACCCGGCTTTGATAATATGGACATAAGCCAAAAAATGTTTGACCTTGTTGGCAATGATACAGGTTTTAAAAACATTGACGGTATTGACTGCCGCAATTACGGTGGACTTGACGGTTTGGTTGAACTTAAAAAACTTTTTGCCGAAATTTTGGAGCTTGACGAACATCAAATTATTGTTGGCGGTAACTCATCACTTAATATGATGTTTGACACCATTGCCCAAGCAATGACTCACGGTTTTGGCGGCGAACCCTGGTTTGACTGTAAAAACCGTAAATTTCTTTGCCCCGCCCCCGGCTATGACAGACATTTTGCAATTACACAGTATTTCGGTTTTGAACTTATTACAATATCTACCGACCAAAACGGTCCCAACATGGACGAGGTGGAAAAATGGGTAAAAGACCCATCGGTTAAGGGTATTTGGTGTGTTCCCAAATATTCAAACCCCGAAGGCATTACCTATTCTGACGAGGTTGTTCGCAGAATGGCGGCATTAAAGCCCGCTGCCCCCGGTTTTAGAATTTTTTGGGACAACGCTTACGTTATTCACGACCTTTATGACGAAGGCGACCACCTTTTAAACATTTATGATGAATGTGTAAAAGCGGGTAATCCCGATTTACCCTTAATATTTACTTCATCTTCAAAAATTACTTTCCCCGGTGCAGGTGTTGCGGTCGAGGCCGCCAGCCCCAATAACGTTGAGCTTTTGAAAGGCAGAATGAAGTATCAAACCATTGGTCCCGATAAATTAAACCAACTTCGCCATGCAAGAGTTTTTGAAAACGTGCAGGCGGTTAAAGACCATATGGCAAAACACGCCGCAATTTTAAGACCCAAGTTTGACGCGGTGCTTAAATCGCTTGAAACCTTGGAGGGCACCGGCATTGCAACCTGGACAAAACCAAAAGGCGGTTATTTTATATCGCTTAATGTTTTAGAGGGTTGTGCAAAAAGGGTTGAACAGCTTTGCGCAAATGCAGGTATGATTTTAACCCCCGCAGGTGCTACCTACCCCTACGGTAACGACCCCAAAAACAGCAATTTACGTATTGCTCCGTCCTACCCGTCGGTTGCAGAAATTGAAAAAGCATCGCTTGTGCTTTGCACCGCTGTAAAATATGCAGCACTTGAAAAACTAATAAATGCTTAAATTAATTGACTTTAAGCTTTAATTTTAGTATAATAAATGAATAAATCACATTAGTGGAGGATTATTATGAAGTCCAAAAGAAAAGGCATTTGGCCGTTTTTTGTGGTTTTTGTCCTTATTTTAGCGTTAACTTATACCGCTTTCTTTGGGATTAAAGACTATTACGGCGACAACGAAATTACTTATTTCAAGGGTGCAAACGACATCCGTTGGGGTATTGACATCCGCGGCGGTGTTGAAGCTGTTTTCTCACCCGACAAGGAAGGTATTAAAATTACCGACGACGATATTGACGCGGCAAAAACCATCCTTGAAACCCGTCTTGTAAACCAAAACATAACCGACTATGAAGTTTATGCTGACAAAAACAATAAGCAAATTATTGTTCGTTTCCCCTGGGCAGCAGAAGAAAGCGATTTTGATGCCGCTGCAGCAGTACAGGAACTTGGCGAAACCGCACTTTTGAAGTTCTGTAAAGACCAGGATTCAAAAAGCATTATCTTAACCGGTTCTGACGTTAAGAAGGCTACTCCTGCTTGGCAACAGCTTGAAGATGGTACTTATCAGTACGTTGTTCAGCTTGAACTTAAATCAAGCGGTAAAAACAAATTCTCAACCGCCACCAAAGAACAAAAGGGCAAAACCATTTCTATTTGGATGGACGAAACAATGATTTCTGCACCCACCGTTAACGAACAAATTACCGACGGTAAAGCAGTTATTACAGGTATGGAAAGCGCAGAAGTTGCAGAAGAGCTTGCTGACAAAATTAATGCCGGTTCTCTTCCCTTTGCTTTAACCGTTGACGATAGCAAGCTTCAGGTAATTTCTCCCACCTTGGGTAACGATGCACTTAACGTAATGGTTATTGCAGGTTCTATCGCATTTGCACTTGTTTGTGCACTTATGATAATCCGCTACCGCCTTAACGGTTTTGTTGCAGCTCTTGCACTTTTAGGTCAGCTTGCAGGTTCTATTGCTTGTATTTCAGGTTACCTTGCTGACTTTGAAAGCTTTACACTTACCATTCCCGGTATTGCAGGTATCATCCTTTCTATCGGTGTGGGTGTTGACTGTAACGTTATTGCGGCAGAACGTATTCGTGACGAATTTGAAAAAGGCAAGACCATTGACGGTGCAATTGATTCCGGTTATAAGAACTCTCTCAGCGCAATTATCGACGGTAACGTTACCATCGTAATCGTATCTGTTGTTCTTATGGGCGCATTTGGTACACCTGACAGCTTACTCGCTCAGGTATTCTCTCCCTTAATGTCACTCTTCGGCACATCTATTACAGGTTCTATTTACTCATTCGGTTACACCTTGTTAGTAGGTACAATATTCAACCTTATCATGGGCGTTCTTGCTTCCAGAATTATGATTAAGAGCATTTCAAAAATTAAGTTCTTAAGAAATCCTGCTTTGTACGGAGGTAAGAAAAATGCGTAAATTTAATATTGATTTTAATAAAGCATTAAAACCCGTTTTGATTGTTTACATCGCTATTTTTGTTATCGGCATTCTTTGGTCGGTAATATTTGGTGTAAAGCTTGATATCAACTTCTCGGGTGGTACAAAAATTTCTTATTCCTACACAGGCGAAGTTGCTGAAAAGGACATTGAAGCAATTGTTGACAAACACATTAAAAAGGATTATTCGTTAAGAAAATCTACCGCACTTGCAGGTGATACACAAACCTTTGAAATTGCCCTTTCAGGTAAAAACGCTTTGTCAGCAAAAGACCAAGAAGCTTTGACGAAAGCCCTTGCCGAAAAGTTTAAGGACAATAAAATTGAACTTTACAATTCAAACTCGGTTTCTCCCACAATTGCAGGTTCTTTCTTTGCAAAAAGTATGGTAGCAGTTTTAATTACCGCTGTTTTGGTTGTAATTTACGTGGGTATCCGCTTTAGAAAAATCGGTGGTGTTTCTGCCGGTATCACAGCACTTGTTTCACTTGTGTTCGACGTGCTTATTACCTTCTTTACCTGTGTTATTTTCGGTCTTCAAATTGATGCCAACTACATTGCAGTTGTACTTACAATGCTTGGTTACTCACTTAACGACACCATCGTTATCTATGACCGTATCCGTGAAAACCGCAAATATAACCCCGATATGGAAATTGGCGAACTTGTAAACACAAGTATAAACACCGTTGTTATTCGTAACATTGTTACAACTGCTACAACTCTTTTGGCAGTTACAACAATTATCGTTGTTTCCGAAATTTACGGTCTTACATCACTTCGTACTTTTGCAATTCCTATGGTATTCGGTTTGTTGTCCGGTGCCTTTTCTTCACTTTTCGTTTCCGGTCCTCTTTGGGTTATCTGGAGACGTCACCGCATTGCAAAAGGCAAGAAATAATCTTAATAAAAGTCAAAAACTCGGTAGAAAACTACCGAGTTTTTTATTTTTACTGCTTTGGCAAAAGTAAATAAATTATAACATTTCGCTAATACCGTCACACAATTCACTAACTAACGTATGTTCATTTATCATGTGTTGCACACCCTTATAAAACGCTTGCGGAAAGCTTGGTTTTATTGTGGCGGCATAAATTTTGGTGCTGCCCTTTTGTGCCGAAATTAAAAAAGATAAAAAGCTATTATTCAACTGTCGAAAACTATCAAAAATTTTTGATAGTTCTTTTTTACTGTTTGGTTTATTAAGGGATGAAAGGTCAAAACAAACCACATTAAATCTATTTACCGTATCTCTTAAATATTCGCGCGAATACCCGTTTAAAGCCGCTGCAAAATCACTGTTATTTAATAAAAGTGACGGGTGCATTGCCGCAATAACCGACCAAAAATACATTTGATTAAATATGCAGTTATTGTTATAAAAGGGCAAGAATTTTACTGTTATTAGCGGTTTGTTTTGCGGTACCAACACACCAAAAATTGCATTAATATAATTTTGCTCAAAAATATAATGATAGACCGACTGCTGCAAAATTGGGTAACCCGACACCGCTTCAAGCTTTATTCTCTCAAGCAGTGAAATAAACCGTGTATTAGTTTTAAACAAAATTGCGGGGCGAGTTGGCAAATTGGTTTTTGAGGAAGAATATTCTTCATAAATACTTTTAAAAATTAAATCAATTTCTTTGATTTCAGTCAAAAAATCGTCGTTTAAAACCGCACCGCTACCCCTAAATGCTGCCAAAAGCGATGCAATATGCTGTATTGTATTTTCACACCAAAAAACAATGGTTTTTCGCATAAGCTGGGGCGAAAGGTTGTTTTGGCAGTTAATGTAGTTCATAAAAAAACTCCTTTGTTAATTTTTTGGAAAATTGTGGCTTTCTTATTGATATTTTATATATATTTAAGTATAATATATTTATATGCTGAATAAGTATGTCAAAACGGAGGCCGATTATGGATTGCAAACAGTTTTTTGAACAAATTAAAGGCAAAAAAATCGCAATGTGCGGTATTGGGGTAAGTAACACACCCTTAATTTTAAATTTCCTAAAAAAAGGCGCAAAGGTTTATGCCTGCGACCGCAGAAGTCGTGAAATGATTGGCGAAATTGCCAACGAGCTTGAAGCTGCGGGTGCAGAATTATGCTTAGGTGACAATTATCTTGACGATTTGGAAGTAGATATAATTTTCCGCACCCCTGGTATGAGCTTTAATTTACCCGAACTTGAAGCCGCAAGAAAAAAAGGTATTGCAGTAACGAGTGAAATGGAAGTTTTCTTTGACCTTTGCCCCGCAACCTTGTTTGCAGTTACCGGTTCTGACGGTAAAACCACCACAACAACCCTTATTGCAAAAATGCTTGAAGCTGAAGGCAAAAAAGTATTTGTTGGCGGCAATATAGGCAAACCCCTACTTCCCGAAATTGAAAACATAACTGCTGATGATTTTGTCGTGGTTGAACTTTCATCTTTCCAGCTTATTTCTATGAGAAAAAGTCCCGACGTGGCTGTTGTTACTAATCTTGCTCCCAACCATTTGGACGTTCATAAAGATATGGAAGAATATATTGAAGCTAAAAAGAACATTATTCTTCATCAAAATGCATTTTCTCGCACCGTTTTAAATCGCGACAACGAAATTACAAACGATTTCAAAAAATACGTGCGTGGACAGTCGCTTTCTTTTTCTATGACCGAACCGCTTAAAAACGGTGCTTGGCTTGAAGATGACGGTACAATTCATATGACCTACCGCGGCATTGACGCACCCATTATGCACCGCGACGATATTGCTATTTTAGGCGACCACAACGTTGAAAATTATCTTTCCGCAATTGCTGCTGTTTGGGGCTTTGCAGGTATGGATTCTATTAAAAAGGTTGCCAAAGAATTTATGGGTGTTGAACACCGTATTGAATTTGTACGCGAAGTAAACGGTGTTAAATATTATAACGACTCTATTGCTTCCAGCCCAACAAGAACCATTGCTGGTCTTAAAGCGTTTAACCAAAAAGTACATCTTATTGCGGGTGGTTATGATAAACACATCCCTTATGAACCGCTTGTACCCTATATTTTAGAAAAGGTTGAAAAGCTTTACCTTTGCGGCGCCACTGCCGACAAAATTGAAGCCGCAGTTAAGGCGGATGCAAACTATAACGGTATGCCCGAAATTATCAGATGCGAAAGCATTACTGCCGCTGTTTTAAAGGCAAGTGAAACCGCAAAAAGCGGCGACGTTGTTACGTTGAGTCCCGCAAGTGCAAGCTTTGACGCATACCCCAACTTTGTTGCACGTGGAAATCATTTTAAAGAATTGGTAAACAAATTATAATGAACATTAAAGAATTACTTTTTAAGCTTTCAAGTCTTGACGCGGTTGGAAACCTTACCGCCGCATCAGATTTTGCATATGGCATTTTATCTCGCTATACTGATGCCGAAAAAATGGACAACCTTACGGTTATTGGCTTCTTAGATGGCCAAAGCGATTACACCTTAATGCTTGACGCACATATTGACCAAATCGCAATGGTTGTAACCGATATTGACGATAAGGGTTTTTTAACCGTTTCAAATGCAGGCGGTATTGATATACGTTCTCTTCCGTCACGTGTTGTTAACGTACACGGTAAAGAAACGATACCCGCAGTTTTTTGCGCCACACCACCTCACCTTTCAAAAGGTGATGCCGCTTTTAGCAGCATTTCTGACCTTAAACTTGATACCGGTTTAGGCAAAAAAGCAAAAGAAATTATTTCTCTTGGCGATTTGGTTACCTTTTCGGGTAAAGCATTTGAAATGCAAAACAATTTAGTTTGCGGTAGAAGCTTTGACGACCGCGCCGCATGTGTTTGTCTTTTAATGGTTGCCGAAAAACTTCGCGGTAAAAAATTACCAATAAACGTTGCCTTTGTTTTAAGTGACAGTGAAGAGCTTGGTATGCGCGGCATACGTCCCGCCTCTTTTCGCGTAAACCCCGATGAAGCCATTGCAATTGACGTAAGCTTCGGCAACGGTATTGGCATTAAAGACGACGACTGCGGCACCCTTTCAAAAGGCGGTATGATAGGTATTTCGCCCTCGCTTTCGAAAGAAATAAGCAACAAGCTTATTAAAACCGCAACCGAAAACGATATACCCTATCAGCTTGAAATTATGGGTTCCAAAACCGGTACCAATGCCGATATGATTAGTATTAACCGTGAGGGTGTAAAAACCTGCACCCTGTCTATTCCGCTTCGCAATATGCATAGTGAAACAGAAATTATATCTCTTGACGATTTAGAAAACGTTTGCGAACTAATTTATGAATACGTTATGGCGGGAGGTGCTTTTAATGCTTAAACTTCTTCAAAAGCTCTGCCTTTTAGACGGCACCTCAGGCAACGAGGGTGCTGTGCGTGATTTTATAATTGGCGAAATTAAAGACCACTGCGAATATAAAATTGACAACCTTGGAAACATCATTTGCTTTAAAAAAGGCAAAAAAGAAAGTGACAAACGCTTAATGCTTGACGCGCATATGGACGAGGTCGGCATTATTATCACATCTGTCACTTCTGACGGGTTCTTAAAATTTGATACAGTTGGTGGTATGGACGCATCGGTTTTAATGTTTAAAACCGTAAAAATTGGCGACGTTTTTGGTGTAATAAGCGGTAAACCCGTTCATCTTGTTTCAAAAGACGAAGCAAAAAAAGCACCTAAAATCGACTCGCTTCATATTGATATTGGCGCCACTTCAAAGGAAGAAGCACTTTCCCTTGTGAACCTTGGCGATACCGCAGTTTTGCAAAGCGATTTTACCCTTATGGGCGAAAACCTAAAAGCCAAAGCAATTGATGACCGTATCGGTTGTGCTGTGCTTATTACACTTTTAAAAGAAAATGCTGAATATGACTTTTGGGCAGTGTTCTCAACCCAGGAAGAAATTGGCACTCGCGGAGCAAGGGTTGCCACCTTTAGTATAAACCCCGATTATGCACTTGTGCTTGAAGCCACAACCGCGGCAGATATTGCAGGTGTTTCAAATGATAAAACCGTTTGCAATTTAGGAAAAGGTCCCGCCATTTCGTTTATGGACCGTGCCACCGCGTATGACCGCAACCTCTTTAATGCCGCAATTAACAGCGGTCTTAAGGTTCAAATCAAGCGTGCGGTTGCAGGCGGCAACAATTCAGGTGCCATTCATTTAAGCCGCGAGGGTGTACGCACACTTGCCATTTCTTTACCCTGTCGTTATATTCATTCACCATCTTGCGTGGCAAATATTAACGATATGGAAGATATGTTAACACTTACAAAATATATGATGAACGGTATTTTAAGTGACAAAATCAAATGATAAGTTTAACTGATAAATTACCGACCATTTCTACCCTTTCAGCCGAAATGGTAAAAATAAACTGCCTTTTTGACAGTTATAAAAACGACCACACAGTTGTGTTTTGGACACAAGACAACGATAAATGCGTTATTGCCATGACCGATGGTAATATGATAATACACAATAACAACGCACAAATTGAAGAACTTAAGGAGTTTGTGACGGTAATTAACCCTGCGTGTGTTTTTAGTGATAAAAAAACCCTAAAATCACTTGATTTAATGCCCGACGAAAATATAAACGTTGTTTGGCGCAAAGCTGATATACAGGGCGAAACTATTGGGGATGAAGCTTCAAGCGACCGGCTTTACCGCCTTTTAGACGTTGACGGGTTATCATTACCCGATTACCCACACTTTGCGGTTGATTATTGCCGCCGTTTTAATTTAGGGTTTGCAAAATATTTTGCAATAAAAGACAAATGCGCGGTTATTACCTTTAATTCAGGAAACACCGCAATTATTAACGGGATTGCGAGTCACGAAAAAGGTTTTGGCAGCATTGCAATTACCGCCATTTTACAACAAAATTTCGGCAAAGACTTTTTGGCCTGTTGCCGCGACAGTGTTTTACCTTTTTACCTTAAAAACGGATTTATAAAACTTTATGATGCAGGATACTGGGTGAAAAACAAATGAATGCAAAAAAATTCTTTAATATTGATGATGAACTTTTAAATTTAGACCAAGAAATATTAAAAAATCTTGAACAACGCTTTGCCGAAATTGAAGATATTACCGAATACAATCAACTTAAAGTGCTTAAAGCATTTATTGAAAACGGTGTAAGCGAAGCGACCATGGCGGGTTCAACCGGTTACGGTTATGATGACCGCGGCCGCGAAATTTTAGAACGTGTTATGGCGGACTGTATGGGCGCGGAAGATTCCATTATGCGCCACAATTTTGTATCTGGTACTCACACCTTAACCGTTGCATTATTTGGCGTTTTGCGACCGAACGACAAGGTTTTAGTGCTTACAGGCAGACCTTATGATACCATTACGGGTGTTTTTGGTATTGACCGTAAAAACGACGGTTCCTTAAGTGATTTTGGGGTAGAATATAACGAAGTTGCCCTTTTGGAAGATGGAACCCCCAATATTGAAGAAATTAAAAGACGCCTTAAAGGTGACCACTTTAAAATGGCTTATATTCAACGTTCCCGCGGTTATTCCACAAGACCTAGTTTGGTTATTGACGATATTAAAAAACTTTGTGACGTGGTTAAAGAGGTTTCGCCCGAAACAATTATTATGGTTGACAACTGCTATGGCGAGTTTGTTGAAAAGCTTGAACCGTGCGACGTTGGTGCCGACCTTATGGCAGGTTCGCTTATTAAAAATCCCGGCGGTGGCATTGCACGCACAGGCGGTTATATTGCAGGCCGACGCGATTTGGTAGAAAAATGTGCCGACCGTCTTACCTGCCCGGGTGTTGGCAAAGAAGTTGGCGCCACTCTTGGTATGAGTCGTGAACTTTATTTGGGTCTTTTCCAAGCGCCACACGTGGTGGGCGAAGCAGTTAAAACCGCTGTTTACGCTTCAGCTTTGTTTAAAGAAATGGGTTACCCTGTATCTCCCGACCCATACGACAAACGCGGCGATATTGTTCAATGCGTTACACTAGGTTCTGCCGAAGGTCTTGTAGCATTTTGCCAAGGTATGCAAAGCGGCGCACCGGTTGATGCCTTTGTTTTGCCTGAACCTTGGGACATGCCCGGTTATGACGACCCGGTAATTATGGCGGCAGGTGCGTTTACGCTTGGCGCTTCAATTGAGCTTTCTGCTGACGGTCCCCTTCGCGAACCCTATGCCGCATGGATGCAGGGCGGTATTAATTTCCACAGTGCTAAAGCAGGCGTGCTTTTAGCCGCACAAAAAATACGAAACGGAAGATAAATTAATGAAACAAATTTTTGAAGGCACCGCATTTGATATTTTACCAACACAAAACGGTATTTTGTTTTCATATCATAAAGACACTTTAGAAGATAAAATTGTTATCGGTTATAAAATGCTTTCATTTGATACAGGACGTTTTACCGACGTAACAAACCACACCTATCTTGTCACTAAATACGGACATAATTATAAATCGGTTGTGAAATATTGCGGTAATTACGTTTTAACACATTCCATTATTTTGCCAAACGCAAACGTATTTATCTTAAGAACAAACGGCGATGCACTTCTTTTGGATTCCGATGCTAACCAAATTTGGCAAGGCAGTTTAACCTACAGAAATTGTGTTGCAAACGATGTTACAGTTTATAAAAATACCTTATGGGCATCATATAGCGAATGTAACGTTTTACTTCGATATAACCTTTCCACCATGCGCGAAGAACTTCGCATCGGCGGCAAAAATTCGCCTTTTGACAAACCAAAGGATTTGTTTCTTAAAGACGATACAGCAATAGTTTGCAACCATGGTTCGAAAAAACTAGTATGTGTAAATCTTGATAGTTACGCTGTGGACGAAATTCAAGAATTTGACGAAATACCCACACAGTATATTGAATCAGGTAAATACCGCTTTGTTCTTTTAAAATCCGGCATATATGTTATATAGGTGATTAAAATGCAAAACTTAATTTACGAACAAACTAAAGCAGTTATAAAAGAATTTATAGAAAAGACGGGTTTTAAAAAAGGTAATATTTTTGTTGTCGGTTGCTCTACAAGTGAGATTTTAGGGGCAAAAATCGGCACAAATTCAAGCATTGATGCAGCTAAAAGTGTGTTTAAAGCTTTAAATGACATAGCAAATGAATATGGTATCTATCTTGCCTTTCAATGCTGTGAACACCTTAACCGCGCCATTGTGACCGAAAAAGCCGCACTTCCCTGTGCTGATGAGGTTAATGTTGTGCCGCAAGCAAAAGCAGGTGGGTCGTTGGCAACGGTTGCTTACCGGCGTTTTAAAGAACCAATTGTAGTGGAGGAAATTAAAGCTGACGGTGGTATAGATATCGGTCTTACATTTATTGGTATGCACCTTAAAAAAGTGGCCGTACCGTTAAGACTTGAAAACAATAAAATAGGTGAAGCGTTAGTCACCGCCGCCCGCACCCGCCCAAAATTTATTGGCGGTGAAAGAGCAGTTTACGCTAAAGATAAAATGTAAAAAAATAAACTCCTTTTCAGGAGTTTATTTTTTTATTTATAATTCTTGAAATATAAAATGCTAAAACACAAAGCGGAATATCTTTCAAAAGATACGGAAGTGATGCTATAGCAAAACTTGCAATTATATTATTTGATGAAACAATTGAAAATTGTAAAACGCCGAATGTATGACAAAGCAAAACACCAATAATTCCAAACAAAATTTTAATTGCATTATTTTTGAATTTTAAAGAAATACCGCAACAAAACGCCAAAGGTAAAAAGCCCAAAATAAAGCCGCCTGTTAAATTAAAAAAATGATGTGCCCCACCCTGAAAACCGTGGAAAACGGGAAACCCGATTACACCCAAAATTATATAAACCGCTACCGACAAAACGCTATGCTTTGCACCTAAAAAATAACCGCAAATGCTAACGGCAAAAACTTGAAGGGTTACGGGAACAGAAAATGCAGGAATATAAATTTGCGAAATAACACAAATAACCGCAACAAAAAGCGCAGAAAAAATTAACCTTTTGGTTTTGGAATTAACCGCTTTTGACATTGGCTCCCCACCTTTCAATAAAACCATTATAAATGGCAAAAATTTAAATGTCAATTGCTGAATTTTCTTGACAAACCCCACCGAAATATATATAATAATATGGCAACCGATTTTAAGTTTGTAATAACAATATGTCGTGCACCGCAAGAGTAAGCGAAGTAGCAGCGCGGAAAAATTGGAATAACCAATTCACTCAAAAATTAAATATTATATGTCGAGGCGTGGCTCAGTTTGGTAGCTTTGAGCTTGAGCGCATCCTGTGGATGATATAGCGAAAGCGAAAAGGCGCAGCGGTCGACAAGCGAGAAACGGCAGTTTCGAGTCGTCGGGCACCGCAAGAGTAAGCGAAGTAGCAGCGCGGAAAAATTAGAATAACCAATTTACTCAAAAATTAAATATTATATGTCGAGGCGTGGCTCAGTTTGGTAGAGCGCTGCGTTCGGGACGCAGAGGCCGCAGGTTCGAATCCTGTCGCCTCGACCATAAAAAAGGATGGCAAAAGCCATCCTTTTTTTATTATTGCGGTTATGATTTTAATCTGCGGCATCAAGTCGCGAACGCAGTAAGGGACGCAGGGCTAAAAAATCGACCGCGTCCAGTGGACGATTAAGGAAGATTTTTTAGGCGCAGCGGTCGACAGGCGAGAAACGGTAGTTTCGAGTCGTCGGGCACCGCAAGAGGGCCGCGCAGAGTAAATTCCCATTACATAAAATCCTGTCGCCTCGACCATAAAAAAGGGGGTGGCTTTTGCCATCCCCTTTTTAATTAAATAAACAATTTTCTTTCCATTATTTCGCGGGCAGAATCATTAATTCCCAAATAAATTAATATGCCGCCTACCAAGCTTAACACAACAAGCGGGTAAATTGACCACCCCAAGAAATTAACACCAAAGGTAATATCAAGTAAAAATTCAACAAGTAGCATAAACGCGCCTATGGCAATCAACCCACCGCCCCAAATATAAAGCTTGCCTTTTTTAAGGTAATAAAGCAGGGTTACAAGCGCACAAGTTATAACCGCCACACCACCTGTTACGGGAAGTGCAAACGACCAAAACCATTTACCGCTTAAAGCAAAATTTATGTAATGCAAATAAATAATTATTGCCGCAAAATTGCAGGGTACAAAAATTACGGGGTTGGGTTTTTTAAACCAAAACGGTAACGCACACGCAATATAACCAATTAACAGCCCACCCGCAACAAAACCAAACCAATTTATTGCATTATCAGACTGCAAATCAGAAAACAAGCTTGTAAGCAGCGGAATTAAGAAAATTATAATTACAACACCGTTAAGTGCTTTTGATTTTGGTTTTTTTGCGGGAATTTTATTTTGTGGGTACAATGGTTGTGCTGTTTCCGGCACAATATCAGGATGATATACAACCGTATTACATAATGGACACTTTTTTTCGCTGTCAGCAAGTTTTACACCGCATTTTACACAATACATATATTATACCTCCTGTTTTTGATTGCTTTCGACCGTAACCGAAAGTCCAAGCTCTTGCAAAACTAAAAAGAAATGACGTTCAAGCTCGGGGTCGCAAATGTTTCTGATAAAATTAATATAAACCGTGTCATTATAAGACAGCACACCGCAATTATAGGGGGCTGCCGCCTGAACACCCAAAATAAAGTCCATTCTACTTATGTAATTTTTCATAATTTCGGGCATTTTAATTGCCCCCAAATTAGAAAGCGTAAGGCAAGACTTCCTTTCGCCAACACTGTCAAAAATGGCTTTCATAATAATGTTTTTAATTGGTAAAGGCACAACCCTTACAAGCGGATTTTGTTCATCGTTAACATTTGTTGTAATCATACAACCCATATATTTTGCATTAACTTCTGCACCAATTTTATGCTCAATAACTCGGCAAATTTCTTCAAAGGAATATTCGCCTAAACGCGGGTCAATTTCCGGAATGGTATACATTGCAAAATTGCGAAGTGTATTACTGCGGAAAATCTGCCTTAAATTTACGGGAATTAAAACCTTAATACGTTTGCGCCTTTTCTTTATCGGCACTTTTTCTTCTTGTAAATTGGCAAGAGCTTTCATCATAACCGCACTTAAAAACACAGTAAGGGTTACGTTATACCGATGCGCCGCTTCAATTGCTTCTTTAATCGACAAATGAAAACAAGTAAGGTTTAAAAACCCGTCCATTTGTGGTGCACCACTCATAGGCCAGGCGTCAGTATCTTTGCGAGATGCAGGCACGTCGCCCTTATATTTGGGGAAATTATCCTCGAGTTCTTCGGGCTTTGGCTTTTCTTTACGGTCCAAAACACCGTATTCGCAAGGTATAGAAATATTATATTTTTGTTCAAGATATTCAGCAACAAGGGTTTTAAGAAATACCATTGCGCCCGTACCATCAGTCAAAGAATGAAAAAATTCAACCGCAATACGATTTTGGTATGCAATAACCCTAAACGCACATTTTCTTGTTTCTTCCTTGCTCATAAAGCTTATAGGAAAGCTGTATTCCTCTTTAATTTCGGGTGCTTTTTCAACCTGCTGTAAATAATACCAAAACACACCGCGTCTAAGGCGCGCCGCAATTGACGGAAAACGTTTAACAGTTACTTCCAAGGCGGAATGTAATACCGCAACGTCTACCTCGTCATAAAGGGTAACAGACTGGCGAAAAACATTACTCCAATTCCTGCGTCTAGCGGCAGGATATATTTTCGCCGCATTATCTAACCGCACCCAGCGAAGTGTTTGTTTACCTTCTTTCGCCATTTAATTTCCCTCTTTTAAAAATCACTAATACTTTTTTGTGACACGTTTTCAAGAGTATCACTAATAATTGTAAGATGGCGATAAAACGCCACGCGTTCTTCTTCGGCAATTCCTTTGCTTATTTCATCTAAAACAAAATCAATTTTATCGGCAATTTTTTTACCCACTTGAATACCCTTTTCGGTAAGTACTAACGGACTTCTATACCGTTTTGCAAACTTAGCTTCACATCCAAGGTAACCATTCTTTTCAAGATAATCTATTGCGCGGGAAATTGTTGCCTTGTCTTCTTCGCAGCGTTCACATAAATCAGTTGCGGTAAGTTCACTTGACGAATAAAGATAATATAAACAAGAAATGTGCACACTTCTTAAATTGTATTCCGCCATTTCTTGATTTTTAATTTTTCGAATATTTCGGCTAATTCGGTTAATCAGCACGGTAAATGTTTCGAAACGTTCTTTCACAATTTCCACCCCCTCGTAGCTTGTTGAAACCTCAACAAATATACCATATTTTCTAAAAAAAGTCAATATTTGCAGGTCTTTGCTTGATTTTTGCAGTAGGTTAGTATAAAATAAAATCAAAGAGAATATTTTATTCTGCCACCGGGTAGAGAGTGCTATGACATTCGCTTTACACATCGTTAGGTCTTAGAAGATGTGTTAGTGAATGTTTTTTTGTGGAGGAAATTATGAATATTTTTAAAAATTTTAAAGCGCTTAGTAAATTTGAACTTGTTTTATGGCTTGTGTCAATGGCGGTTGTTACTACTTCATTTTTGTTGGCACCCAGTAAAGACATTCTTTCCCTTATTGCTTCATTAATTGGTGTAACCGCCTTAATTTTTGTTGCAAAGGGGTTTGTGTTTGGTCAAGCATTAACCGTAATTTTTGCGGTTTTTTATGGTATAATTTCATTTGTTTTTACCTATTACGGTGAAATGATAACCTACGTTTGCATGACCGCACCAATGGCGGTACTTGCAATGATTCAGTGGTATAAAAACCCGTATAAAGACAGTGGCGAAGTTAAGGTGCAAAAAATAAATAAAAAACAAGTTTTGGTTATGCTTTTGCTTACCGCGGTTGTAACTTTAATATTTTATTTCATTTTAAAAGTGCTTGGAAACGCAAATTTAATTATAAGTACCATTTCAATAACAACAAGTTTTCTTGCTTGTTATCTAACCGCTTTACGTTCACCGTTTTATGCTTTGGCTTATGCCGCAAACGATATTGTGCTAATTATTTTATGGGTACTCGCAAGTATTAAAAATACGTCATACCTGCCGATGATTTTTTGCTTTGTTATGTTTTTGCTAAACGACCTTTACGGATTTATTAATTGGCAAAAAATGAAAAAAATACAAGATATCGAATAAACACTTATTATTGACATTAAATTTAAACCAATTTATACTATATCTGATGAAACACAATAAAGAGGTTTTTATGAATAATAAAAAAATAAATATTTTTTCAATAATTATGATAATTTTACTTGTTTTAATAAACCTAGCGCATCTGCTTTGGACAGTTTGGCTTACAATTGAACAAGTAAAAACCGGCTTTGGTTTTGGCACAAATATGGAGCTTGGCGTACTTTACCCCTGGCTTACCGAAATATTATCATCCCCTGTGATTATTACAGAAATTATATATATCATTATTTCAATTTTCAAAAAACCGAAAAAATCACTTTTAGTAACCAATATTTGTCTTTTCGGCGCTGTAATTTTACAATATTTAATAACTAACCTGTTTATATGGTATTAAAAAAGAAGATGGTTTTTACCGTCTTCTTTTTTTACCAATATTTTAACCGAATTTTAATTTTGCAAAACGGAAAATATATATTTGTTTAATATATATTTTAAGGAGTGCAAGAATTGAAAAAAATTTTGGTTTGCATTGCCTTAATATTTTTATCGCTAAGCATCATTTTAAACCTTATCGCGTGTGACAACGTTGTTCTTAATAAGCGACTTATATGCGACACCAATGGCGATTTTACCATTTTAATTGTTTCCGACCCGCAATGCGACAACGTTAACGAGTGGCGCGAAGCAAAGGAAGAACTTGAAAGTCTTGTAAAGAAAGCCAAGCCAAATTTTGTACTTATTAATGGGGATATGAATTCCGATAACAAAATTCCCGTTGATATGTGGAATTTATTTATAACCCCGCTGAATGAAAGAAACATTTATTGGTCGACCACCAACGGAAACCACGACCCGTTTACACAAAAATATTATAAAATGTATAAAAACTATAAACATTGCCTCAATGAAACGGTAAACCCAAACGACCCAAATTTTGAAGCCGAACGACCGATGAATTACGTTATTCCAATTTATTCGAATGACAATAAAACACCGGTTTTTGCAATTTACGGAATGGACACTGGCACCCAAAATAAAAACGGGTATGAAGGTCTAACGCAAAAACAAATTGACTGGTATGTAAGTCAGTCAAATTCTCTTAAAGAAAAAAACGAAGGAAAACCATTAACATCTATAATTTGTATGCACATTCCCCTGCCGCAAGTTATTGATATGTATTATTCCGCCCCAAACGTTTACGGGTTTGCCAACGAACCAAATGCCGGAATTAGAAATTACACCTGCGAAAACGGAACAATTATTTCAAGCACACACATACACACCACCGCACGTAAAAACGACCGAAAAATGTTTGAAACAGTTTTAAAACAAAATGACGTTAAAGCCATTATATTTGGTCACGACCACCGAACAAATTTTGTGGGCTCTTATAAGGGGGTAATACTTGGGTTTGCGGGTAAGCTTTCAACCGGTTGCTACAGTGATGAGCTTTGTCGAGGCGGCAGAGTAATTAAATTTAACCAAGCAAGTCCCGAAAAATTTACTGTAAGCTGGCTGGGCGCTATAAAAACCTCGCCCGACCAACCACCCATATATTCCGATGGTACACTCGCGAAATAAAAACAGCGACGCATTTAAAAAAGCGTCGCTGTTTTTTAATTATTTTGTTTAGAAGAACATCCATTACAACACGAACAATTGCCGCCGCAGGAAGTTTCTTTATTGGAGCTGCACTGCTTTGAATGAGGGCAGCCAATACACGCTTGCCCATTTTTCTTTGCACGATAAAGATAAAATACTATAGCAACAATTACTATAACAAGAATAGCTAAAACAATATAGTCACCCATTATTTAATCGCCGCCTTTTGCGCCTTTTTAAGCTCGTATTCGGCTTTCATTTTCTTGTCATTAGTGATTATAAGTGCAACAACAATGCCCACCATAACCAAAACAGCCGCAAGACCCGAAATTGCAGCAGGAATACTTAAAGCCGAAGCATCAACAATAAGTGTACCAATGGTGTAAACGAAATATGAAACTGTGTAACCAACGCCAAGCTGTAAGCCAATACCGCCCAACATCCATTTGCCACTCTTCATTTCGGCATTCATTGCACCAATTGCCGCAAAGCAAGGGGGTGTGAAAAGGTTAAACATAAGGTATGCAAGTGCTGCAACGGCAGTAAGACCCATTTTTGTTGCCACTTCTTCTGCGCCACCTTCAAGCACCAATTCATCAACGTTGATAAAGCTTGTAAGACCGAAGCAAACCGCCAAGGTACCAACAACGTTTTCTTTAGCGATAAAACCGGTAACAGCCGCCGCTGCCAATTGCCAAGAAAGAACGCCAACAACAGGTATTAAAAGGTATGCAAACGGGTAAGCAATTGTTGCAAGAATAGAATCGCTTGCGGTTTCATTTGCAAGAGCAAATTTCCAAGTGAACGACTGCATAATTTGAACTGCAGTATTGCAAAGAAGAATAATTGTAGCCGCTTTAACTATATAAGCCCAACCACGTGAGCACATCGACTTAAACGCGCCCCAGAATGAAGGTACTTTATATTCGGGAAGTTCAATAATAAAGAAAGATTTTCTTGCTTTGTGACCGGTAATGCGGTTAATAAGCAATGCGCCAAGGAAAATAAGCACAATACCCGAAAGGTACATAACGGTGCTTACCCAACCCGCATTTTTAAAGAATACACCTGCAAAAAGTGCAATTACGGGAATTTTAGCGCCGCAAGGCATAAAGGGCGCAAGCATTGCAGTAGCACGACGTTCACGTTCGTTACGAATGGTGCGACTTGCCATAACACCGGGCACCGCACAACCGATTGTAATAACAAACGGAATAACCGATTTGCCCGAAAGACCAACCTTTTTAAAAATGGGGTCTAAAACAACAGCAACACGTGACATATAGCCACAGTCTTCAAGTAATGCAATAAGGAAATACATTACCATAACAAGCGGCAAGAAGCCAAGTACAGCACCAACACCGCCGATAATACCATCAACCACCAAAGCATAAAGCAAGGGGTTTGTTATGTAACCGCCAACAAATTCTTGGAACATTTCAATAAGGGTAACAAGACCGGGAATTACCACTTTACCGATTTCAACCCCTTCGGCAATCCAAGGGCCAACCCAAACCTGCGAAATTTGGAAAACAAGGAACATTACAACCGCAAAAATCGGAATACCAAGCCATTTGTTAGTAAGTACTTCGTCAATTTTATCGCCAAAGTTTTTATCTTTAGTTAAAATTTTACGACTTTCAACCTCTTTTACAATTGCATTTACAAATTCAAAGCGTTTGCGGTCGGCTTCAACCACCGCTTTTTTATCGGTAAGGTCAATATCGTCTTGAACGTAAGGTGCGGTTTGATTTGTACCAACCTGTGCCATAGCGCATTTAACAACCTCTGAAAGACCTTCTGCAGATGTAGAAACGGTATCAATTACAGGGCAACCAAGCTTTTGTGACAAAGCAATAGTATCAATAACGGTTTCTTTCTTTTCGTTTATATCGGCTTTATTAAGTGCAACAACAACCGGTACACCAAGCTCTAAAAGCTGTGTGGTAAAGAAAAGACTGCGGCTTAAATTAGTAGCGTCCACAATATTAATAATAGCATCGGGGTTTGCAGTTTTAACGTAAGCACTTGTAATGCTTTCTTCACTTGTAAAGGGCGACATTGAATATGCGCCGGGAAGGTCAACCGCTATTGGTTGTTCTTCGCCTTTACAGTACGCTTTTTTAATGGGGTGTTCCTTTTTATCAACCGTAACACCAGCCCAGTTACCTACCTTTTCATTACTGCCAGTCAATGCGTTATACATTGTGGTCTTACCCGAATTGGGGTTGCCGGCTAAGGCAATTCTCATTATAATTTCCTCCTAAAACTCTAACGACTAACGTCTGTTGAAACAACTGTTTTTTACGGTTAGCGGTGGCTAACTTAAAGTTAAAAAAACAATCGGCAGATTGGTTTTTTCTTAAAAAAGAACAATGGCATCTGCCAATTGGTTATCAATACTATACCTTGCATCTTTAATAGAAACAACACAAGTACCTTTCTTGCGAGAAACGAGTGTTATCGGTTCCCCACTGTAACAACCGAGTGAAAACAAGAACGCATCAAGCTCTTCATCGTCAGTTTCTATCTGTTGAATGATATATTCCTTTCCTTCAACAGCGTCCTTTAAAGTCATAAGTATCACCGCTTTTTAAATTAGTTAGCCATTGCTAACCGTATGATATTATACCATATTTTTCTTATTTGTCAATACCTTTTTAAAAAAGTTTTAAAATAAAAAAGAAGGTCTGTTTCCAGACCCTCTTAAAAATTTTATTCAATTACCTTTTTTCTTGCAGATTTTGCAATAAACTGAACAAGTAATACAACGCCTACAAGACCAAGACCTATAAGGTCGGTAACAAGACCTGGGTAAATCAGTAATAAACCGCCGACAGCCGCTACAATGCGTTCATACCATTTCATTCTGGTAATCATATAGCCCTCAAGCGCCGCCGATACACCGAATATACCAACAACTGCGCTTATACAAATAAGCACAACGTCATACCAAACGGTGTCAACAAACAGCATTGCGGGGTTAAGCGCAAATACGTAAGGCACAATGAAAGCACCAATTGCAAGCTTTGTTGCAGTAAATGCGGTTTTCATTGGGTTTGCTTGGGCAATTGCCGCACCTGCATAAGCCGCCAAAGCAACGGGAGGTGTTAAGTCGGCAACAATACCGAAATAGAACACAAAGAAGTGAGCCGCAATTGCGGGAACACCCATTTGTGTGAGAATGGGAGCACAGGTTGCCGCCATAATACAGTAGTTCGCAGTTGTGGGAACACCCATACCCAAAATAATACAAGCAAGCATTGTAAGGAACAAAGCAATAATAACTTTATCGCCTGCAAGACTAACAATACCATTCATAAGCTGTTGTGCAAGACCGGTTGAAGTAATAACGCCGGCAATAATACCTGCAACACCACAAGCAACCGCAACGGTAATCATGCCTTGACCACCTGCTGCTAATGCTTCAAAAATGCGCTTGGGGGTAATTCTGTTTTCTTTATTGAAAAGACCCACAACAATTGTTGCAATAATTGCAATTGCCGCAGCAAAAGCAATTGAACGTGAGCCCGAACTAACAAGCGCAATTAAGATGATTAAGGGAAGCAACAAATATGCCTGTTTAAAAAGTGGCAAGAATCTTGGCAATTCTTCCTTAGAAAGACCGCGAAGTCCTTCCTTCTTTGCTTCAAGATGTACTGCAATAAATACACCAAGGAAGTAAAGTGCAGCAGGCAAAATTGCGCGGACAACAATGTTACTGTAAGGAACACCAATGTTTTCTGCCATTAAAAATGCCGCCGCGCCCATAATGGGAGGCATTATCTGACCACCGGTAGAAGCCGCAGCTTCGGCAGCAGCAGCAAATTCGGGTTTATAGCCGGTACGTTTCATAAGCGGAATTGTAACCGAACCCGAACCAACTGTGTTAGCAACTGACGAGCCCGAAACCATACCTTCCATTGCGGAAGCTACAACAGCAACCTTTGCGGGACCGCCCGAAAAACCACCAACAACCGAGTTTGCAATTTTAATAAAGAAGTCGGCAATACCTGTTCTTTCAAGGAAAGCACCGAAAATAATGAAAATTGCAATGTATTTTGAGCAAGTATTAATCGGTGTAGACAAAACACCCGAAGTGGTTTTGTAGAAAACGTCACCAAAAAGACGCATAAGTCTTCTCATTATATCCGGATTAGTATACGCAACGGCAACTGCATAAACCATAAATGCAACCGCAACAATAATTATCGGAATACCTACACAGCGACGGCAAAGTTCCAAAAGACAAAGCACACCAACAGCCGCAATAATAATTTGATAATTTTCAAATTTATTACCCTGCTGAATAATGGTTTCGGCAGCGAAAACCATATAAAAAAATGAGCCCGACCCCGCAAACATTAAAATATAATCATACCACGGGATGTAATTTACCCTTTGTGTACCCTTCTTTGCGGGGTAAACCAAAAAACCGATAAAAACAATGCAACCAACGAAACTTGCAAGACGAATAAGGTCAAGCCAGGTTGCAAAAAAGGTTACGTAAATACAAAACAGAGAAAAAACGGCGAGAATAGAATTAATAAAAATCTTGGGCTTGCCTTCCCAAACACGCACGTTTGATTCCCTGTCATATTTTTTCATTACGGCATCGACGTCCATCGGGGCGTCAGCCACAACTGCTTTTTTCTTAAATAAAGCCAACTAGAGTCTCTACCTTTCTTAAAAAACATTAAGATAGCTGCGACTGTTAACGCCGCAGCTATCGTGAAATTTTAAATTAACCTTAAGTTAATTATTTGGTTGCCACTTCAATTCCCTTTTCTTTGAAATATTTAGCAGCACCTGCATGGAAAGGAACGGTAAGGCCTTCGGTTGCATTCTGGAGAGTAAGTTCTGCACCCTTAGCGTGTTCCTTGGTAATAGCTTCAATGTTTTCAAAAATAGCTTTAGTGAGGTTGTAAACATCATCTTCGGTTGCATCAGCGCTTACGATAAGGGTTGCCTTAACAGTAACGGTAGCAATTTCTTCAGTTTGGTTAGCATAAGTTTCAGCAGGAATCTTATAAACTGAATAGAAGGTGTTGTCCTTCATAAGTTTTTCAGCAATGTCGCCGTCGATAGGAACTATCTTAGCGTTTTTGTTGGTCATGCAAAGTTCGGTAATTGCAGGTGTAGGAGCACCGGCAACAATAAATGCTGCATCAATTTTACCATCTTTAAGAGCATCTGCACTTTCGTCAAAATTTTGACGCTGTGCCTTGATATCGTCTTCAGAAAGACCTGCAGCTGCCAAAACGTCTAAAGCGTTGTAATAAACACCCGAACCAGGCGCACCGATAGAAACCTTTTTACCCTTAAGGTCTTTTACAGACTTAATATCGGGGTTTGTGGTTACAAGTTGAACAGCTTCTGCATAAAGACCTGCAACTGTGCGGAAAGTAGTAACTTTACCGTCTTCTTCAAAAGTGCGGGTACCGTTCCAAGCATAGTCCATAACGTCAGACTGAACAGTACCTAACTGATAGTCACCAAGGTCAATACCCTGAATGTTGTCTTTAGAACCACCTGTAGAAACAGGAGTAACATCAATGCCGGCCTTATCTTTCATATATCTTGAAAGAATACCACCGTATGCAAAATATGTACCTGTGGGGCTACCTGTACCCATTGACATTTTGCTTGCGCCGCCTTCAGCATTGCCACCTTGACCGCCGCATGCAACCATGGTCAAAACCATGATAATTGAAAGTAATACGAGTAAAAACTTTTTCATTTTTATTTTCCTCCAATACAATTTTATACATGTATACAAGTATATTACCACATAACCTCATAAAATTCAAGGAAAATTTTTATTTTAGTCTTTATATTTTATATTTGTATTAATAAAACCGACTTGTGCAAAATCTTTTGGGTTGTGGCGAATAATAAAATCTATATAAGAATCAATTATTTTTGCGGTCACAATATACCCCATTGGATTAAGATGACCAAGCAAATTAAAGTTGGCTTCAAATTCGTCGTTATAATCAGGTCCATACTTGTATAAATCAATAACGTAGCAGTTTTCAAATTTCTCAGCAATTTGATAAAGCAAATCTATCATTGGCTTTAGCATATCTTCATGATGATGAATTTTTGGAAAGGTTACCAAGAAAAATTTGGCATCGGGGGCAATTTCTTTATAACGACTGATAATTTGTCCGTAATAACCCGCAAAAGTGGGTTTATTATTTTTGTAATCATTAATATCTATATCATCAATTGTGCCAAGCGCAAAACCGCGATAAAAGAGGTCGTTTACTCCCATTGCAATAACGTATGCCTGCGCCGCAAGATCTTTGTTCCAAAAACCGTTATTTTCGGCAAAGTGGTCGATATAATCTCGCGCGGTCATACCGCCTCTTGAAAAATTATATGCAATAAGACCGTTTTTACGGGCAATATATTGTCCCCACGAATATTCAAACATATCGTGCCAACGGTTTTCACCATATTTTTGATGCGTTTCGAACTCGCCCGACGATAAACTATCGCCTATAAATGCCATTTTGCGAAAAATTGAAGTATAGCTGTACCCTTCAACTAATCTGTCAAGCGGTTTTTCATCTTTTGCGTAAAGTTCCTTTTCCCAGTTCATAATACATTTCCCCTTTATGTTGTATGCCTTATTCCAAAATTTCTGCCACATAAGGACGGTGGTCCGACGCAACAATTGCAGGTATGTCAGCAGAAAGCACTTCAATATCTTTACTTACAAATATATAATCTATCTTGCAGTTTGGGTTGTCAGACGGGAAACTGAATTTTTCACATTCAAAAAGGTCTGCGGTGTCCTTCATTATTTTACGAATGGGAATTAACACCTCGTTATCCGGCACGACGTTAAAGTCGCCCATAAGCACACATTTTTCGTTTTCAAGATTTTCAACAACCGTTTTAACCGCATTTTCCTGCTCGTCAGGGTTAAGCCCAAAATGAGTAACCAAAACCGTCAACCCGTTAGAAAGCTTGGCTTTTAAAAGGCAACGGGTTTCGTAATATTTGTTATATTCTTTAACCCTTGGGTCGGGTATGGGAATATTTTGTGCACTTATTATAGGAAATTTAGATATAAATGCATTGCCGTAAGGACCGTAGCTAAATTCAAATGCAGGAGCAAAATAATAATTTTCAAGACCGGTAAGGAGTGATAACATTTCGGTTTGGGCGGTGTAATCAGAATCGGAACCCTTACCACGAATTTCATTAATACCAACAATATCAGCATCGCATTTTTTAATTGCGTTTGCCATAATTTTAAAGTCGATTTTTTGTTCTAAATAATTCAAACAATGTTGGATGTTAAATGACATTATTTTCATAATATTGCCCCCCTAAAAAAGCTGTAATTATTATATATCAACTCAAAAATGTTTGCAACACTTGAAATTTAAATACCGCATTGATATAATATTCTTGTGAAACAATTTTAGGGGGACTTAAAATGGCAAAGGATTTATATTGTATTATTCTTAAAGAAATTGGCAAAAAACCCGAAAAAGTTAAAGAAGAGCTCCTTGCCCACGGCACTGCCGACAGCGACCTTGAGGCAATATTTGAAAAAATTAAAAATGGCAAAACCGTAAAAATTGCATACTGCAAAACCTTTAAAGAAAGCAAACTTTTAAAGGAACGTTTTGAAGGTTGCGGCGCAGTGGTTGACGTTTCGTTGGCACGTTCCAAAAAGGACAAAAAGGGTTCAAAAGAAGGCACACCCCTTTATGACGAACTTTGCGAAGGTTTTGAAAAATACACCAAAAAATGTAAAGAACTTAACAAAAACCTTGCATTTTTTGCAATTGGTTGTCCTCTTATTGCGGTTGGTGTTTGCCTTTTGGCATTCAGCAACTTTTGGGGATTATTACCGCTTATTCCCGGTGTTGTAATTCTTGATATTTCAGCAATTAAATTAATGCTTGAAAACAACAAAAAGAAAAAGGCAGAAGAAAAACCCGACGAAGAAGAAACAAAAGGCGAAAAGGTTTTTAAGGTTATTGTTGAAATACTTAAATACATAGGCGTTATTCTTTTCGGTGCTTTTGTTGTATTTGGCAGAATTTGCAAAAATTTGTGGCGTTTAAGTGCAATAAAACGCAAATATCATTTGGTTATGCCCTTTAACGAAACCGCCGCATTTGATCTTTTAATAAGTCTTTCGGTTATTACAGTATTTGCACTGGCTGTAGTTATATGTATAGAAATTGCAAAAGCAATTTAAGTCAAAAGTCCTGACTTTTGTCAGGACTTTTTATTTTTTACAAATTTGCGAGGCGATATGCCCATTTCTTTTTTGAAAAGTTGACTGAAGGTATAAATATCGTCAAATCCAAGCGCTTCTGAAGTTTCGGTAACGTTCATTCCTTGGTTTAAAAGCATATTACACGCTGTTTTAATTAAAATGGTATTTTTATATTTTATAGGTGACACACCTGTACACTTTAAGAACAATCTGCGAAGATGCGACTGGGACAGCAAACACATTTTTGCTAGTTCTTCAACATAAACTTTGCCACAGAAATTTGTTTCAATAAAATTGATGGCTGGCATAATTTTAGCAAAATCACCCTTTGCAAAACTTAAGGTTGTTTCACTTTTAATAACTGCCAATATACTATATAAAAGCGATGCAGTTAAAAACTGGTCATTATAATATGAATTCTTCATTTTTTTAAAAACCGAAGCCAAAGTATACGGCTGACTGATAATTTTAAAGGGGGTATCACAAAATTTTATATATTCACACCCATTTTGCGTTATCTCACACAAATTAAACTCTACCTGTATAACCTCGGTTTCTTCGGTAAGAATTTCATAAAAATAACTACTGCCCCGTGGCAAATAAACCATATCTCCGTCACAAGCAACAAATTCACGTGATGCCCACTTATAACGATAACTGCCTTTTAATATATACAAAACCGTCGACTTCATTCGGTTTTGTATGCGTTTGTTTAAAATCTTCGGCGCATACCCCATTACAAAAATATCTTGAAGTTGTGTACCTATACTGTAACCCTGCATAACTTATCACCTATATTTATAATAGTACGCAAAAATAAAATGTCAACTTTTATTGAGCAAATAACTTAAATTTATGGCTAAATCAAGCATTAAAATGCTCGTTTTTATACAATATAATAAAATTATCAACGTAAAGGCGGCGTTATATGAAAAAAATCGGAAAAATCAAAATTAAACCTTCCCTAAATATTGAAAAATCGTTTGTAAGCATTGGCTTTGAAACCCTTGACCGCGAACTATGGAACGATAAAAAGTGTTATCAACCGCTTGGCAAAAGCGGCGTTAAATTTGCAAGATGCCAAACGGGTTGGGCGAAGTGCGAAAAGCAAAAAGGCGTTTATGACTTTTCCTGGCTTGACGATATAGTTGACAACCTTTTAAAAAATGGTGTTGAACCTTGGTTTAACGTCGGTTACGGAAACCCGTTATATATGCCGAGCGCACCAAACCCCACAGGCGTGGGATGTGTACCAATATATTATGGAGATAAAGCGTTTTTGGGTTGGCAAAATTTTATCAAAGCCCTTACCGAACACTTTTGCGACCGTATAACACATTTTGAAATTTGGAACGAAGCCGACCTTAAATGTTTTTGGTACCCCAAAAATCCAAATGGTAAGGAATACGGAGAATTTGTCAATTTCACTACCGAAATTATAAAAAAACACCACAACAACGCCAAAACTGGTGGTTGTGTTCATTCTATGTTTGATATGCCATTTATAAAGGCATTTCTTTCGACTGTTTCGCCCAATAATCTTGACTTTTTTAGCTTTCACGTTTACACCCGCACCCCTGAACACCACTTCAGCGAATCGGTAAAATTGCTGAGCGAAACTTTAAACCAAAGTGGTTTTCACAACACCGAACTATGGCAAGGCGAATCGGGATATCCGTCATGGGCTTTTAAAGACCATTGGCTACTGCCCGAAGGCACCGACAGTGAATACACCCAAGCAGTTTATCAATTAAGGCGATATTTTTTAGATTTTAAAAACAACATTAAACGTAGTTCATTTTTTCAAATGGCGGATATGTGGGAAAAAGCATATTCAACTGCAAAAGAGATTACCCAACGAGCCGCTGCACACGGTGTTTTAAACGGACTTACTTATACACCCAAACAGTCCTATTACACCATTTGCAACGTTGCAAATATTTTCGAAGGCAACATAACTAAAAAAGAAGAATATATGCATGTTAACGCAGACTGTGACATTACCGATTTGCTATCTATTCAAAAAATGGTCTGCCTCAAAAACGATAAATTAATGTATTTTTATTATCTTCCGACCAAACTTGGTGAAGAGGTAGAAACGACGTTTAATGCACAGGTATGCACCTATAAAAAATTAGAACACCCCATACTTATTGACACACTAACCGGTGAAGTTTTTGAATGCATTACCGAAGAACGTGACTGGCACGGGGTTTATTGCTATAAAAACTTACCGCTTAAAGATCATCCGTTAATTTTATCTGAAAAAGGTGCAATAGATATAGAATAATATACTTTGTCTATAAAAAAGACCAACCTATTTGGTTGGTCTTTTAATTTATACTTTTTCCCACTTTTCAGGGTTTTTGTATTTGTGCTTAAGTCCTAAGAACTTAACGCCACGCTCGTACTTTTCAATCGCTTCGGGACATTGTGCTTTACATCTGTCAATATACCACCAACCAATGTCTTTAAAGTGATATGCTTCTTCGTGACCTATACTACAAGCAAAGGCATCAGGGCTTTCAACACCCTTTTCCATTGCAGCAATAAGTTCATCAAGGTATTTAGAATAAACCTCACGCGGAGTACAGCAGTGTTGGTTACAAATTACCGCCGCCATACCTGCAACTTCGCCAAGCTGACCAAGTGTTCGCATTACGCGGGTTGCCGAAAACGCAACGTGGCTTGAGCTTACAAGACGTCCGCCAATAAACAGGTTTTCACAGTCCCTTGCATAAAGACAACGGTAAGGTACGGGGTATGGCTCGACAATACCTCTATGATAAGCAAAGGAACGGAATGCCTCGCCGCCAAACTGTTCAAGATTTGTCGGTTCGGGGAAATGCATATCAATACTCCAGCTAAGACAAGCGGTACCGTCTTTATGCATTACTTTATCTTCAATATCGTTTTGGGTCATAATGTAATCGCCAACAATACGGTAACCCTCGCGTTTGCCGCCGATGGGCGAAACCCAAACAATACGTGAATTGGCAAAGCGTTGTTTATCTTTAAAGTGATGCTTTTGATATGCCCAGTTGGAATAAATTGCACGAAGTCCATAGTCGCGAATATATTCCATATCAAAAACCATATCTTTAGTAAAACCGGTCTCTTGTTCCCAGTCGCCCGAAAAACAGTTAAGACAGCTTTGGTCATCAAACTTAAGACCCCAGTCAATATCGGGAAAATCAACGTATTGGTCGCCACCCTTTGTGCACCAACGAATAGAATGACCCATAACAAGCTTTTGAGGTTCGCTTGGAGCCAAGCTTTCATTAAAACGGCTGCTTTCTTCGCGACCGTACATGGTTTCGCAACCCATAGCGCGAGCCAAAACACCGTCACCTGTGCAGTCGGCAAAAATCGGTGCTTTTATGCGTGTTTTTTTGCCGGTTAAAGTATCGGTAAAAATAAGCGCGGTAATTTTATTACCTTCTTTTTCAAGGTCACTTACTGCCGAATTTAAGAAAATTTTATATTTCGGAGGTTTTGTTTCCCACGGTTCGAAAGCAAAAAGTTTGCGATGGTCTTCAAAATATTCGGCACGGTATTTACCGGGGTCGCCCATAACAGGAGCAATTTCTTTAACAATGTTACCAAGGTTTTTATATTTACCAAAATGTATCATACCGCCTTGGCAAACCCTAACCTCGCTACTGTTACAACCGCCAAGCATTTCGCGGTCGTGAATAAGGGCAACCTTTAAACCGCCACGCACAGCGGTTAACGCAGTACAAATACCCGCAATACCGCCACCCGCAACGATAAAGTCAAACTCGGTTTCATACTCGGTAATTTCTTTATATGAAAGTTCACGACGCATTTCATCAATGTCAGAAACTTCATTACTTGGTGTTTCGTTACTGTCGGTTATATAAATAGCATCTACACGTCCGTTAAAACCGGTAAGATCGCAAAGCGAAATTGTATTTTCCCCTTTATTGAGTTCAACCTCACCTGCTTTTTGCCAAGCCCAGTCTTTACCGTTTGTGCCAAGTATTTCGGGCAAAACGGTATTATTAATTTTAATATTAAATTTACCCGCACTGTCCTTTACATCCCAAACCGAAGTCCAGTCGCGTGTTAACGCCCAAACAGTATACTTGCCACTGTTTTCAACCTCAAAATTCGTGACAGCGTCGGCAACAGGTTCACCAATACCATGTGCCATTAAATAAGCCGAATGTATAACCTCAAAAGACTGAGTGTCGACCACCCAACCGCCTTTTTGCTTAAAGCTTTCAGCTTCGATAAAAATTTTACTCATACATTTTTCACCCCGTTTAAACGGAATTTATTAAAGCGGATTAACCTGTTTATCAATACCCCAAACGGTAACGTCCTCAACAACTGCACGTTGCGGAAGATTTGCAACGTATAAAACGGTTTCGGCAATGTCTTCGGGTAAAAGCTTATCGGTGGTTTCGCCTATACCACAAGCCGACTGAAATCCGGTGCTTGCACTTGAGGGCACAATGCAGGTAACCCTTACGTTATAGGGTTGCATTTCAAGATACATACCCTTTGAGAAGTTAAGTACACCTGCTTTTGCAGCAGCATAAACTGACCAAGTGGGCCAACATTGACGAGCACAAACCGAAGAAATATTAATCATTGTGCCGGTTTTTTGTTCTTTCATCATATCGGCAAACGCGCGACAACCGTAAATAACACTGTTGAGGTTAAGCTTAATGGTGGAGTCAATTTCGTCAGTAGTAAATTCACTTACTTCTTTAATTGTGATACCGCCGCCCGCATTGTTTACAAGTATATCAAGACGACCGTATTTTTCCTTAACTAAAGCCACGATGTTGTCCCAATCTTCAACCTTGGTAACATCCATTGAAACAGCTAAATCGCCGCCAACCTCTGCCCTTGCGGCTTCAAGCTTTTCAAGATTTCTGGCTGTCATAATAACAACGTCGCCATTGTCTTTAAATGCTTTCGCGGTGGCTTTACCGTAACCGCTGGACGCGCCTGTAATTAAAACTATTTTTGACATAATAATTTCTCCTTTATTCAATAGGTATTCTAATTTCCCACTCAAAGCCATCCTCACTCATATCAAAGGGGTAAACCTCTATCGTGGGTAATAAATTATTTCTTTTTAAATTTGCGCTTGGCAACCATTCATACAAAATTTTGCTGTATTGTTCATTTACAAAATCATCATCAACCGAATTAAGTTTAAAACAAGCAAATTTTGCTGTTGGGACAAAAAAAGAATCTAATTCTTTTGCGTTATCTTCACTTTTTATACCAATATGGCACATTACGTTACTGCCTTGATTTTTATAGGAAGCATAAAGCTTATCGCCTTTAATTTTTTCGTCGGTTTTACTTTCATAAAAAGCCGACCAAACGTTTTCGCAACAGCAGGTATCGGTTATAACCGACACACCCGAAAAGCCGGAAATATAAAAGCCGTCGTTTTTTTTAATATTAAAAGGAATATTTTCCCTGCCAAAAACGCTCATTTCAAAACGGGGACGGGTGAACAAATTAACCTCAGTTTTGCCTTTAAGATACGCCGTTGGCGAAACACCATGTTGTTCGCCAAACGCCTTAATAAATGATGACTGAGTTGAATAACCGTATTTTTCACTTATAGCACGCATATCAACGGTTTCGCAATTTAAAATTTCACACGCAGCCAATGACAAACGTCGCTTTCGTATGTATTCCGATATCGGACAACCGACAACAAATGCAAATATACGTCTAAATTCGTAAACCGACAAATTCATTTTTGCGGCAAGGTCATCGCAACTGATTTCATCCAAAATATTATCTTCGATTATATCAATAACTTCTTCTATTCTTTGAATACCGTTATACATATTTTGCAATTCCCCCTTTTCACAATTTAATTATACACCCTTTTGTGCTTAAATGTTATCTTTTTTTGCACAATAAAGAAAATTTGTGTAAAAAAGCAGGGCTCACCGCCCTGCTCAAATAATTAATCTTCATCCACGTAAAGAACGTGTTCAATTTCTAGTATTTTATAGAAATCAAAATTCATTGTTCTGTCAAGCAATATAATAATACCAACGTTATTGGTATTGCCGCTTTTAGCCGAATAAACCTTATGGGGACAAGGCTTGCCTATAAGCTCAATAATCTTATCAATAACCTCGTTGGTTTTGCTCATATCATCAATTTCAACGTAAACTGCTTCGGTACGGCGTTTAGCCCTTTCGAAGCGTGCCAAAAGCACCATTGACAAAAGCATTAAAATTGACACAATTACGGCGCCTTCGTAAAAACCGTAACCCAATGCAATACCAACAATACTGGTAGCCCAAATACCTGCCGCAGTGGTAAGACCCGAAACCACGTTGTTGTTTTTAATAATAATCATACCAACGCCCAAAAAACCGATACCCGACACAACCTGCGCCGAAATACGCATGGCATCGCCATCACTGAAATGTACACCAACCATTGCGGTAAGTGCTGCGCCAAGACAAACAAGAATGTGTGTTCTCATACCTGCCGCACGTCCGTGACGTGCACGTTCGCTACCGATAATACCGCCGATAACAACTGCTGCTACGGATTTGATAGCAATCTCAAGAATTAAATCCCAATCCATTATAGTGCCTCCCTCTAAAATTTATGTATAATAAATCGATTATATACTTAAGACGAACCTTTGTCAATGAAAATAAAAATTCATTTAATGTAAAAAGAATTGTATATTCAATTGAATTATACTATATTTTCGCTTATAATGCAAATAGTTATATAACCATAAAGGGTGTGTTTTAATGAAACTTCAGAGATATGCCACCAAAATTAAAGCTGAACCGTGGGCAAGATATAAATATTACCTTACCAACGGTATTGGCAAAAACGGTGAAAGAGTAACCGGTTGCAAGGAGCACATTAACCTTTCCCACCGCGTTGCTGACGAGGGCATGGTTCTTTTAGAAAATAATGGTATTTTACCCCTTAAAAAAGGCACCACAGTTGCGCTTTTCGGCGTTGGTAGTGTTGACTACGTAAAAGGCGGCGGCGGAAGCGGTATGGTTTATTCCGAATATGTTCGCGATATTTATGAGGGCTTTTGCGAAAAGCAAGATAAAATTAAAATTTACGAGCCACTTACAAAATTTTATTTGGATTGTTGTCTGCCACAGGTTCAGGCATATTCTGCCGACAAGGCATCTGCCCATGCCAGAGATAAACTATTTGAAGAAATTGCGTTACCGCAAGAACTTATTGATGATGCTAAAAAGAATTCCGACGTAGCAATTATTACAATTCATCGTTTTTCGGGCGAATTTTTTGACCGACATTCCGAAAAAGGCGACTTTTACTTAACCGACGTTGAACAAGATATGGTAAACCGTGTTACTGACGCTTTTGAACACAGCGTTGTTGTTTTAGACGTTGGCGGTATGGTTGACACCGAATGGTTTAAAAACAACCCCAAAATTGATGCGGCATTACTTGCTTGGCAAGCAGGTATGGAAGGCGGACTTGCCATTGCAGATATTATATGCGGCGACGTTAACCCCTCGGGCAAATTGACCGACACTTTTGCAAAAACCTTTGAAGATTACCCGTCGGCTGACACTTTTAACGAAAGCGACGATTACGTTTGCTATTATGAGGACATTTACGTTGGCTACCGTTATTTTGAAACCATTCCCGGTGCTAAAGAAAAAGTTAATTACCCGTTTGGTTACGGTCTTTCATACACCTCTTTTGACATCTCAACCCCCATTGCAAAACAAATCGATGATAAAATCGAAGTGAATTTGACCGTTAAAAATACAGGTGACTTTTCCGGTAAAGAGGTAGTACAAATTTATTACAGCGCTCCACAGGGTATTTTGGGTAAAAGCGCAATTGAACTTGCCGCGTTTAAAAAGACCAAACTTTTAGCGCCAAACGAAACAGAAGAAATCAACCTTTCGTTTGATGTTAAAGATATGGCAAGTTATGACGACCTTGGAAAACTTCAAATGTCGGCTTACGTTTTGGAAAAGGGCGAATATAAATTCTATGCGGGCAATAGTTGCCGCAATTTAAAGGAAGCGGAATATAAATACGTTATTGAAAAGGAATTTGTCGTAACCGAACAGTTAGTTCAGCGTTGCGCTCCAAACAAACTTGAAAAGCGAATGCTTTGTGACGGAAGTTTTGAAGAACTTCCCTCTTTCCCGATTATCGACCATGAAGTGCCCGAGCCGATTAACCCCTGCACCGCACCACAAACCGAAGAACCCGTAACACTTACGCAAGTGTTAAACGGAGATTATAGTCTTGACGAATTTGTTGCACAAGCAACAATAGACGAGCTTATTAAAATTGTTGGCGGCAGCCGAAACGCAGGTCTAGCCAACACAGCGGGTATGGGTGGCGGTTTTTGGCGACTTGGTGTTCCACCCCTTATGACTGCCGACGGCCCTGCAGGTCTTCGCATTACACCCAAAAGCGGCATTGCAACAACCGCTTGGCCTTGCGCCACGCTAATTGCTTGTACTTGGGACCCCAACCTTATTTTTGAAGTTGGCGCCGCAGGGGCGAGAGAATGTAAAGAAAACGCGTTCCCCATTTGGCTTACCCCCGCACTCAATATTCATCGCAACCCCTTATGCGGCAGAAACTTTGAATACTTTAGTGAAGACCCGCTTTTATCAGGTAAATTTGCCGCAGCAAAGGTAAATGGTATTCAAGGCGAGGGTGTTGCAGGCACACCAAAGCACTTTGCTTGTAACAATAAGGAAACCAACCGCAAATTTAGTGACAGTCGCTTATCAGAACGTGCGCTTCGCGAAATTTACCTTAAAGGTTTTGAAATTTGCGTAAAGGAATCTGACCCGTGGCTTATAATGGCAAGTTATAACCTTATTAACGACCGCCGCTGTATGCAAAGTTATGAACAAATTGCAGGTATTTTACGCGGCGAATGGGGTTTTGGCGGTGCAGTCACAACCGACTGGCACACCCCTGGCGACACAGTTTACAATGCCCTTAACGGTTGCGACATTTCAATGCCCGAAGGTTATCCCGACCAACTTAACCAAGGTTTGCTTGACGGACGACTTAAACGCGGCCATTTGGAAACCTGTGCAAAACGCATTTTACAACTTTATTTTAAAATTGAAAAATAAAGCAAAAAGCACTCCGAACGGAGTGCTTTTTTGTACTTAATCAACCGTCAAAACCACCTTGCCAACATTTTCGCCACGATATAAAATATCTTGCGCGGCTTCGGCTTGTGTAATGGGTAAAACCTTATAAATTGTGGGCTTTATTTCGCAGTTAGATACTTTTGGCCAAACGTCACGCACCAAGCTTGCCAAAATTTGCGCTTTAACCTCCGGTGTGCGCGAACGCAAGGTTGAACCAATAATTCTTACGTTTCTAACGTATATGTTTTTAAGGTCAATTTCTGTTTTTGTGCCCGCAAGTGCGGCTATCATAATCCAACGTGCGCCATGACGTAAATAATGAATACACTTACCCATTATTTCGCCGCCAAGACAGTCAATTGCAACGTCAACGGGGTGTCCGTTTTCAAGCTCTTGTGCCAAAACGTCAGCAATATTTTCTTTGGTGGTAACAACCACACGGTCAGCGTTTAAGTGTTTAATGTCATTTGCCTTTTCGTCAGATAAAACGGTGGTAATTACCCTAATACCAAACGCCTTTGCCATTGGAATTATAACACTTGCAAGTCCGCTTGCACCCGCATTCATTAAAAGCGTATCGCCCGATTTTATACCACCCTCAATAAAAAGATTTAAATATGCAGTTGCAAATGCCTCGGGCATTGCCGCCGCTTCAATTAAGGTACAGTTTTCAGGTACGGGCATAAGCATATCATATTTTACGGTAACGTATTGGGCATAACCACCGCCACCCAAAAGAGCGCAAACCTTATCGCCAACTTTCCAGTTTGATTTTGCCTTGGCGTCGTTTCCAATATCAACTATTTCGCCCGCAATTTCAAGCCCCATCCATTCAGGACAACCCGCAGGTGGTGGATAGTCTCCCTCTCTTTGCATTAAATCGGCGCGGTTAAGTGCCGCCGCTTTAATTTTTACAAGACATTCGTTCGATTGCATTTTGGGGTCGGGTACGTTGTCCCATCTTAAAGATTTATCATCATTAACTAAAATTGCTTTCATAGTTTTCTCCCTTTCAAAATCCCAAATTATCACGTATTTCTTTCATAGTAACCAAAAGCGGTTGTGTTGGGGTAGAAAATTCGTCGTGTTCATAAACACACAGCGACATACAATTACCAAGTCGACCCCCAAGTCTTCTATGTAAACTGCACTCACCTAGAGATAAAAACAAAAAGGGTATATCAAGTTCTTTTTTAAGTAACGAATTAATTCGCAAATTTTCAATTTGCTGTTCCATATTGTCAGCACCCGTTACAATTTTCACAATATCCGCCCCACGTCGTTTTTGCTCTAAAGCAATTTCTAAAACCCTTTCGGCAGAAGTAAATTTCATAATATGCGATGACATTAAAACTTCGACACCAAGCGAATGAAGCTTATTTATAAGTTCAATTTGCCTTTTAATTGCTTCGCTGTTGTCGGTCATTTCCTCGGGATGAATAGAAAACATATCTCCCATGACGTCAATAAGTGTTGCGCCGTTTTCGGCAAGAGTTATCATACCGCTTGCCAATTCTTCATCCGTAGAACCACTGTTATACCTATTTCTGTAATTTGTTACGTAAACGGGTTTATTTCCTATTTCGGCAAAAATACGCTTATAGGTTTCAACATTGTGATACTCGGCTTTTAAGGCCTCTACCTGTAAACCAAATGCTTCACAGCCCATCGCGTTAGCGTTTCTTATTCTTTCTATTATAACGTCAAGCATTTCGGTTTGAAGCATTACTGTAAGCAGCGGCTTATCAAATCTTAAAAAAGTTTTTTCCATTTTTACACCTCGCAACATTTTAAAATTGTTTTAAAAAGTTCCAATTCGTAATCGGGGGTATATGGGTTTTCAATTTCGCCGCGTACCATTTTTGCAAACGAATTTAACATAAAATCATATCGGTTATAAATTTCGCTGGTTGTTTTGTTACCCTTAACATTCCAACCCATATCGGTATATTCTACCTGGTGGGTTACCTGCATTGCGCCCGGTGCGGCATTAATTTCAAAGGGCTTTACTTCAATTGTTGCCTTTTCAGCATTTATTACAAACTGACGTCTTATAAAACCACCAATTTCGGTTGAATTTGATTTAATAAAACTTGTACCGTTGTCATATTCAAACACAACAAAACCACTGTCAATAACGTCAAGCCCGTCTTTTCCGCTTTTTTTGTTAAGCGGAATTATGTTTTTAGGTGTGCCTTTGATTTGAAGAATTAAATCGACCAAATGGCAACCCAGGAAAAACATTATGCCACCCGGAAAGCTTTTCAAAAATGCCCTTTGGGCTTTGGGGTGGGGACTGTTCATTTGAATTTCTACCGAATAAATTTCACCAAGCTCCCCGCTTTTAACGCGTTTCATAATTTCCATAACGTTAGGGTTATAGCGGTACATATACCCTGTATGAAAAACCTTGCCGCTTTGTTTTACGGTTTTAATTAATTCTTCAAAATCACAAAGACTTACTCCGCCCGGTTTTTCCATGTGTATATGCTTACCCGCTTTTGCCGCCGCAAGCGCATATTTAGTTAAATAAATTTCGTCTGTTTCGATAGTTACCGCTTCAATTTCAGGGTTAGATAAAATCTCTTCAACCGTCATTTTTTTATATTTTTGAAGTCGCGTCGCCTTGCTTGGCAACCGCTTTTCTTCGTTTTCGCTAAGTGCGTAACCAACAATTTCAAAAACGTCGCTTTGCTTTTCTAAACTTTCAAAAATTTCGAGTGAATGGCTATATTCGTTAAGCCCTATTTGTGCAATTTTAATTTTCTTCATTCAAAATACTCCAATCAAACTGAACAATGGGAAAGGTTTTATCATTACACAAACGGTTATAAATTTCGGTTGCATTTTCAGGCGAATAAATTTCATCAATTAAACTCGAAAACTTTATTCTACCCATTTTGTGCAAGGTCATAACCGTTTGCATATCGTCGGCTTGTGTCCACCAACCCTGACTTGATTCATACTGCGGACGAGCATCAGTATGAGCGCCAACAAGGGTAATGCCGGGACCGTGCACCTTACGGTAGTAATCAATAGAAAAATTGCTGCTGCGGGTGCAACCCAAAAGCGCAACCCTACCAAACGGAGCCATACAGTCTAAAATACCGTCAAGACCGGCGCCAATTCCTGTAACTTCAATACCAACCCTTGCACCACCATTTGTTATTTCTTTTACGGTTTTGGCGAAATCCTTATCAAATGGGTCAAGCGCAAAATCCGCCCCGCTTTTAAGCGCCTTTTCGCGTTTTAGTGGGTCGGGGTCAACCGCAATTATTGGCGCCGCCCCCGCCGCCTTTAAAAGACCAAGCGACACAAGACCTAAAATGCCCATGCCCATAACAATTGCGCTTTCGCCAATTTCTAAACGGCATTTACGCATTGCCGCCAACGGAAAGGTTGCAATATGAAAAATTGCGGCGTCTTTAAAATCAATATCGTCAATTTTAGTAACAAGATTTGAGGAAATGTTTTGAATGTGAGTGTGAGTGCTCCAACGAAGCGCAACCCTGTCCCCAACACAAATGTTTTGAACCTTTTCGCCAACCTTTAAAACAACCCCTGCCGAGCTATACCCCGCATATCGCGGAAAAACCGCTTCTTTGGCTTCGGGCACACGCCAACTGGTTGTTTTGCTGCCCATAAGGTTTGCTCTCTCGGTACCGCTGCTTATGGTAGAAGCATATATTTTAACCTGTACTTCGTTTTCATAAACATCTCTTAAAGGGGCATCTAAAAATTCAGCATTGCCAATAGATGTAAAAACTATTCTTTTGTTATTCATAAAACATCACCATTTTTATTTTAACGGTTGACAAGACGCATTACAATGCACTATACTTTATGAAAAAGGTAATATTCTTTAAAAATAAGGAGAATTTCAACTTGAACGATACAAAATTCTTTAAAAGCTTTACTTTTAATCTTTTTCAGTATAAGTTTTACCGCACAACCGATATGACAAAGGGGTGCCTGGTTCATTACCTTGCACAAATAATAAACGGAAGTGCAAAAATCGTTACCAAAGACCAAACACTTACCCTTAAAAAAGGCGATGTTTTTTATATTCCTAAAAATTTATCGTATCGGTCGTATTGGTACCCCGAAAATGAAAACGTTAGTTTTTATTCTTTTGGGTTTGAATTTTTTCCTGCTGCCAATACAAGTTATAACCTGCAAAAATTAAACCTTACTAACGGGGAAAGCGCATTGCTTGACACATTATGTGACGATATAACCGTTACACCGCAAACTATTGGTCGGCTTTATTATTTAATGGGCGAAACTGCCCCACGAATGATTACTAACGAACATTACGCCTGCAAAACGGTTAATCTTGCGCTTGAATTTATGCAACAAAATATTGATTACACCATTGCTGACGTTGCAAAAAAATGCGGTGTTAGCGAATCAGGCCTTTATATAAAATTTAAAAACCATTTAGGCAAAACCCCAGTTACAGTAAGACAAGAAGTTTTAACCGACCGCGCAAAAGAAATGCTTTCTAACACTGACTTATCTATTGAACAAATAAGTGCTGCGTTAGGTTTTTCATCGTCATCATATTTTAGAAAAATATTTTACGCACACACAAAGCTCACCCCCACCGCCTACCGAAAAGAAAGTAGAAGTATATAAATAAATTGGGGTTTAACGCTATCGCGGTTTAATAATAAAAAAGAAGAAAAAATGTGTGCCTTTGGCACGATATATATTTGTCGGCAAAGCCGACACCAATTTTTACGTGCTATACACGGCAAGGTTTTGGGGCACCCTTTCAAAATCTTTGATTTTGTCAAAGGGTCAAGTTCTTATT
>JAZNJR010000054.1:0-25122 GCA_045578165.1 Acutalibacteraceae bacterium
CCTTCGCTGCTGAAGTTGCTGCAATGGCGAAATAATTGCTTTAAATCTTTCAAATACCCAAAGCCTTGGCTTTGGGTATTTTTGTTTTTTATAAAATTTTTGTGTTTTTTAACTTTTATATTGCAAATTTAAAACCCTAAATGTATAATGAAGGCAAATTGCAGTAAGTGGGGTTTTGTAAAATGAAAATTAGCGTAGATTTTTCACAAAACAGGGGTAAAATCAAGCAAATGCATTGCGTAAACAACGGTCCTGTTGGCAACGGTGTTCGCGGCAAGGGATTTTCTAACGTGCACTTATTTAAAGAAGCGGGTATCCCGTATGCACGTTTGCACGATAGTGCGGGTTTTATCGGATATGGCGGGGAATATTCGGTTGACGTTCACCGTATTTTCCCGAATTTCGACGCCGATGTCAACGATCCCTCATCGTATATTTTTGCTCCTACCGATAAATATTTAAACGATATTGAATCGAGCGGTACAAAGACCTTTTATCGGTTGGGCGCCATGATTGAGCATGGCTATAAGCGTGGCACATATCCGCCGAAGGATACTATTAAATGGTGTCAAATTTGCGAGCATATTATTAAACACTATACCGAGGGTTGGGCTAACGGCTTCAACTTTGATATTGAATATTGGGAAATTTGGAACGAGCCCGATTGCCGTAATGCGGATGGCAGTAATCCTTGCTGGCAGGGCACCGAAGAAGAATTTGCTGAATTTTTTGCAACCTCGGTTAAGTATTTAAAGAAAAAATTCCCTCATCTTAAAATCGGCGGCCCGGCAATGATGTATATTTGGGGTCCTGAATATAATAAGCTTATTTTTGATACTCTTAAAGAAAAGGGTATAACGCTCGACTTTTATTCCTTCCACAAGTACGGAAATATTCCCTGCCAATTTAAAGCGGATATCGAAACCGCTTATAAATTGCTTTCCGATTACGGTTGTAACGACAAAACCGAGCTTATTCTAAACGAGTGGAACTATGTTCGCGGGTGGCTTGATAAAAAGTGGGTTCATACCCGTTATGCTGAAAAAGGTATGAAGGGCGCGGCGTTTATATCGGGTGTTATGGCGGTTAGTCAATATTCAAAGTTAGATATGCTTATGTATTATGATGCTCGTCCGTGCGCTATGAACGGTATGTTTGATACCGATTTCTTCACACCTCTAAAGGGTTATTACCCGTTTGTTATGTTTAATAACCTTTACAAATTAGAAAATGCGGTTGAAGCATCAGGCGATACCGACGAGGTTTACGCAGTTGCGGCAAAGAATGGCAATGAAGAGGGAATAATGGTTACGTATTTTACCGATAACGATGAGGCAACTGACGGTGAAATAGTGCTTGATATTAAAAACGGCGCCGAAAAATACGAAATGTATCTTTTGGATGAAGACCATAATAACGAGCTTGTTGGCACGGTGTTAGCGGGTCAAACTGTTACATTAAAGCCTCAATCGGTTGTTTATTTAAAATCAATTTAAAATTTATCCCCACTGAAAAGTGGGGGATTTTTTCTTGACAAAAACTGTTTTTTATTATAAAATAACAATTGATATATAACAAACGATATTTAAAGAGGTGCAACATGCCGCCAAAAGTTAAGGTTAGTCGCGAAGATATAATTAATACCGCAGTTGAAATTGTAAGAAACGGTGGGGTAGAAGCATTAAACGCTCGTAATATTGCCGCGGTGCTTGGGTGTTCGACCCAACCTGTTTTTTCAAACTTTAAAAATATGGAGCAACTTAAAAACGAAGCCAAAAAATGTGCCAATAATATATATTTGCAGTTTGTTAATGACCTTTTACCTAACAATTACTCAAAATATAAAGCGGAATGTATGGCATATATTTGCTTTGCAAAAAATGAAAAGCATTTGTTTGAACTTTTGTATTTGGGAGAAAACGATAACGGTTTAAATTACAGGTTGGAGCATATTGTTTTTGATACATTGGGTCTTTCTGATGATATGGCTAAGCTTTTTAATCTTGAAATGTGGGCGTTTGTTCACGGAATGGCGGTAATGACCGCAAATGCAAAATTTCCACTTCACGACGCGGTTATAAGCCAAATATTTGATGATGCTTACGAGGGCTTAAAAACAAGGTTTAATTTATAATATAAAAAACGGTAGAAACCAATTGGTTTCTACCGTTTAAATATTTAGTATATTATTTTAAAAATCCGTTTATAATTTGTTCTTCAGCTTCACTTTCTGTAAGACCAAGTGTCATAAGTTTAATAAGCTGTTCGCCCGCAATTTTACCAATAGCTGCTTCGTGAATAAGTGCCGCATCGATGTGATTTGCAGTAATTTGCGGCAAGGCAGAAACGTGAGCATCGTCCATGATAATGGCGTCACATTCGGTATGACCCGAACATACGTTATTACCATTAATGCGCGAAACAAACAATTGACTTGACTTATCTTTAGCAACCGAACGTGAGATAACGTTAGCACTACTGTTTTCGCCATTCATATCAACCGTAAAATCGGTTTCGGCGTATTGACTACCGTGTGTCATAAGCTTTTCTTTAACAATAAGGGTTGCGTTGTCTGCCAAAACTGCTTTGGTAATGCGCTTGGTAGAATCAATACCCTTAATTTGTGTGGTTTCCATTTCCATATAACCGCCATCGTCAATGTTAATAACGGTGGTTGGGTTCATATTTTTACCGCCTTCGCCATCGCCTTCGCCAACGTGTTTTTCAACGTATTTAACCTTGGCGTTTTTGCCAATGAAAAAGCTGTGTATACCGTCGTGACGAGATTCTTCGCTACCGCAGTTGTGAATTCCGCAGCCAGCAACAATTTCAATGTCACAGTTTTCGCCAATAATAAAGTCGTTGTAGACCATTTCGGTAAGACCACTTTCGCTGATAATTACAGGAATGTGAATCTTTTCACCAACGGTATTTGGTTTAATGATTATTTCAATGCCCGAAACACCGTCTTTTTCGCGAATATCAACGTTTTCGGTAACTTGTCGAGATGAAAGTGCACCATTTGCACGTATATTAAATGCACCTGAGGGGGTACCGTCAATATCGGCTATCATTTTTAAAAGTTCAAGTTCGTTTGGGTTCATGCACTTACACCTCCTCTAAAACGTCGGTCAGCACTTTGCATGCTGCATCTGCCGCATGGAGAAGACTTGGCAAAATATCGTCCTTTTTGCCTTGGTCCTTTACGCTTCCGTTAGCAATAACAACAACCTTGTCGGCAATGTTTAAAATGCGTTCCTGGTGAGAGATAATTATAATACTGCCGCCAAGTGTATTGTGCATTTTTTCAAAAACCTTTATAAGATTGTTAAAGCTCCAAAGGTCAATACCGGCTTCCGGCTCGTCAAAAATTGAAACCTTGGTACCACGTGCCAGAACTGTTGCGATTTCAATACGCTTAAGTTCGCCGCCTGAAAGGGAAGCATTAACTTCGCGGTTGATGTAATCACGCGCACAAAGACCAACCTGAGAAAGATAACCGCACGCTTTGGTAACGCTTATATTCTCGCCTGCGGCAAGACTTATAAGGTCGTGCACGGTAATTCCCTTAAAACGAACGGGTTGCTGGAAAGCAAAACTAATGCCTTTCTGGGCGCGTTCGGTAATGGTTAAATTAGTAATGTCTTCGCCATCTAAAAGAATTTGACCTGAAGTGGGGGTAATAATACCTGCAATGATTTTTGCCAATGTTGATTTACCGCCACCGTTGGGACCGGTAATAACCACAAAACCGTCATCTATTTTAAGGTTGACGTCTTTTAAAATTTGTTTTTCACCGTCTTCATTTTCGGCTGTAAAAGATATGTTTTTAAGTTCTAACATACATCCTCCGGGATTTCGATTTTCCAATAATATTTACGGTTACAGACGGGGAAATCATCCATAACTCCATGCTCCGGGTCGTAAAAGGTGCCTTTATAGTAAAGCGACCAATGCCAACACCGAGGTGTTTCTAAACTTAAAAGTGCAATTTGAGGCAAATCGGTTTTATCGTTTGCCTGTATTCGCGTTTTTTCAACTTTAAAACCGCAGCCATTAAGAAATTCAAGCATTTCTTTTAATGTGGTTTCTTTTTCGTTGTTTAAGATTTTAACCACTTCGTAAACGTCAATACCGCAAAGCATTGCTAAAACAGCTTGTCCGCATTGAAGTGGGGTGGGTTCGTGAATGTAATTTATCATAAGTGTGCTAATTTTTCCGCAAAGGTAATCATTACGGGCATTGTTATAAGTGATAATAAGGTACTAAGAGATACAAGATTAACCGAAAGTTCGGTGTCGCGGTTGTATTTTGCAGAAAACATTGTAGTAACTGCGGCAACAGGTGCGCAACAGCAAATCGCTTGAGAAATAAGCATATCGCCCTTAATACCGCACACCCACATTAATACAATGGCAATTGCGGGGTATATAATCAACCGCAATAAAATAGTAAAAATGCATTTAATATCGGTAATGCCTTTAAACACGTTCGAATTTGCAAGATGATAACCGATAATTATCATCGGTAAGGGTGTGTTAAGGGCGGCAAGCATTGAAACAGGTTCGGAAACAATTTTCGGCATGGGAACTGATAAAAGAAAAATTGCCAACCCGATTATAAGTGCCAAAATTGCCGGACGACTGATAATTTTAAGGGGATTGAGTGACTTTTTATCGCCACTCATTGTTTTTATGCCCCAGCTCCAAACAAAAGCGTTGAAAATTGCCACAAAGGATGAGCCGAGAAATACACCCCTGTCGCCAAGTAATGCTTGTTGAAGCGGAATCGCCATAAAACCACAATTTGAAAAAACCGCAGCATATTGCAGTACAACTTGACGGTTTTTGTCTTTGTCTCTTAAAAATAAAACACTTAAAAGAATAAAGCCAATGTGTAATAGTACTCCCAAAAGAAAGCTTACAAGTAAATCCTTTAGGTCGGCTTTATTGAAGTCGCGAAAAAAAGACTTAACAATAACACAGGGCGTTACCAAAATTAACACGACGTCGGTCATACCGCTTACACTTTTTTTATTTAAAATATTGGTCTTTGAAAGTAAAAAGCCAATAGAAATAAGTATAAAAAGTATAATGACCTGTGTTAAAACGTTTATGAACATTATTTCACGCTTTCTATAAATTTCATAAATGCTTTTTGACCCTTTTCGTCGCGTTTAAACACGCCGGTGTCTTCAAGCACTTTCGAGAAAACAATGCCTATTTCGGCTTTAATGATACTGTCAATATTATCGGCATTAATATCATTATATTTTGCCTTAATTTCCTCTGCCCATTCAGCATGTTTTGAAAGTGTTTCATCGTTTGTAATGTCGCGGTTTTCCAAAATGGCGGTTTGAAGGTCAGCCATTTCTTGCTTTAAGCGACCGGGAAGCACTGCCAAGCCCATAACTTCAATAAGGCCGATGTTTTCCTTTTTGATGTGATGATATTCGGGATGAGGATGATAAACGCCCAAAGGGAATTCTTCGGTAGTAATGTTGTTGCGAAGAACAATATCAAGTTCAAAATCTTCGCCGCGTCTACGAGCAATGGGGGTGACGGCGTTATGCTTTTCGCCATCGGTTTCGGCAAAGATAAATACTTCCTCGTCGGTGTATTTTTCCCAAGCGGTTAATATTTTGCCGCCAAGCTCAATTACGCGGTTAGCATTGGCGCCGGTAATACGAATAACCGACATAGGCCATTTAACAATACCTATTTTAAGGTCGTCAAAACCGTCAAAATGAATTTCCTTTTCAATGGGGGCTTTAGTCATAGCAAAGGTATAACGACCGCCTTGATAATGTTCGTGTGATAAAATTGAACCGCCCACAATGGGAAGCCCCGCGTTTGAACCGATAAAATAATGGGGGAAAACGGTAACAAATTCTATAATCTTGCGAAGGGTGGAAATATCAACCTTCATGGGAATGTGTTCGCCATTGTAAACAATACAATGTTCGTTATAGTAAACATAAGGCGAATATTGCATAAACCAGTTTTCGTTATCTAAGGTAATGGGAATAATGCGGTGGTTTTGACGTGCAGGGAAGTTAATGCGACCCGCATAACCTTCACATTCTTTACAAAGAGCACACTTCGGGTAACCCGACTGCGGTGCGTTTTTAGCCGCCAAAATAGATTTCAAATCCTTTTCGGGTTTCGAAAGGTTTACGGTAATGTCCATTTCGCCATATTCGGTATCTGCAAGCCATTTAAGGTCTTTAACAACACGGTAACGGCGTATGTAATCGCTGTCGCAACTTAAATTGTAGTAATAATCGGTTGCCGCTTCAGGAGACTTTTCATAAAGTGCATTAAATTTTGTAATTACTTCACTGGGGCGGGGCATTAAAGCCGACATAATTTTAGTATCAAAAAGGTCACGTTCGGTAATATTGTCGTCAATAAGACCTTTACTGCAGGCAAAATCAAGAAGTTCTTTCAAGGTTTCTTCCAAATTAACCTCTTCAAAAACTTCGTCACAGTCAAAGCTGTCAAGATTTAAAATTTCTAAAATGCGGTTGGTTACAAAAATCTCATCTTCTTTTGTGAAAAGATTTTTTGAAAGACCATAGCATACTAATTTTTTAATACTTTTGTTAATCACAAAAATCATCTCCCTTTAACATAAAATTATACTATATATAATATATAATTGTCAATTATATTGAGCAGTAAAAAACAGTATTTTCTATAAAATTTCAGAAAATATTTTTACCGTTTGATAGCGTTCATCGGGGTTTACGCTGGTACATTTTCTAACAATTTTACCCACTTTGCCTTTTGCAAGCTTTTCGCTTGGGTGTTTGCCCGTAATTATTACGTTTAGTAATACTCCCAAAGCATAAATATCGGTGCGGGCATCGCTTTGTGTTACTCCCAACTGTTCGGGCGAAGCATAACCGACCGTTCCCATAACAACGGTGTCTTTATCTGCTTTCGAAATTTCGCGCGCTGCATTAAAATCAATTAATACAATTCTTCCGTCGTCGCTTATAATAATGTTTTCGGGTTTAACATCTCTATGTACCAAATTCCTTTCGTGCAAAACGTTTAATCCGTGGCACACCCCACGAATTATCTTTTTGGCACCGTTATAATGATATTTGCCGCTTTCCATAACTTCGGCAACGGTTACACCGCTTATATATTCTTCTAAAACAATTTGTCCATCGTCTAAATAAATAACGTCGTAAATAAGTGGCAGGTTTTTGCAGGAAATATTATAAATTTTTTCATATGCGCTAATATTTTTCGCAAAACTTCTTACAATTATATTTTTTCCAATTGTTTTATGCTTCACTTTTAAAACTTTACATTCGTTTTTATCACTTAAAATTGAAATTAGGAAATAAGTTTTTAAAAGTTCGGTTAAATATTCTTCTCTTGTCATAGCTTTAACCGTTCCATTCTTTATATTCGGCGCCGTAGTATGATGCCGAGTTTTTATAATATCGCAGATTTCTATCACTGCAGTTTTTTGAACAATGCATAGTTAGCTTTCCGTTGCGTTTTGAAACTTCGGGAAATGCGTTAACGTCGGTATAGATAGAATCTCCCAAAAAATAAATATCGGTCAAATTATAACACGTGGCAAATGCATCGTTCCAAATGGTTTTCACACTAGACGGTACAACCACCGATTTCACACTATTTGCAACCTTATCGTCGCAAAAAGCAAGGGGCGATATTGCAATTACTTTTTTATTGTTAATTTGGGATGGAATAACATATTTTCCGTCATTCGATATTGTTTTCACACCCGTTATAACAATACAGTTTTCTAAATTGGTGCTTGTTGCAAAATCGTCGCCCTGTTTTGCATCGCGATAATTATATGAAACCGTTTCTATTGGTTTACTTGTATCGGAATTTTCACTATTTTGAATTTCGCTGTTGTTTGAATTGTTTTGTGCGGGATTTTTATCTTCCTTTTCTTCTTTAGGGGTTGTGGTTGTAGTTTTGCTATCGGTATTTGTATAATCGCTTGAATGTGGTGCGTTGTCATTTGTTTCTTGCGAACTGTTGGTTGAAGGGGTTGATGTATTCGAATCCATATCATTTGTAATTGCAAAAAAGCCTAAAATTATAATTGCAAGTAACAATAAGACAATAACAATTAAAAGCCAAGGGTTATTGCTGGTTTTTTCGTTTTCAACGGGTTGTTTTTCCTCAAACGAGGTCATACAATAAAGGCAAAAACGGGCGTTTTCTTGTATTAACTCACCGCATTTTGGACATTTTTTCATAATATTTACCCCAATATTTCTAAACCGTATTCGTATAATATTTCGTTAATTTCAACTACGCTTAATTGTTTGCAAATACCGTATAAAATAATGCTGTCAAAAGGAATTTTTACATATAAAACCGCGTAACCGGCGCATTTTAAAAGCGTTTGAACTTCATCAAGCGATAGTTTCATAGCAATGGCAATACATAAAAGCTTTTTCCTTTCAGGAATTCTTAACCCCGAAAAAATTTGATACGCGTAAACCTCGCTCATTTCTGCATTGCGTATAATCTCTGATTTTTTTAGGTTATATTTTTTAATTAGTTTTTCTAAAAGTGACGACAAATCGTCTTTAACCATATAGTCCTTATTCTCGTTATAAAAGGTTTTAAAATCGGGGAAAAGTCCTAATTCTTCAACAATTTTTATGGTGTCTTTTGCCATTTGGTTACATCTCACTTAGATAATAAATAATGTAGTAATAATTATATTAAATATGCCGCGCTTTGTCAATCTTCGACAAAACACGGCATTTTTTTAAAAGTGTGCTGGCAGCATAAGACTTTTGAATTTTATGGGTGTATATTTGAAAGCGAAAAGGAGTGAGATTTTGTTGGAAAAAATAATTAATAAACTATTTTTTGATTATCTTTCAGAAAATGGTATAGCGTCAACCTCCGATTATACAAAGCTTTCAAAAAGTGCTTTGCAAAAGGAAAAAGAACTTCGAAATAAACTTAACCAAGAGCAAGAAAAATGCTTTGAAGAATTATTCGAGCTTACCTCACAAATACACTTTTTAGAGGTTAAGGATGCGTTTGTAAGCGCTTGTAAATTGGGCGCAAACGCATTAAAGGAATTTATTATTTAAGTTCTTGCTCAAGCTTTTGATAATCGGGTGTGTCGAAAAATTCCATCATGGTAATTTCAAGCCCGTCACAAATTTTTTTAAGGGTTACAATACCTGGGTTTTTACTTTCGCCATTTAAAATGCTTTTAAGGGTTGCTTGGGGAATACCGCAAAGATAACTTAAGGCATTGGGGGTGATTTTACGCTCGCGGCAAAGCTGGTAAATTCGGTCAACTGTAAATTTGTGTATGTTCATTTTAATCACCTACATAATTATTATATGTAGATGATATATCACTATAAAGCGATTTGTTAGTTATATTTCACTAATTTCCGTTGACAAAGAGAAAAAAGATATGTATAATTAGTGATATATAACTAATTATTTCAATTACTAATATGCATTAAGTGGAAAATCCACTTGCAAATATAAAAACATTAAGGAGAAAAAATCATGGGATTTATGGACAAGTTAAAAGAAGCAGGAAAAGGTGCCTTGAAAGGTGCAGTAATTATGGCGGCAAGACCATATGCAAACGTTTTTGATGGTAAGCATAAAAATTGCAAAATTTCTTTAAACACAACTAACGATAAGTTGATGTTTATAAAGGTTTCGGAAATTGAAGAAGAATGTGTTATAAAAGAAAACGTTAAAACCTTTACCGTTATTTCTGATGACGACAACGAATCTTTTTATGCAATCAAAATTGATTATATCAATGGCGAAAGCACCTACGCTCATCCTATTGTGAATAAGCGTCAAGGAAATGCATTGCCTTCTGCATCGGAACGTTTGGCTGCACAGTATGCCGATATGTCCCTATTGGTTGAAGCTTTGGCAAGAGGCGCAATGGAATTATCTGATGAAACAAAAAATTGGGTAAATAAAATAATGCGATTTGCTTCTAAACCGCATATTTTTAAATAATGGAGTGTAACACATATGGAACTGATTAAAAACAATAAAGATTGGTTCCTTTCGGAAGAGGGAGGCAATTATTTTGCCGCCCTCACTTCTTTAGAGGACCAAACCATATTTATTTATTCGTATCTAAAATTAGTAGTAAATGAATGCTTTGAGAGGAAAAACGTTCTTTTTAAAATAGCTTTTTTCTTTGCTGACGGCATTGCAAAGTCGAATAAACCATATAGTAAGCATCCGCAAATACTTAATTCTGATATAAATCCGTTCTTAAATTATCTTGAAAAAGTAAATAAACTTTATGGTAACGACACAATGTTTTTAATTTTTACATCAATTTTGTTGGAAAAGGCAGACGTCTATAATAGTGACGAATGGATTTATGATGATAAATTATTAAGTTCGGATGATTTGCTTGATAAATTGTGTGATATGGGATTAGATTATCTTCCGATTCATTCATTGTATATGGTCAATTCTGATTCGTATGCCATAAAAGATGAAGATAAATTTCTTCAATTAGAGATAGTTTGGTTATTTCTTAAATAAGGAGGGGAATTTTAAATGTCTCAGAATTCAAATAAAGAAGTTATTGAGCAATTGGAAAAATTACATGCCTTGTTGGAAGAGGCGCTTGAGTGCGATGAATATGTTAAGTCGGGATGCGGACAAGAATATGGCGATAAAATAAAAAAAGTGATAATGACGGTAGATGATTTGAAGGGAACACCTGCAGTTTTTAAAAATTTCCCTGTTTTTCCTATAGATAATGATGAGCTTCCTGTTTTGAAACAAGAATATGAAAAAAGAAAAAAGATTTGGACATATATTCTGGTAGCAACAGTAATTTTAGTGTTGATTTTCTTTTTGGGAATTGGACGTATTTTTAATGCACTTGCAAGTATGGGTGTTATAGCAACAATTATTTATTATTTTGTTTATTCGCAAGGTAAAAAAATGTATTTTGAAAAGCAAAAGGCGTACAATGCTTCTATTCAAAAATCGGAAAAGAGCTTTGCTGATTTTAGAAAAGCTTTAAGCGTTTATGAAAAAGAAAAAGAAATAGGAATAGCAAACGCAGAAAAGTTTTATTTAGAATACAAATCTGCTTACGAAAAATACGAGGCTTTACTTGACGAGTATGAAAATAGCAAACGAAATGCTATGGAAACGCTTGTTAATAATATGAAAGAAGCCAAAGAGATAGATTTTGTTCCGGAAGAGTATTATGATTTTGTAGAACCGATGATTGCCATGCTAAAATCGGGCAGGGCCGAAAATTATAAAGAAGCACTGAATATGGCTATTGAAGAGGACCGAATAATGCGTGCCGAAGCCGAACGGAGAGAACAAGAAGCCAAAAGGATTAAAATGATGGAAGAACAAGCGGCGGCAGAACAACGACGCGCCGAAGAATTAGAGCGGCATAATCGTCAGATGGAGTTGGATCAGCAATATCAAAATAAGATAATGATGGAACAACAACGTAAACAAGCGGATGATTTTGCCAAACAGCAACGTGAAGTCGCGTGGCAGGCAAAGGTAAGCGCAGACCAAGCCCAAAGAGAAGCAAACAAACAGGTAAGTGCAGCAAGAAGTGCCGGCGTGGCTAAGTGTGCTAATTGTATGAATAACCGTCGGTGCCCAACACATGTTAAAGAAAGCGGAGGCGGTTTGAATTGCGGGTCATACACACCGTATGGTTCACGTTAAATGTTTTGTTTTGAGCATTAATAAATCGACAATAAAACAGTCGGCAAAGGCCGACTGTTTTATTATATTTTTTGCTTGACAATCGGTACTGTTTGTGATAGAATGTATAAGCCGCATATTGTGGGCTTTTTTAAGTTGCGCTTTTTTAAAGGGCACGCCTTCTGTAGCGAGACTGAAAATAAGCAGGTGAAAAGAAAATGTACGCAATTATCGAAACAGGCGGAAAGCAGTACCGTGTTGAAAACGGCGATGTAATTTACATCGAAAAGCTCGACGCTCAGGTTGACGAAGAAGTTACCTTCGACAAGGTTGTTGCTGTTAGCAACAGAACTTTAAAGGTTGGTAAGCCCTATGTTAAAGATGCTTTCGTTAAAGGCACCGTTTTAAAGAACGGTAAGGGCAAGAAGATTACTGTCTTCACTTACAAACCCAAGAAGGGCTGCGCTCGTAAAATGGGTCACAGACAACCCTACACTAAAGTACAGATTACTGAAATCGGTTAATTAGTATGACAAGTGTAAAATTTCTGGCTGATGAAAAACTTTGCGGTTTTCAAATCAGCGGTCACAGTTCAGTAAATTGTGATGACGAGGTCGGTAAAATAGTTTGTGCAGCGGTATCAAGCGCTGCGTATATGACTGCAAACACCATTACTGAAATAATCGGTGATAAAGCAGATGCGAGGGTAGATGAGGCCCAAATGTATTTTAAGGTTAAAAACCCAAGCGATGCAACGGTTAAGGTAATTAAAGGGTTACAGCTTCATTTAACTGAATTATCGATGCAATATAGCAATAACATCAAAATTTTGGAGGTGCAAAAAAATGTTAAAGATTAACATCCAGTTATTCGCTCATAAAAAGGGTGTTGGTTCTACCAAGAATGGTCGTGACAGTGAATCTAAACGCCTTGGCGTTAAGCGTGCTGACGGTCAGTTTGTTCTTGCAGGCAACATTCTCGTTCGCCAAAGAGGAACTCACATTCATCCCGGCAACAACGTAGGCCGCGGTTCTGACGATACTTTATTTGCCCTTATCGACGGTAAGGTTAAGTTTGAAAGAGTTGGCAGAGACCGTAAACAAGTAAGTATTTACGCTGTTGAACAATAATTAAACTTTAAAATCCGGGGGCTTTGCAGCGTCCGGATTTATTTTTTATATGCACAGTGGGCATAATTTTACTGTGCGAAATCGCGAAAGGACTGATTATTTTGAAAATTTGTCATGTGTGCGGCATTGAATGTGACGACTCTCAAGAGGTTTGCTTGGTTTGTGGCGCTGACCTTACAGACGAAGCTTTGGTTGAGGACGAGGAAGTAGAAGTTAAAATTTCCGAACCGGTGCTTTTGGCAACCTTTGAAGACGTGGTTTTTTCCGAAATTTTTAGGGACATCTTAACTGAAAACAAAATTCCATATTCAATGGGTAATGAATCCGGTGCAGTACAGGTTATGTTTGGCGGCGGTTTTACAGCCGACGAAATTTATGTTGAAAAGCGCGATTTTGAAAGGGCAGAAGCTCTTTATAATAATTTTATGGAAAATCCGCCCGAATTTTCGGATGAAGATTTTTTTGAAGAATTTGATGAGGAAATAAATTAATGTTTGTTGATATAGCAAAAATTCACTTAAAGGCCGGTAACGGTGGCGACGGTGCGGTGTCCTTCCACCGCGAAAAGTATGTTGCCGCAGGCGGTCCTGATGGTGGCGACGGTGGCAAGGGCGGCGATATTGTCTTTAAAGCGGACAGTAATCTTTCAACCTTGGCAGATTTCCGTTATAAAAGAAAATACACAGCCGAGTCGGGTCAAAATGGCGGCACTTCTCGTTGTACGGGTAAAAGCGCGCCAAATTTGGTTATTTCGGTGCCGGTTGGCACCTTGGTAAAGGATGCCGAAACAGGCCGAATTATTGCCGATATTTCGGGTAATGACCCTGTAGTTATTGCAAAAGGCGGCAACGGTGGTTGGGGCAACCAGCATTTTAGCACAGCTACACGCCAAATTCCCCGTTTTGCAAAAAGCGGTAACCCCGGCGAAGAGTTAGACGTAACACTTGAGCTTAAACTTCTTGCCGACGTGGGACTTATCGGTTTCCCAAACGTTGGTAAATCGACCTTAGTGTCGGTTGTGAGCGAAGCAAAGCCAAAAATTGCCAATTACCATTTTACCACCCTTACCCCTGTTTTAGGTGTTGTTAGAATGGACGAGGGTTCAAGCTTTGTTATGGCCGACATTCCCGGTCTTATTGAGGGTGCGGGCGAAGGTGTTGGTCTGGGTCATGAATTCTTGCGCCACGTTGAACGTTGTCGTTTACTTTTACACGTTATTGACGTTTCGGGCAGCGAGGGTCGCGACCCTATTGATGACTTTAATAAGATCAATCACGAACTTTCGGTTTTCAGTGAGGAACTTACTTTGGCACCGCAAATTATTGTTGGTAACAAGTGCGACCTTATTGATGAAGAAGAGGTTGAACGTATAAGGGTTTATTTTGAAAATTTGGGGTATAAATTTTTCCCCATTATGGCGGCAATTGCAGAAGGCACAGACGCGCTTATAAATTGCGTGGCAAGTGAACTTCAAAAGCTACCGCCAATAAAAATTTATGAAGCGGAAGAAAAACCCGAAGTGGTTGAGGTTAAAAACCGTCGCAGTTACAGTGTTAGGTTTGACGGTACGTATTATTACGTGGAAGACTGTGATTGGTTAATGGAAGTTATGAACAACGTTGACCCCGATGACTATGAATCGCTTCAGTATTTTGAACGAGTTATCAGGGAATGCGGCATTATTGACGCATTAGAGAAAAAAGGTTGTTCCGAAGGGGACACGGTTAAAATTTTAGATATTGAATTTGACTATGTTCCGTAATATATAATGTAGTAGGTGTTTTATGGAAAACCCAAATCTTTTAAGTCCGTCGGTGTTGGCTTTCGTTGGCGATGCGGTTTACGGTCTTATGGTGCGTACCGCTTTGGCAGAGGTTAATCGTCCATCGGGCGAGCTTCACAAATTGTCGGTAAAACTTGTTAATGCAACCGCGCAGGCAAATGCGTATAAAATAATTGAGCCAACTTTAACCGAAAAGGAAGTTTTGGTTTTTAAGCGCGGCAGAAATTTTAAAACCGGTAATACCCCTAAAAATTCAAGCGGTGGCGATTATCATACCGCAACGGGTCTTGAAACCTTATTTGGCTTTTTATATTTGTCGGGCGAAACCGAGCGACTTAAAACACTTTTTAATTTAATTTGGGAAAAATCTGAAATATCTTAAAACAGCTTTTAATGGGTACACTAAAACGTGTACCCATTTTTATTTTAAGGAAAAGTTATGCGTAAGGTTAAAGAGTTTTTAAAAGACATAATTTATTATATTGTGGGCGGAAGTATATATTCGGTTGCGGTTACAACATTTTTGTCCGTGAATGAAATTTCGCCAGGTGGAGTTACCGGCATTGCCACGTTTTTAAATTATTTATTTGATTTACCAATAGGTGCAATGGTTTTTGTTATAAATATTCCGCTTTTTATAATTGCGTTTATAAAGTTTGGAAAGGGATTTATTATAAAAACCGCTGTTGCAACCGCAGTAACGTCGGTGCTGCTTGATTCACTTGTATTAATTTTGCCAAGTCCTAAAATCGACTTAATTTTAGCAAGTATTTTTGGCGGTACTTTAATGGGGCTTGGCGTTAGCATTATAATGCTTCGCGGCTCTTCAACGGGTGGTGTAGAAATTATTGCAAAATTATTTGCGGTAAGGTTTCCGTATATAAGTATTGGGCGGCTAATGTTAGTGCTTGATTTTTCGGTTGTAATTATTTCGGCATTGGTGTATAAAAACATTCAAAGTGCGCTTTATTCTACGGTGGCGCTTTATGCTTGTTCAAAAATAATGGACCTTGTCCTTTACGGAGCTGACAAAGGAAAGGTTATTTATATAATTAGTGATAAAGCACAAGAAATTGTGTGTGACATTCTTAATAAAATTGGGCGTGGAGTATCGCTTTTGGACATTCGCGGCGGGTATACGGGGCAAAACCGAGTAATGATAATGTGTACCGTAAGACGCAGCGAAGTGCATGAGGTTTATTCGGTTGTTCGGCTATACGACGGCAGTGCTTTTATTATTGTAAGCGAGGCCGGAGAAATACTTGGAGAGGGTTTTAAAAAATAATTTGTATTTTGTCGATTTTTTTCTTGCATTCTCAATAATTTGTGTTATAATGGTTTTTGCGGTCACAAGATATTGTGTCTTAAATGTCTTTTTCCGCTTAAAACATATATTTTGAGGTAGTATTATGAAAATCATTAAAAGAAGCGGTGCAGAAGTAACTTTTGACCCGAATAAGATTATTGTTGCGGTTACAAAAGCAAATCAAAGCGTTGTTCCCAGCAACCGAATGACCGAAGTACAAATCAAAAGAATTGCTGAAGACGTTGAATCTGCAGCAGCAAATATAAACCGTTCGTTAAGCGTTGAAGAAATACAAGATATGGTAGAAGACCAAATCATGAATCAACGTGCATTTGATGTTGCCCGTCGTTATATTACATATCGTTATAACCGTGCACTTGTTAGAAAATCAAACACTACCGATGAACAAATTTTAAGCTTAATTGAATGTAACAACGAAGAAGTTAAGCAAGAAAACAGTAATAAAAACCCCACCGTTAACAGCGTTCAGCGTGACTATATGGCAGGCGAAGTTAGTAAAGATATTACCCGTCGTATTATTTTGCCGCCCGATATTGTTGAAGCACACGATAAGGGACTTATTCACTTCCACGATGCCGATTATTTTGCACAGCATATGCATAACTGTGACCTTGTAAACCTTGAAGATATGCTTCAAAATGGTACGGTTATCAGCGGTACTTTGATTGAACGTCCCCATAGTTTTTCAACTGCTTGTAATATTGCAACCCAGATTATCGCACAGGTGGCCTCTTGCCAGTATGGCGGTCAAAGTATCAGTCTTACTCATTTGGCACCTTTTGTAGATGTCAGCCGAAAGAAGATTTATTCTGAAGTTGTTGAAGAATTTAAAATGTCGGGTATTGAAGTTTCACAAGAAAAAATTGCTGAAATTACCGAAAAGCGTCTTTTGAAAGAAATTGCGCGCGGTGTTCAAACAATTCAGTATCAGGTTGTTACCCTCATGACAACAAACGGTCAGGCGCCCTTTGTTACGGTATTTATGTATCTTAACGAAGCTAAAAACGAACAGGAAAAAGCCGACCTTGCATTAATTATTGAAGAGGTTTTAAAACAACGTTATCAAGGTGTTAAAAACGAAAAGGGTGTTTGGATTACCCCCGCTTTTCCGAAACTTATTTACGTTTTGGAAGAAGATAACATTAAAGAGGGAACAAAGTATTGGAACCTTACTAAATTAGCGGCAAAATGTACCGCAAAGCGTATGGTACCTGACTATATTTCCGAAAAGGTTATGCTTCAAAATAAAATTGATAAAAATGGCGATGGTCATTGCTATACCTGTATGGGTTGCCGAAGCTTCTTAACGCCTTTTGTTGATGAAAACGGAAAACCGAAGTATTACGGTCGCTTTAATCAAGGCGTTGTTACGGTTAACCTTGTTGATATTGGTTTATCGGCAAATGGCGATATGGAAAAATTTTGGAAAATTTTTGATGACAGAATGGAACTTTGCCACCGCGCACTTCAGCAACGTCACGAACGTCTTACAGGCACTTTGTCAGATGCCGCACCTATTTTGTGGCAGTATGGCGCACTTTTACGTCTTAAAAAGGGCGAAACCATTGATAAGTATCTCCATGGTGGTTATTCAACCATTTCACTTGGTTATGCGGGTCTTTGGGAATGCGTTTTGGCAATGACAGGCAAAAAGCTTACCGAAAAAGAGGGCGAAGAATTCGGCCTTGAAATTATGAAAAAGCTTAATGAATATACGGCAAAATGGAAAGCTGCAGAAGTTATTGACTATTCACTTTACGGCACCCCGCTTGAAAGTACAACCTATAAGTTTGCAAAATGTTTGCAAAAACGTTTTGGTATAATTAAGGGCGTTACCGATAAGAATTACATTACAAACAGTTATCACGTTCACGTAACCGAAGATATTGACGCATTTGACAAATTGGCACTTGAAGCCAAATTCCAGGCATTATCTCCCGGTGGTGCAATAAGCTATGTTGAAGTTCCAAATATGCAAAACAATTTGGACGCAGTGTTGTCTGTAATGCAGTTTATTTACGATAACATCATGTATGCAGAGCTTAATACTAAGAGCGACTACTGTCATGAATGTGGCTTTGACGGCGAAATTGAAATTAAAGAAGACGAACACGGTAAATTGGTTTGGACCTGTCCAAATTGCGGCAACACCGACCAGGACAAGCTTAACGTTGCTCGTCGCACCTGCGGTTATATTGGTACACAGTATTGGAACCAAGGCAGAACGCAGGAAATTAAGGAAAGAGTTTTACATCTTTAAAAAATGGGGCTTTCCATAAACGGAAAGCCCTTTTTAAACGGAGTTTTGTTATGAACTGGGCAGCAATTAAAAAATTTGATATTGCTAACGGACCTGGCGTGCGTGTTTCACTTTTTGTAAGTGGGTGCAGACACAACTGTAAAAACTGCTTTAATAGTGAAGCGTGGGATTTTGATTACGGTAAACCTTTTACAAAAGAAACCATTGACGAAATAATACGGGCGCTTGACAAAGATTATATAGAGGGTTTTTCGCTTTTAGGTGGTGAACCGTTCGAACCCGAAAATCAAGCCGGAATTTATGAAATTTTAAAAGAAATAAGGCAAAAGCTTCCACAAAAAACGGTTTGGTGTTATACCGGGTTTGATTTTGATAAGCAGCTACTTAAGGGACTTGTTGGTGACAAGGAGTTAACTCTTGAATGTTTAAAGCTTATTGACGTTTTGGTGGACGGAAAATTTGTTGAAGAACTTAAAAGTCCTTCGCTTTTGTTCCGAGGGTCGTCAAATCAGCGCATAATTGACGTACAAAAATCACTTTCTGCAAACGAGGTTATATGGCTTGACGGTGTTTGGGAAAGAAAAATGGGTTCTGGTAATATTTACGAATAGGGGAATAATATAATGAAAGTGAACTTTAAAAAATTGAATAAAGATGCCAAGGTTCCAACCTATGGCTCTCCCTTTTCAGCCGGGGCTGATCTTTATGCTTTAACCAATGGTGAAACAGTTAAGTTTTTGCCAGGCGAAACTAAAATAATTCATACGGGTATAGCAATGGAAATTCCCGAAGGTTATGCCGGGCTTATTTATGCAAGAAGCGGTATTGCCAATAAGCGCGGTCTTGCGCCTTCTAATAAGGTTGGTGTGGTTGATGCCGATTATCGTGGCGAAATTATGGTGTCGCTTCATAACCATTCAAACGACGTGCAGGAAATTGCCGATGGGGAAAGAATTGCCCAAATGGTTATAGCACCGTTTTTAGCGGTTGAATATACCGAAGTGGATGAATTGAGCGATACTGTACGTGGTAGCGGCGGATTCGGTTCGACCGGTAAAAATTAATTTTTTATTAACGAGGGGTAACATTTTTGTTACCCCGTTTTTAATTGACAAATATGGGTTTTTGGGGTAAAATATTATGGCATCATTATTGAAAGGAGCAAGTCATATGAGGAAGTATTGTTATTGGGCATTTTTTCCAATAAGCATATTTTATTGTGAATTATGGTTGCGCCTTTTTAGCGGCGAAAGGTTTTTTAATTGGGGGATTATAACAGTTGCCCTGTTTTCTGTTTTCTTTGGCCTTATTTCGCAATTTGTTTCCTTTAACAAAAATGCTGGTCTTATTGCTGTGCAGTCGGTTTTAAGTCTGTGGTACAGCGTACAAACGGTTTATCATAATATTTTCGGCACTTATATGATTCTTTATTCACTTCGCGGTGCAGATCAAATTGCCGAAAGTGAAATGTTGGGTGAAGCTTTTTATGCAATTTTAAAAAGCTTATGGCAGGTTTTAATTTTATTTGTACCTCTTATACTTTTAATTATTGGCATTAAAAAGTTTAAAAACCGCAAAACTGTAAAAAGACCCGAAATTATTAAAGCGGCGGGCATTACTGCGGCAGTATTGGCATTAACAATGATAATTCGTTTTGCAATACCTTATTATAGGGAAAGAAACGCTATTTTTGAAATGAACCGCAGTGTTTCGTACAATGGTCTTTTATACACCGAAATTTTAGATTTTGGTTATAATATTTTGGGTATTGATAACGGTTACGAAATTGACCCCGATATTGAAAATGAAGTTTTACAGGGCGGAAAAGAAGATCCCAAATACGAACCCAACGTAATGGAAATCGACTTTGAAACTCTAATAAATCAAGAAACCGATGCCACGGTTAAATCACTTCACGAATATTTTGCAGGCAGAACACCTACAAGTAAAAATAAATACACCGGCATGTTTGAAGGGTATAACTTAATTCAAATAACTGCCGAAGGTTTTTCTCATTATGCAATTGATAAAGAACTTACCCCAACTCTTTACAAAATGCAAAATGAGGGCTTTAATTTCACAAATTTCTATACACCTATTTGGGGTGTAAGCACGTCAGATGGTGAATACGTTGCAACTACGGGTCTTATTCCTAAGGGTGGTATTTGGAGCTATTTTACTTCGGGTAAAAATAACGTATTTTTCCCATTTACCATGCCGCAGCAGTATTTAAACGACGGTCTTAAAACAGTTCGTGCTTACCATAACCATACCTATACCTATTATAGCCGTCACATTTCGCACAGGAATATGGGCTTTATATATAAAGGCATCGGTAACGGTTTGGAAAAGGTAGTAAACCCAAAACGTTGGCCCGAATCTGACCACGAAATGCTTAAAGGTACAACAAGTGAATATATCGGTAAAGACCGGTTTATGACCTATTATATGACGGTCAGCGGTCATTTGCAGTATACCTTTATGGGCAACAGCATGGCGGCGCGCCATAAAGACAAGGTGAATCATTTAAATTTGTCTACCAATGCAAAGGCATATCTTGCTTGTAATATCGAGCTTGATTTAGCAATGGAACATTTGCTTGACGCATTAGAAAAAGCGGGTGTTGCCGATAATACTCTTATTGTAATTACGCCTGACCATTATCCCTACGGCTTGGAAGATAAGGAACACGTTGATACTTATCACTATTTCAGCGAACTTGCAGGGCACACCATCGATCCCGATTTCGAACTTTATAAGAGTTCGCTTATAATCTATTCTCCAAGCATGAAGAAACCGGTCAAGGTTGATAAATATTGCAGTGCGTTAGATATCATCCCAACTCTTAACAATCTTTTGGGTTTTGAATATGATTCACGTCTCTTGCCCGGTACGGACATTATGTCTGACAGTCAGGCGCTTGTGGTGTTTAATAACCATTCTTTCATTACCGAAAAGGGTACCTATAATTCCAAAACAAACGAATTTATTTTGTTTGAGGGCGAATCGCTTGAAAACGAGGATGAATACGTTGCTTCAATGCGTAAAGTTGTAAACAATAAGTTTAAAATAAGCGCACAAATTTTGGAAACTAATTATTACAGCAAAGTAATTAACCGCGAACATAAATATTCGCAAAAATAAATTAAAGGAGCAGTGAAAACTGCTCCTTTTTTAACCCTTTACCGCACCTGCGGCAACACCTTTTATTATATATTTTTGTCCTATAAGGTAAAAAATTATTACGGGTATTACCGAAAGCACAAGCATTGCCATTAAAGCACCCATATCAACCGAACCGTAACCACCCTTTAAATATTGTACTGCAACAGGAATGGTTTTATAATCGTTACCAATTACAAGATAGGGTAAAAGGTAGTCGTTCCAAATCCACATTGTGTTAAGAATTGCAACCGTTACGGTGGTTGGCTTTAAAACGGGAAAGACAATCAAAAAATAGGTTTGCAAGGTGTTGCAACCGTCTATGGTGGCGGCTTCTTCAATAGTTTTTGGGACAGATTTTACAAAACCCGAAAACATAAAAACCGAAAGTCCTGCCCCAAAGCCGAGGTAAATAAAAATTATACCAACGGGGTTGTCAAGCATTAATATATTTGCCACCTTTGACATGGTAAACATAACCATTTGAAAGGGGACTATCATTGAAAAAACAAGTGAATAATAAATTATTGAGGTTAAAACTGTTTTTGCCCTCACAATATACCAAGCGGTCATTGATGTGAATATTATAATTGCCGCAACCGAAAAAACCGTAATAAAAAGCGACCAAAAAAATGCTAACGGAAAATCGGTTTGGCTTATGCCTGTTACGTAATTTTCAATACCCGAAAAAGATTCAGCATTAGGTAAAGTAAAGGGGGCGTCGGTTATTGAAAATTTTGATTTAAATGAATTTATAAGCACAATAAAAATCGGCATTAAAAACAGTATTGCAAGTGCTAATAACAGTACAAATAACGCACTGCGTAAAAGCTTGTTGGAATTCATTGCTCGACCTCTTTTCTCTGAGTTAGAACTAACTGCGTCAAGGCGATAGCGGCAACAATTATAAAGAAAATTACCGCTTTTGCCTGACCGACACCTTCATACCCAATTTTGCCGTAAAAGGTTTCGTAAATATCAAGGGCAAGCATTTTTGTTCTGCCACCCGGTGCGCCCGCGGTAAGTGCAAGGTTTTGGTCAAACATTTTAAATGAATTTGTAATGGTTAAAAACAAGCATATTGTAATTGATGGCATTACCGACGGAATAATGATTTTAAAAAGGGTGGTAAATGTTCCCGCACCGTCTACCTTGGCGGCTTCTAAAATATCTTGCGGGACGCTTGTAAGCCCTGCAATGTAAATTATCATCATATAGCCAATCATTTGCCAGTTCATTAAAACAATAAGCCCCCAAAAGCCAAAGTTTTGGTCGCTTGTTATGGCATAACCGTAAGGCAAAAGCACACCGTTGATTATAATTTGCCAAATATAACCAAGCACAATTCCGCCAATTAGATTTGGCATAAAAAATACTGTTCGAAAAATATTTGTGCCCCAAATTTTTCGAGTCAGCAAAAGCGCTAAAATAAAGGCGAAAATATTTATTGTTACAACCGACGTCAAAGCGAATTTAATTGTAAACCACAAAGCGTTTAGAAAATCGCTACTGTCGGTAAAGGCGGTAACGTAGTTTTTAAAACCTACAAAGGTGGCGTTTTCAACTGTGGTAAATTCAGTAAAAGAAAGGTAAATTCCCATAACAAACGGAATTGCAAAAGCAATTAAAAATGCAATAAGGGTGGGAAGTACAAAAACGGGGAAATAGCGTTTTAAGGGTTTCATTTAATTGCGTTCACTCTTCCAAGATTTTATAATTGTGTCTTTTACTTTATTCCATTCTTTTTTACCTTGAACGTAATCAAGCAAAGCGTTACCTGTGGATCTTTTAAAATTTTCGCCCGGAAAAGCGGTAAAAATCCAAGGTACAATTTCAAAATCTTTATCATTCATATAACGTGTAATTTCACGTGCCAAGGGGTCGGTGGGGGTTTCGTTGGTGTCAAATGTGTTAAACGGGGTAATAAATCCCAATTTTTCAGTAACGTACTTTTTGCCAATATCGCTTGAAAAAAGCCATTCTAAAAAGTCAAGAGACGCTTGTTGCTGTTCGGCTGTGGCATTTTTATTAATTGCAAGATAGTTTTCGGTACCAATGCAAATGCCTTGCTTTTCTTCGCCCTCAACGCCGGTGTAAATGGGCAACATTTTTACGTCGGCGGCTTTTACGGTGTTACCTTTAACGTCCGCAATTTGAGACCAACCCCAGTTACCGTTTTGCACCATTGCCACCTTGCCAAGCGCAAATTCCGCCATGGAATCCGCAACCGATTTTGAACCGAGAAGATTTTTTGAAGTTATTGAATTGTTTACATATAAATCAAAAACTTTTTTGTAATTTTCGGCATATTTAAAGGTGATTTCATTTGCATCTAAAAGCGCAAGGGTGGGGTCACCATCGGTATTTTTTTGGGTAATTTCGTGATAAAGCGGAAGATTTAAAAGGTGGGTTTGCCAACGCCAGTCTTCGCCTGCCGAAAGTGAAGTGGATGCAAAAACCCCTTCAATTGCAAGCTTGCCCTTTTGTGCGGTCATATCTTCAACAATTGCTTTTAAATCGTCAAAGTTTTTAATTTGCGACATATCGGTAAAATTTGTTTTTTTGGAAGGCATGGCAAAATAACGTTTCATAATGGCGTTGTTGTAAATGATACCATACCCCTCAACAACGTAGGGAATAGCATAAACCCCGCCATTATCGTGAATGGCAAGACTTTTGTCGCTTAGAAATGAATAAAGCTTGCTATCTTTAATATTAAGGCAGTAATCACTCCAAGCATCGTAACCAATAGGTCCGTTAACCTGAAAAATGGTTGGTGGGTTAGATTTTGCAATTTCAGACTTTAAGGTTTGTTCATAGGTGTTTGCCGCGGCGGTAACCACTTTTACTTTAATGCCTGTTTCGGCTTCGTATTTGTTGGCAAGTTCTTCGTAAACTGCGGCAGATTCGGGCTTAAAATTTAAAAAGTAAACTAAAGCAGCATTCTTTTTACTGGTGCAACCCGCAATCGAAAATGCGGAAAAAATTAAACTTATTGCAAGTAAAAACGCAAAAAATTTCGTTTTCATTTAAGTAACCTCCAAAATATAAGTTCTTTTAATACTTTGCCGCAAAATGCTTAAATTATGAAAAATTAAATTAATTTAAACTTGTTAAAAAAACTTTAAAATATTTCTTGACAATTAGCGTTAATTATGGTATATTATTTAGGCGCTTGAAAATGCTGGTGTAGCTCAGTTGGTAGAGCAGCTGATTTGTAATCAGCAGGTCGGGGGTTCGAGTCCGTCCACCAGCTCCAGCGTTTATGAGTCTTTAATCGGACTCGAAACCTGAGAGGGTGAGCGCCGTTAAGAAAACATCACGGTGTGATGTTTTTAGGTGCGAAGTGTGAAGCGGCTGTGCCGCAAGCACGGCAGACTTTTGAAAAAAGGCTGCGTCCGTCCACCAGCTCCAGCGTTTATGAGTCTTTAATCGGACTCGAAACTCGAGAGGTTTTTCAAGCAAAACTAAATATGGGAGTGTTCCCGAGTGGCCAAAGGGGGCAGACTGTAAATCTGTTGTCTTCGACTTCGGTGGTTCGAATCCACCCGCTCCCACCAAAACGAAAATCCTGTCGACTTTTGTCGATGGGATTTTTGTTTTGTATTATTCATTTTTCATTATTCAATATTCATCATTCATTAAAACGGATTTTCGTAATGAATAACGAATAATGAAGTCGCTTCGCTGATGAATAATGAATAATTGATTAAACTTAAAGTTTCTGCTATAATAAACAAAAGGAGATGAATGTTATG
>JAZNJR010000055.1:0-92622 GCA_045578165.1 Acutalibacteraceae bacterium
GTGCCTTTGGCACGATATATAAATAAAGTCGGCAAAGCCGACACCAATTTTTACGTGCTATACACGGCAAGGTTTTGGGGCACCCTTTCAAAATCTTTGATTTTGTCAAAGGGTCAAGTTCTTATTCTTTCTTATTTATTCTTTATTCTTTTGGGCATCAGCCCGTTAAACTATAATTCAAAATAATAATCCCGCGGTGGAAACCACCGCAGGATTTTAGAAATTTATCTTTTTTCGCCCATAAAGAAAATTGCAAGTGTGCCCGGTCCTGCATGGGATGCAATTACAGGGTCAAGACAATTAATTACAACTTCCTTTACACCGTATTTTGTTTTTATTGCCGCCGCAAGAAACTTTGCGTCTTCATAGCTGTCGCCATGAACGATAAACACTGTTTGATTTTCAATATCAACTGCTTTTTCGCCAACCGAATTTATAAGATGTTCAATTGCCGCCTTTCTGCCACGCGCTTTACCGGTCGCATAAAGCTTACCGTCGTTTGCCATGTGCATAAGAGGTTTAATACCTAAAACCGAGCCAACAATTGCGGTTGTACCCGAAAGACGTCCGCCACGTTTCAAGAAAAACAAATCGTCAAGGGTAAAAATGTGATAAACACAAAGCTTATTTTCTTCAACCCAAGCGGCAACCTCGTCAATGGTTTTGCCCTGCTTTTGAAGTTCTACAGCATAATGCACAACCATACCCTGACCCATTGAAGCCGCAAGAGTGTCAACAACAATTATTTTTCTGTCGGGAAAGGTTTCCTTATAATCTTCCGCCGCCAAAGCCACGTTTTGATAAGTACCCGAAAGTCCTGACGAAAACGCTAAAACCAAAACGTCCTGACCCGACTGTAAAATAGGAATAATTACCTTGTCACATTCTTCGCGGCTTATAAGTGAAGTGGTAATCTTACCCTTTTCGCGCAAATATTTATAAACATTTGTGAAATCGGGTTTTTGCCCTTTAATGTAACTGTCAAAACTTTGGTCGTTCATGTGATACTGAAGCGACATTATCTCAATTCCAAATTCCTTAATTTGCTCATCCGTCAAATTGGCGCATGAATCGGTAACAATTTTAAAACTCATTTTTTTGCCTCCAAAACATGATACCGCTATTATAGCCAAAAAACGTTAAAATCATCAACCTACTGTCGTTTTTTATAATTCTAATAAATAAAAATGGGCAGTAGAGTTTTTAAAAATTAACTCTACTGCCGCGAGAATTCCCTTTATTTAAGCGTTTTGTCGAGTATGTAATTAAACGCTTTTGTAATTGGAATATATAAAATTGCAGTTAATAAAAGGTTACCGCCACAATGTAAAAGGTCAAAACTAAAACCGCTCACAATATATGCAGTTCCCATTGTAACACCGCCAGTTATAAAATAAGGAATTGAACAAAGCGTACCAAAAGCCAAACCAAAAAGTCCCGAAACAATGGTGTAAAGTATAACGTTGTTAATTTTCCTTAAAGGTATAACCATAAGCACCAAAATTACCCAAACGTAAAAATAATTTATTGACCAAATATGAAAACCGTAAGTCATAATTTCAAGCGGGGCAAAAACATAAACCGAAATAAGTGATTTAAACCCAAATCGCCTTGCAGTAATTATTATTAAAAAGCTTACAAGTTCAATATTTGGAAGTGGTGCCATTATAACCTGTGAAACGTACATCAACACCCCCATAAGAATGAGGATGAGAATTTCAACAAGCTTAAGCCGGCGTGTTTGTAATTTCAAATGTGTCACCGTCCGCAATTTCCAATTCGTTAGCGCCAACCATTACGGTTTCGCCACCCTTTGTAAAGCACCACCAAGCTTTGTCTTGGTTATAATCGGCTCTGACACCATCAATATAGGTGTAAAAACCTGATTTGTGTTCATCTTCGGTAACAAGACCCTCTTCAAAAAGTGCATCGCCAAGATTTTTCTTGTCGGTTTCAATGTTAAAGGTTTTTTCAGTCTTGTCAGCCGCTATTACCTTTACGGTAATATTTACGGTTTGCGCGGGTGTGCTTGTGCCCGAACTGATTTCTGAATTTGTGTTGGCAGTACCACAAGCAGCTAATGAAACCAAAGTTACAAGCACAACAAGGGTTAAAGCCAAAAGCTTTGTTAAAATTTTTGTGTTTTTCATAATAAAAAACTCCTTTTGTATTGTTGTCAAAACAACGTTAATACAAAAGGAGATATAAGTACAAAAAGTGCGCCACAATACAAGGCCATTTTCCGCAACATACACCGTCAATTACTCGTGACACATTTGTATTAACCACCAAAAGCAAGTATTCCGACTTATTGTGCGAGCGTTTCGGGTTTCTCGGTCCTTTCGCCTTCCCACTTTTCAGCAGTGACTTAAATAAAAGGATTTAACACAAATTACGGCGACGAGTTCGCAGGGGAATTCCACCCCTATTCCAGTTTAAGAAAAGCACGGCTTTTCACTTTTGGGTTTGCTTTGCCTTTGAATTTTAACATAAGCGCCGCACCTTGTCAATAAGCATTTAATCGAACAACGCTTCCCATTCTTCCATTGCAAATAACAATTCTTCTTGTAACTGTTCTTGACTGGTGTTAAGTTCGCCAAGCTTTATATAATCTGCCATGTTTTCTTCTTTTGAAAGCTCGGCCTCAATCAAAGAAAGCTCTTCTTCCAGCTTGGCAATTTTTTCTTCACACTTTTTAATTGCTTTTTCTTTGCGTTGTTTTTCCTTTAAGGGTGTGGTGTAGGTTTTCTTTTCTTTTGGTTTTTCACATACCAAAACGTTTTCAACGGGTTTTGTGTTTTTTTGCTTTTCAAGATATTGCTCATACCCAAAACTGTAAAATTCAACACCATTTTCGGTAAAGTTTAAAAGCGAATTTGAAACCTTTTTAATAAAATAACGGTCATGCGAAACAAAAAGCAAAGTTCCCTCGTACCCTGAAAGCATTTCTTCAAGCACTTCTTTTGAAGCAATGTCCATGTGGTTTGTAGGTTCATCCAAAATTAGAAAATTGGGTCGCTTTTTAAAGATTTTACAAAGTGCCAAACGCACACGTTCGCCACCCGAAAGCATATCAACCGTTTTGAAAACCTCTTCACCTGTAAACAAAAACGCACCCAAAGCGCATCTTGCTTCAAACGGGGTTAAGTTGGGGTATTCCTTCAAAAAATCATTAAGCACGGTATCGTTTGATGAATATTGCGCCATTTGCTGATCGAAATAACCAATTTGCACCCTGGGGCCAAACTTAAATTCGCCACCAAGCTTTTGAATTTCGCCAACAAGTGTTTTTATAAAGGTTGATTTTCCAAGCCCGTTACCGCCAATAATACCGACCTTTTCGCCGCGCTTCATTTCAAGATTAACGGTAGACAACACGTCATTATAACCAATTTTTAAATCTTTAACCGAAAGTACGTCCTTTACCCCCATATCAAGCGGAGTAAATTCGGCACGGAAGGTTTTAAGGTCTTCCCTTTCGGGCGCGTCAATAATTTCCATGCGTTCAAGCTCTTTAATTTTTGACTGCGCCATTGCCGCCTTTGTCGCCTTATAACGAAAACGGTCAACCAAATTTTCAAGACGTTCGCGTTGGTTTTGCTGCGCTTCATATTCCTTTTGCTGCTGTGCGCGACGTTCTTTTTTTAGTTCAGCAAAACGGGTGTAATTGCCAACGTATTTATGCGTTTTACCGTTTTCAATTTCATAAACGGTGTTAACAACGTTGTCTAAAAACATTCGGTCATGAGAAACCACAACAAACGCTTTTTTATAATTTTTTAAATATTCTTCAAGCCATAAAGTTGCTTCTATGTCAAGGTGGTTGGTGGGTTCGTCAAGCAATAATATATCGGGCTTTGAAAGCAAAAGCTTTAAAAATGCAATTTTTGTACGCTGACCGCCCGAAAATTCGTATAATTTACGTTGCTTTTCGCTATCGTTAAAACCAAACTTTTTAATTGCGGCTTCATATTCCTTTTCAAAATAAAAACCGCCCAAGTTTGTAAATGTATCAAGCAAATTTGTATATTCTTTAATGTCGTTTTCGTCGCCGCTTAAGGACATTTTTTCTTCTGCCGCCGCTACCGCGTCCTTTAAATTTAAAATGTCCTTATAAGCCGAGCGCACCTCTTCAAGCAAGGTGCGGTTATCATCTTCAAAGGTCATTTGCGACAAAAAGCCAATTTCCGGTTTGCCCGACACCGCCACAAAAGAATTTTGGTCGCTGTCAAGCTTAACAATTTTATACTCGCCCGAAATGGTTTTAAGCAGTGTGGTTTTGCCACAACCATTACGACCCACAACTGCTATTTTGCTGTTATCGTTTATTTCAAAATCAATTTTCTTTAAAATCGGCTCGCCCGAAAGTTCAACAACACCATTTTGAATTTTGTACTGCATACCACACCACCTTTCAAGGGGCCTTCTAAAACTAATTGTGTAAAGAATGTTTAGAAATTTTTTCATCAGATGCGCTAAAAATTCGAAGTTTATGCTAACGCATTAACAAGGAGTTTTGGTGCATATGATGGAAAAAGAGCAAACATTATTTCGTGCAAGGAGTTTTAGAGGTTCCCAAATATTTAAGCGGGGTGATGCCCCGCTTAATATAATTTAAGAAATTTTTGCATTGTCGGTTAAATATTCAACAACCTTTTCTTGAACAAAAAGATATTCAAAATAATCTTCGCCATAAGCTTCCTTAAGTGTTTTTTCGGTTACCTGGTCACTCTTATAAGAAGCCACGACTTCCTTTGTACGCTTTGCAAGTTCTTCCTTGTCAAGCTTCATGCCGGATGCGTCAAAAATAGCATAAATAACCATTTCTTCTTGCATAAACGGTTCGGTATAGTTAGATACAACGTATTCGTCAAACTCTTCTTCTTTTTGGTTATTCGCTTGTAAATACTGTTCAAGTGTAACCGTTGAACCATACTGCTGTTGAAGATTTGCTTCAAACGACTTTTTACCCTGTTCGGTCACAAGCTTCTTTTCGGTTGCGGGGTATTTTTTAACCTTAGAATCTGTCAAAACCTTTGTTAAAATAATGTTGTTAAGTGTTCTGGTTTTTACGGTGTCATAATATTCTTCAACACTTTCACAACCAAGGTCTTTGTAATATTCTTCGGGGGTTAAGGTAACCTTGTTGTGAACGTAGTTGATTTTAACGGTAAATACAACGTCTTTACCCGCAAGCTCTGCAGTATAATTGGTGGGGAATTTTAAATCTAGGTCAACAGTTGTACCAATTTTTTCGCCAATAAGCTTATCTTCAAAACCGTCGATAAATGAACCCGAGCCAAGCACCAAGTCGTAACCTTTAGCGGTGCCACCTTCAAATGTTTTGCCGTCAACCTTGCCTTCAAAGTCAATGTTTACATTATCGCCATTTTTAAGCTGACCTTCGGTACGGGTTTCAAAAGCGGTAACGTAATTTACCTTAACGGTAAATACAACTGCCTTGCCTGCAAGGTCGGGGTTGTTGCTGTAATTTGTTGGGAAGGTTAAATCAAGGTCGACCGTGCTGCCGATTTTAACACCGATAAGTTTGTCTTCAAAACCGGGAATAAATGTGTTTGAGCCAAGTTCAAGGTCATAACCTGTTGCGGTACCACCGTCAAATGCAACACCGTTAAGCTTGCCGGTATAGTCAATGTTAGCAATATCGCCTTTTTTAAGTTTGCCTTCGGTAACCTTGCCGTATAAATTATAGTTTTGAACGTCTGCCGCCATCATATCGGCATAAATTTTCTTGTATTCTTCGCCATTAGTGTCAATTTTAATGCCCTTATATTCGCAAAGTTCAACAAATTTTTCCATATTGTAATTGTACTTTGTTCTGCCCATATTCTTTTTGGTACAACCTGTAAGAGCAAAAATAAAGGTAAGCGCCAATAATAAACATATAACTTTTTTCATCATTCATTTTCTCCGATTTCATTATTTAATTCGCCCTTGGAAGCCGCCTTTAGATAGGCGTTAATAAAGCCATCCAAATCACCGTCCATAACAGCGTTTATATTGCCCGATTCAAAACCTGTTCGGTGGTCTTTTGCAAGGGTATATGGCATAAACACGTATGACCGTATTTGACTGCCCCAAGCAATTTCTTTTTGAACACCCTTAATGTCTTCAATTTTTTCAAAATGTTCGCGTTCTTTAATTTCCAACAATTTTGATTTTAAAAGCTTAAGGGCTTGTTCACGGTTTTGGAACTGACTTCTTTCGTTTTGACAGGCAACCACAATACCTGTGGGTATATGGGTAAGACGCACAGCAGACGAGGTTTTGTTAATGTGCTGACCACCCGCGCCGGAAGACCGGAACACGTCCATTTTAATGTCCTCTTCCCTGATTTCAATGTTCATATCATCAGTGATTTCCGGCATTACTTCAAGCGAGGCAAAGGACGTATGACGTCTGCCCGATGCATCAAACGGGGAAACGCGCACAAGGCGATGTACACCCGATTCACTTTTTAAATAACCGTAGGCATTTTCGCCCGATATTTCAATTGTTGCACTTTTAAGACCTGCTTCATCGCCGTCTAAAAAGTCAAGCATTGAAACCTTAAAGCCATGACGTTCGGTCCAACGGGTATACATACGCACAAGCATTGAAACCCAGTCCATTGCTTCGGTGCCACCTGCACCCGCGTGGAAAGTAATAACCGCGTTGTTTTTATCATATTCCCCTGTTAAAAGGGTTGTAAGGCGAAGCTCGGCAAGACCTTTTTCAAAATCTGCAAGTCCGTTTTCAATTTCTTCAATTAAAGACGTGTCCTCTTCCTCGTTACCAAGTTCAATTAAGACGGTTAAATCATCATAGCCTTGACAAAGCCCGTCATAAACCGCTACGATATTTTTAAGCTTGCCCGTTTTTTGTAAAACCTTTTGAGAATTTTCAAGGTTGTCCCAAAAATCAGGTGCCGACGCCTTGGTTTCAAGTTCTTCAATTTCGCGGCAAAGCGCATTGTAACCAATTGCATCCTTTAATTCGCGAAGCTCGGACTCGTTTGCCTGAAGCCGAAGACCCAACTGCTCAAATTCAAGCATAAATTTCCTCCGTAATATTAGTTTTTCTTAAGGGTAAACGCACACCAATTTTCTTTATAGTTTTCTTCAACTACACTAAAACCGTGCGCCGCAGCCGACGATAAAACGTCGTCTTTTCTTAAATCAATAATACCTGAAATAATTAAAACTGCATCGTCTTCCATAAAATCGGCAACGTTGTCAAATAATTTAATTATAACGTCGGCAACAATATTTGCACATACAACGTTAAATTTGCCACTTATTTTATCGGCTAAATTGCCAACAATAAATTTGCACTTATCTTCTACTGCGTTAATTTCGGCATTTTCCTTTGCGGTTTTAACCGACTGTGCATCAATATCAACACCAATTGCACTATCGGCGCCCAAAAGGGTTGACGCAATTGCAAGAATACCGCTACCTGTGCCGATATCAAGCATTGTAACACCACTTTTAACATGCTTTTCCAAAAGAGAAAGACAAAGTGACGTTGTAGCGTGTGTACCGGTACCGAATGCGGCACCGGGGTCGATATTTAAGACCACGCGGTTGTTAATGTTATCATATTTTTCCCAACTGGGTACAATAACCAACCTTTCACCAATTTCGGTGGTGTGGAAATATTTTTTCCAGTTTTCGTTCCAATCGACGTCGTTAACGCCAATAGAATCCACCTTAAAATCAATATTGGCCGCGCGAAAACGTTCTTTCAAAAACTCAACCGCTTCTAACGCGTTATCACATTCGCTTATGTAAATATGAATAAGCGAGGTTGTACGGTCCTTTGCAATTAATTCTTCATCAATTAAATTGATGTGTGCAATTTCCTCGGCTTTTTCTTCCAAGTCGGAATAATCTTCAATATAAATACCGTAAGGCACTGTCATATTGGCAATTGCCGCTGCCTCATCAGTGTCCTTTTGAGGTACTGTTATGGTAATTTCTGTCCAGTTCATAAATTCTCCATCTCAAAAAATCAACTTAAACATTATAACATACAAGCCGGTCTTTTTAAAGCATTATTTTAAGTATGTCGTTTTTACTTGCAAAAACGGTGCCCTGCACCATTGTACCTCTGCCACCGCCACGTATATTAAGCGAATTTTTCATTTTTAAAAACAATTCCTGTAGCGGCGCTTCGTCGCCTACAATTGCAAAGAAATACTCGTTTTCCTTGCCCGAAAACACCGCCCTTATGCCGCCCGATTTTTTGTAAAGTGCGTCGGCATAAAGTTGAAGCTCTTTAATGTCCATATCGCTTTCAAATTCAGCAGTAATTTCGCTTTCGCCAACGAAAGATTTAACCTTTTCATTAATTAAACGACGTTTTAAATCTGTAATTTTAAACTTTAATTCGCCCTCGGTTTCAATTAACCTTTCTACAGCGTTGGCAATATTGTCTTGTTCGGCACATAAAAGTGACGAAATTTTAAGTGAGTTTTGGTATTTTAAATTATAGTCCGCCAAAGCGTCAATACCGCATTTAACCCAAAGACGAACACCGCCCTTGTTTTTTTCAAAATCTAAAATTTTAATAATACCGATTTCGCTTGAATAGTTAACATGGGGCGCACAACAAGCGCAACGGTCATACCCCTCAATTTCAACAATGCGAACGTCCTCGGTTAAGTCAAGCTTACTGCGATATTCAAGCCCCGCCAAATTTTCGGGGTAATAACAATTAAACTTAACGTTTTCCCATACTGCCTTGTTTGAAAGATATTCAACTTTTAAAAGGTCTTCGCGTGTTAAAGCACCGTTAAAGTCCATTGTCATTTCGGTTTTGCTTAAATGAAAGCCGACGTTATCATACCCAAAAAGCGAATTAACAAGCCCTGAAATTATATGTTCGCCCGAATGGTTTTGCATTTTGCGAAAGCGTTCGTCCCAATCAATTTTACAATCAACCGTTTTACCAACTTCAAGGTCACTTTCAAGATAGTGATAAATTACACCGTCTTTAATTTGAACGTCTAAAACCTTAATGCCGTCAATTTCGCCCGTGTCGGCAGTTTGTCCCCCGCCTTCGGGGAAGAATGCAGTTTTATTTAAAACCGCTACCGCATTTTCGCAAGATAAAACGGTTGCCGAAAATTCGCTTAAATGCGAATCAATATCATATAGTTTTACTGTCATCCCAATTTTTCCTTTACGATATATGCGGCTTTATAAATATCGCCACCGCCCATAGTGATTACAATATCGCCCTCTTTGGCGGTATTAATAATTTCATTTACAATGTTTTCAAAACCGTCAACAATAACGCAGTCGGTAAGTTCTTTTGCAATATCTTCGGAATAAATATTAAAGGTATTAACCTCGCGCGAGCCCATAATTGGGGTTAAAATTACCTTGTCCGCAATAGAGAGTGCTTTAATAAAATCGTCCTTTAAAAGTGCAGTGCGCGAAAAAGTAAAGGGTTGGAAAACCGCAATAACACGGTTATAGTCAAGATTTTTAGCGGCAGTAAGGGTTGCTTTAATTTCGGTCGGGTGGTGGGCATAGTCGTCTGCCAACACAAAACCGTCAAATTCGCCCAAAAATTCAAAGCGTCTGCCAGCACCTGTGAACTGCTCTAAAGCAGATTTTATACCATCAGCCGAAACACCCATATCATAAGCCACTGCAAAAGCAGAAAGCGCATTTAAAATGTTGTGATGACCGGGAATTTTAAGGTCAAGACGGGTTAACAATTCATTGCCCTTCATAACGTCAAACGAAAAACCAAATTTGCCTGCCACTTCATTAGCGGCATAATAATCGTTTTTACTGTCAAACCCGAAAGTTACTGTTTTAATATCAAGGTCATTTGTTGCAGATAACGCCAAATCATCATCGCCATTAACGTAGCAAACCTTACCCATGCCAATAAACTTTTTAAACGACGCCACCATATTTTCCATTGTTTTAAAATAATCAAGGTGGTCGTTGTCAATGTTTAAAAGCACCGTAATATCTGGAGAAAGCTGTAAAAAGGTATCAACAAATTCACAGCTTTCGCAAACCATAATTTCGCTTTTGCCTGCAATACCGTTAGAATTTATAAGCGGCAACTTACCACCTATAACTGCAGTAGGTTCCATCTTGTTTAAAATGAGAATTTGTGTTATCATAGATGTAACGGAGGTTTTACCGTGTGTACCGCACACACCGATAACGTTGTCGTACTTACGAGTAATGGCACCCAAAAGATGTGAACGTTCCATTGTGGGAATGCCGCGTTTTTCGGCTTCCATTATTTCGGGGTTTTCTTTAGAAATTGCTGCAGAATAAACCACAAGTTCTGCCCCATCAATATTTTCGGCGGCATGTCCCATAAACACCTTAACGCCGAGCGCCTTTACGCGCTTAAGCGGATCACTTTCATTATTGTCGGAACCGGTGAGTATATAACCCTTACTGTGTAAAATTTCAGCAAGTGGACACATACCGCTACCGCCGATACCTATCATGTGTATTCTTTTTACTTTATCGATGATTTTATCTTCTTCACGTTGAAGTTTCATAATAAATCTCCTTACAACTTTTCTCCATCATATTAGTATACTACTTTTATAATAAAAAATAAATACTTTTTTGGCAGGTGAACGAAATAAATGTTTAAAATTCCTCCAAAAATTGAATACGTTATTGAAAAACTTGAAAAAAACGGGTATGAAGCGTATATTGTTGGCGGTTGTGTGCGTGATATTTTACTGCAAAAAGCGCCCAACGATTACGACGTAACAACCTCTGCCACCCCCGAAGAAATTATGTCGGTTTTTGAACACACAGTGCCAACCGGAATAAAGCACGGTACCATTACGGTTTTAATTGAAAACCAACCCATTGAAGTTACCACCTTTAGAACAGAGGGCACCTACACCGATTCCCGTCGTCCCGACAGTGTGCAGTTTGTACGTAATTTAAAAGAAGACCTTTCAAGGCGCGATTTTACGGTTAATGCAATGGCTTACAACCACAAAAACGGGCTTTGCGATTTGTTTGACGGTCAAAACGATTTAAGGAACAACATTTTACGTGCAGTTGGCGACCCCGAAACCCGTTTTAAAGAAGACGCGCTTCGTATTTTGCGGCTTTTCCGTTTTGCTTCAACCCTTAATTTTAAAATTGAAGAAAACACCTTTAATGCCGCAATTAAATACGCCCCGCTTTTGCAAAAAATAAGCGTTGAAAGGGTTATGAACGAGCTTAAAGCCGCCATAACGGGCGAAAATTTCAAGGTTATAAAACCGCTTATTGACTGTGGCGGTCTTGCGTTTTTGGGAATGAATACTTGTCCTAACTTTGATTTGCTTAACGTCCACCGACAAAACCCGCTTTTGTGCCTTTATTTGTTGCTTGGCGGCACCCCAAAATGCGATTTAAAGCTTTCAAATAAAGAAAAAGATTACCTTGAAAAAATGGAAAGGTTAAACCATTTACCCACCCCGAAAACCAAAAGCGATATCAAACGGTGTTTGGCAAAAACAAACCAAACCGTTTTGCGCAATTTTTTAACCCTTAAAAACCTTGATGCTTTCCTTTTGGAAGAGGTATTACAAAACAACGAACCGTATTTAATAGGTCACTTAAAAATAACCGGAAACGACCTTATTGAAAAAGGTATAAAGGGTGAAAAAATCGGTGAAGTTTTAAGTGAATTACAACAAAAAGTAATTGAAAATCCCACCCTTAATACTAAAGCCAAACTTTTAAAGGAAATAATGTAACACAAAAAATTAAAGTGCCATAAACTGTAATGTACAGCATGGCACTTTCTTTATTTTTATAGCGGGGGGATTTTATGAAAAGGGTTTTAATTATTGGCGGGGACAAACGCTTAATAGCGGCAAAGCACCGTCTTAACAAGGAAAATTTTTACGTTGACACGTTGGGTCTTTTTCCCGACGATAACGGCGATATAGCCAAAAGTGACGTTGTTATTTTACCGGTACCAACCACCAAAGACGGTAAAACGGTTTATTGTCCGTTAACCGACCGCAAAATTTACCTTAACGACGTAAAAAATCTTGTCGATAAGCAGTTGATTTTGTGTTGTAATTATGATTTTGACGGTAAAAATTACGTTGATTATAACCAACTTGACAGCTTTGCCCTTTTGAATGCTGTTCCCACAGCCGAGGGAGCAATTGCACTTGCCATAAACGAAACCCCTTATACGCTTTGGAAAAACAAGGTTTTGGTAATAGGTTTTGGCAGGGTGGGTAAAATTCTTGCCGACCGACTTAAAAATATTGGAGCCGACGTAACAATATCTGCACGAAAGCCGCGTGATTTTGCCCTTGCTAACGCACTTGGCTTTAAGTATATAAACACCGAAAAGCTTTGTGATATGTATCTTGATTTTGATATTATTTTTAACACGGTTGATTACGAAGTTCTTTCAAAATCTGCCCTTGAAAATTGTCCTGCTGATCTAATTATTGACCTGTCAAGCAAAGGCGGTTTCAACCTTAATTACGCCAAAGCGCTGGGAATAAAGGCATTTAAACCGGGTGGCATACCGGGTATTGTTTCCCCCAAAACCGCAGGCGAAATTTTGGCACAAACCGCTTGTGACCTTATCAGTTTAAAAACTTAAGGAGAATATTTTATGCAAAACATAACTTTAGGGTATGCAATGACGGGCTCTTTTTGTACCCTTAAAGCTTCACTTTCGGCTTTAGAAGAACTGGCTAAATACCCAATTAAAATTAAACCAATTATGTCCGAAACCGTTTATAACACCGACACCCGCTTTTTTAAGGCGCAAGACCTTATAAACCGTGTGGAAGAAATTTGCGGCGAAAAGGTTATTCATACCATTGTCGGTGCTGAACCGATAGGACCCAAAAATTTATTAGACGTCTTGGTGGTAGCCCCCGCTACAGGCAACACCCTTTCCAAAAATGCACTTGGCATTACCGACACTGCGGTAACAATGGCAATTAAAGCCCACCTTAGAAACAATAAGCCCGTTGTTTTGGGCATTGCCACAAACGATGCCTTGGGCGGTAGCGCAAAAAACATTGGTCTTTTACACAACACCAAAAATATTTATTTTGTGCCCTATCGTCAAGACGACCCACATTCTAAAAACAATTCTTTAATTTGCAATTTTTCACTTATTCCCCAAACGGTAAAAGCCGCACTTTTAGGGCAACAAATTCAGCCCGTAATTATTTGACAAACACATCCTTTTGATATATAATATTTTTCATATTATAATTTTCAAAAGGATGTTTTTATTTGAGCATTTTTGAATTATTTGTTTTGGCGGTTGGTCTTTCGATGGACGCTTTTGCAGTTGCCATTTGTAAGGGTCTTGCCACGCGTGAGCTTAAGCCCCGCCATATGTTAATTGTTGGTGCGTGGTTTGGCGGCTTTCAGGCACTTATGCCGCTTATCGGCTATTTTGTAGGCACCGCCTTTGCGAAATACGTTACCGCAATCGACCACTGGATTGCCCTTGTTTTGCTTTGCGGTATTGGCGGTAATATGATTAAAGAATCGTTTGAAAAGGAAGAGGAAGAACAGTGCGATAATTACGGTTTTAAAACAATGTTTTTAATGGCAATTGCCACCAGTATTGACGCACTCGCTGCCGGTATTTCACTTGCAATGGATTTAAAAGGCAACAATACATACGCTTTCATTGCGGTGGCATTTATCGGTGTAATTACCTTTACTTTGTCTGCCATTGGTGTTAAAATTGGTAACATTTACGGTACTAAATTTAAATCAAAAGCCGAATTTGCGGGCGGTTTAATACTTATAATTTTAGGTGTTAAAATTTTGCTTGAGCATTTGGGTGTAATTAATTTTTAAAGTAAAACAGCGAATCGTTTTTGATTCGCTGTTTATATTTAATTGAACTTTTCTTCATCTTCTACATCCATTTTCCTCAACAATTCATCGGCTTGAATTCTCAATTCGGATGATAGTTCTAATCGTTCAATAATCTCTTTTCTAGCGACAGATCTTATCAACTTGATACGTTCAAAAAATGAATTTGTGCATGGTTTTTTATTTGAAAAAAATTCCTCTAAATAATCCATTTAATATTCCCTCACATTTATTTTTGTAGACTATTGCATTATATAATGTAATAGTCTATATGTAAAGAGAAAAAATAAGATACTATCTAATATGAAAATAAGTTATGAGGAAGTATCTTATGATTAAATTAAAGGTTTTAGAATTACTTGAGAAAAAAGGTCACACAAAATATTGGCTATATAAACAACTAGGCATGAGTTACCAAAATTTTAATAAAATGGTAAATAATCAAACAAAATCAATTCGATATGAAAATATAGAAACTTTATGTATACTTCTTGAGTGCACACCGAATGAATTGTTTGAAATTTCTTTTGAACAATAATTATTACTTAAACTAACAGCGAGGTGAAAACACCTCGCTGTTTTTATATATAATTTATCAATCTAACTGCTTTTTCCATTTTCCGAAATAATAAAGCATTAAGCCCACGGCACCGTCAAGCACCCATGACATTACCCAACCAACATAATAGCCGTAAATTCCCCAATAAGGGATCAAAAGCCAACTGATAAGTATTCTTACTGCCGAACCGACAATAGTTGTAACAAGCAACGCCTTCATACGTCCTATTCCGCGGAAAAAGTGATGAAACAAATTTGCGATTATATTAAAAAACAAAAACGGCATACAATACCTTAAAAACGTCACCGTATAATTTACCGACGTTATATCGGCGTTTGCGCCATAAAAAATCCTTGCGACCGGCATAGCCATAAATACACTTACAAGCAATACCGGCATTACAAAACCAACGTTTTGAATAAAACCGACCCTTAGCCCCTTTTTCAGTAAATGATACTTTTTAGCACCGTAACACTGCGCGGTATAACTACCCACGGTTCGTGCGGAATTTTGATAAATTGCACTGTTCACATCATAAATACGCAAGGTTACGGTATAGCTTGCCGATGCCGCACCGCCGATTCCGTTTATAAGCGGAGATAATAGAAGTCCCGAAAAATACATTATTGATTGTTGACACATTGTAGAAACCGAATATTTTAGAGTGTTTTTAATTGATTTTAATTCAAAATAAATTTTATATTTTTCTACGTCTAATTTTTTAAAAAGTTTAGAAAACTTGAAAACATATATTATATCAATTATAAAGGCCGACAATACGTTTGCAAGCGCCAAGCCCTCAACACCCAAATTATATACGGTTATAAAAAGCACTCCGAAACCAATATTCATAAAGGTCGATAAAACCGACATATAAAGCGGAAATTCACTATCCCCCATTGAGTTTACAAAATAAACACCGCAAGCCGAAAATATAAGAAAAACCTTTCCGATGGTGTGCACAATAAAATATCTGTTACAGTCATCCATTATCAGCGGATCAATTTTTAAAAGTGAATAAATGCTGTAACGGAAAATAAACAAAACCACCGACACGGTAATTACCGCAGCAGAAATAAATACAAAATTACTTATTATTGCACCTTTAAGCCGCCGATAATCCTTAGCACCGAATAAGTGACCTGTGTAAATACCTACACCCGTACCAAAGCCGCAAAAAACCGAATTTGTAAAGGATTCAAGCGGCGAAAGCGCACCAATTGTCGCAAGTGCATTATCGCCCAATAGCTTACCTGCAACTATTGTATTTACCACCGAATAACACTGCGACAACACCCCTGCCAGCACAATCGGTATTGCAAAAAGCAAAAACGTTTTATAAATATTACCCTTTGTTAGGTCCTTCATTACAACCACCTTGACAGAAATAATACGTTTCGCTATAATTATATTAATTTTTAAAATTTTATCAATATATGTTCATTTTATTGAGAAATTATCATTTTTTATCAAAAAAGTGAGGGATCGTGTTGCAAAAAAGAATTGATTTAATACTTGATTTAATTAAAGAACACGGCTACGTAACTGTTAAGTATTTGTGCGAAGAATTGCATTACAGCACCGCTACCATAAACCGCGACCTTAACGATCTTCAAAAACAAAAGCTTATAGTGCGGCATTACGGCGGAGCAGAAATTGTGGAGAAAAAGGGCACGCCATTGGTTTTTCGTTATCATAAAATGCGTCCGGTCAAACGAGTTTTAGCCAAGAAAGGCACCGAGCTTGTGAAAGCTTCTATGACTCTTTTTATTGACGGCACAACAACAACACATTATATGGGGGAATATTTAAGTAACATCGAAAATCTTACCGTAATTACCAATAACATGAATTTGGCTTCCCATTTAAGCGAAAAAGGAGTTAATGTTATTTCACTTGGCGGTAAAATTATTGAACCGCCTGATATGACGGGCGGTATTGATGCCGAAACAGTTGCCAAAAGCTATACGGCAGATTTGTTTTTCTTTTCAACGGGCGGAGTATCTTCAGACGGCAAAATCTTTGATAATGATACATATATAAACCTTAGAAAAATTATGATAGACAACTCTCAAAAAAGCATTTTGCTTTTCGACCACCAAAAAATTATTACAAAAGGTCCCCGAATGCTTTGTGATCTATCGGCAATTGATATAATAATTACAGATTATATTTTCTCTGATGAGGTTAAAAACAAATTTCCAAACACAACCTTTATTGAAGTTACAACCCCACTAACACAAAAAGAGTGAATCTTGCGATTCACTCTTTTTTATTACATCTTACCGATAAATTCATCAATTGAATTGTCGTCTTTAAAATCAACCTCGCAGGGCTTTTTGTTAAGCGACCAAAATTCAGTAATTTCGTTTGTGCCACCGTTTTCAACCTTTTTAATGTCGGAAAGACTTTCAATCTCTATCATGGCTTCATTGGTATAGGTTTCAAACGAACAGTCACCGTCGGGGTAAGGAAGTACGCCATGCTTTGCATTGTAACGTTTTGTAAAAATATCTTCGCCCAAAACGTAATAAACGGTACCGTCATTAAGGTCAAAGCCAAGCTTTGCGGGACAAGTGGCATTTACGTCCTGCTTAACGGTAACGTACTTTTTACCAAAGTAAAGACGACTGTCACTTAAATCGGTATAAGGCCAAACCGAAATTGCGCGATTATGTAAAAGACCTGTATCGTTTGTGTTCATAGGAATAATAAGATTACCGTTCGGTGCACAAACGCTGATTACCCAAACTGCAAACTCTTTTTCCTTACCGCTAATATTTTGAACTCGTGCGTTAACCGTCATATTTGCATCATCGGGGTCCATTTTAATGGTAATGGTTTTTAAAATACCCACTTCTTCATCGGCAAGGGCGGTAAATACAACGCTGTCAGAATTAACGGTGTAGCTAACGGGTCTGTCATCGGGAGTATAAGTTTCAGGGTAACCTTCGGGGGTAACCCAAACACGATAACCGCCAAAGCTTTCCCAATGTCTGCCTTCGCCGAAAAATGCGTGGTAAGCGTCGTCGTCCTTCCAACCGAAAGCATCACGATTATCCGCCATAATGTTTTGACCGCCAACGTAACCAAAACGAATAATACGAGGACCGATATCAACCGTTACGTATGCTTCAATAACACCGTTTGAAATTGCAACAACCTTGCCATATTTTTTATAATTTTCAATAACGTTTACTTTAACCATAATTAACACTCCGTTTTAATTAAATTTGCTTTATATTCCAGCCCACATTCTTGGGGCTTTTTTAATGATAAAAGATAAATATCAGTCGCTTGGTTTTCAAGCAAAAACATTTTTTGCGCTTTTTCAGACAAATCTTTTATTTCAGTTGCTTTTAAAATTAAAGGTATATTAGATTTTTTACTTTGTTGGCGAATTATAGCTTCCCCAAGGTTATTAAACCCTAATACCCTTACGTATTCGGGTGATTGCATAAAAAATTCATTATCAAGCCCTAAAAATGCCGACAAAACAAGACGTCTTATACGTGCCAGGGTATAACGTTTGCTTTTAACGTTATTATAAACTTCTGAAAGCGAAGTTGCAACCCTTACCGCAGAAAAAAGTTTATTTTCTACCCCTTCGCTAACGTCAGGCAAACGATTAAATTCGTCGACGGTTTTAATACGCAAAGATGAAAGAATTGCATTTTCAAGACGGTTAATATTTGAAATTTCGTCAGTATTTATTAAATCAAACGCTTCCTTTGGCATAAATTCTTTTGCAAACGCCATATCGCCCTCAAGCATTTTTTCGCGAATAAGTGAAGCCGACGCAAAGCCATTATTCGCTTCGCCGCTATCGTGACTGACACCCTTGCGTTTTACCGTTTGAAAATACATTTTGCCGCCAAGCTTTTTTGCGGCAATTATATATTCAATTGCTAAATTATTGTTAGCACCCTCTAAAATGCCAACCTTTGCCCCACATTCTTCCGCCGTAATTTGACGGGCTTTCGCAAAGGTAATACCCCCTTTAAGCTTTTCGGTTAATTTTTGTGAAAATTCATTGCCAATTAAAATTTCAGCGGTTTTTATAAGAGGGTCAATTTCGCCAATTTCGCTGCCAAACAAAAGAGTGTCACACCCTGCCGCCATTAATGCTGCAACACCGCCCAAAGCAAAATTTTGCGCGGTTGACATTGAATAACAAACCGGCATTTCTAAAACTAAATCAGCACCACACAGCAACGCCATTTTGGCACGAGTACGCTTTTCAAAAATTGCGCTGTCCCCACGTTGCACAAAGTTGGACGAAATCACACAAACCACTTCGCCCTGCTTTTTGGCTTCATCTATTAAGTATTTATGCCCTAAATGTAGAGGGTTAAATTCTGCAATAATGCCTATTCTTGCCAAAAAATCACTTCTTTTACAATTAAACTTGAAAATAATGAAAAATTATTGTATTATATATTAGTTAATATAACATATTTTATTTTTTAATTCAATATCTTTTGACGGAGGCATTTTAAAATGAAAATTTTCGTTGTAAACGCAGGTAGTTCTTCCCTTAAATATCAACTTATTGATATGGAAAACGAACAGGTTTTAGCAAAAGGTCTTTGTGAAAGAATTGGTGTAACAGGTGCCATTTCTCACAAAGCGGCTGATGGCAGAACATATTCTGCCGAAACCCCAATGCCCACACACAGTGAAGCATTTGAAGCAGTTGTTTACGCTTTAACAAAATCTGATGCAAAGGTAATTGATTCTTTTGACGAAGTTTCAGCTATCGGTCACCGCATCGTGCAAGGCGGCGCCATCTTCAAGGGCTCTTGCCTTATTACCGAAAAAGCATTAAACGATATTGACGAATTGGGCGCTTTGGCTCCACTTCACAACCCTGCACACGTACTTGCTATTAAAGCTTGTATCAAAACCTTTGGTAGCGAAAAGCCGCAGGTTGCAGTGTTTGATACCTCTTTCCACCAAACCATGCCCGAACACGTTTATATGTTCGCTCTTCCTTATGAATATTATGAAAAATACGGTGTACGTAAGTACGGTGCACACGGTACAAGCCATCATTTTGTAAGTGACCGTTGCGCAGTGCTTGAAAATAAGGATAAAAAAGACCTTAAAATCATTACCTGCCACCTTGGTAACGGTTGTTCAATTACCGCAGTTAAAAATGGTCTTTGCTATGATACTTCAATGGGCTTTACTCCCCTTGACGGTTTCATGATGGGTACCCGCACAGGTACACTTGATCCCTCTGCTTTAACCTTTATCGCTGAAAAAGAAAACCTTACCCCCGCCGACATTAACCGCATTTGCAATAAAGAATCGGGCGTATTTGGTGTTTCAGGCGTTTCTAACGACAACCGTGACGTTGCCGCCGCTGCCGCACAAGGTAACCACCGTGCACAGCTTTCTATTGATATGCAGCGTTATCAAATTCTTAAGTTTGTTGGCTCTTACGTTGCCGCTATGAACGGTGTTGACGCTATCGTATTTACCGGTGGTATCGGTGAAAATGACGGTGAACTTAGAAAGTACGTTTGCGAAAATCTTGCATATCTTGGCGTTAAGATTGACGACCAAAAGAACGCTATTCGCGGCGAAGAGGTTAAAATCTCTACCGAAGACAGTAAAGTTAACGTTTACATTATTCCCACTAATGAAGAACTTGCCATTGCACGTGACACATTAGCCATTATTTCAAAATAATATTAAGGGGCTTTAAAATGAACATTGCCGAAATCAAATTGCACATTCAAAACGGTGGTTTTGATAAAGACTTTTTAATGCTTTACGGGGAAACCGAAAAGCCGAGAGCACGTTATTTAAACGCAATTGCACAATTTGAAGAAATTTATTCTGAACGTGATGATATTCGCATCTTCTCTGCACCAGGCAGAACCGAGGTTGGCGGCAACCATACTGACCATCAACACGGTCAGGTGCTTGCGGGCAGCGTTGATATGGACGTTATCGCAATCGTTGCTTTAAACAACGAAAACACCGTTCGCATTAAGTCGCACGGTTATGATATGGACACTGTAAATCTAAACGAACTTGAAAAGAAAGACAAAGAAGTTGGCCGTGCAATCTCACTTATTCGCGGTGTTTGTCATAAATTCAACCAAATGGGCGTTAAGCTTTGCGGTTTTAACGCATACACCACTTCTAACGTATTAAAGGGTTCGGGCCTTTCATCATCGGCCGCATTTGAAGTGCTTATTGCAAACATTTTAAACGGTATGTTTAATGACAATAAGGCAAGCGCAATTGAAATTGCAAAAATCGGTCAGTTTGCTGAAAGAGAATATTTTGGCAAACCCTGCGGTCTTTTAGACCAAATGGCAAGCTCGCTTGGCGGCTTTACTTATGCCGATTTTAACGATCCCGCAAACCCCGTTACCGAAAAAATTGACCTTGATATTAAAAAATTCGGTTATACCCTTTGTGTTGTTGACACCGGCGGAAACCATGCAAACTTAACACAAGATTATGCCGACATTACCATTGAATGTAAGCAAATTAGCAACGCTTTGGGTGTTGACTTTTTGCGCGACGCTGACGAAAGTGAATTTTATAAAAACATTCACACACTTCGCAAAGAATATGGCGACCGTGCGGTACTTCGCGCAATTCATTTCTTTAATGATAATGCCCGCGTAAGCGACCAACGTTCCGCTTTGAAGGAAGGCAGATTTGAAGATTTTCTTAAAATGGTTAATGCATCGGGTCAGTCGTCTTACGACTATTTGCAAAACCTTTATTCTACTTCTGCAGTTAAGGAACAGGGCTTATCACTTGCAATTGCTTTAACTAAGCAGTTTTTGGGCGAAAAAGGCGCTTGTCGTGTTCACGGCGGCGGCTTTGCAGGTACAATTCAGTGCTATATTCCAACCGATTTGTTAAGTGATTACAAAACAATGATAGAATCAGCTTTCGGGGTTGGCACTTGCAGTGTTTTAACCATTCGTCCCGTTGGCGGTTATGAAATTAAATAAGAAATAAAAAAATCACCCAACAAAAAGTTGGGTGATTTTTTATGCCTTTTTCTTTTTAAATTCAGGTAATTGCGCCACAATTATTGCCGCAAACATTATAATACAGCCAATTATTTCGTTTGGCGAAAGGGTTGAGCGAGAGAATAAAACACCACCCAAAACCGCAAATACGCTTTCAAAGCTCATAACGATTGACGCAACCGACGGTTCGGCATATTTTTGACCTACAATTTGAAGCGTATAAGCAATGCCGCTTGACATTATGCCAAGATACAAAATCGGTAAGGCGCCATCAATTAAAGCCGATAACGACAGGGCTTTTAAATCAAAAATCAAAGCGCATATCGTAGAAATTACACCAACGACAAAAAACTGCATAATTGACAGTTTGACACCGCCCGTAATACCAACGTATTTATCAACCGCCAAAATTTGAAGTGCAAATGCAATGCCGCAACAAAATACAATTATATCTGCAAAGTAAAATGCTTGAAGGCCGTTTGCAAGACACAGCATATAAATGCCAATTGTGGACAAAATGCCACCGCACCAAACAACCAGCCCAACCTTTTTGCGTAAAAACACTGAAAATACCGGCACTAAAATTACGTAAAGCACTGTAAGAAAACCGGCATGAGCTTCCGCAGGGGCACCCTTTGGGTAAAGGGCAATACCGAATTGTTGCAAATTCATTGCAACCGCCAAAAACATACCGCAGGTCAGTGCAGCAGCAAGATACTTCTTTTGGCCCTGCTTGTCCTTGGGAATAAAACTTGCTTCTTTTTTTATATTTGTAATTTTCCAAAAAATAAACAAAAATATTGCCGCAATAAAAGAACGACTTGCATTTACCGTAAAGGTAGGCACCGTGTCACTTATTTGGTTTTGTGCAACAAATGCCATACCCCAAATAAGCGCGGCAAGGGCAAGAATTAAACTGCCCTTTAAATTATTTTGCTTCATTTAATTTGTCCTTTCGCATTGTAAGAGAAATTCGCTTTTTATTAACATCAACACCTAAAACCCAAACCTTTACAATGTCGCCAACCTTTAAAACTTCGCTTGGATGCTTTATAAAACGGTTTGTAATGTGTGAAATATGAACCAGCCCGTCTTGATGAACACCAATATCAACAAATGCGCCAAAATCAATTACGTTGCGTACTGTACCCGTAAGTTCCATACCTGCTTTCAAGTCTTCCATTGACATAATATCAGTGCGCAAAAGCGGTGCGGGTAACTCGTCACGCGGGTCACGACCGGGACGTTCAAGTTCCTTTACAATATCCAAAAGTGTCGGCTCGCCCACACCGATTTCATTTGCAACCGCTGCCACACCTTTGCTTTCTACCTTTTCGGATAAACCACTTAAAGCACCGGCTTTAAGGTCTTTGTCGGTATAATCACAAAGTTTGATAAGCTTTTCTGCCGCATCATAGCTTTCGGGGTGGACTGAAGTATTATCAAGCGGATTTTTACCGTCGATAATGCGTAAGAAACCTGCACATTGTTCAAATGCTTTAGGACCAAGCTTAGAAACCTTTTTAAGCTGACTGCGATTTGTAAAACGTCCGTTTTCTTCGCGGTAAGCCACAACGTTTTTAGCAACCGCGGGGCCAAGACCCGAAACACGTGCCAAAAGCTGAACGGACGCGGTGTTAAGGTCAACACCAACCGAGTTTACACAGTCTTCAACAACACCGTCTAAAGCGGAATTAAGCTGATTTTGGGGCATATCGTGTTGATACTGACCAACGCCAATTGCCTTGGGGTCAATTTTAACAAGTTCTGCCAAGGGATCTTGAAGACGTCTTGCAATAGAAACCGCACTTCTAAGCGACACATCATAATCGGGAAATTCTTCTGCCGCCAATTTTGAAGCCGAATATACACTTGCACCCGCTTCGCTAACTACCATATATGAAAGACCGTCGTTAAGTTCTTTAATAACCTCAGCCGCAAAAACTTCGGTTTCGTGGCTTGCGGTACCGTTGCCGATAGCAAATACCTGAACACCGTGCTTTTTAACAAGCGCTTTTACAATGATTTTTGCATTTTCTATATCGCTTTTTGGGGGCGCGGGGTAAATTACACCCGTATCAAGCACCTTACCCGTACCGTCAACAACCGCAACCTTACAACCTGTGCGATAACCGGGGTCAAGACCCAAAACAACCTTATCATTAACGGGCGGTTGCATTAAAAGCTGTTGCAAATTGGTAGAAAAAACCTTAATTGCCGAAGTGGAGGCGCGATCGGTTAACTCGCTTCTTATTTCACGTTCAATTGACGGAAAAATCAAGCGAGTATAAGCATCTTTTGCGGCGGCGACCACCGTATCGGTGGCGGGGCTCCCCTCTTTAATATGGTTTTTAGAAATTATAAACATTGCTTTGGCTTCATCAAAATCAATTGAAACCTTTAAAAACTCTTCCTTTTCGCCACGGTTAATTGCCAAAATTCTATGGTCGGCAATTTTTGATAATGCTTCGCTATATTCCTTATACATTTCATAAACGTCAAGGTCCTCTTTAGCACCCTTTACATTTAAAATACCGTGTGCCATACATACAAAACGCATACGCTTTCGGATATCAGCATCATCCGAAATTTTTTCGGCAATAATGTCCATTGCGCCCTGCAAAGCATCTTCAGCGGTTTGAACACCTAAATCGGCATTGACAAAATCAACCGCCATTTCAATAGGCAATTTGCAGTCGGGCGCTTGTTCGTAAATCATATCTGCCAAGGGTTCTAAGCCCTTTTCTTTGGCAACACTTGCCCTGGTTTTGCGCTTTTTCTTGTAGGGACGATAAATATCGTCAAGCTCGGTTAAGGTTTGTGCCGCGTCAATTGCCTTAATAAGTTCTTCGGTTAAAGCACCCTGTTCTTCAATAGCTGCCTTAATCTTTTCGCGAGTTTCGTCCATATTGCGAAGATATGCCAGACGCTCTGAAAGCTCACGCAAAACCTGGTCGTCAAGTGAACCGTGTGCTTCTTTACGGTAACGCGCAATAAAGGGAATGGTGTTACCTTCGTCAATAAGCTTTACAGTGTTTTCCACCTGATAGGGTTTGAGTGAAAATTCCTGAGTTAATTTTTCAATAATGTTAATAACAATCACCTATTTTTCGGTTTTAATTTCTATTTCACCGCCCTTAACGTAAAAGGTTACGTCCCCCTTTGTGTCGGTACGGTAAATTTTGGTTTTTAATTTTTCAAGTAATAACATTGTTTGAATATGTGGGTGCCCGTAAGGGTTACCCTCACCCGATGAAACCACTGCATATTCGGGTTTAGTATATTTCAAAAATTCATAACTTGTTGCAGTTGAGCTTCCGTGGTGTGCAACCTTTAAAACGTCACAATCAATATCGTAAGTTCTTTTTAAAAGTTTCTGCTCGGCTTGTAAGCCACCGTCACCCGTAAACAAAAATCTAACGCCTTGCATTTCGGCCATAATATAAAGTGAACGGTCGTTTTCATCACTTCCGTTATAATAACCCAAAACCGTAATTTTAAATTCGCCAAGCATAAAGTTTAGCCCGTAAATTCCCTCATAAAAACTGCCGTTGTTTGATAATACGGTTTCTTTGGCTTTATAAGCTTCGATTATGTTATTAGAATTAATTGACGGTGCCAACATATTTTTAATTTCATATTCTTTTGAAATTTGTTCAAAAGCACCGATATGGTCAGAATGATAATGCGAAATTATAACCATATCAATTTGTTTTACGTTAAGGCACTTTAAATCGGCTAAAACGTCATTAGCCACTATTGCCTCGCCGGTATCAATAACTGCACAGTAACCGTTGCTGTAAATAATTGCACCGTCGCCCTGACCAACGTCCATAAATTTTATAAAATCGTCATCAAAGTTTACAACTGCACTCGATTTGCCACCCTTAAACATCCATGGGTCACGTGCACAAAACAGTAAAATAGTGAAAACAACGATGCAAAGCACCGCTGTTATCACTGTAATTACTTTTCTTTTATTAAAATTAAACCTCGTCACGACCTGCGGCTTCCATTTCTAAAAGCTGTTCTTGTGTGATAAGCACTTTTCTCGGTTTCGAGCCCTCGTAACCACCAACAATACCACGTTGTTCCATTTCGTCAACAATGCGGGCGGCACGTGCATAACCGAGTTTTAATTTTCTTTGAAGCAATGAGGTTGAAGCTAAACCGTTTTCAACAACAACCCTTATTGCGTCTTGAAGCATTGGGTCTTCATCGGGACCGTCTTCTTCAAGGCCGGTGCGTTGTTTCTTTTCAATTGCTGCTTGACGTTCAATTTCATTCATAACATCTTCATTATAACAAGCACTGCGGTCGCCCTTAACAAAGTCAACAACCGCTTTTATTTCTTCGTTACTTACAAAGCAACCCTGCAAACGACTGGGTTTTGAAGTGCCAACAGGGTTAAATAGCATATCACCGCGACCAAGTAGCTTTTCTGCACCTGCTTGGTCAATAATGGTGCGGCTGTCAATTTGTGAAGAGGTTGTAAGCGCAATTCTGGTGGGAATATTTGCCTTAATAACACCTGTAATAACGTCAACTGACGGGCGCTGTGTTGCCAAAATCATATGTATACCTGCAGCACGCGCTTTTGCCGCAAGACGTGCAATGTGGTCTTCTACTTCTTTAGAAGCGGTTTGCATCAAATCGGCAAATTCGTCTATCATTATAACGATATAAGGCATTTTTTCCACTTCGGGCTCGTCCACAAGCCCTTCAACCACTTGGTTGTATTCTTCAATATTACGCACCTTGCGGTCAGAAAGCATTTTATAGCGCTTTTCCATTTCGCCAACTGCCCAACCAAGAGCGCCTGCGGCTTTTCTTGGGTCGGTAACAACAGGCACCATAAGATGCGGTATACCGTTATACGGTTCAAATTCAACTGTTTTAGGGTCGATAAGTAAAAGCTTCAATTCGTCGGGGGTATTCTTATAAAGAAGACTTATAATAATCGAGTTTGTGCAAACCGATTTACCCGAACCGGTAGCACCCGCAATAAGACCGTGAGGCATTTTTGAAATATCGGTAGTAATAATATTGCCCGTAATATCTTTACCCAAAGCAACCGTAAGCTTTGATTTTGCCGATGTAAATTCCGGCGCTTCTAAAATTTCGCGAATACCAACTGCGCGTTTGTCCTTATTAGGAACTTCAATGCCAACCGCGGCTTTATTGGGTATAGGCGCTTCAATTCTAACGTTACCTGCCGCAAGGTTAAGAGCAATATCATCAGCCAAGGCGGTAATTTTACTTATTTTTACACCCGCACAGGGCTGTAATTCATATCTTGTAACGGTAGGGCCGCGACTTATATCAACAATTCGTGTTTCAACACCAAAGCTGCGAAGAGTACGAACAAGATGCTCTGCCGTGTCAGAATCATCATTTGCAACCAAGCCCGAAGTACCACGTGTATCTTTAAGCAGGGTGGTGGGCGGGTAAACATAACCCTTATCGGTTGAAGTATCAAGATTTTCCTTAACCTCTTCGGTAAAGCTTTCGGTTTCGGCCTTCATGTCAATAATAATTTGTTCTTCTTGTTTTGCTGCGTCAATTGCAGTATCAAGTTTTTTGTTATCTTCGGCGCCCTCGGGTGCTGAAACAATAACGTTTGCATCTGGTGAGGGTTCGCTTTCGTCCTTATAAGCACGAATAAGACGTCTGCTTTTAAGGGGCAATTCGTTTTGCTCCTTTTGACGTTCTTTAATGCTTCCGTCAACCGGAACGTCAACATTAAAGCCCTTAACAACCTTAATTTCCTTTTCATCCTTGCCTTGATATGCGTTTTGCGCTTGTTCCGCCACAACCTTTGCAGGTTTTTTAAGCATTTTAAAAAGACTGATAAGGGTTGTGCCGGTAAGTACCATTAAAAGTACAAACATAAGCAAAATTACAGTAATTGCCGCACCGGTTTTACCGAATAAAAGATAAATTGGTTGACCGATAAGTGCGCCCACAAAACCTCCGCTTTTAAGCGAAATGCCATTTGTGTAAGCATTGCCAAGATGTTCAAAAAAGCTAAGTTTTGCATTGTGTTTTGAAAAAATATCAATTGCAGCACCGATTAAGGCGATTAAAACACCGCCCTCGATAAGTTTTGCAATTGTGTTATTATTAAGTTTTTCCATTGAAACAAAAACCGACACAATACCAATAAAAAACGGTACTGCATAAGCTGTAATTCCAAAAAGACCGAAAACAAAATTATGTAAGAAAAGCCAAACGTTTTCGCCCTTTATAAATACAACGCAAAGCAAAAATATTGCAACTGCAAAGCCAATTACCGAAAATAACTGACGTTGTGCAGCGGCATTTTGTTGTGTTTGTTTTTGCGATTGGCGTTTTGTGGTTTTTTTCTTTTTAGTTGCCAAAAAAATCTTCTCCTTAAAACTCTTATATGTACGGGTGAAAATTCACCCTTGATTTTCTATTAGCTCATAAAGTCCTGAAATAACCTGTGAAAGATTACCAACTTCATCAATAAGGCCAACCTCTACTGCCCTGTCACCCGACAAAACACTGCCAACGTCGGTTACCATTTCGCCGGTGTTCATCATAAGCTTTTCAAAGGTTTTTTCCTCAATTTTCGAATTACGGCAAACAAATTCAGTTATGCGTGCCTGCATACGCTGAAAATGATTAAGCATTTGGGGTACGCCAATAAAAAGCCCGTTGCTTCTAACAGGGTGCACCGTCATTGTGGCAGATGGCGCAATATACGACCTTTTAGCAGACACCGCCAACGGTACGCCTATTGAATGACCGCCGCCAAGCACAAAGGATGCTGTTGGCTTTTTCATTCCCGAAATAAGCTCGGCAATGGCAAGTCCTGCTTCAACGTCACCGCCAATGGTGTTAAGAATTACCAAAAGCCCTTCAATTTCGTTAGATTCCTCCACCGCGACAAGCTGCGGAATTATATGCTCGTACTTTGTAGATTTGCTATTTTCCGCCAAAACGGTGTGACCTTCAATTTCGCCGATTATTGTAAGACAATAAATTTTGTGTTTACCGTCAGACGATATAACCGACCCAAATTCTTTTATATCTTCACTTTTTTCATTTTTCAAGGAAGTATTGTTTTCCATTAAAATCACCCACATTTATTATGGAAAGATTTTAACAAAAAATTCATACACATAAAGTATATCACATATACATAAATTTAACAAGTTTATTTTACTTGTTGAGATTTCAAAAAGTTCTTGCGAAAAATGTCGAAATATGATATTATGAGTTTACAGTTTATTCACAAATTCAGTAAAAAGGGGCAAATTATGAGAGCAGACGGTAAACGACTCCGCCACACCGACCCAATGTATAGGGTTGCCGCACACATTATGGACAAACGCGTGGATTCAATGAATATGATTACCATTGATATTCCTTACGACCCCATGCAAGAATACATAAACAAAAAACGTAAAGAAGGTATTCGCATAAGCCATATGGCTTTGGTTATTGCGGCATATATTCGCACCATGACAGAATACCCCGAGCTTAACCGTTTTGTTGTTAATAAGAAAATTTACACCCGTAATGAAATTGCTGTTGGCATGGTGGTTTTGAAATCGGGTCAGGAACATAACGGTACAATGTCAAAAATGTATTTTGAAAAAAATAACACCATTTTTGACGTTAATAATATTATTAACAAATATGTTGAAGAAAACCGCGAAACTCCCGAAAATAACAGCACCGAAAAGCTTATTAAAATTTTATTAAGTATTCCGGGTCTTTTAAACGTGGGTGTAAAGTTGTTTAAACTTATGGACCGTTACGGTCTTTTACCCAAGGCAATTATAAACGCTTCACCTTTCCATATGAGTATGGGTATTACAAACCTTGCCTCTATTCGCACAAACCACATTTACCACCATTGTTATGAATTTGGCACAACCAGTATTTTCTTGGCAATGGGTAACTTGCGCGAAGTTGCAAAACGCAAGGGCGACGAAATTACCTTTGTGCGTTCGCTTCCCATCGGTGTTACAATGGACGAACGTATTTGTTCGGGCAGTTATTTTGCCTTGGCCTTCAAAACACTTAAAAAATATTTAACCAACCCCGAACTTTTGGAACTTCCACCCGAAGTTATACTTGAAGACCAAGATAAATAATAAATAATTAAATTAATAAAGCTTGTTAAAATTTCGGCAATATAATGCTTGATTTTAACAAGCTTTTAGTATACAATAATAAAGTAAAATTTTTAAACGGAGGAATTATTAAAATGTTAGTTTCCGCAAAAGAAATGCTTCAAAAAGCAAAAGCCGGCAAATATGCTGTCGGTCAATTCAATATCAACAACCTTGAATGGACTAAAGCCATTCTTTTAACCGCACAGGAACTTAATTCTCCTGTAATTCTCGGTGTTTCTGAAGGTGCAGGTAAATATATGTGCGGCTATAAGACCATCGTTGGCATGGTTAACGGTATGATTGATGAACTCGGCATTACTGTTCCTGTTGCTCTTCATCTTGACCACGGTAGTTACGAAGGCGCTAAAAAGTGCATTGAAGCAGGTTTCTCATCCGTTATGTTTGACGGTTCACATTACCCCATTGAAGAAAATATTGCAAAAACTAAAGAACTTGTTGCTGTTTGTGACGAACTTGGCCTTTCTCTTGAAGCTGAAGTTGGTTCTATCGGTGGTGAAGAAGACGGTGTTGTAGGCGCAGGTGAATGTGCTGACCCCAAGGAATGCAAAATGATTGCTGATCTCGGCATTACAATGCTTGCTGCAGGTATTGGTAACATTCACGGTAAATACCCTGAAAACTGGGCAGGTCTTAGCTTTGATACTCTTGATGGTATTCAACAGCTTACCGGCGATATGCCTTTAGTTCTTCACGGTGGTACAGGCATCCCCGCTGATATGATTCAGAAAGCAATTTCTCTTGGCGTATCTAAAATTAACGTTAACACTGAATGTCAGTTGGCTTTTGCTGCTGCAACACGTGAATACGTTGAAGCTGGTAAAGACTTAAGTGGCAAGGGCTTCGACCCCAGAAAGCTTTTGGCTCCCGGTTTTGAAGCAATTAAAGCAACTGTTAAGGAAAAGATGGAACTTTTCGGTTCTGTAAACAAAGCTTAATTTTTAAAATTTAAAGAGCAGTCACAAGACTGCTCTTTTTTTATTTGTGGTTTTAAATTGGGGTTTATCGCTGACGCGATTAAATAATAAAGAAGAAAGAAGAAAAAATGTGTGCTTTTGGCACGATATATAAATAAAGTCGGCAAAGCCGACACCAATTTTATTCTTTCTTATTTATTCTTTATTCTTTTGGGCGTCAGCCCAATAAACTATAATTTATCTACAAAAACAAAAGCACCTCGTACGAGGTGCTTTAAATGTTATTATTTAAAAATGTAAGGTGCAGGGTTAACAGGTTTACCATTTACAACCACTTCAAAGTGCAAGTGGTCACCCGTAGAACGACCCGTGTTACCCATTGTTGCAATCTGCTGACCTTGTGTAACTGTTTGTCCAACCTTTACGCAAAGAGCGTCGCAGTGAGCATAACGTGTTCTTAAACCGTTACCATGGTCAATTTCAACCAAGTAACCGTAATTGCCGCGATAGCCCGCACAAACAACAGTACCCTTTTGTGCCGCAAAAATTGCGGTGCCACGGTGACCTGCAAAGTCAATTGCCTTATGGTTACGGCCGTCACCCCAATAAGCAGAAATATAAACGTAAGTATTAAGCGGTACGATAAGACCTGCTGACTGTGCCTGAGCTTTTTCGGTTGCAGATACCATATGAAGAGCAGTGCCCTTTACAACAACCTGTGTTACAGGTTCAACCAAAACTTTATCACTAAGTACTTCACGCGAACATTCAGCACCGTTAATTGTTTCAATTAATTCAGTTTTTGCTGCAAGACCTTGAACACCGGGAGTTTGAATTTTGGAATAACCAATTTGCTGAGCTGGAGTATTAACGGTTTTTACTTCAAAATCAATGGGTGTTTCAGAAGAAAGCTTTGAAACGGTTTTAACGTTAAGCTTTGAGATAATTTCTTTTACTTCTTTAACGTCGTCAATACGGGGTGCATAAGAGAAAATCATTTCAAAACGAATATCGTCTATAAATTTTGCCGAGTTTTCTGCACCGTCAATATAATAACGACAACGTGACTTTTCGATTAATTCTTCAAGGTTTTCAATGTCGGTATAAGCAACCGGCTTGTCATTAATATATAATATGTTGCCATATTCAATTTCTTTAGTGTTTTCTGCAATTGCTAAAGCAAGTTCATCCTTTTGACTGAACTTTTCTTCCAAAGTAAGTGTAATGCCAAAGGAAGCATCTTCAATAGCGTCAACCGCTTTAAAGTGTTCGGTGTTTGCTTCAATATAAGCTACTGCTTTATCAAAATCTTTCGCACGGTGTACAACACCAATGTTTTTACCGTTATAAATAACGCTTAAACCAAAAGTAATGCCGCAAGAAACAAAGCTTACTACAAAACTTAAAACAACAATTAATACAAAGGAAATAACATTAACAAGCACTTTGTTATACTTTATTAAATTCTGCGTTTTATTTAACATTTTTTCGCAAAGTTCGTTAAAAATAAAATTCAGCGCCCTTCTTTAAAAATTACAATTTGTAACAACTACAAGGGTTATTATAACAAAAAGGTTACAAAATTGCAACCTTTTTTTAATATTTTTGCAAGATTTCTTTAAAATATCATAAAAAAACAAGCCAAATTTGAGTTTTTGGCTTGTTTTCTACATTTTAAAAATTGTTTTATATATTATGTTGTTACAATTTAGAACAATGACATTTGGTTTGTATCGGGTAAATCTTTAAATGCACCAAGGTCACTAAGATTTTGAATAATGGTTTTAGAAACCCCCGCTTCAAGTTGAAAATCTTCCTTAGATATAAAATTACCGGCTTGTGCGGCTTCATAAATTGAATAAGCCGCCTTTTCGCCAACACCTGAAAGTGCGCCAAACGGCAAACGCATTTTACCGTCTTCGGGAACGTACTTCATTGCGTGAGATTTGTTGATATCTATTGGTAAAACTTCAATTCCGCGTGAAAACAGCTCGTTAAATATAAGCATATTTTCGTAAACGTCAAGCTCTTTTTGGGTTGCTTCCTTACCCTTTGCCTTAATGTCGCGCAAATAACGGCGCACCGCTTCTTTACCACCCATAATGGTTGGCACGTCAACGTCTTCAGGACGGGCGGTAAAATAAGCACAGTAAAATTCAAGCGGGTAATAAACCTTGTACCACGCAAGACGCAAAGCGCCTATAACGTAAGCCGCCGCGTGTGCCTTGGGGAACATATACTTAATTTTTCGGCAAGAGTCGATATACCATTCGGGAACGTTTACCGCGCGCATATCGTCGGCCATTTTTTCCCAGTCTTCTTTAGAAACCGCACCTTTAGCAATAAGACCTTTACGTACCGTTTCGGTAATTTTAAATGCGCGGCCCTCTTCCATGCCTTGATGTATTAAGTACACCATAATATTATCACGTGTACCAATAACTTCAGAAATGGTGCAGGTACCGTTATCAATTAAGTCTTTAGCATTACCAAGATAAACGTCTGTGCCGTGGGAAAGACCTGAAATTTGCAATAGGTCTGCAAAGTTTTTAGGTTTACAGTCTTCAAGCATGCCTCGAACAAAGGCGGTACCAAATTCAGGTATACAATAAGTACCGGTGTTAGATTCAATTTCTTCAGGTGTAACACCAAGCGCTTCGGTCGAAGTGAAAAGACTGTAAATTTTCGGGTCGCTCATTGAAATCTGGCTTACGGGTATGCCGGTATATTCCTCTAAATATTTATATGTAGTAGGAACAACGTGGCCAAGTTCGTCAAGTTTTAAAATTGTATCATGAATTGAATGGAAATCAAAGTGGGTTGTAGTAACGCCCGATTCGGGCTTGTTTGCAGGGTATTGAATTGGGCAAAAATCGTAAATAGTTTCATCTCTTGGCACAACAATCATACCCGCAGGGTGCTGACCCGTTGTGGCTTTAATTTTTGAGTTTTCAAGCTTTTTAGCCAAACGGTCAAGTTCAGCATTGGAAAGGGTTATTCCCTTCTTTTCGGCATAAGCACGAGCAAAACCAAAAGCGGTTTTTTCAGCAATGGTAGAAATTGTCCCCGCTTTAAACACGTTTTCGCTACCGAAAAGCTCTTCAGTATAGCGCTGAACTTCGGTTTGGAATTCGTCCGAGAAGTTAAGGTCAATATCGGGCACTTTATCGCCCTTGAACCCTAAGAATGTTTCAAAAGGAATATCGTGTCCATCGCGAACAAGCATTTTATCACAATGGGGACATTTCTTTTCGGGCAAATCAAAACCGGAGCCAACCTCGCCCTTTAGGAAAAATTCACTGTACTGACATTCGGGACAAACGTAATGCGGTGGCAGGGGGTTGACTTCGGAAATGCCCGCCATTGTAGCAACAAAGGACGAGCCAACCGAACCACGCGAGCCAACGAGATAACCGTTTTCTTCACTGTAAGCCACAAGCTTTTGCGCCGAAATATACATTATTGAGAAGCCGTTATTAATAATTGCGTTAAGTTCCTTTTCAAGACGCTTTGACACAACCTCGGGTACAACCTCGCCATATTTTTTACGGGCATTATTCCAACAAATTTCACGAAGCATATCGTCTGACCCCTCGATAACGGGAGGATGACTTTCTTCGGGAACGGGTATAATATCTGCGCTTATCATTTCGGCGATTTTGGCGGGGTTATCAATTACAAATTCCTTTGCACGTTCGCCAAAATATGCAAAATCGTCAAGCATTTCTTCTGTAGTTTTAAGATATAGAGGCGCTTGGTGGTCAAAGTCGTCGTAATTTTGACCTGCAAGTAAAATTTTACGAATAATTTCGTCGCTCTTTTTAAGGAAGTGAACGTCGCCCGTTGCAACAACCGGTTTACCGAGTTCATCTGCAATTTCAACGATTTTACGGTTATATGCTTTAAGCATTTCAACACTCGTAACGTGACGATATGGGTTTGGAATAACCTCGCCCTTTTTATTCTTTTCATCGGGCTCGATTGACTTTCTAACCATAAAGTCGTTATTGCCAAGCGGCTGAATTTCAAGATAATCGTAATAACTTGCAATTCTTAAAAGTTCTTCGTGGGGTTCACCCCTAAATACTGCTTGGAAAAGCTCGCCCGCTTCACAAGCCGAGCCAACGATTAAGCCCTCGCGCAATTCGTCAAGCTTACTGCGAAGAGTTAACGGCCTGCCCTTAAAATTGTTAATGTGTGCGTCGGAAACAAGCTTATAAAGGTTTTTAAGACCAACCGCATTTTTAACCAAAATAATTTGGTGGTAACGCTTAATTTGTTTAGGCGCAAGGTTTGTAATGTCGGTGTTAACGTCATCAACAAAGTAACCCTCAACACCGTAAATAACCTTAAAGTCGCCACCCTTTTTGCGAATTTTCTTAACCGCACTTGCGGCAGCGGGGTACGCCTGAACAACGCCGTGGTCGGTAATGGCAATTGCTTTATGTCCCCAATTATATGCTTGATTAATTAAATCTTCAGCGGGGCAAACTGCGTCCTTGTCCGACATATTGGTGTGGCAATGAAGCTCTATTCGCTTTTCGCCCTCGTATTCGTCCATTTCAAAATACGGTTGCAAAAGTGCCAATGCTGACGGTTTTATAATATGTTCTTTTTTATAATTATCAAATTCATAGCTACCGTTTATCAAAATAAAGTTTCCGTTTTTAAGGTTTGACAAACTGCCCATTTTTTCGGGGTCAATAAACAAAGATGCACTAATGGAATTTGTATAGTCAGAAACAGCAAAATTAACAATATTCATTTCGCCGCGGCGGGTGTTAATTTTTCTTGTTTCCAACCCAAAAACTTCGCCCCAGCAAGACACCATTGTGTCTTCAGGAGTAATATCTATCATTGCTTTAACCTTATTATCAATTCGCCTACCGTAAAAAAGTTGGGGCTTGTCAAGATAAACTATACCGTTTTCCGGCTTTTCGCGACGTTCTTCAAATTTAATTTGCGGTTTTTCTTCAGCTTTTTTAGCTTCCTTTTGGGGCTGAGGCGCCGCTTCATATTCGGGTGCTTTAATTTCAACCTCGTCAAGCTGACCGTCAAACCTTATTACACATTCTCTACCAAAGGTTGCATTAACAATACGAACAAACTGTTCTTCAAATTTGGTGGCAACAACGGTTTTATAACCACCGTGCTTTAAGATTATGGTAAGGGTGTCGCCGTCTAAATTATAGTCAGCACCGTTAAAATAACCGTTAAGCGCTGCGTTTTTAAGGCGCAATTCATTTACCAAATCTTCACAAGCGGCGGCACAAAAAGCGGTTGAAGAAAATTCGGCTGTAATATCACATTTTTCAAGTTTTAAAAGACTATTAAGCGTGGTTGAAACTTCCCTTAAGGTGTTGTGTGAAATATATGTATCACAAAAAAGCCCTGCATCAAGGGTTCTGTTTTCGGTGTTTAAATTACATTTTTTCAAAATCGCACCGTCTAATTTTTGGCACAAATCATCTGTTAAAAAGTCACCGAATATTTCACAAAACAAGGGGGTAGCCAATTTTTTCAACTCCGTTTACATTTTTTCAATTTCCTCAATTAAAGCATCTAACAACTTTTCTTCAGGCAATTTACAAATAATTTCGCCTTTTTTGAAAAGTACGCCGCAACCCTTACCGCCTGCGATACCGATATCGGCGGCTGATGCTTCGCCCGGACCGTTTACAATACAGCCCATAATTGCAACAGTTATATTTTTATTTACATTTGCAAGACGTTTTTCAGCGTCATTTGCAATTTTTATTAAATCAATTTGTGTTCTGCCACAGGTTGGACAAGAAACAAATTTTATTCCGTCATTTTTAAGGCCAATTGCCTTTAAAAGTTTAATGCCGGCTTCAACTTCTTTTACGGGGTCGTCAGTCAGGGAAACGCGAATAGTATTACCTATTCCGCGAAGTAAAAGACCGCCTATACCCGCTGCCGACTTGATAACACCCATATTTTCGGTGCCCGCTTCGGTAACGCCAAGATGCAATGGGTAACTGCATTTTTGCGCCGCTAATTCGTACGCTTTATACATTTTTAAGGTGTCGGACGACTTGAGCGACAGCACAATATTATCAAAGTCAAACTTTTCTAAAAGCGATATATGATAAAGCCCACTTTCAACCATGGCTTCGGGTGTAACACTGCCATATTTAGCTAAAATTTCCTTTTCAAGCGAGCCGGAATTTACACCAATTCTAATTGGTACACCAGCATGCTTACAACAGTCGGCAACTGCTTTAACCTTATCGTCGCCACCGATATTACCCGGATTTATACGCACCTTGTCTACCCCTGCGGCAACACTTTCAATTGCAAGGCGATAGTCAAAATGAATATCTGCCACCAAAGGAATTTTAATGGCGTTTTTAAGTGCTTCAACCGTTTTTATTGCCTCTTTATCGGGAACGGTTACACGCACAATATCGCAACCCGCATTTTCAAGTCGCAATGCCTGTTCAACGTTTGCTTTAATATCATGGGCTTCAGCACACAGCATTGACTGTACGCTGATAGGTGCCCCGCCGCCGATAAACATATCGCCAACCTTTATTTTCTTAGTAATATCATTTGTGTATAACATTATATCACCTAAAATTTAAAAATCCGTTTAAAAAATTAGTGTCCAAATATCTTTTGCGGCAACAAGCAACATAAAAATTATTAAAATAATAAAACCTGCCGCGTGAATTGCCGATTCGTATTTTTCGGGCACTTTTTTGCGGAATATCATTTCAAATAAAATAAATACCAAACGGCCACCGTCAAGTGCGGGTATTGGCAAAAGATTAAATATACCAAGATTTACCGTTATAAGAGCCATCATTGGCAAAAGATTTAAAAGATTTTGTTTTGCCGCATCAGCAATTGCAACTGTAACGCCAACCGGACCCGAAATTGCGCTTATACCAAATTTGCCCGAAATTAAATCAATCAAGCTTCGCCAAACTATAACACAATATGAAGCTGTGGTAGAAAAGGTTTGTTTAATGTAATTCCAAACGGTTTTCTTAATTCCGTAAACCTTAAAGTCCCACTGTAAATAAGAAATACCGTCAATTTTGTCGGTTTTAAACTTAACGTTATTAATTTCCACTTTTTTACCGTCGCGCACAACCTTCATATCAAGGGTGCCGTCGTCAACGTTTGTAAAAGCGTAATTCATATCATAAATGCCAAAAATTTTTCTGCCTTCAATTTCAACAATTTTATCGTCCACCATAAGACCGCTTTGCACACTTGTTGCATTTTTATCAAATTCGGCAACAGTTGTAGATGCAAACATTTTTTGCGGTGCTAAAATTATCGCCACAATAACAAGGCCCAACAGCAAATTAAAGGTTGCGCCCATTACAACAATTAAAAAACGGCGCCAAGGGGCTTTGTTGCAAAACGCACGACTGTCGGTGCTGTCTTCGTCTTCGCCCTCCATAGCGCAATAACCACCCAATGGTACAAGATTAAAAGAATATTTAGTTTCTCGTCCCTGAAAACCGAAAAGCCGCGGGCCAAAGCCGACGGCAAATTCGTTTACCTTTACACCCAAAAGTTTTGCAGCTATAAAATGGCCAAATTCATGAATAATAATTAAAACCAAAAAAAGTAAAATTGCGGCAAGATAGGGCCAAACCGCACCCCAAATTTTAAAAACAATAATTGTAATCACCTAAAAATTAGATATTTTCAAGCACTGCCCTACGGGCCGCCTTGTCTGTATAAAGAATATCTTCTAACCCGAAGTCTTTTTTATTTTCTACCGAATATGCTGCTTTTTCAACAAGCTCGGCAATTTGCAAAAATTTAATTTTACCCTCCAAAAACAAACGAACCGCCTCTTCGTTGGCACCGTTAACCGCAGTAGGACGAAGACCGCCCTCGTTAATTGCCGCAATACAAAGCGGCAAGCACTTAAAGGTTTCGGTGTCGGGCTTTTGGAAGGTAAGTGTGCCAATATCGGCAAGACTTAACTTTTCAAAAGCATAATTGCTTCTTTGCGGGTAGGTTAATGCGTACTGAATGGGAAGACGCATATCGGGTGTGCCAAGCTGTCCGATAACCGCACCGTCAGAAAGTTCAACCGCAGAATGTAAAATACTTTGACGGTGAACAAGTACTTCAATATTGTCAGCTTTAATACCAAAAAGGTGCACCGCCTCGATGACCTCCAGACCCTTATTCATAAGGGTGGCAGAGTCAATAGTAATTTTTGCACCCATTGACCAATTCGGGTGTGCAAGTGCTTCTTTTACGGTAACGTTTTTTAAATCGCCAACCGTTTTACCAAAAAACGGACCACCCGACGCAGTAAGTAAAATCTTTTTAAGCGAACCCTCGGGCGCACCTTGAAGCGACTGGAATATTGCCGAATGTTCACTGTCAACCGGCAAAATTTTAACCCCTTTTTCTTTAGCGGCACGGTTTACAATATCACCGCCTGTTACAAGGGTTTCTTTGTTTGCAAGTGCAATATCTTTACCGCTTTCAATTGCCGCAAGTGTGGGACGAAGACCCGCAATACCAACAATAGAATTAAGCACTATATCGGCGTCCATTTGTGAAACGCAACAAACCCCGTCAGCACCCGAAAGCACCTTTATATCAGTATCAGCAAGTTTAATTTTAAGCTCTGCCGCCTTTTCTTCATTAAAAACAGCAACACACTTAACCTTAAATTCGCGCGCTTGTTTTTCCAAAAGGTCAATATTGCCGCCTGCCGCAAGTGCATTAACGGTATAACCGTCACGCCTACAAACCTCAAGCGCCTGCGTACCTATTGACCCGGTTGAGCCAAGTATTGAAAGACTTTTCATTATAACACCCCAAGGCCTATAAGAATAAGATATATGGGTGAAATCATTAAAATGGAATCAAAACGGTCAAGTATACCACCGTGACCGGGAATTAAGTTGCCATAATCCTTAAGACCAACCGAACGTTTAATTGTGGAAGCAAACAAGTCGCCGCACATACCAACAATGCAAAGCGGAACAGTTAAAATTAAAGTAGGAATAAGTTTGTCGGTCATACCAAATGCAAAGTTAAAAACAAGTGACAAAATAACGCTTGTTAAAATACCGCCAATAGCGCCTTCAACAGTCTTTTTTGGGGAAATTTCAGGACAGAGTTTATGCTTGCCCATTGTAACACCAACAAAATATGCACCTGTGTCACAACCGGACGAAAAATTAAGCATCATCAGTAAATAATATATTCCCGTTACGGTTGAAATACTACCAATTTCAAAAGCATAGTTTGCGCCAAAGTTTGCAATTTTTTCAAGCGAGCCAAATGCATAAGCCATAATAAAAGGCATTACACAAAGTGACAAAATGCCGCCAAGGTCGAGTTCCTTATGCTTTTTAAGGGTTAAATAAACCGCAATTAAAACGTAAAGCACAGTAACGTGATAGGTTGTAATTAAAAATTTACCAATTTGGAAACCGTCAAGCGCAAAATTAATAACTGCTACTGCAGTATAAACCATTGCAACCGCGTTTATAGACTTACTGTTAATTTTTGCAACGTTATGCACCAATTCATAGGTTGCAATTGCTGCTAAAATCGCAAGAAAAACGGTTATAAAAAGTGGGTTTATCAAATAGCTGAGCGCCAAAATCGAACCCATTACAGTAATTAAAACAATACCGGAAATAATACGTGTTTTCATTTTAAATTCCTCCGAAACGACGGTTACGTTTGGAAAAGTCATCGATTGCTTTTTCCAAATCCTTTTCACTAAAGTCGGGCCATAACACGTCAGAATACCAAAACTCTGCATAAGCCGACTGCCATATAAGATAATTAGAAATACGGTATTCTCCGCTTGGGCGGATAATAAAATCAGGGTCGGGGCAATCGTAGGTGTAAAGATTTTTTGAAATTAACTCTTCATTAATTTCGTCTGCCTTAACACCGCTGTCAACAATTTTTTGCACCGCTTTAACAATTTCGTCCCTGCCGCCGTAATTAATGGCAATGTAAAGTGTTAACCCTGTGGCATCTTTAGAATCGTTTTCATTCTTTTGCATAAGTGCCTTAATGTCATCTGCCAAAGGCCCTCTGTCGCCGATAAAGCGAACACGAATGTTTTCGTCCTTAAAATTTTCAGCATCCTTAAGATAATCGCGAAGCAAATTCATAATAGAATTCACTTCATCCTGCGGACGTTTCCAATTTTCAGTGGAAAAAGCATAAACCGTTAGATATTTTAACCCAATTTTGTTACAATATCGCGCAATATTTTTAAAGGTTTTCGCACCCGTTACGTGTCCTGCAGTGCGGGGCAAACCCCTTTTCTTCGCCCAACGACCATTACCGTCCATAATAATGGCAATATGTTGCGGCAAAATTCGGTTTTCCTTAACATTTGACAAGCTAATCACTTCCAATACAGATACCAGTATCAAACAGCGGTCTCATAAAGGGACCGCTGTTTAAAAATCAAATAAATTAAATTTCTAAGATTTCCTTTTCCTTATCTGATGCCATTACGTCAATTTCTTTACAGTATTTATCAGTAAGGTTTTGAATCTTCTTTTCGCCGTTTGCTTCGTCATCTTCAGTAATAGAATTTGCTTTTTTAAGACCCTTTAATTTTTCCAAAGCGTCACGACGGGTGTTACGAATTGCAACCTTTGTGTCTTCTGCAATTTTCTTAACGTCTTTAACAATTTCCTTACGACGTTCTTCGGTAAGGGGCGGGAAAGAAAGGCGAATAACACGACCATCATTTTGGGGGTTAATGCCAATATCAGATGTTAAAATTGCCTTTTCAATTGCTTTTAAGGTGGTGGCATCCCAGGGCTGAATCATTAAAATGCGGGGTTCCGGAACAGAAACTGCAGCCATTTGCTGAATAGGTGTGGGGCAACCATAGTAATCAACGTTAATTCTGTCAAGTACAGCAACGTTTGCACGACCTGCGCGAATAGATTTATATTCTCTTTCCAAAACGCCGAGGGTTTTAATCATTTTTTCTTCGGTATTCTTAATAAGTTCGTTCATAAGTACTCTCCTTAAAAATTATTTAACAATTGTGCCGATGGGTTCGCCCACCATAGCAGAAACAATATTTTCGGGGTTGTCTAAATTGAAAACTAAAATTTGAATGTTGTTGTCCATACAAAGTGAAGCCGCGGTTGCATCCATAACGTGAAGCTCTTTCTGAAGCACTTCCATATGGGTAAGTGTGTCGTACTTTTTGGCGTTGGGATTTTTCTTGGGGTCACTGTCGTAAACACCGTCAACGTTGGTTGCTTTAAAGATTACGTCAGCACAAATTTCGGCGGCGCGAAGCGCAGCGCCCGTATCGGTTGAAAAGAATGGGTTGCCCGTACCGCAACCAAAGATAACTACCCTGCCTTTTTCCAAATGGCGAACCGCCTTGTTTCTGATATAAGGTTCTGCCACTTGACGCATTTCAATAGCGGTTTGAACACGAGCATTAACACCAAGCTGTTCAAGCGCATCAGCCAAAGCCAACGCATTAATTGAGGTTGCAAGCATACCCATATGATCAGCGCGGGTGCGGTCCATCTTACCGCTTGAACGACCACGCCAGAAGTTGCCGCCACCAACAACAATTGCAACTTGAACACCCATATCAACACAGGTCTTTACCTTTTCGCAAACTTCAAGCACCTTGTCAAAATCAATTCCGACACCTTTTTCGCCGGCAAGAACCTCGCCGCTGAGCTTTAAAAGCACACGCTTGTAAACAGGTTTCATTTTAAACACCCTATCTCTATTATATTATTAATAATATTTTACATTATAAGCGAAATAATGTCAATTACAATTACTCACATTCTTAAAAAATTCACAAACAGGAAAAAATTACCTTTATGTCCAAATTATAGTTTAATGGCTAATGCCCAAAAGAATAAAGAATAAAATCGGTGTCGGCTTTGCCGACTTTATTTATATATCGTGCCAAAGGCACACATTTTTTCTTCTTTCTTATTTATTATTTAATCGCGTCAGCGATAAACCCCCAATTTATAAAATTTCACTTAACCCCCTTGAATTATGGTAAAAATATGTTAAAATATAGTCAAAGATTAAAAACAAGGAGTTTTAAAAATGGCAAAAGAAGTATTAGTTGAAATTTCTGCTCGTCACGTTCACGTTTCACAGAAGGATTTAGAGATTCTTTTTGGCGAAGGTTATCAGCTTACCCCCAAAAAAGATCTTTCACAACCCGGTCAGTTTGCTTGTGAAGAAAAGGTTACCATTGTTGGTGCAAAATCTTCATTAAAGGCATCTATTTTAGGCCCTGTTCGCCCCGATACACAGGTTGAGCTTTCTTTGACAGATGCACGTTCAATCGGCGTTACTGCTCCCATTCGTGAATCAGGCGACGTTGCAGGCAGCGGTGCTTGTAAGATCGTTGGTCCTAAGGGTGAGGTTGAACTCACACAGGGTGTAATCGCTGCAAAGCGCCATATACATATGACCCCTGCCGATGCTGAAAAATACGGCATTACTGATAAACAAATCGTTTCTGTTAAGGTTGACAACAACGGCCGTTCACTCGTTTTCGGTGACGTTGTTGCACGTGTTAGTCCTTCTTATGCACTTGCAATGCACATTGACACCGACGAAGCAAACGCCGCTTTAGTTGGTCCTAACCAAATGGGTGAAATTCTTGACTAATTCAGGGATGCCTTTGGGTTTGTACCTACATATTCCCTTTTGTAACGGAAAATGCGCTTATTGTGATTTTTATTCATCCAATACATCAGAGGAGCTTATTGACAGTTACGTCACTTCACTTATAAGAGAAATAAAACAATGGGGCGGCAAAATAAACCGTCCCATTGATACTATTTACCTTGGCGGCGGTACACCATCGCTTTTAAACCACCGTTTAGTGCCGCTTTTAAACGCGGTTTATGAAAATTACAGCGTTTCAGAAAATGCCGAAATTACCCTTGAAGTAAACCCTGCCGACAATGTTTTTGAAATTTTGCAAAACGCAAAATCGGCAGGTGTAAACCGAATTTCTATAGGTGCACAAAGTGGCATCGACCAAGAGCTTATAAATCTTGGGCGACGTCACACCTCAAAGGATGCCGAAAACGCGGTTAAAATTGCACGTGATTTGGGGTTTGACAACATTTCGCTTGATTTAATGTTAGGACTTCCAAACAGCAGCTGCGACACCCTTAAAAATTCGCTTGATTTTATTGTTAATTTAAGACCCGAACATATTTCGGCTTATATTTTAAAAATTGAAGAAAACACTAAGTTTTTCAAGGAAAAAGCAACACTAAATTTGCCCGATGACGATAACGTTAGCGACCAATATTTGTTTATGTGTGACTACCTTGAAAATAAAGGATTTTGCCATTATGAAATTTCTAATTTTTGCAAAGACGGTATGTCAAGCCGCCACAATTTAAAATATTGGAAATGTCAAGAATATTTAGGGCTTGGTCCGTCAGCACATTCTTTTCTTGACGGAAAACGGTTTTATTACCCGCGTGACCTTAAGGCATTTATTAAAGGTATCACCCCCATACCCGACGGTAACGGTGGCGATAGGTGTGAACAAATTATGTTAGAGCTTCGCCTTAAAGAGGGTATAAAAACCAACGATTTACCAACCGCCGCAAAGGAAAAATGTGAGCTTTTTGTAAAAAACGGTTTGGGCATTTTAAAAAACAGTATTTTTTCACTTACAAACAACGGAATGCTTTTATCAAACACCATAATTTCCGAGATTTTGGAGGAATTTTAGATAATGAGAACACTTAAAATTCATCTTATTCGCCACGGAGCAACCGACGGTAACACACTTGGTCAATATATCGGTTGTAAAACCGATTTACCGCTTTCACCAGAAGGTTTAAACGAGCTTCGCGCAATGAAAGAAACCGTAAATTACCCCGAAATTGAACGTCTTTATTCAAGCCCACTTTTACGTGCAAAGCAATCAGCATCGGTATTGTACCCAAATATGCCGATTTACCCGGTTGATAATTTAAAAGAATACGATTTTGGCGATTTTGAGGGCAAAACAGGACCCGAACTTGAGCTTCATCCCGAATTTGCTCTTTGGGCTTCGGGCAAACTTTCCGCACCGCCAAATGGCGAAGATAACACCGAATTTATAAAACGACTTTGTGTTGGTCTTCAACAAATTGTTTTAGATATGCTTGAAAACGACATTGAACATAGCGCGGTTATTATGCACGGTGGCGCAATGATGATGCTATTGGGCGCATGCGCTGTACCACAAGCCAAACCGGTTGAATGGACAGCCGACAGCGGTCAAGGTTATTCTTTGTTAGTTACCCCTTCACTTTACCACAAAAGTGGTATTGTTGAAGTTGTGGGAATAATTTAATTTAAAAATAAAAAGCGGTAGAGATTCTACCGCTTTTTTATTTATGCTTCAAATTATAGTTTATCAAAACCTATACTTTCCTTTTGAAAATGTGTAAACCTTTCCGTCAATTTCGGCAGTAGCAGTAACAGGTGTTTCAAATTCATAACAAACCTTTCCGTTTTTATGGTACCAATAAGATGAAATTTTACCGTAATCGGTATCAATTTCTGCCTTAAACCAGTTAATTCGCTTATCTACCTTTGGTGCAAAATGCACCTCTTCAAAACCTGCTTTTGCGGCGGTAATTCCACCCGCAACGCCATAAAGCCAGTCGCCCACAGCACCGTAAGCGTAGTGATTAAATGAATTCATTTCATCACTCCACATGCTTTTGTCAGGTTTAATGCCGTCCCAATGTTCCCAAATGGTCGTAGCTCCTTTTGTAACGGGGTAAAGCCAGGACGGAAAATCTTTGCGAAGCAGTAAAGTATAAGCCAAATCATTAATCCCAAACTTACTTAAAACTTGCAAAATATAGGGCGTTCCCAAAAAGCCGGTTTGTAGCTTGTCGCCATTTGCATGTATTTTTTCAACAAGCGATTTTATAACCCTTTGTTCGTCAACACAAAGACCAAAACAAAGTGGTAAAACGTGCTCGGTTTGGGTGTTAAAATTATCGTTAAATTCGGTTTTAAAAGCCGATACAATATCTTGGTAAAGTTTTTCATAGGTCGATACATCTTCGCCCAAAATTTTACCCGCTTTACACACAATATTAACCGAATTTGCATAAAAAGCAGACGCAACCAAATTGTCACGCGTATCGCCTTTAAATTCGCCCTCTTTTGCACCAAGTTCAAGCCAGTCACCATACTGAAAACCACCAAACCATAGATTTGGTTTTTCGGTTATATCGGCAACGTGATTAACCCACTTTTTCATGGGTTCAAACATTATCCTTAGTATTTCTTTATCGCCATAAATTTGGTAATATTCCCACGGACAAACAGTAATTGCATCACTCCAGCCCGCAGCGTCATTTCTAAACCAATCTTTATGGGCGCACCTAGGCACAACGGTTTTTACCGCACCGTTTTCATACTGTTCGACTTTCATATCTAAAAGCCATTTTTTAAAGAATTTTCTTGCATCAAAATTTTGACAAGCGGTACGCATAAACACCATTGCGTCCCCCGTCCAGCCAAGGCGCTCGTCACGCTGGGGGCAATCGGTCGGAACATCTAAAAAATTGCCTTTTTGCGACCAAATAATATTACTGAATAATTGGTTTAAAAGCGGGTCGCTTGTTGTGATTTTTCCCTTATGCGACATATTGCTGTGAACAACAACCGCTGTAAATTTTTCGGCGGTTATTTCATCGGGAAAACTGTTAACCTTAACATAACGAAAACCGTAAAAAGTATTAATTGGTTTAAAGGTTTGATAACCGTCTTTACAAATATATTTATAAATGCACTTTGCACTACGGTAATTCGCGTTATAGAAATTCCCGTCCTTATCTAACACTTCACCAAAAGAAAATTCGGCAATATCGCCCGTATTTGCATTTAAATTTATTTCAAGATAACCGGTTAAATTTTGTCCAAAATCAATTACCGTTTCACCCTTGGGCGTTTTAAAAATTTGGGTTGGAGAAAGACGCTCTTGCTCGGTTACCTCTTCACCCACCTGCTCACACAAAACCGACTTGTCGTTATCACAACAAATAGCAGCATTTTTATTAAAACTTGGGGTTGTGGTAGCATCGTAAATAATTCCATCGTAAACGTCGCAAAAACGGACGTTACTTTCCCCACATAGCCAGTTTTCATCGGTTACAATTTCTTCTAAAGTATCGTCAGCATAACACAAAACAATTTTTGCCAAAAGTGACACTTTGTCTTTATTAAGCGGTCGGCTTTTAAGCCCCGCGAACCAACCGTTTGAAAGAATTACTTCAAGACAGTTTTGGTAATTTAGCATATCGGTTATATCATATTCCTGCACTTGCAAACGGTTGTCGTATGACGTCCAACCCGGTGCCATAATAAAATTACCGACACGTTTACCATTTAAAACCGCTTCATAAACACCGCGTGCGGTTATGAAAAGCTTTGCATTTTTAAGCGGTTTTTTAAGTAAAAATTCACGCAAAAATACAGGACAAATTTCACTTTCAAAATTGCCCGAACAAATAAAATTTGCATTTTTCATAACGTCACCGCCTTTTAGTTACATTATAAGTACATTTTATAAATAAAGCAATATAAGATTTTGAACCATATTTTATATTTGTTTTAAAGCAACACTTGCTTTTTCGCTATTACTTATTACTGCAAAAAACGCACCCCAATGGGTGCGTTTTTCTATGCTCTTATAATTTCCGCCTCGCCGCCTAAAACGGTGTCTTCGGTAATAATAATTTTTTTAATGGTACTGTCTGACGGGGTTTCGAACATTAAGGGCTGTAAAACACCCTCAATTATTGAACGAAGTCCACGCGCACCTGTTTTTCGTTCGATTGTAAGCTCGGCAATTTTTTCAAGCGATTTTTTATCGAACATTAAATCTACACCGTCCATTTTAAACAATGCTTCGTACTGCTTAATAATGGAGTTTTTGGGTTCGGTCATAATGCGAATAAGGGTTTCTTTGTCCATTCCCTTAAGTGCAGTAATAACCGGCATACGACCCACAAGCTCGGGTATAATACCAAACTTTACAAGGTCTTGATGGGTTGCCACCATGTTAAGTGCTTCGGCTTCCTTGCTTTTGGGAGATTTAACGTCTGCCCCAAAGCCAAGACTGCTTCCACCGATGCGACGTTCTATAACCTTTTCGATACCGTCAAACGCGCCTGCACAAATAAATAAAATATTTGTGGTGTCAATTTGAATAAATTCCTGCTGGGGATGTTTTCTGCCACCCTGCGGAGGAACGTTTGAAACGGTGCCTTCCAAAATTTTAAGAAGTGCCTGTTGAACACCTTCGCCGCTTACGTCACGTGTTATAGATGCATTTTCACTTTTTCTTGCAATTTTATCAATTTCGTCAACGTAAATAATGCCACGTTCGGCTTTTTTAATATCATAATCGGCCGCTTGAATAAGACGAAGTAAAATATTTTCAACGTCTTCACCAACGTAACCCGCTTCGGTTAAGGTGGTGGCATCGGTAATGGCAATTGGCACGTCAAGACATTTTGCCAAGGTCTGCGCCAAAAGGGTTTTGCCTACACCTGTAGGCCCAAGCATTAAAACGTTGCTTTTGTTAAGCTCAACGTCACTGTTTTCATTCTTAAAAATTCGTTTATAATGGTTATAAACCGCTACCGACAAGGTCTTTTTAGCTTCGTCCTGACCAATTACATACTGGTCAAGCTGGACTTTAATTTCCTGCGGTTTGGGTAAAACAAATTCTTTTTCCTTGCTGCGTTTTTTAGATTTGTGCGCTGCTTCTTCGTCTTCAAACAAAAGTGAGGCGCAAAAATCAATACAATTATCGCAGATGTAAACACCGGGACCTTCTACAAGGCGGGTTACTTCGTCCTGCGTTTTGCCGCAAAAGGAACAACGAATTTCATTGTCAACTTTATTGGGCATTATTTATTACCTCTTAGTAATTACTTTATCAACCAGACCGTAGTCCATTGCTTCTTGTGCAGTCATAAAATTGTCGCGTTCGGTGTCACGTTCGATTTCTTCCAAAGATTTGCCTGTGTTTTCAGACAAAATGCGATTTAAATTAGCACGAGTACGTTCAATATGCTTTGCCGCAATTAAAATTTCGGTTGCCTGACCTTTAGCACCGCCAAGTGGCTGATGAATCATTATTTCGCTATTGGGAAGCGCAAGACGTTTGCCCTTTGCGCCTGCTGCCAAAAGGAAAGCGCCCATGCTTGCAGCCATGCCCATACAAATGGTGCTTACGTCACACTTGATATACTGCATTGTATCGTAAATTGCCATACCTGCAGAAACCGAGCCACCGGGGCTGTTAATGTAAAAATTAATATCTTTATCAGGGTCCTGACCTTCAAGATAAAGCATTTGTGCAATAACAACACTTGCAGATGCATCATTAACTTCGCCGTTAAGCATAATGATACGATCGTTTAAAAGTCGTGAAAAAATATCGTATGAACGTTCTCCTCTACTTGTTTGTTCAATAACGTAAGGTACAAAACTCATAAATTGCACTCCTTTTTAAAATTGCCGGCACGGGATGTGCCGGCTTGAATTTCAATTAATATTATGAACCTTTAAAACGGTTTATAATCAATTATTCAGCAGTTTCTTCTGCTTTTTTGGTGGTTTTCTTTGCAGTTGTAGTTTTCTTTGCGGTAGATTTCTTTTCTGTCTTGGTTTCTACTTCGGTAATAACTGCATTTTCTTTAATAAAGTCAATTGCTTTTTGAACAGCAACGTCCTTTGCAAGTTCACTCGCAGGAACAGCATTCTTAACTGCTTCAACCTCCATATTGTAAGCTTCAGCCATTTTCTTGTATTCAGCTTCAAGTGATTCTTCGTCCGCTTCAATGTTTTCAAGTTCAACAATTTTTTCCAAAGCAAGACGGAATTTAACCTGTGCTTCAGCTTGGGGGCGGAAGGTTGCCTTGAAATCATCCATCGAAGTGCCGGAATACATAAGATAGGTGTCAAGGTCTAAGCCCTGCATTGAAAGTCTGTAACCAAATTCTTCAACACTTTGCTGTAAACGGTTTTCAAACATTGCTTCGGGAATTTCACCCTTAATGCTGTCAACAATTTGCTTAACAAGGTCATTTTCCGCTTCTTCTTCGGCAATTTTTGACTTTTGAGCCAATGCCTTTTCTTTAACGTCTGCCTTAAGTTCTTCCAAGGTGTCAAATTCGCTTACGTCTTTTGCAAATTCGTCATCAATTTCGGGAAGCTCTTGGAACTTAATTTCGTGAAGCTTAATCTTAAAGGTAGCTTCTTTACCTGCAAGGTCTTCTGCGCCGTATTCTTCGGGGAAGGTAACGTTGATGTCAAATTCGTCGCCAATATTTTTGCCAACGATTTGTTCTTCAAAGCCGGGAATGAAAGAACCCGAACCAAGTTCTAATGCATAACCTTCGCCTTTGCCGTCTTCGAATGCAACACCGTCTTTAAAACCTTCAAAGTCGATAACTGCAGTGTCGCCCATTTGAGCCGCACGGTCTGAAACTTCTACCATACGAGCGTTGCGTTGAGCCATTGCGTTGATTTGAGCTTCAACTTCGCTGTCTTCAACCTTAGCGATAACCTTTTCTGCTTTAAGGCCCTTATACTTGCCAATTTCAATTTCGGGGTAGGTGGTAAGAGCAACCTTTAAAACAGCGCCTTCTTCTTTAGAGATAGATTCCAAATCGCTGTCGATTTTGTCGTTAATTACTTTAAGACCCGCTTCAGCAACTGCTGCATCTACAGCATCGGGGTAGAGGATGTTAAGAGCATCTTCATAGAATGCTTCTTCGCCATACATTTTAACAACCATTGCATAGGGAGCTTTACCCTTACGGAAACCGGGAATTGCGATGTCGCCCTTTCTGCTTTCATATGCTTTTTTAACACCATCAGCCAATTCTTCTGCGCTGATAGCAATTGTAAGCTCATATCTGTTTGCGCTTAATTTTTTTGTTTCTTTTAAAGTCATTTTTTTACCTCCGCATAATATATGCAAATTTTGTGCCGAACTATTATACCACAGTCTTGCAATTTTTTCCACTATTTTTTTATTATTATTTAAAATATATTTATTTAACCACTAAAACAGGTGTAAAATCGACACAATCACAGGAAATTAACTTAAATTCGACACCGTCAAATTCCTTTATGGCATTGTTAAGACCTGCACCGTGAATGTGTCCGTGATATACCGTTTTAACATTGTGCGCTTTAATAACATCAAATATTTCTTGACAAACGTCATTATTATAAACGGGTGGGTAATGTAAAAACACCAAAACGGGAAGTCCCGTGTTTTCCGCCGCTTTAAGTGATGCTTCAAGACGCCCCACTTCACGCGCAATTATTTTTTTGTCGGCTTTATCGTCGTAAAACCAACCGCGCGTTCCCGCAATGGCATAACCATCAACCACAACGGTACTGTTGAATAAAATTTCAACCGATTTTATATTATTGGCATTAAAAAAATCGCGAAGCTTTTTAACAGTTGACCACCACAAATCGTGATTACCCTTTAAAATAACCTTTTTACCGGGCAAACTTTCTAAAAACTTGAAATCCTCCAACGTTTCAGAAAGCTTTAAGCCCCACGAAAAGTCACCGGGAAGAATTACTGTATCATTTTCGGTTATAAGACGGCACCAGTTGGCTTTTATTCGTTCGGTGTGACTGCCCCAACCGCGAAAAATGTCCATGGGTTTATCGCTACCAAAAGACAAGTGCAAATCAGATATTGCGTAAATGCTCAATTTTTTCTCCCCTTTCGAATAAATTAAAAGATTTAAAGCATAATAGTAAAGACCGCTTGGTCAGAAAGGACTTGATTATTAATGGAAAACAAATGTGAATCCAACGTATGCATTTCTTGCGACGTTAAAAACTGTATGTATCACGCAGCCAACAACACCTGCTCTGCAGGCAAAATTCACGTTGGTAACGGTATGGCATCTTCTGCAGATGAAACCTGCTGTGACACCTTTAAGGCAAAGTAAATCAAGTTTTTAAAAAGCCACTGTAAATGCAGTGGCTTTTTTACTTATCATTATTATTCGATATTTAAAGCCGAATAAACCTGCTTTAACATATTTTCTTTTTCGCAAACCTCTTTGAAACGAACGGTTGCATTTTCAAGCGCCGCAATGGGGGCAGGAATTTCAGTTTTGGTTTCTTCACTTAAAACACGAACGGTATCAAATTCGCTTTCACCCTTTTTGTCGCTTACAGCGTCTAAAACACTTGCGGCAAACTTGTAGGGAGAAGCAGTAGAAGCAATAACGGTGGGAATGTCGTCCCCTGTTTTTTGTACGTACTGCTTATAAACGTTCATTGCAACTGCAGTGTGTGTATCGCAAAGATAACCGTATTCGTTGAATAAATCGCCAATGGTTTTAAGGGTATCGTTATCATTACAGCAACCGCCCCAGAAAACTTCGTTCATTTTGGCTTTAACGTCGTCGCTTACGGTAAAGGTACCGTTTTCGCTAAGTGATTTTTGCATAGCCGCTACCGCAGTATCATCTTCTCCGCTAAGTTCAAACAACATTCTTTCCAAATTGCTTGAAATTAAAATGTCCATTGAAGGAGAAATTGTTGTAAAGAAGCTACGGTTACGGTCGTATTTACCGGTGTTAATAAAATCGGTCAAAACGTTATTTGCGTTTGAGGCGCAAATAAGCTTTTTAACCGGCACACCCATTTTCTTTGCATAATATGCGGCAAGAATGTTACCAAAGTTGCCTGTTGGAACAACAATGTTAAAACCGTCTTTAAGATAATCGTCATCACGTTTAAGTAAATCGCAATAAGCCGAAACGTAATAAACAATTTGTGGTGCTAAACGACCCCAGTTAATTGAGTTTGCAGAAGAAAACTGCATATTGTTATCGTTAAGCTTTGCCTTAACGTCATTGTTTGTAAAAATCTTTTTAACGCCGGTTTGAGCATCGTCAAAATTGCCTTTAATTGCACAAACGTGAACGTTTTCGCCCTTTTGTGAATCCATTTGTAATTTTTGCATGGGACTTACACCGTCGCTGGGGTAAAATACCATAATTTCGGTATTTTCTACGTCGCAAAAGCCCTCAAGCGCAGCTTTACCCGTATCGCCCGAAGTGGCAACCAAAATAACAATTTTCTTGCCCTTTGACACCTTTTTAGCCGAAGTGGTTAAAAGGTAAGGCAAAAGTTGAAGCGCCAAGTCTTTAAAAGCGCAGGTTGGACCATGCCAAAGCTCAAGCACGTTTGCGTTTTCTCCCAAAAGTGAAATGGGGGCGGGTTGTTCGTTATCGAAAGAACCTGTATACGCGCCTTTAACACAATAGTCGATTTCCTCGTTGGTAAAATCGTTTAAAAAATTCTTTAAAACGTACTTTGCGCGACCGATATAATCAAGTTCGCAAAGGGTTTCAAAATCATTTTTTGTAAAAACAGGAAAACTGTCCGGCACAAAAAGACCGCCTTCAACAGAAATGCCCTGAGAAATGGCACCCGCCGCGGTGGTTATTTTAGATTTATCTCTTGTGCTGATGTAATTCATAAAACTCATCCTAACATTTAAACTACTTCACTATTTTATTATACTAAACCCCGTTTGTCAAAGGTTAAAGCAAAAATCATAGGCATTTTTATAAAATATTTTATAAAGTATATCTTTATTTAACCCACGACCGCTTAAATTGGCATATAAATCAGGGATTTTTGCAATGCTTTGCATTTGCTCACACATATCGGCACCGTCAAAATCCGACCCAATTGCAATATTATTTTCAAAGCCCATATCACACAAATGAAAAATATTTTGATAAACATTTTCGTAAAAGTTGTCCCCTAAAAACAAGGGATAAAAATTAAGCCCTATAATACCGCCATTTTGACAAATCAGTTTTATTTGTTCATCACTTAAATTGCGGGAAACGTTACACACCGCGCGGCAATTACTGTGGGTTGCAAGTGGCTTTTTTGCAAGATTTATTACATCAAAAAAGCTTTTATCATTAAGATGTGAAAGGTCAACCCTTATATTAAGGTCGTTCATTTTATTTATAACACTTTTGCCAAAATCGGTAAGTCTTTTATCACTTTTACTGCCACCCGCAAGTGCGTTTTCGCCATTCCAGGTAAGCGTTAAAAACCTTACTCCATCGCGTTTTAATTCGTAAAGACGGTCGACATCATCTTCCAAAACGATGCCACCCTCAACTGCAAAAACGGGGTTTACTTTGCCGCACAAATTTGACTTTAAATGCGCTAAAACCGATTTATAAAAACAAAAAGGATTTTTTAATTCTTCGGGCAACCACACCGCAAAGGTTTGGTACCAATTTTCAAAAACTTCGCCCTTTTGCGCCGAAACTGCAAGGTTGTTTTGTAAAAAACCTTGATTTTCAACGTACATTTTATAACCGGTATCACAATGCAGGTCAAAAAAGTCCATAATTCACCTAAAAAGCATTTTTAAAATAATTAAGAGAATACCCTAAACTGCCGTCACTTTTTTCATTTACAATAACTTCGGCAACATCAAAACGAGGTTGCTTTTCGCAAAGAGTTTTTGAAATATAGTCCTGAGCCGAAAGAGTCAGTCGCGACTGTTTATGACTGTCCACCGCTTCCACACCCGAAATTAAGGCGTTTTGTTTACGGGTTTTAACCTCGACAAAAAGAATGTATTCATCACTTTCGGCAATTATGTCAATTTCGCCATAACGACACTGATAGTTACGTTTAACGATAACAAATCCATTTTGGCGCAAAAAATTTGCAACCCGTTTTTCGCCCTCTTGACCGGTTTTTCCTATGTTCATTTCTTTTCACCTAAAATATTTTTAAGAAATGAAAGTCGATGAATTTCACAGGGTCCGAATTCTTTAATTAAATCGGTATGCAATTTTGTACCATACCCTTTATGCTTTGCAAACTGGTACTGCGGGTATTGTTGGTCGTATTCCATAAGAAGCCGGTCACGACTTACCTTTGCCAAAATTGAAGCTGCCGCTATTGACATTGATTTTGCATCACCCTTAACAATTGATGCGGCGGGAATTTTTATACCAACAGGAATTTTATTTCCGTCAATAAGGGCAAAATCCGGCTTAATTTGTAAACCTTCAATTGCGCGGTTCATTGCCAAAAAAGTGGCTTGTAAAATGTTTTTTTCTTCAATTTCTTCCAGCGTTCCGTAAGCAATACTGTAAGCAATTGCTTTTTCGGTTATAATGTCAAAAAGCTGTTCGCGCTTTTTTTCGCTTAATTTTTTTGAATCATTAAGCCCTTCTATTTCCAAATCCTCGGGCAAAATTACTGCGGCGGCACAAACGGGACCCGCTAGTGGCCCTCTACCCGCTTCATCAACACCGCATATTAATTTAAAGCCGCTGTTTTCAGCGGCTTTTTCATAACTGTAATCAGGCATTGTACTATACCCTTTCTAAAGTGATATTACCGATTTTTTGATTGCGGTATTCTTCAAGCAGCATATTTGCCGCTCGTTCGGTATCGGTATCTCCTCCGCGAATTACCATACCGCGTTTTTTACCGATCTGGCAAAGTACTTCATAACTGTCTTGCTCAAAATCCAAAGCACCGTAACGTGCAATTAAAAGGTCGGCATAATCGGCAGATAAAATTTCAATAAGTCGCATTGCAAGAAGCTCGGTATCTAAAATACGGTCCTTTACAGCACCCGTAACTGCCAAATGCTCGCCAACGGTTTTATCTTCAAATTTGGGCCATAAAACACCCGGAGTGTCCAAAAGCTCCAACTGTTTATCAATGGTAAACCACTGGTTACCCCTTGTAACACCGGGACGGTTTTCGGCTTTGGCGCGTGTTCTGCCCGCAATTTTGTTTATAAAAGACGACTTACCAACGTTTGGAATACCCACAACCATTACACGAAGCGGTTTTCCAACCATTCCCTTTTCTTTATAGCTTTCAAGCTTATCGGCAAGGGTGGTTTTTACGCTGTCCTTAAAAGTGTTAAGACCTTTACCGCTTTTGCAGTCAATTGCAATTGCGTTTATACCCTGCGTTTTATAGTATTCAATCCACTGCTTTGTAGCAACGGGGTCTGCCATATCACACTTGTTAAGCAAAATAATATGCGGTTTGTTTTCAATAATTTCGTTTAAATCGGGGTTGCGTGAGGAAAGCGGAATTCTGGCATCCACTACCTCTGCCACAGCGTCAATTATAGGTAAAATTTCCTTAATTTTGCGCTTGGTTTTGGCCATGTGCCCCGGAAACCATTGAATACTTTGTGAATTGTCACTCATCTATTCCAAATCCTCCCGCCTTATCAAAGGGAAACACCCTATAAACCGCATGACCCAAAACGTAACGGGTATCTATCATACCGTCTTTACCGATACGACTGCTGCGGCTGTCAAGCGACACAGAACGGTTGTCGCCAAGCACGAAAATATGACCTGCAGGTACGGTTACGGGAAAATCAATATCATACTTATCAAAGGTTTGCGAGCTTATATAAGGTTCTTTTAAAGGGGTATTGTCAACGTAAACGGTACCTGTTTCAAAATCTATATCAACCGTTTGAAATTGGGTTGCAATAACACGTTTAATAATTGGACCGTTTTCGGCACGCATACTGTCAGGAGTATTTTCCGCATTACGCGAAACAACAACAATGTCCCCGCGTTCGGGCTTGTAATTAAGATTTGTGATAATTACAACGTCGCCATTAAAAAGGGTGTTTTTCATACTGTCGCCACTGATAACCGCAACCCTGAAAACAAAACCAAATAAAATTACAACGATTATTAAAGCCGAAGCGACAACGCCCAGCCATTCAATAAGTTCTTTTTTAGGGTTAAGCTTTTCCTTTTTTGGTTTTTCGTTATTGATAAATTCAGTATCAACAACAAACCCTGTATTCAATTCGTTTGTGTTGTTTTCCATAACACACCTCAAACAAAATAATGTAAAAAAACAAAGGGAGACAAGGTTATAACCCGTCCCCCTTCCAAGATTAAATCTTTTCTTTAACCTTTGCTGCCTTACCAACTCTATCACGGAGATAGTAAAGTTTAGCTCTGCGAACTTTACCCTTGCGTACGAGTTCAACCTTAGCAACTGAAGGTGAATGTACGGGGAATACACGTTCAACGCCTACGCCATAAGAAACACGACGAACGGTGAAGGTTTCAGCAATGCCGCTGTTGTTTTTAGCAATAACGGTACCTTCGAAAACCTGAATTCTTTCCTTTTCGCCTTCCTTAATGCGAACGTGAACCTTAACGGTAGAACCGATTAAGATTTCGGGAACGTCTTTTTTAAGCTGTTCAGCAGTTAATTCCTTAATTACGTCCATTTTTCTTCCTCCTTAAAAATTTCCAGACGTTCATAACCATCATCGTGGCAGAGGACCATCCGCTTCAATGTCGAATTTTTCGGCAATGAACCCACTCGTAAGGACCGAGTGAAATCACATGCTCAAAGATTATAACACAAACCCTTTAAAAAATCAAGTGTTTATTTTGAAGTAATTTGTAATGTAAAATTATTATAACAAAAAACATCAAATAGGTTTCAAATATAAGCAAATGACCCCAATATTCCACACCATTGTTACCCTTTAAATCAACTTGACAAAAAATTGATTCAATTATACAATGATAGGCGTTATGATTGTTCATTAACAATTTAAAATGTTTCAATGGGTAAAAAACATGAAAAAGCAAAATAAAAGTAATGAAAAAGCGAGGTGTCAAACACCTCGCTTTTAATATTTTATTCTTCTTTAACCTCTTCCTTTTTAGGTGCTTTTAGGTCGCGCACTATCATAACCGATAACACCGCCGAAATACCCAAAAGCACAGCCAAAGCAACAGTCAGCCAACCTTTTGTTGCTGAAACGTTTTTAAACTGTGAATTGAAAACTTTTTCAACGTAAGAGGTGTCCTTACCGCCCGAAGTGTAAAAGCTTAAAACAACAATTTCGCTGTTTTTAACAGTAATATATTGAGTTAAAACATATTCGCCGCCGCTGTCTTTACTTTTAACCGTAATTTTAAGATATTTGTAAACGTCTTTTTCAACAACCGTACCCTTTACGTTTTCAAGACCGCAAAGCTGAAAGGTTAAATCGGTTATTTCGTTGTTTGACAGCACCGCAAGATTTTTAACCGTTTTGGAAAATTCGGTCTTGCGTGTGGTTTCGCGAATTTGTTTCGTATTGTCTTCATTTACAGCCAAAAATGTAATATGGTTATCTTTGCAGTAGGTTTCAATTTCACTATCACTCATTGAAAGTGCTTTAGCAAGTTTTTTATCATCTCTACCATAAAGATAAAATTCATCACTAACTTCAAAAGCAGAAACCACGCTAATAAGCATAACCGATAAAACGGTAATGGCTATAAGTAATTTTTTAAGCAAATTAAATCACCTTGTTTTGTTTTTTAGCGGCGGTAAGGGTGTTTTGCATAAGCATTGCAATGGTCATTGGTCCAACACCGCCGGGTACAGGGGTAATATATGAAGCTTTTTCGCAAACCTCATTAAAATTAACGTCGCCCACAAGTTTTGAGTCAACACGGTTTATGCCAACGTCAATAACAACCGCGTTTTCTTTTACCATATCTTTAGTTACAAAATTCGGTCTGCCAACTGCGGCAACCAAAATATCGGCATTTTTGCAAACCTCTTTTAAATTTTGTGTTTTTGAATGGCAAATTGTAACAGTACCGTTTTTATGAAGAAGCAACATTGACATAGGTTTGCCCACAATATTACTTCTGCCAATTACCACGCAGGTTTTACCCGCAATTTCAATGCCTTCATAGCTTAACATTTCCATAATACCCGCAGGGGTGCAGGGTACAAAATCGTAATCTCCCTGCATAATTTTGCCAACGTTTACAGGATGAAAAGCGTCGACGTCCTTATCGGGCGAAATGGCATTAATAATCGCGGTTTCGTCTAAATGCTTAGGTAGTGGCAACTGACACAAAATACCGTTAATGCTTTCCTTTTTATTTAACTTGTCAATAAGGGAAAGCAGTTCTTCTTGGGTGGTGTTTTCAGCCAAAGCATATTCTTCAGAAATAATGCCAAGGGCTTCACACGCTTTTTTCTTATTATTAACGTAAACCTTTGAGGCGGGGTCTTCGCCAACAATTATAACTGCCAAACCAACGGTTATACCCTTTTGATTTAAAGCGGCAACCTCGCCCTTTACGCGTTCTTTTACTGCGGCGGAAATTATTTTACCGTCAATCAGCTTGTACATTGTCTTCTACCTCTTCAATTGGGGTTTCTTCTTCAAAAACGTTTTGATAAACAAGTTCCTTTTCCTTAAGCTTTTTGCGAATAAGAATAATTGCAGTTATACTTGCAGCGCAAAGGAAAATACCAAGCAAAAGCGAAACCTTAAAAGGTCCAATCATTAAACTGTCAGTACGAAGTGTTTCAATTATGGCACGACCAAAACCGTACCACGCAAGGTACATTAAAAATACTTCGCCGCTGAATTTTCGTTTTCGACTTAAGAAATGAATTAAAACAAAACCTGCAATGCACCAAAGCGATTCATAGAAAAAACAGGGGTGTACCGACAAATTATTAGACGTGATATGTTCGGCAATTTCAAAAGCAGATTTACCCTCTAGCCCAAAATTTTGGGGGTATGCGCAAATGTAATTAAGCACTTCGTTGCTCATCATACCGGGGCCTTTGGTAAGGGAGCCAAACGCTTCCTGATTAATAAAATTGCCCCAACGACCAATGCCCTGACCAATTAAAAAGCCCAACGAAGCAAGGTCGAACATATCGCCAAATTTAACCTTTCGGATTTTACACATTATAAATCCGGTAACAAACGCACCTATAACGCCACCATATATGCCAAGACCCTGAAAGCCGGAAGATTCGCCAAAACCGAAAAAGTCGGCAAAGCTTTCAAGCTTTACACCGTCAAAAATGACGTAATATGCCCTGGCGCACAAAATTGCAACCGGCACCGTAACCAACACAACGTCAAGCATGCGATCAAGGTCTAAATTAAAGCGCTTGTAATTTGTATATGCATAAATAAGCGCCAACAAAAAACCAATGGCAATTATAATACCGTACCAATAAACGTCCCAGCCCTGACCGATAGGAAGCGTGAAAGCCACGGGCTTTAAGGTAATATCTATACCAAAAATTGTAACATCATAACTCATTTATTTTTCTCCTTTAGGAACAATTACCGACAAAACTGTTTTATCGTCATTCAAACGTGCAAGACGTTTATAAACGTCATCAACCGTAATTGATTTTAAATATTTCAGTTCGTCAAAAAGGTCGGTATCGTTCATAGCGCAGTCAACAAGACCCATTGCAATAGTTTCAATACTGTTGTAGCCGCGCACTGCACTACCGTAAAGACCGCTTCTTACCGCGTTGAAAAGCTTTTTGTTAAGCCCCTCTTCTTTAAGACGGTTAACTTCGGCTTTAATTTCAGCCGCAACCTTTTGCGGATTATTGGATTCGCCCTCGAATATAACCGAAGAATAACCCGGACCGTTGAAATATTCAAAACTGAATTCGTCGTTTATAAGCCCGTCAACCGTCAATCTTTTATAAAGAGGCGAAGCGTCGCCCGCTATCATTTCAAGCAATACTGCGGTACAAATACGCTCCTTAACCGTAGGTATATTATCGGCATTTTCTTTATAACCAAAAGCAAAAATTGGGGTGGCAACCTCAAGTGCTTGCGAAACAACGGGGCGTATTACCTCGTCGGGTTCTTGCGGCATAATGCGACAAAGCTCTACCCTTTCTTTCGGTTTTATAGATTTTTCTACAATTTTCAAAATCTTTTCGGTATCTACGTTACCTGCAATACACAAAAACATATTTTGCGGATTATAAAAGGTGTCGTAGCACTTGTATAAAAGCTTGTCGTCAATTTTTGCAATGCTTTCGGTTGTGCCTGCAATATCAATTCTTACAGGGTGGTTTTTATACATGCTTAAAAGCATATTAAAAAGTACACGCCAACCTGGGCTGTCGTCATACATTCTAATTTCTTGACCAATTATTCCCTGTTCCTTCTGTACAGTAGCCGCTGTAAAGTACGGACTTTGTACAAAGTCTAAAAGAATTTCTAAATTGTCGTAAAAACGGGTAGAACAATTAAAAACGTAACAGGTTTTATCAAATGACGTAAATGCATTTGCATAAGCACCTGTTTCAGCATAACGGGTAAAGGCGTCGCCGTCTTCACTTTCAAAAAGCTTATGCTCTAAAAAATGAGCAATACCTTCGGGCACTTGCGTTTCTTCGCCATTAACCGAGAAACAGTTATCAATTGAACCATATTTTGTACCGAAAGCCGCATAAGCTGAATTATAAAGCGGTTTTTCAAGAATATAAATTTTAAGACCAGATTCATGTTCGCATTTTACGTAGCTTTCGCCGATTTCGTTTTCAAAAACTTGCTTTAGCATATCGGTCCCTCCTTCGGTAAAAGCTTGTAAACGGTGTGAAGTTTTACACCCTTTGCGGCATAAACAACGTCTTCGCGGGTAATGGCTTTAATTTTTTCCATAATATCTTCGGGAGAATAAAGCTCACGGTTGTTTATTTTAAGCGCATACCACAAATCAATACCGTTTTGACTATCGTAATAACCCTTTAAGGTATCACAAATGCTTTTTATTGAAGATTCAAATTCAAAATCTGAAAATTCGCCCTTTTGCATAATTTCAAGTTGATTTAAAATTTCGTTCATTGCCTTGTCGGCATTTTGCCATTCCACGCCCGAATCAACCGTTATAAGACCTTTGTAACGCACGCTTGACGCGGCACAATAATAGCAAAGACTTAATTTTTCACGCACGTTTGTGAAAAGACGAGAATATGGCGCGCCACCAAAAATGTCACACATAACCATTAACGGAAGTGACACGTCATCATCGCCATAAAGTTCACTTGAAAAGCCCATAACAAGCTTGCCTTGCTTAACGTCCATTTTTTCAAAAACGGTTTTAACCTTTTTGGCAGGTACGGTGGGTTTGCAAAGACGACAGTCGGTAATATTAAAGCGTGAAAGATTTTCAAATTTTTCCGCTACCGCTTCAAAGAATTTTACGGGTAAGCTTTCGCCGATAACCTGCACCCTTACAAAAGCAGTAGACAACATATTTTGCCATGCCTTATAAAGTGATTCGCCCGTAATGGCGTTAACCTGCTCAATAGTACCGCATTTTGCAATACCATAAGCATCGCCCTTATACATTTCACTTATAAGACGGTTTTTAGCATAAATACGCTTTTCAGCAATTTCGCCTTTAATATGTTCAACCGCTTTACGCTTTTCGCGTTCAACATCCTCCGCCATGAAAGACCCGTCTTGAACGTTAGGTTCAAATATAAGCCCTAAAAGCATATCACTTGCAGCTTTAACCAATGAATCACTGTCAAAGGTAAAACGGTCGTTTATAACCGATATACGCATTGACAAAAGTTGACAGTCGCCGTATTTTTCAGCACTGGCATCAAGTCGTGCACCGTAAAGCTTGCTAAGTTTCAAATTAAGGGCAGAAAAGTCGGGGTAATCTTTACCTGATGCTGTAAGAATAAAGGGTAATAACGCATTTTGCGCCACGGTTTCTTGCTGCATTGGTAAATAAAAATTGTAAGAAATGCTTGTTGTGTTAAAACGACTGTTTTGAACAAAAAGCCCTTCTATTCCCTGACCAAGCGTAATAATTTTTCCAGACACTTTTTAAAAATCTCCGTTTCAAAAAATATAATTATTACAATTATATCACAGTTAAATGTTTTTTTCTACTGCTAATTGCAAAACACAAAAAAATATGGTAAAATATGTTCTAAGGAAGTGATATTTTGGCTCGACAGCACAAACGCGGTTTGAGAATACCAACACGAATACTGGCATCAGCTTTGCTTTTGCTTATTCAGTTTGCTTTTTTGTTTGCGGTATTATATAATTTCACAATTCATTCGGCGGGAATGCTTGTGTTATCATCGGTTATCGGTATGGTTACGGTTATTTTTCTTATTAACCGTCGCGGCAACCCCGACCATAAAATGAGTTGGATTGTTTTTATTCTTCTATTCCCCATTTTCGGCATTTCGGTTTATCTTTTATGGGGTGGCAACAGCTTAATGCCTCACATTCGCAAAAGAATGAGGGTTTGCGAATCGCATTATTTGCCATTTCTTGAAAATAATAAGGATGTAACCGAACGTCTTCGTTATCATGACATTATGCACTCGCGACAGGCGGAATATTTATCAAACGAATCGGGTTACCCCCTTTATGACGGCACTTCAAGTGAATATTTACCGTCGGGCGAAAGGTTTTTGGAACGTCTACTTGCCGAACTTGAAAACGCGCAAAAATACATTTTTATTGAATTTTTTATTCTTGCAGAAGGGTATATGTGGGATGAAATTCATAAAATTCTAAAAAGAAAAGCCGAAGAAGGCGTTGAAATTAAAATAATTTGCGACGACTTCGGTTCTATAAAACGTCAAGGTCAAAACTTTTTAACAAAACTTCGACGCGAAAAAATTGAAATTGAAGTTTTTAACCCCATTCACCCAATTTTTAACATTTTTATGAATAACCGCAGTCACCGTAAAATTGTGGTAATTGACGGTGAAATTGCCTTTACGGGCGGTATAAACGTTGGGGACGAATACATCAACCGCGAACGTCGTTTCGGACATTGGATGGACAGCGGTATAATCCTTTACGGAAAAGCAGTTAAAAGCTTTTTGTGTATGTTCTGCATTATGTGGGAATTTGTTACAAACAAGCGCATTGATATGAACGCACATTTGGGAAGCAGCTTTTCTTATGATGATGCTTTTGTAGTGCCCTACAGCGACGGTCCCCTAAATGGTAAAAATCCCGCCGAAGGCATTTATATGCAAATACTTAATTCCGCCCAAAAATACGTCTATATTATGACGCCTTACTTAATAATCGACGATATGATGACACACGCGTTATGTATGGCGGCAAAATCAGGCATTGAGGTTTGTGTTGTAACCCCCCACGTACCTGATAAATGGTACGTTCACAACGTAACACAATATCATTATCTTGACCTTTTGGAAAGCGGTGTTAAAATTTACGAATACACACCCGGCTTTATTCATTCAAAAGTCTATCTTTCGGACGACAGCATTGCAACGGTGGGTTCGGTTAATATGGATTACCGCAGTTTTGTTTTCCATTTTGAATGTGGTGTGTGGTTAAGCGATAAGAAAACCGCGCTTGATATTAAACACCACTTCCGCGAAGTCTTAGCGGTTTCAAAAGAAATCACCCTTGAAAAATGGAAAAAGCGTTCGATATTTATACGAATAAAACAAGCCATTTTGCACATTTTTGGTCCGTTTATGTAATTGACAAGCGTAATATATTTTGATATAATAACTTTGTAAATTGATTTTTTGGAAAGGTGGCATACTTTTATGAAAAACGTATGGAAAGTAATTGTTGCTATTTTAGCTTTATTTGGCGCTTTGGTTGGCGCACTTGTAATTGTTGATAAAATTAAGAATAAAAACCGCATCAAAGGCGAATACCTTGAATGTGACGACACCAGTGAAATTCCTGACGTTGAAGATTAATTTTGCAAGGGCTCCGCAAGGGGCCCTTACTTATATCTAATTCAACCTTGTTTTTTGTGTTTTTTGCCGAAATAATTGTGTCAAATTAAATAAGTTTTTCATTTTTTGTGCAAAATATACAAAAAACTCGCAAAATATACTGCTAACAGACAATAGAAAAAATTTTTCGAATATTGTATTATAATCAATATAAAATATTAATGGAGATGATTTAACGATGACAAAGCTTTCTTCAACAAAGCTTGCCACACTTATAGAAAAAAAGCTTTCGCACAATTTTGGTGTAACACCAGAACAGGCATCTGACGAGCTCTTTTACAAAGCAAGTGTTTTAACACTTCTTGACATTATGAAAGAACGCAGAAGCGAATTTAAAAAAGCTACCGCCGAACAAGAGGCAAAAACCGTTTACTATTTAAGTATGGAATTTTTAATGGGTCGTTCCTTTAAAAATAACCTTTATAACCTTGACCTTACTTCAACAATGGAAAAGGCACTTAAAAAATTCGGTGTTAAGCTTGAAAAACTTTACGAGCTTGAACCCGATGCAGGTCTTGGGAACGGTGGTCTTGGTCGTCTTGCTGCTTGTTTCTTGGATGCCCTTGCAAGCGGCGGTTATTCTGCAATGGGTTATTGCATTAATTACGAGCTTGGTATTTTCCGTCAAAAACTGGTTGACGGTTGGCAGACCGAAATGCCTGACTTTTGGCTTCCCGGCGGCGGTGTATGGCTTGAAGCACGTCCCGGTTCGGCAGTTGACGTTAATTTTGACGGTTATGTAAACGAATGGTGGGACAATGGTATTCACCACATTGAACACAAAGATTATAAAACCGTTCGAGCAATTCCTTACGATCTTATGGTTGCAGGCAAGGACGGTAAAACCGTAAATGCTTTACGTCTTTGGAGCGCTGAATGTCGCGAATTTAATATGTCGGCATTTAACCAGGGCGACTATGTACGCGCAATTGAACAACGCGCCATGGCGGAAAACATTTCTAAAGTGCTTTACCCTGCTGATAACCATTACGAAGGTAAATCTTTACGTCTTCGTCAACAATATTTCTTGGTATCGGCTTCTGTGCAAGACATTTTAAACCGACACTTACGCGTTTATAACACTCTTGACAATTTGCCCGATAAGGTGGCTATTCATATTAACGATACCCACCCGACCTTGTCCATTCCTGAACTTATGCGTTTTCTCTTAGACGAATGTGGTTACACTTGGGACGACGCGTGGAGCATTGTTACCCGCACCGTTGCTTACACCAACCACACCATTATGCAGGAAGCTCTTGAATGTTGGCCCGAAAGTCTTATTAAAGAACGTGTGCCCCGCATTTACCAAATTATTAAGGAAATTGACCGTCGTTTCAGAGAAGAAGTTATTGCTAAAACAGGCGACTGGGATTTGGCCGAACGCACAAGCATTATTTCAAACGGTGTTGTTAGAATGGCAAACCTTTGCTGTGCTACCTGCCACACCGTTAACGGTGTTTCCAAGCTTCACAGTAAAATTTTGGTTGACGAGCTTTTCAAGGATTATGTTCGCTTAACCCCCGATAAATTTACAAACGTTACAAACGGTATTGCTCACAGACGTTGGCTTTGCTGCGCTAACCCCGAACTTACAAAGTTCTTAGGCGAAACCATTGGCGACGATTTTATTAAAGACGCACGCAACCTTGAAAAACTTATGGAATATAAGGACGACAAGGCAGTTCTTGATACACTTAAAAAAATTAAACGTCACAATAAAGAACGTTTTGCAAAACACATTAAAAATACAACCGGTGTTATCTTAAACCCCGATTCTATTTTTGATATGCAGGTTAAACGTTTACACGAATATAAGCGTCAACACCTTAACGTTTTAAACATTATTAGCGAATACCAGTTTATTAAAAACAACCCCAACGCACCTTTCACACCCAAAACCTACATTTTCGGTGCAAAGGCAGCCCCCGGTTATTTGTTTGCTAAACAGGTAATTCAAATGATTTACGAATTATCACAGCTTCTTGAAAACGACCCCCACGTTAAAGACAAACTTAAGGTTGTTTTCCTTGAAGATTACCGTGTTACTATGGCTGAGCTTATGATTCCGTCAGCAGATATAAGCGAACAAATTTCACTTGCATCTACCGAAGCTTCAGGCACAGGTAATATGAAACTTATGATGAACGGTGCTATTACCTTAGGTACCGAAGACGGTGCAAACGTTGAAATTCACAGTGCTGTTGGCGATGATAACATTATTATCTTTGGTATGCAGACACCCGAAGTTCTTCGTTTACAAAAACAGGGTTATTCCCCCTGTGAGCATTATAACAACAATGCCGTATTGCGTAACGCACTTGACTTTATTGGCAAGGGCTTTGGCGGTATGAGCTTTGACAGCATTTACCACACACTTAAATATAACGATACTTATATGGCACTTGCCGACTTTGCTGATTATCAATCAGCACAAAAGAAAGCAACCGCGCTTTATAACGACCGTGACGTGTGGAACAAAATGTCACTTACAAATATTGCCAAGTCGGGCATTTTTGCTTCTGACCGTTCCATTGAAGACTATGCTCGTGATATTTGGCACATTAAACCGGTTGAGTAATTATGAACTTTCATCCTTTTGATTCACGAAATCAGTCACATAAAAGTAAACTTAGTGCTTTAGCCGAAGGGGAAACCCTTCGGCTTAGGTTGCTTTTGCCCGAAAATGCAAAGGTTAGTCGTGCTTATTTACTTATAAGAAACGACCAAACCGGCAACCTTGACAAAATTTCAATGAAAAAGGGCGAAAAGCAAAACGACTGCTTTTATTGGGAATGTGAATTTTCACTTTCGGAAGGTATTTATTGGTACGCATTTAAGTACAATACCGCTGAAACGGAATATTGGATTACTAAATTCGACCACTCTTTAGGCGAAATTTCAGCGACGGGTGCTTGGTGGCAGTTAACCGTATATAATAAAAACTATTCCACACCCGCTTGGCTTGACGGTGGTATTATTTATCAAATTTTCCCCGACCGTTTTTATAAATCTGGCAAAGAAAAGAAAAACGTACCCACTGACCGCTTTATTGTAGAAAATTGGAACAAGACACCCGAGTTTACCCCCAAAGACGAAAGCAACGGGGTTAAATATCTCGGTAACGATTATTATGGTGGCGACCTTAAGGGTATTCAGCAAAAACTGCCATACCTTAAAAAATTGGGCGTTAACTGCATTTATTTAAACCCCATTTTTGAAGCACATTCCAACCACCGTTACAACACCGCAAATTATATGAAAATTGACCCTCTTTTAGGCGATGAAAAGGACCTTAAAGCCCTTATAAAAGCCGCAGAAAAGCAAGGCATTTACATCATTTTGGACGGTGTATTTTCCCATACGGGCGACGACAGTATTTACTTTAATAAATATAACCGTTATGACTGTTTGGGTGCTTACAATAGCGACGAATCGCCCTACCGCAGTTGGTACGACTTTGGCGAAACACACGATGATTACGAATCTTGGTGGGGCATTTCAACCTTACCCGAAACACAAGAAAACGACCCCCATTTTTCCGAATACATTACAGGCGAAAAAGGTGTTATACCCCATTGGCTTGGGCTTGGTGTTAAGGGCTTCCGATTAGACGTTGCCGACGAATTGCCCGACCAATTTTTAGATAAAGTACGTGTTGCGGTTAAGTCAGATTCGAACGAAAACTTCTTACTTGGCGAAGTTTGGGAAGATGCAACAAACAAAATCAGTTATAATGCCCGAAGAAGATTTTTGCGCGGCAAACAGCTTGATTCAGTTATGAATTACCCCTTTGCTAATGCAATTATAAGTTATTTAAAGGGTGGAAATTCCCGCGACCTTATTGACACCGTGCTTGAAATTTTGGAAAATTACCCACCACAAGCGGTAAAACTGCTTATGAACCACATCGGCACACACGACACCCAACGAATTTTAACCGTTCTTGGTAATGACGACGTTTATTTTGTGGGCGACAGACAATGGCAGTCAGAACAGTCCCTAACACCCCAACAACGTCAAAAAGCAATTAATCTTTTAAAGGTTGCTGCGGTTTTGCAATATACACTTCCGGGTGTACCATCACTTTATTATGGCGACGAAGCCGGTATGGAGGGTTATGGCGACCCATTCTGCCGTGCACCTTACCCCTGGGGTAAGGAAGACAACGACCTTGTTAAGTTTTATCAAAAGCTTGGTCAGTTTAGACGCACTTCAAACGCCTTTAAGTCTGGCGAATTTGTTCCCCATTATGCAAACTTTGGCGAAATTGCTTATATGAGAAAATCTCAATACGAAACCGTTTTAGTTGCCGCAACCCGTTGGCACGAAAAAACTGAAATTTTGGTACCAAAGGAATTTGATAACGCACAAGTTATCTTTGGCAGCAAATCAAAAGACGGTGTTTTGGAGCTTGAACCCTTTGGTTTTGCAATACTAACTATTAAAAATCCCGATTAAATCGGGATTTTTTAGTGCAATAAATTTATATTGCCCAATTTATCAATATGTGATATAATCAAATTGAAGGAGGTTTTATATATGAAAAATCTTATTAAAATCTTGGCTTTGACACTTGCATTGGCTTGTTGCTTTACTGCTTGTGGCAAAGGAGGTAAAAACATGAAAGAAAGAAGTTATGACGAAGTATATGCCGAACTTTCAAAGGACGGACTTGAAAAAATTGACACTAAACTTCTCAATTTTACTCAACCCTATACTGCAAAAGCACCCACTGCAGAACAAAAGGCAAAAATGCGTCGCGCAAAGATATTACTTATGGGCGACTCTTGGACACAGGGTGGTGCCGCAAGTACTTTGGGCGAATTCTTCTATTCCGCACTTACAGACTTAGGCGGTTATTTTGAACTTGTTGGTCAAAACAAATACGTTACTTACGGTTTAGACCAACATTACGTTAGACATTGTGGTGGCGGCGGTTGGACCGTTGAAAAACTTCAAACCGCTTACAACAATAACATTAAAGACAAAATTGACTATGATATTGCCATTATTCACATAGGTCTTAATGACGGTTACGGACAGAGTGATGTTGAACTTTACGCTCAACGCTATGACAAACTTATGGCAGACGTTTTTGCCGACAACCCCAATGCTATTGTTTACTTGGTTTCGGTACATGAAGGCGAACTTGATAATAATTATACCGCACAGCTTTCTGAAAAAGTAAAGCTTACCGCCGAAAAATATGCCAAAGCCGGTAAAAACATTCATTACTTACACGCACCCGATTTTTATGATTTCAAACCCGATGAAAACTTTATTCTTTTGGGACCCGGCAACCGCCACCCCAACCACATTGGTAACCAAAAAATCGCAACTGCTTACGCAATGAGCGTTATTGACGACGTTTTAGAAATTAACAAGCAACCCGCTCTTGAGGGCGCTGATAAGGTTATTGACCCGACAGGCGTTACCATTAACAAGAACGAACTTACCCTTAAAATTAATCAACAAAAGACCCTTACTTATGAAGTTACCCCCGCCAAGACCGAGGTTTCAAACATTATTTGGACCAGCTCTGACCCGTTTGTTGTAACAATAAACCACCACGGTACCGTTACTGCTGTAAAATCGGGCAAGGCAACCCTTACCGCACGTATTCCCGGTACTGAAATTACCGCAAAATGCGAAGTAACCGTTACCGACGAAGAATTTGCAATTAACATGGGTGAAAAAGAACTGCTTAATGATGACTTTTCTTCAATGGGCGAATGGTCGGGCGACCTTGAACAAATCACATCCGGTTATGTATTTATTCGTTTCCAAGCAATTGACCTTAACCTTGAAACCAAGAGGGAGTTTAAAGCAACCAAGGATTCTGGTACATTACAGTTTACCAACCGTATGACAATGCTTACAACCCAAAAGCCATCTAAAACACGTTGGTTTAAGGTTTATTGGGGCGATTACATCATTGAAACCAGCGACAACTGGGGCACAACCTCACTTTATTACAAAGACAAACTTTTGGGACGTCACAATGCACACCAACGCGGCGACTATGAAGAAACCTTTACCTTAAACTTTGAAGCGGGCAAGGTTCAACTTTATATCGGTAACGAGCTTGTTGCCCGTGCTGATGCTCCCGCAGACCCTGTAGGTAAGATTAAAATTGAATTACACAAACCCTGTAATGGCGGCGGATTCTATCTTGATAACGTTATCGTTAAAGGGTAATATATAAAAAAAATGCCTTGAAGCTTTGCTTCAAGGCATTTTTTTATTTATTTCTTATGTTGTTATAAGCAGTTTCCATTTTTTTGTGTACCATATCGCCAAGTTCGGTTGTGTTCATTCCCTCAAATTGTTCAGGGTAAATAATATCAACTATTTCAAAATCAACCTTGGTGGTTTTAAAAACCATATTTTTAGGAATTTGACGGGTGTTATTTATAACACAAACCACAATAGGAACTTTGGCTTTTAAAGCAATTTTAAAAGAACCGTTTCTAAATGGTAACAATTCACACTGCTTACTGGTGTAGCCCTCGGGAAAAAGACCAATTGACGCTTTATCTTCTTTTAAAATATGAATTGCTTCAATAATGGTTTTAGCGGCGACACGGTCACTTTCTCGGTCGATAAACAAACCGTAAAGCAAACGCATTATTTTAGCAATAAAAGGAAGTTTTGTTATAATATCCTTTTTGCCAATAAACCCAATTTCATTATCGGGAAAGACCGAGTACAATACCGCGGGGTCAAAATCGTGCTGATGATTACACACAAAAAGCATTTTTCTATCTTTTGGAACATCATCAGGGTCAATGCCCGTAAGGTTAATTTTAACCTTTGCAATCCAAATTATAAGGGGCAGGGTGTACTTTACAATAAAGCGGTAAAATTTTGCACCTTTTTCGGGCGGCGAATTTGGATTTGCAAAAGCAAAAGCCAAAAACATAAGCCCAATTTGAAGCAATACCAACCCCAAAAAGAACACAAGATAGAGAAGCGGTACCAACCACCAAGAATAACTTTTTTCAAAAATGGGTAAAAAGTTATTCAGTATCGGAAGCAACGCGCCTGCTGTAATTAAATAAAAATAAAGCATTTTATACCTCTAATTTTGTTTGCGAACAATTGAATATTCATCATAAAAATTGAAATACGGACATTCAAACCTTGGCGAAGTTAAAAAACGTTGCATTTCATCTTCGTCCATATTTACGTTACAATAATAGCAATCGTCCTCGTCATCGTAAATATAATTTGAACAATTTTCACAGTTGCTTTTCATAATAGAATTACCGCCTTAATTTTCGGTAGTTGTATCGTCGGGATTTGAGGAAGTGTTATTATCGGGCGGTAAAGTAACATCTCCACTGCTGTTTCCGTCACTTGAAGTGCCATCATCAGTTGACGGTGTTGACGACGTTCCGTCATCCTCGGGTGGTGTGGTAGGTGTTGTAATGCCGGCGTTTCCCGTCACATTAGCATACCAGTCGTTCTTTCTTACACCGTTTTGTTTAATATAATCTTCGGGGGTAATATTATCGTAGAAAAATGCGTGTAAAAGGTCTTTTGCATAATCGAGGTCATAATAAACGCAGTCGCCAACGCCTTTAATGCTCTTACCGGGCATTTGATATTCAGTCAACGGAACACGCGACTGTGCAAAGGTGGGAGATTTAAGCATAACGTCCCACGCAAGACCCATAATTTCTGTAAGGGAAAGCGAGGTTTCGGTATAAGGCAGCATTGCCTTTACAAGACCAAGATATTCACTTTTTGGCAAGGTAAGTGCCTTGTTGAAAAGCTGTTCCATAACATGACGTTGACGGTCGGTTCGACCATAGTCGTTATTGGTGCCCCAAACGTTTTTAGTCTTACGAATTCTTGAATAAGCCACTGCTTGAATACCGTTAAGATGATACTTGCCCGGCTTAAGAATATAATAAGGTTCAGGGTCGATGCCGCGCAAGGTACAAAATTCGTAAATACCTTCGTTAAGCGCATTTTTAGAAGCCGCAGCAGGTACAACTTCGCCCGGAAGAAGTTCGGCTTCAATACCGCCGACAGCGTCGATAATTTCCGCCATACCGTTAAAGTTTACGGTAGCATATTCCGAAATATCAAGTCCAAAGCATTGGTTAAAGGTTTTAATTGCAAGAGCAGGACCACCCGTTGCATAGGCAGAATTAAGCTTTCTATATCTAACCTTACCATTTACCTCTATCGGTACCAAAGTGTCACGCACAACCGATACAATTTTAACCGTTTTTGCTTCGGTGTCAATGCTTAAAATCATCATCGAGTCGGAATTTCCCTTAAAGCCCTTGCCTCGCGAGTCAATGCCAAAAAGGGCAACGTTTACAACCCTTTGGTCAATAACGTTTTCAAAGCCGAGTTCTTCCGGCTTTTTGTGTGAAATTTCAGCATCATAATTATAGTCTTTAAGCAAATCAGCCACAAAACCAAAAGCTACCGCAACAATTAAAAACAAAACGGTAAGTGTTATAACGGTTGCTTTTTTCCATTTACGCATATTTTGCCATTTTTCGCCCAAACGCTGAAAAAATCCCGCAATGCCGCGTTTTTTCTTTTTATATTTTTTGGTTTTTAAATTCACGTTTGTAGAGGAAATATCGACAAACTTATCGTTTTCTAAATTCATATCAGGAACTGATTTTTCATAATCTTGACGTTCTTCCATAATTGCATTCCTTTCATTTGTTTAAAACACATTTGTAAATATCTCCCTTTTTCTGACCTGTTAGGGTGGCCGCTTCCTTAGCGGCAGATGAGGTAGACATTCCGTCGGTAATTAGTTTTTGTGCAATTTTTACTGCATCTTCAAGAGTATATTCTTCTCTTTGTTTGTCAGCGCCTGCAACAATAAGTACAAATTCTCCGCGAGGAGTATTTTCATTGTAATAATTAATTGCTTCGCTTATTGTAGTGTGAACAACACTTTCGTGAAGTTTTGTAAGTTCGCGAACAATGGCAATTTTACGGTCGCCAAAATATTTAAGCATATCGCCAAAAGTGTTTAATAACTTGTGCGGCGCTTCGTAAAAAATCATTGTTCTGGTTTCGTTTTTAAGACTTTCAAGATGCTCCCGCCTACCGATTTTGTTCATGGTTAAAAAGCCCTCGAAACAAAAACGTCCGCTTGGCATACCCGAAATTGCAAGTGCAGTTATAAGTGCGCTTGGTCCCGGCACAGATTCCACCTCGATACCGTTTTCATAAGCGGCACGAACCAAATCTTCGCCCGGATCGGAAATTGCGGGCATACCCGCGTCCGACACCAATGCACAGGTTTCGCCTTTTAAAAGGCGGTCAATTATAACATTGCCCTTGCTGTTTTTATTATGCTCGTAATAAGCAAGCATTTCTTTTTTTATATCAAAATGATTTAAAAGTTTTACGGTAACACGCGTATCTTCAACTGCTAAAAAATCAACCTTTTTTAAGGTTTCAATTGCGCGTGGCGAAAAGTCGGACAAATTGCCTATCGGTGTGCCGACAATATAAAGTTTTCCACTCAAGGCAAATATTCCTCCTTATACTTTCCGTAAATTTCAACCATTTCGTCTGAAAATTTTCCGTCTTCTTCAATATATAACACGGGGTCAATGCGCATACCCGATTTGGCACAGCGTCTTCCCTCAACAAGCACAAGCCAGGGCTCCTCCCCTTTTCTTTGACAAACAAGGCGAAGGCGTTTCGGCTCGATTTTATTATCGCTCATAAGCTTTAAAAGCTCACAAAGACGTTCGGGGCGGTGACACATACAAAGCCGACCCGAAGTTTGCAAAAGCTTTGCCGACACTTTAATAATGTCCTCAAGCGAGCATTCCACTTCGTGACGGGCAACCTTGTGGCGCTCATTTGGGTTTTGAAGCCCCGCACCCTGTGCTTTATATGGTGGGTTGCAGGTAACAAGGGTGTGACACCCAAAAGGTATTTTACCCTTTAAATCTTTTAAATCAGAATTAATAACTTCAAATTTTTCAAGATTTAACTGTTCTTTTGTTTTTTGTGCCAAGTCGGTGGCTTCGTCGCTTATATCAATACCAACTGCGGTTTGTAAATTACCGTCGCGCAGCATTAAAAGCGGAATTATACCGCAACCTGTGCCCAAATCTACCATTTTATCATTCTTTTTTGCATTTGCAAAATTTGAAAGTAAAATGGCATCTGTGCCAAAAATATGGTTGTTCGACACCCAAAGACCAAAACCGTTACCAAGTGGTTCGAACTTCATCAAGCTCTGCTCCATTTTACACCTTGGGGGGTATCTTCCAGAACAATACCCATTGCTTTAAGTTGGTCACGAATTTCATCAGCAGTCTTAAAGTCGCGGTTCTTTCTAGCTTCGCTTCTCTTATCAATAAGTGCCTGAATATCGCTATCTAAAACCTCTTCTTTGCGGTTATAAACAAGACCCAGAACACCTGTTAATTGGTCAAACATATCAGCGCAAGCTAAAAGACCGTCTTTACCTAAACCGTTTGCAATTGCGGTATTAATTTCACGCACAAGTGTGAAAATTGCCGCCAAAGCATCGGCTGTGTTAAGGTCGTCTTCCATAGCGGTAATAAAGTCATTCTTTGCAGTTTCTATAAATGCAGGAACTTCGCCGCCGTCTACAGCCGACTTAAGTGCAAAATCAATATTATCGCGGCAAGTATAAAGACGTTCAAGCGAATTCTTTGCCTGTTCAATAATATCAACCGAATAGTTAATGGGGCTTCTGTACTGTGAGGAAACCAAGAAGTAACGAATTGCTTCATAACCGTATTTATCAGCAACGTCACGAACAGTAAAGAAGTTATTTAAAGATTTTGACATCTTATGGTTATCAACGTTAATGAAACCGTTATGCATCCAATAATGTGCGAAATCGCAACCGTTTGCGGCTTCGCTTTGAGCAATTTCATTTTCGTGGTGGGGGAAAATAAGGTCCAAACCGCCGCAGTGAATGTCAATGGTTTTGCCAAGATATCTGCCCGCCATTGCCGAACATTCAATATGCCAACCGGGTCTTCCCTTACCCCAAGGAGATTCCCAATAAGGTTCGCCGGGTTTTGCGCCTTTCCAAAGGCAGAAGTCCATTGGGTCTTCTTTGATATCGCCCGTTTCTATACGTGCGCCGGCTTCTAAATCTTCCAAAGGTTGATGTGAAAGCTTACCGTATTCGTTAAACTTTTTGGCGCGATAATAAACGTCGCCCGCCGCTTCATAAGCATAACCCTTTTCAATAAGAGCAGAAATTATACCCTGAATTTCGGCAATATTATCAGTAGCACGGGGATGAACGGTTGCTTCGCGCACGTTAAGACCCTTAGCGTCAGTCCAAAATTCACCAATAAAGCGTTCAGCCACCTCGGGCACGGTTATGCCTTCAGCATTTGCTTTATTAATAAGCTTATCGTCAATATCGGTAAAATTTTGAACAAAATTCACCTTGTAACCGCGCCATTCAAAATAACGACGCAAAACATCAAAAACACAAAGCGGTCTTGCATTGCCGATATGAATATAATTATAAACCGTGGGACCGCAAGCATAAATTTTAACTTCGCCTTCGGTAATGGGTACAAAATCGTCTTTTTGACGGGTTAATGTGTTAAAAATTTTCATTATAATTTCTCCTTCAAAGCTGCTTCAAGCAACTGAATGCGTTCTTCCAAAGCATCCATTTTTTGCTTAACGGGGTCGGGAATGTGAATTTGGTCAAGTGCAACGCGTTTACCGTCCTGCCTTACTACACGCGCGGGTACACCCACAACGGTTGAATTTGGCGGAACTTCACTTAAAACCACCGCACCCGCGGCAACGCGTGAATTGTCCCCAATTTTAAAAGGCCCCAAAACCTTGGCACCCGCACTTATCATAACGTTGTTACCAATGGTTGGGTGACGTTTGCCCACGTCTTTACCTGTACCGCCAAGGGTTACGCCTTGATAAATAAGCACATCGTCGCCAATTTCGGTGGTTTCGCCAATTACAATACCAACACCGTGGTCAATAACCAAGCGTCTGCCAATGGTGGCACCGGGGTGGATTTCAATTCCCGTTTTTCGAACCGCCCTTTGCGAAACAAAGCGGGCCAAAAACTTTAAATTGTGTTTATAGTAAAAGTGTGCAACGCGATGCATACGAATTGCCTTAACGCCCGGGTAAAGAAAGAAAACTTCCCAAAAACTACGGGCAGCAGGGTCGCGGTCACGCACTGCATTTACGTCTTCAATAATTCTTTTAAACAATTAGTTCACCTACTGTTTATTTTGCGTTTTTAATATATTCTCTGCCACCCCAGATGTAAATTACGCCTGAAATTACGCAAAGAACTGCTGAAAGCCAAAACAACGCAACTATAACAATGTTAAAAATTTCAAAAAGATTTTGTGAAAGGGGCATAATTTCATTAAATGCATAAACCGCCAAGGCAAGAATTATACCTGCCATTTGGCTAACGGTTTTACATTTGCCCCACATATTTGCTGCAACAACCTTGCCGCCTGCGGTTACAGCAACCAAACGAATGGAAGAAACTGCAAATTCACGGAAAAGCACAATGAAAGTAATAACCACCATATGCCAACTCAAATCGGTTTTGCCGAAAATGAACATAAAACCAAGATAAGCAGAAGTTGTTAACATTTTATCTGCCAAGGGGTCCATAAACTTGCCAAAATCAGTAACCATGTTATATTTTCTTGCCATTTTACCGTCTATCATATCGGTCAAGGATGCCGCAATAAATAAAACAAGTGAAATTAGGTAATGAAACGGAAAATTAATAAGCATTACCGCCATAAAAATGGGGGTTGCTATCATACGGGCCAAGGTCAATTTATTGGGTGTATTCATATTTTTAACTCTCCTAACAAATCATAATCTAAACAGTCGTTAATTTGTACTTTTACAAAATCGCCAATAATAAGTGGTTTGGTCGACATAAAGAAAATTTTACCGTCAACCTCGGGCGCATCACTAACGGTTCTGCCAAAATAACATTTTATATAATCGTCCCAGCCCTCAATTAAAACTTCGGTAACTGTGCCAATTTTTTCCTCATTCTTTTCCCGCATAATGTCCATTTGCATTTCCATTATGTTTTCCGCGCGGGACACCTTTGTTTGTTCGTCCACTTGGTTGGGCATTTCGGCCGCAATGGTATCTTCTTCGGGGGAATATGCAAAACAACCAAGTCGGTCAAAACGGGTTGATTTTACAAATTCGCAAAGTTCAGTGAACTGTTCTTCGCTTTCCCCGGGAAAACCTGTTATAAGTGTGGTACGAAGTGTAATTTCAGGGATTTTTGCCCTTATTTTTGCAATAAGGTCTTCTAAATCGTTGCGGCTTCCCTTTCTGTTCATCTTTTTTAAGATTTCACTGTTTACATGTTGAATGGGAATATCTAAATATTTTAAAAGCTTATCTTCGGTTGCCAAAACCTCTAAAAATTCGTCGTCAATTTTATCAGGGTAGGTATACAAGGTGCGAATCCAATGAATTTCTTCAATTTTACAAAGTTCCCTTAAAAGCTTCGCAAGCATTGGTTTACCGTAAATATCACTACCGTAAGCGGTTGTGTCTTGTGCAACAACAATTAATTCTCTAACACCGTTTGCGGCGAGTTCTTTGGCTTCGCTTATACAGTCTTCAATTTTGCGGCTACGCATTTTACCCCTAATTTTAGGTATTGCACAGTAAGTACAGCAGTTATTACACCCGTCCGCCACCTTAAGATATGCAGTAAAGGGGTAACCGCCCAAAATTCGTTTACCGTTAAGATCTAAATCCTCTTTAGCGCCAAACGAGTTATCACACTTGCCCTCAATTGCGGCTTTAACAATTTCAGCAATTTTACCGTTTGAGCCAATACCAACACAAACGTCAACCTCGGGAATTTCTTCAGTTACGTCGTTTTGATATCTTTCAGCAAGACAACCCGTCACGATAAGGGCTTTGCATTTACCCTCGTCCTTATATTTTGCGGCTTCTAAAATGTTTTCAATTGCTTCGGCTTTTGCCGATTCAATAAAACCGCAGGTGTTAATTATTATTGCATCCGCCTCTGCTTCGGCAGGGGTAAGTTCAAACCCTGCGTTTTGCAAAGTGTAAAGCATTTGTTCGGCATCGACCTGATTTTTAGGACAACCAAGCGACACCATACTAACCTTGTACATACCAGTCCTCAAATTCTGTATAATTCTTTAAAGCGGTTTTAACCGCGTCATAGGAAAAACCCTTGCGAATAAGTGCCGAATAAACCTTTTGCACACCGTTTTCGGCGGCAAGTTTTGTGCGGTATTTTTTCATTACAAGTTCGGTTATTTGTGTAACCTCGTCAACCTCACAGTCAGACAAAACCTCTTTCGCCACATCGTAAGCTACACCCTTTTGCAAAAGCTTTTGAAGTGCTTCGCGTTTAGAAGTATGGGATTCTAACAACCTTTCGGCGTAATTTTCAGCAAAGCGGCGGTCGTCAATAAGACCAACCTCTGTGAGTCTGCCAATAACCTTTGCGGCGGCTTTTTTATCAAACCCCGCCATACAAAGCTTGTTATATAAATCTTTGGCAGTACGGTCTTTTCGGTCAAGATACCACACCGCGCGTGATTTTGCCCTTTCATACTGCGACTGAAAAACCAATTCGTTTAATTTTTCTTCGGTTAACACGTCACCGATTTTTAAACAATTGTTAAAACAAACGTCCTTATCAATAAGCACATCTTCCCCATTGGAAAGCGTAATTTTTGTAAGATGAAGTTTGTCTTTTTGAAGTTTTAAGATTTGCATTAATCATCAACCGCAATGTCAATATCAATTGACTTATGGGGACGTGCTACCGGTTCGGTAGGCATTATAAACTCGTCATCATTTTCAATTGCTACGGCGTCCTTATTTTTGTTAGTGATAATTGCCATAATTTCACTTTCAATTTTTTCGGCCATTTCTATATTGTCTTCAAACAACTTTTTAACGTTATCACGGCCTTGACCCAAACGGGTTTCGCCATAATAGAACCAAGCGCCCGACTTTTTAATAACACCGGTTTCAACACCTGCGTCTACAATTTCGCCGGAATGTGAAATGCCTTTACCATACATAATATCGAATTCAGCAACCTTAAATGGAGGCGCCACCTTGTTTTTAACAATTTTTGCCTTGGTATGAACACCGATAATTTCACTGCCGTCTTTAATAGGTTCGCCCTTGCGAACGTCAATACGAACAGAAGAATAAAACTTAAGCGCACGACCACCGGTGGTAACCTCGGGGTTACCGTACATAACACCAATTTTTTCACGCAATTGGTTAATAAAAATTGCGGCGCAGTTTGCCTTTGAAAGACTGCCGGTTAATTTTCTTAACGCTTGTGACATAAGTCGAGCAAGTTGACCAACGTGATTGTCGCCCATTTCGCCTTCAATTTCGGCACGGGTAACGAGAGCCGCTACCGAGTCGATAACTATAATATCAATAGCGCCCGAACGAACAAGAGCGTCTGCAATTTCAAGTGCCTGTTCGCCCGAATCAGGTTGAGAAACCAATAAAGAATCAATATCAACGCCTAAATTTGCGGCATAAACGGGGTCCAATGCATGTTCAACGTCGATAAACGCAGCAGTGCCGCCCGCTTTTTGTGCTTCGGCAACACAATGAAGTGCAACGGTAGTTTTACCCGAAGATTCAGGACCGTAAATTTCAACAATTCTTCCCTTCGGAATACCGCCGATACCAAGAGCCACGTCCAAAGTGAGTGAACCTGTTTTAATATGTTCAACGTTCATTGCTTGGTTTTCGCCAAGACGCATTACCGCACCCTTACCAAACTGCATTTCAATTTGGTCCATAGCGGTTTTTAACGCCTTTTGCTTTTCTTCATTTTCAACCACGCGCACCGGGGATTTTGTCATAGAAGCTTTTGCCATTTGTTTTTCCTCCGTTTATTTAACAGCACAAACAACCCTGTTTATGTCGTTATAATCTTTAATTGTTTTAATATCTTTGTAACCGTTTTGTTTTAAAATTTCGCAAACCAAATCGGCCTGTGAAAAACCAACCTCAAACGCCAACATACCACCATCGTTAAGCGAATCTTTATATGTTTCGGCAATAACGCGATAAAATTTCAATCCGTCGCCATCGCACAAAAGCGCGGTTTCAGGTTCGAACTTGGTTTCCGGATTCATAAGCGACAATTCACTCTGCTGAATATATGGCGGATTACTAACAATAAGGTCATACTTATTGTCTTTGCCGGCGCCTTCTAAAACGTCGCCCTTTAAAATAAGGGTGTTGTATGCTTCGTTAAGCGTTACGTTTTGTTCGATATATCTTATTGCTTCGTCGAACTTTTCAACCATAACCACCGCCGAATCGGAATAATCTTTCGCTAAAGATATACCTATACAGCCGCTACCCGCACACAAATCAAGCACCTGTGGGCTTTGCTTATCTTTTAAAAAGTCACTTGCGGTTTCCACCAAAACTTCAGTATCACTTCGGGGAATAAGCACCCCGACACCAACGTTAAATTTATATTTGTAAAAACCCCAGTTTCCGAAAATGTATTGAAGTGGGTAACGAATTTCACGTTGACGCATTATAGCGGTCAAGTTATTTTCTTGAAATTCGGTTAATTGATTCATATAATTCGTTAAAATATCGCTATTGGAAAGACCTGTAACGTGGCGAATAATTGCCTTCGCTTCAAAAACGCTGTCTTCTATTCCTGCCGCCGCAAGTCGTTTTTTCGTATTATTATATGCCTCAAATATTGTCATTACAGCACCCCGTTCTATCAACGTCAGGCACTTCGGGTTCGCACGCCTTTAGTGCTGCAATTGCAATTTCTATCATATCGTCGGTGGGCTCTTTGGTGGTAACGCGCTGTAACCACAAGCCCGGTGCGGAAATTATGCGGGTGATAATATTATCAAATTTTCCGCAGAATTTAAGAACCTCAAAACCAATTCCGCAGGTTACGGGCACCATTAAAACCTTTGCAAGTGTCCAAACCAATGCGTTATCGTAAATGCCCTTAAAGCAAGCTTGCAAAACAATTGACAATATAATGCTTATAAGAATCATAAGAATCATAAATGAAGTGCCGCAACGGGGGTGGAAGCGCTTTTGCTGTCTTACGTTTTCAACCGTTAGTTCAAGACCTTTTTCATAACAAAAAATTGTCTTATGCTCTGCCCCGTGGTACATATATACGCGCTTAATGTCATTCATAAGTGACACAAGCATTACGTAGCCGACAAAAATTGTCATTTTGAGTGCCTGTTCAATAACCGACCTTAAAACCTTTGACGTAATTTCGCCACCGATAAGCCATTCGATACCGCTTACGCAAAGGCGGGGCAAGTACATAAATAAGCCAAGTGCCAAAACAACGCCTAAAACTGCGCCGATAATCATTACAACGTTTAAAAGCTTACTGTCTTTTTTCTTTTGTTCTTCGGTTTTGGGTTTGTCGGTTTCTTCATCAGCAAAGCCCGATTTTTCAGCCGAAATTGAAAGTGCCTTGTAACCTTGAAGCATTGATTCAACAAAACCAACCACACCGCGAATTATCGGAATATTTAAAATTTTATATTTTTGTTTGATGCTTTTACCATCCAAATAACTTACATCAATGCTTTTATCGGGAAGTCGCACCGCAATTGCGGTTTTTTCGGTGCTTTTCATCATAATGCCTTCAATTAAGGCCTGACCCCCGATTGATGTGTATTTATTAGCCATCTATTGCTACCTCTTCTTGAGAAATATTTTCTTCTTCGTAAATCGGCAAAACAATTGTTACCTTTGTGCCGACGTTTTCGGTACTTTCAATAAACAAAAGACCGTTCATTTGTTTTATAATTTCATCCGCCACTGCAAGACCAATACCCGAGCCGCGAACGGTTTTATTTGCCTTATAAAACTTTTCTTTAACGCGGTCGATATCTTGCGAAGGAATCCCAACACCCGTGTCAGAAATAACAACACGCACACACGCTTCTTCAATATTTGCACTTACCAAAACCTGACCCGCACCTTCGGTATATTTTACCGCGTTATCAATAATATTAATAAATACCTGTTTTAAGCGGTCGCGGTCACCCATTACGATAAGTTCGGAATATGTGTTTGTGAAAACAAGGTCAATTTCCTGCTTTTTAGCAAGTTCGGTATACATATCAACCGATTCTTTAAGAATATCGGTAACGTTAATGGGCTGACTTGTAAGAGATAATCGTCCCGTTTCCATGCGTGAAAAATCCAAAAGTTCTTCAACCAAGCTTGAAAGACGGTCGGATTCACTTAAAACCACATCCAAACCGCGACGAACAAGTTCTTCATCCGTTCCAAGTGACATTTTTGCAGTTTCGCCCCAACCACGAATTGCGGTAAGCGGAGTGCGAAGCTCGTGCGAAACAGACGAAATAAAGTCGTTTTTCATGTTTTGTGCTTGGCTAAGCTCGGAAGCCATGTAGTTAATTGTGTCACACAGTTCGCCAATTTCATCATTTTTGTTAATTTCAATACGCTCGTCAAAGTTGCCCATTGCAATTTTACGGGCAATGTTACTAACGTCACGAATGGGGCGAACAATTGATTTTACAAAAAACAGTCCCGAAAAACAACTGAACAAAAGCACAGCAAACGCCGCTAACACAACTATGCTGATAACACCGTAAATTGCTTTGTATGCTTCACTCATAGAAGTGGACCAACGGTACGTTCCAAGCAAATTACCGTCACCATCAAAAATTGGGGTGGTAACCGCCATTATTGATTCGCCATCGGCTGTTTTGCCCCTAAACGACTGGGACTTGCCGCTACTTATAACCGTTTCGTATTCGGGTATATCTTGAATTTCGGTTGGAAAACCGGTGGTTGCTGCAACAACCTTTCCGTTATGGTCAATAACCTGAACTGCAACCTTGTCCTTAAAGCCAAAGCCCTCAACCAAAGCAATTGCCGAATCGTTAAAGGTTTTAACGGTTGATGATTCAAGCGACTTAAATTCGTAAGCGTAATCGTCGCCCAAAGACTGCATTTGCGAAGTGTAAAGTGCGTTATAAAGAACCGAGAAGCCAATAGCTGCCGTACAAATTACAGCCGCAATAACCAAAAATATATTAAAAAACCATTTAACCGTTATACTTTTAAATTTAATTTCTAAATTCAATTTGACTTCTCCTTTCTTTAAAATTAAACCACCGTTTTATTAATTATAGCTTAGTGTGTGTTCCATTTATAGCCCATACCCCAAACAGTAACAAGTCTTGTTGGAAGAGATGGGTCGTCTTCAACCTTCATACGAAGGCGGCGAACGTTAACGTCAACAATTTTTTCTTCGCCAAAATAATTACTGCCCCAAACCTTGTTAAGAATGTCGGTTCTACCCAAGGCAACATCGGGATTTGAGAAGAAATATTCTATCATTTGGAACTCAACCTGAGTAAGCTCAATATTGTTTCCGTTTTTAAGTAAGGTGCGTTTGCGAAGATTAAGTGTAAATTCGCCCAAAGTAATATCGTCTGTCACAGCAGGTGCTTTGGGAGCATACATTTCAACCCTGCGGTAAAGTGAATCAACACGCGCCAAAAGCTCAGTCGGGCTAAAGGGCTTTGTAATATAATCGTCTGCACCGTTCATAAGTCCTGTAATTTTGTCCATTTCCTGCGTTCTTGCAGTCAACATAATTATACCAAGAGTTTCGGTGCGTTTGCGAAGTTCCTTACAAAGTGTGAAACCGTCCATACCCGGCATTGAAATGTCTAAAAGAGCAATGTCAAAGCCTTCGGTATCGTTATCAAAAATATCAAGCGCTTCTTCGGCAGAGCCCGCCTCAACAACAGAATAACCAACTCGTTTAAGATTTATGGCTTCAAATTCGCGAATAGCCGCTTCATCTTCAACTATCATAATTCTTTTCAATTAAATCTCTCCTCTCAGTAAAGCACAAAGGATTTTTCAACGTCGCTGTGGGTAATGCTTATTTCAACCGCAACGTCGTTAAGCTTATATGCATACACCGTTTTATCGTCGCGGGCAATTTCGTTCATTTTAAGGTCTTTATATTTACCGCTGTCCCAGTCTTTTTTATTAAAGGCGCGCATACAAATTAAACTTTCGCCAATAACACCTTCGTCATGGTCGTACATATAAATTTCACGAATGCGGTTTTCGGTGTCCTTCAAAATTGCAATGCGATTTCGCCACTTGTTTGGTATTGTGAAATAATAACCGTCAAGCACGTTTATCATTGTGGTGGTTTGCACCGTTAGGTTTACACCGTCAAACGAACACCAGTTTGTAAGATAAAGCTTTTCGGCAACAACGTCGGTCGCAACCGCGGGAACGTTTTCCTGAACGGGAATTTCCAACAAACCGTCATTATTGATATCGGTAATGGGGTAACTTGAAGAACGAAGTGTTCTAACGTTTTCACGAGTTTTGGGGTCGAAAAGCGGATTTGTTAAACTGCCCTTATTTTCAATAAGAACTTCGGTTACCGCGCCAACGCCCTTTATAGCATCAATATAAACTGCCGAACTACCGTTAGAAAGTGCCGCAACCACCGGTTCGCCTATTGACTGCAGCTTACTGTCAAGCTCACACATACCGGTTTGAATAACGCCCTCGTCGGTAAGCGAATAAAGCGCGGCAGTGTTATATTGCTCTGCAGTGTTTAAGTCAACAATTAATACACCGCTTTTTTTATCTCCGTTAAGGTCGCAGGTAATAAACGCTGTGTATTTTTGAAGCAAGCGCTGAACAAAGGTTTTTTCACTGTAACCATAAACCGCCAACTGCATTTCACTTGTACCGTAAACCTGCCAGCCAACCAATATTTCGCTTACACCGTTGTTGTCAAGGTCACAAAAACTTACCATGTCAACCCCTGCGGCAACAATTGACTGGGTACCGCCATTTACCCACTCACCGTCCTGCAGTTTAACAAACTGCACCGTCATTGTGGTGGCGTCGCCCTCGGTTTTACTGTAGAACACAAACGCTTCGTTATGACCATCGTGGTCAATGTCGTACTGCACCACCGCTGAACGATATTCGCCGCGAACGGGGTATTTAAGTGTATAACCACTGCCTGCAGTTTGTTCCACAATTTTTGAAATGTATTTAAAGTCGCCCGTTAAAGAGGGTGGTGAAAACAACTCGGCCATATCGGTTTTAACAAAATCACAGCCGCAAAGCGATATTATAAGCATTAAAGAAACTATCGTTAAAACGATTTTTTTAAGCATTTTCAGCCCTCCTTTTAAGTGTTAAATTAAACATAATCATTCACAATAAATTATAACACAAACCCCTTTAAAAATAAAGGGGTTTTTGCATTTATTTATGAATATTTATTTAATTTTTTATTAATATGATAAAGCCAACTAAAAGATTATAAATTTCAAGGTGAAAATAACAAAACCTGCCCGAAAAAATCGAACAGGTTTAACCGTTATTTTTTAAAAATTATTTCTATTACTCTTTTAAAATAATACCTAATCAACTTGAAAACATACATTAACTGCCAAAGACGGGAGTAAAGTTTGTAGCCGAATGAGGTATTAACGTCAACCTTTTTACCACGACGTGTAAAAGAGGTCATTACACCAATAATTTGGTCATCGCGAACATCAAATTCATTAACACCTTGATTATCACCACGGCAGGTATAATTGCCGTTTTTTTGCAATTTCACAATTCGGTGCAACACAAACTGACCGTTATCTCTGCGATAAAAGGGTACGTCATATTTTTTAAGCTTGCCTTGTGTTTTTTCAAGCACAACCGTGTCTTTACGGTCATAAATTAGCGGTTGCATACTTGTGCCAGAAACAGTAAAGCTAACCTGACCGTCACTTTCAAGCTTTTCGGTTATAAGCGGCAAAAGTTCCTCAAAAGAAACCTTCATATTATTCAATACAGCCCTCTTCTTTCATGCGAGCAACAAAAACTTCTGCACCTTGGGTTGCAGTTTGAATATCAATTTCATATTCTCTGATAAGTGCGTCAACAAGGTCTTCAACTTCAAATTCACCTTCGGCTGCTTCCCACAAAACCTTAGCGGTTTCGTTTAATGAAATAACACCGTTTAAGTCAACTGCCTTACTTCCAACCGGCACCAAAACGTAACCACCCATAAGTTCTTTTAATACATATTCTTCGCAACGCTTCATAGTTATGCCTCCATATAATAAAAAAACTAAACCGCAAACCACACGCGGTAATACAAAATAATTATATCATCAGTAATATAAAAATACAACCCTTTATTTTCAATTTGCCCTTTTGGAAGAATTTTTGAAAAATTATCAAAAAACCACAAAATTAGGGTTTGGGTACCAAATATGTCCCTCAACTCGTTATATAATGATTACAACAAGAAAAAATCTTTTAAAAAACGCTTGACAAGTTATAAAAAATGCGCTATAATACAGTTAGCGAACAAATGTTCGGGAGGAATTAAAAATGACAATTATTGATATTTTAAATACAGTTTTTGAATTTGCACTTGTTGGTGCGGTTGTTTGGGGCATTTTTAACGAACATCGCCTTGTCGCTTTTGAACGCAAAATAAAAGCATATTTTCGCCGCAGAAATCTTAGGGTTGTTAAAAAGGGTAATGAACGTGTAATTCGCAATGCCGAATTTTAATTAACCCTTTTACGCAATACTTCTTTCGAATAATAAACAAGCACCCTTTCATATCTTTTTATGAAAGGGTGCATTTTTTATGAAATTTATAATTATTAAAAAGCAACATATTATGTTGGCACTGTGTGTAATTATTGCAACCGCGGTTATTGTAACCGGGTCGGTAGGTATTTTAGCAAGTCAAAATCGCAAGCTGCCAATTTACTGTGTTCAAACCGAAAAAAAGCAAATTGCTATCAGTTTTGACGCCGCCTGGGGAAATGACGACACCGAAACACTTATTAAAATTTTAAAAAAATATGACGTACCCGCAACCTTTTTTGTGGTTGGCGCTTGGGTAGATAAATACCCCGAATCAGTTAAAGCGTTGTCAGACGCAGGCCACCGTATTGAAAACCACAGCAACACCCACCCGCATATGCCGCAATTATCAAGCGAACAAATTAAAAACGAGCTTAACAGCTGTAACACCAAAATCGAAGCGGTAACCGGCCGCTGTCCAAAACTTCTTCGTGTGCCTTATGGCGACTATGATAACGCGGTACTTGAAGCCACCGAACAAATGAAAATGTTTACTATACAGTGGGACGTTGACTCACTCGACTGGAAAGATAACGCCACGGCAGAGAGTATTTCGAATCGGGTTATAAAAAAGGTTAAAAACGGCTCTATTGTGCTGTTTCACAATGATGCTGACCATACCCCCGAAGCCCTGCCCACAATACTAAAATGCCTAAAAGATGATGGGTATGAGTTTGTTTTTATAGAGGACTTGATTTACAAAGAAAATTATGAAATAAAACACGACGGAACACAGTGCAAAATTAACGGTTAATCCTTTGGCTCCCCTTCTCAGCGGAGCAGTCATTTTGCAAAAATGACTGAGTGGTAGTTATTCCCCTCTCCTCCTCTGTCAAAACCTACGGTTTTACCACCTCCCTTATCAGATGTAGGCAAGAAAAAAGACGGCTAAAAAGCCGTCTTTTTCTTAAATTAAACTAATTATTCCTGAAAATATACCTGTAAGTATGAGTGCTATCCCAATTTTCTTAACGAACACATTACCGAAAGCACTAAGCCAAGAATTTTTAACATTATTATCCATATATGTACCTAATACAAACAAAATCAAACCCAATATTGCTATTAAAAACAGCCCTATTGCTCCTTCTGGGCCCTCATCCATCAGATACACAGAGGTTTTTAAAATATAATTCATAATTTAATCCTCATACTGTTTATTGTCAATTTTTGCTGCCATTTCATACGCTGATTGTGTTAACACAAAATCTAATAGCAACCCTTCATATGTTTTTTCAGCTAAAAAATTAAAAAATTCTTCAAATTCTGGTGTACCAATCGTATCTTTAATCTTTTTAATTTTAATAGCACTCGAAACACCCGACGCAATAGCAAAAGGCGCTAAAAGCGTTGTAGCAGCTGCAACTCCAAATAAACCTTTTCGAAAATTTTTAACAGCTTTTTCTCTTTTCAGTGCGTTAAAATATTTGTTCGTTTCGTCAGAAGTGTTATTTATGAAATTTCTAAATGCTTCGCTATTTTCATATGCATATTTATAAATACTAGGTTCAACTACATATGTTGCAATTTTACTGTTCACATAATCCAAAAGTGCTTCTTTTTCAATACGATTATTTTCAAAATTTTCGTTCACTTGCAAAAATCCCCTTAAAATAAAAATATATATTGCACCCATATAAGTGCATAATTAAGATAACATAATAATATAATATTGTCAAGAAGTTTGTTCTTAAATAAGTGCAAAAGAGAATAGATAAATGAACGCTGAAATTGAACTGAAAATAGGAAAAAACATCCGACAAATTCGAGAAGAACAAAATATGACACAGGAAACCCTTGCAGCCAAATTACAACTTAACGGTTGTGATATTACAAGAAGCGCAGTAGCAAAAATTGAAGTAGGTCAAAGACATTTATATCCCGATGAAATTATTTTAATAAAAGAAATATTAAATACAAGTTTTGAAAATATTTTTTATGGCGACAATAAAAAATAAAAAATTATCAATTTAATTTAAATAAAAAAAGGTCAGTTTACTGGGACCCAAAGACAACCCGTTTCCCTATTTAAAACAAGCGCAATTGTTAATTTGCCCTTCAAGAGACGAAAGCTTTGGCCTTGTTTTAATTGAAGCAATGCTTCTTAAAATACCGATTATAACATCCAACACGGTAGGCGGAAGATATATAACCCAAAACAACACGCTTGGGTGTTGTGTTAATAATGATGATTCATCGCTGCAAGCCGCAACCGAAGCTTTTCTTGCCGATAGGAGCAGTTATAATTACTCACTTGATGCCGCACAGCAATGGGCAAAACAGCACGACCACGCATTTTTTAAAGAAAAACTTATAAAGCTATTAGAAGAATGTGATAAAACATAAAAAGACGGTGCTTTAAAGCATCGTCTTTTTTTATCACTTAACCCTTAATCCTTTTGGGTAGTGGTTTTTTGCGCGTCCGTTTGAAACCTTTACCCCGCCAAGCGTGTAACCGTCAACCATTACGACCGCCCAACCATTTTCGCAATTTGTGTCAAACTCTTCCCCGTGAAGATATCTTAAAAGTTGTTCACTTTCAACCGACAAATTAATTTTTCGCTTAAATTTGTCACCCAGCGCCATAAAAAACTGATGGTGGGGCAAAATATAATTTTTTCGAATTTCACCAATAGTTACACCGCAACAAAACGCGGTACCTTCTCTGACGGGTAAACGGTTGTTATAATAAATTGGGTTGCGGTTGTAAATCCCCACAAAATCAGGGTTATAATCGGTTAAAGTGTCATTAAGAAAATCGGTCACAACCTTATCAATTTTGCGTTTTGGCTCTTGATAAAAAGAATTTAACCCCTTTTCGCCTTTGTGGTGTAAAACCGCCATAAATTGCCCCTCACCCTTAGCTGTGTGAGGGTAAAAACGTCTTGAAAAAGAAATGTTTTCACACTTACAACCGTCAAACTTAATACCGTCGGCAGTTGATTTTGCCACACTTTGCTTTACTGGTACAATTTCAAATTCGGGGTGGTTTTGCAAAAAAGCATCAACTGTCATTTCGTTTTCTTCTAACGAAAAAGTGCAGGTTGCATACACAATAAAACCACCGTTTTTAAGCGCCTTTGTTGCATTTTCTAAAATTTGCGCTTGACGTTTAGCGCACATTAAAACGTTTTCGCCGCTCCATTCGTGGATGGCAATTTCTTCTTTTCTAAACATTCCCTCGCCAGAACAGGGTGCGTCAACCATAACCAAATCAAAGGTGTTGGCAAAAAGAGATGCTAATTTGTCGGTGTCCATACAAGTAACAACCGTATTTTCAAGCCCCAATCGTTCAATATTACCTGTAAGTATTTTGCAGCGCGAGGAAACAATTTCATTAGAAACAAGAACACCATTTTCAGAAAGCTTATTTTTAAGCTGTGTGCTTTTGCCGCCGGGAGCAGCGCACATATCAAGTATAAACCAGTCTTTTTCAATGTCTACACATTCGGCAGGCGCCATTGCGGCGGGTTCTTGAACGTAAATAAGCCCTGCGTGGTGGTACGGATGATTACCTACCTTTTCATAGTTTAAATAATAACCGTTTTCAACGTAAGGGATTTTTTCACTTCCAAAAACGTTTATTTTTTCAAATTCTTCTAAATTTATCTTGTCAGTATTAACCCTAAACGCTTTAACGGGTGGGTTTTGAAGCTCATCTAAATAATTTTGAAAATCCTTACCCAAAAGTTCTTTCATTCTGCTTTCAAATTCTTGTGGTAGCTGTTTCATTCGTTACTTTCCTTTTCAATTTCAAGCATACTCATTGAAACCGCGGTAATTGCGGCAGTTTCGGTACGTAAAATTCGTTTACCTAAAGAAATTATATCGGCGTTTTCGCCTTTTAATTTTTCAATTTCGGCTTTTTCAAAGCCACCCTCGGGACCAATAAAAATTCCTACGCTTTTAACCTCTTTAAGCTTTGACAACGCCTTAACCGTTGATGCCATACCGTCTTTATTTTCATAAGGCACCATTATTAAATCAAGCGTTTTTGCAAGCTCGACCGCTTTATTAAAACTGCAAACCTCCATAATTTCGGGAATTATATTTCGTTTGCTTTGCTTTGCGGCACTCATCCCAATGCTTTGCCAACGTACTTGTTTCGATTTTGCTTTTTTATCATCTAATTTTACGACGCAATGCTTCATCTGGACAGGAACAACCGCAAAAACACCAAGTTCAACACTTTTTTGAATAATAAATTCCATTTTATCGCCCTTAGGAAGACCTTGGAAAAGATAAATTTTAACGGGCAATTCAGTATCGTTATAATCTTCCTCTACAATTTCTAAACACACTTCGTTTTCAAAAAAAGCGTTAATGCGGCATAAATCACTTTTGCCACCACAGCTTATAAGACAGGTGTCCCCCACGCTCATACGTAAAACGTTTTTAATGTGGTTATAGTCCGCCCCGCTTATCATATATTGCGAATTTTGTTTGCTTTCTTCATTAGCAAAAAAGTTAAACATTATTTCCCAACCTTTATAAAAAGTTCAACTGAATTTTATCATATATTACGTCTTTTATCAATAATTTCCTTTTACAAAATAAAAAAGACGGTCAAAACCGTCTTTTATACACTATTTCTTTATAAGCATCATTATAAGTAAAATAATTCCGACCGTAAGACCTGCCAAAAGTGCAAGGCCCAATAAAGCCGCTAAAATTATTAAAAGTATCATTACTACTGACATAATTTAATCACCTCTGGTTAAATTATAATATTAAAAAGGTTGAATTGCAATGATAAAAACAAAAACCGTGAGTTTTGCAACTCACGGTTTTATTTAATTCAGAAAGAATTATTCGTTGATAGCAGTAACAACGCCTGAACCAACAGTACGTCCGCCTTCACGGATAGCGAAACGGAGACCTTCTTCGATAGCGATAGGAGTGATAAGTTCAACGTCCATTTCTACGTTATCGCCAGGCATGCACATTTCAGTACCAGCAGGAAGACCTACAACACCGATAGCGTCGGTAGTTCTGAAATAGAACTGAGGACGATAGTTGTTGAAGAAAGGAGTATGACGACCGCCTTCATCCTTGCTTAATACGTAAACTTGACCATGGAACTTGGTGTGGGGCTTGATTGAACCGGGCTTAGCAAGAACTTGACCACGTTCAACTTCGTCACGGCTTACGCCACGGAGAAGAGCACCAACGTTATCACCAGCTTCACAGTAATCAAGAGTTTTACGGAACATTTCCATAGAAGTAACAACTACCTTACGGAGTTCATCGGTAAGACCAACGATTTCAACTTCATCACCAGCGTTTAATTGACCACGTTCAACACGACCGGTAACAACGGTACCACGACCGGAAATTGTCATAACGTCTTCAACAGGCATTAAGAAAGCCATGTCTGCCTTACGGTCAGGAGTGGGGATGTAGCTGTCAACTGCAGCCATAAGTTCAGCAATAGGAGCATAAACTGCATCTGAAGGATCAGTGGAAGCAGAATCGAGTGCCTGGAAAGCAGAACCCTTGATGATAGGTGTATCATCGCCGGGGAATTCATACTTATCAAGAGTCTCGCGGATTTCCATCTCAACGAGTTCGAGAAGCTCTTCGTCATCAACAAGGTCAGTCTTGTTCATGAATACTACAATATAAGGAACGCCAACCTGACGAGCAAGAAGAAGGTGTTCTTTAGTCTGAGCCATAGGACCGTCAGTAGAAGCGATA
>JAZNJR010000056.1:0-18377 GCA_045578165.1 Acutalibacteraceae bacterium
TTTGTATTAAAATTAGGGTTAGTCTTCAGCAAAAAACCGCAACTAAAAGGTTGCTGTGTTTTGCTTATTATTGTATAATTCATATATAACAAATTATTAGTGAGTAAATGTTTATGTTTGGATTAAAAAATAAGAAAAATAGAGTTTGTTTTATTCTCGCATTAATTAGTCTTGCAATTTATTTAATAGTATTTTTTGCATCTGAAGATTTGAATGGTACAAAAGAATTTTCTGAATACACGGCTGAAGAATGGTCAGTTGTTATTTTGCCCCTTGTAATTATGGCAGTTACTGCCATTACTTCAGTCGTTTTACTACTTGTGATTTTATTGCCATATTTTATGGCTCTTCCAGCCATAAATGATTATGTTTTACATAAAAAATTTTCAGAAATAGATGATAATACTGAATTTTTAATCTTTGATTTTGATGAATTTAAACGTGCGTGTTGTCGATTGGATGATAATGAGCGTATGTGGTTTAGTATTAAAGAATTTAACCTAAAAACAAGAAACTGGGAAATTCTTGAAGAGGGAAGATACGTAGATAATATGACCGAATTGACAAACGTTTTACAGCAAGATTATGGTTTTGATAAAATAAAATATAGTCATATATAATTAAAAAAGCGGTAGAAAAAATCTACCGCTTTTTAATATTTGAACTTTATTTATCAGAAAAATAAAGTTGTTTTTGTTCTTCAATTTCTAGAAATAATCTTTCGGGTGTGCCATCACTATATACTTCGTCCATTTGATATCGAACATAAATAGGGAATAAACGTTTCATATCTTTTGGGTAGTAACTACCATCACGCGGTGTTTCATAACCTGATACATAATAATTGTCATTTAAGCGTCCAACAATTATCATATATGGACAAGAATAACCACTTCCGTCTTGAATATTTCCTGTATCGTCCATATAATAACTTTGTGCGCGTACCCAAGCATAAACACGATATTCCGTTTTGGCAAGTGTTTCTTCAATTAGGTATATATTACTTGCAACAAAATATTTTTCGCCTTTATGGTGTTTATACTGTGTGTCGTTAAGGTCGGTAAGATATTTTTCTATGGCAATTTCAATCTTTTCACTGCTTAAATCAATCGGCGCAGCATAACTATAGCCCCAGGTGCTAAAAATCACTTGTTCATTGTTTTTCATTCGGTTTAGGTCAATTAAAAACATTGAAAACAATACAATTATTGGTAAAACCATAATAACTAAAGCTGCAATAATAATTTTAACATAATTACGTTGTTTTTTCTTTGAATAGTCAAGTGTATTAATTATATTTTCTTCTGATTTGGCCTTGATTTCGTCTTCTTGGAGTTTTTCGCCACTCAAAAGGTCATTAACGGTTATTTCGAGTTGGTCGCATAATGGCTTAATTAATGAAATATCAGGCATGCCTCTGCCATTTTCCCATTTTGAAATTGCTCTGTCGGTTATATTTAGTTTTTTAGCAAGTTCTAATTGAGTAAGACCCAACGCTTTTCGTCTTGTTGCTATGAAACTTCCAATTTTTTTATTGTCCATAGATTTAGCACCCCTTTCATAAAAAATTATAAACAAATTTACTTAAAAAATAAACAAACTAACCGTAGAGTAGTGCATATTTTGTAATTATTTTGTAATTGACATCAATTTGTACTGTAGTTATAATTAAAACATATATAAAAAATAAAATCAAGGAAGTGATTTTTGTGAAAATTACAACTAAAATATTAGCGCTTTTATTATCTTTAATTTTGGTTTTGTCTTTTGCAGCATGCAGCGGCAAAAAGCAACCAACTAATACTGATCCTAAAGCGCCAACAACATCTTCTGAACCCGAAAAGGAAGATAATTCTTCACAAGAAGTTGAAAGTGAAGAAGAAAAGGAAGATGAAAAAGAAGACGAAACTGAATCAAAGGAAGATCCGGTTGTTACTAAAAAGACACCCAAAGAGCTTATTGTTGGTAAATGGACTGCAAAAACCGATATTTCGCAAGACCTTATTAACGAAGGTTATGAAGTAGACGGTCAGGTATTAATTACGCTTGTTACAGAATTTACTGCAGGTGGTACATTAATTGAAAGAGCCGACAAAAATCAAATGTCCACGGTTATGCGTAACGTATTAAATCAAGCCATAAACAAATATATTGCTCAAGAAAATATTACCATTGAACAATACGAAGAACAAGTTATTGGTATGAAGGTTAATGAATATATTGAAGAAGTTGTAGCTTTAATGCAAAGTATGTATACATATACAACCGAATATAAATTTGAGGGAGATACCTTACTTGTTGGCGAACCAGGTTCTATGGCAGAAACAAATTATAACTTTATTACCGATAATAAGCTTGAAATTTCAACAGACAGCGAAGAAATTATTTATACTCGCATTAGTTAAATATAAACCGCAGTTATTTGACTGCGGTTTTAATTTTTTGTGTACTTTTATGTAAATTGTGGTATTATAATATTGGTGAAAGAAATGTGGATATTATATGTTTTGATTTTATTTTTAATCTTATTCATTTTTGTACTTTTTATATTTTTCAACATGGCTTTTGTTCGTAAAAATGATGCTAATCTAGGCGATATTGAAACCTCTAATTACTTAAAACCATATCTTGAACAACTTCGTGACGGTATTTATTTTATTGATAATAGCCCTTTTGAAATGGTTTCAATTTTATCGTTTGACGGACTTAGACTTTACGGAAAATATTACAACCACAACACCGATAAAACCATTATTCTTGTTCACGGTTACCGTTCAAACGGTAGACATGATTTTAGCGGTGCTTTAAAGTTTTATTACGATTATGGTTTTAATGTTTTACTTATTGACCAAAGAAGTCACGGAAAAAGCGAAGGGAAAATTATAAGCTTTGGTGTAAAAGAATCGTTTGACGTTAGGGACTGGGCGGAATTTATAAACAAAAAATATGCGCCAAAATCAATTGTGTTAAGCGGTGTTTCAATGGGCGGCGGTACTGTTGTTTTCGCGCTTAAAAGAAATTTACCACAAAACGTTAAATGTGTTATTGCCGACTGTGGTTTTACATCTCCCGAAGAAATTATTCGAAAGGTCGGTTATGACCGTTTTAAAATTAACTCAAAATTTTATATGCCGTTTTTAAACCTTATGACACATACTTTTGGTAATTTTTCAATTTATGAATCCACAATTGATGCTTTAAAAGAAAATAAAATTCCCGTTATGTTTATTCATGGCGAAAAAGACAATTTTGTTCCTGTCCAGATGTCTAAACAAGCGCTTAAAGCAGCGGGGGAATATGGTAGTGCGATTTTTGTTAAAGAAGCCGACCACGGACTAAGTTATTTAGTTGAAACCGAACGTGTTGTACGCGAAACAAGTGATTTTTTGTCGAAAAATTTAAATTGAAAAACATTAAAACATGGTTGACTTTTACATCTTAGTTTAATAAAATGGATATATAAAAACTTTGGAGAATAAATTAATGAAATTTGAAAAATTATTGTGCTTATTTATTTCGGTTGTTATGGTATTTTCATTGTCTGCCTGTAACATAAAATTTGATAACGGAATTGAAGAAAACTCAGTTCCCGAGAAAACAAGCGAAGACGATTTTTATAATGAAATCCCAGATATCGTATCACTTGATAAGCAAATGGCTAATTACTTTGATATTAGTCTTTTTGATGAAGAAAATTATTCCGACATCTACCTTGGTTTAGATTTTAAGTTTAACGTTTTATATAACGACAAAAAATTAACCGTTCCAACAACAATTGAAAAATTATCAAAGGTTGGGTTTAAAATTTTACAGGGAAGCGAATATAACGAAAGTTCTTATATATTTGCAAAAGAAACGGTTACCTTAAAATTTGCTGATGAAAATTCATCTTTTTCGGCTTTATTTTATAATTCGTCAAATTCATCTAAAAAGCTTAAAAAATGCAATATTGCTAAAATTCGCCTTGAAAACAGCTTAAATACTCGAAATATTGTTAGATTCAATGTTAACGGTATTGATAATAACTCATCAGTTACCGATGTTGTTACAACCCTTGGCACACCATCACATTTTTATGCTATAACCGAAGACACCTATTATTTTGATTATTTTATTCAAAAAACTGACAGACGTAACAAAATCCGTGTATTTGTTGATTTAACAAACGATTATGTTACTGCCGTAGAAATTTCTTGTTATAAATAAAATGAATGCTGTCACTTCGGTGACAGCAAAATTTTTGAGGATTTATTATGAAAAAACACTTTTTTCCCGCTAATATTCTACTTCCAAAAAACAATTTTGACAAATGGTCTGTTGTTGCTTGTGACCAATATACATCTGAACCGGAATATTGGCAAAATGTTAGTGAATTTGTTGGCGATTCTCCTTCAGCACTTAATATAATTTTACCCGAAGTATATCTTTCAAACGATAACAGTAAAAAAGTAAGCCAAATTAACGAAAATATGCGAAAATATCTTGAAGATGACGTTTTTTGTGAAGTGGAAGATACTTTTGTATATGTTGAAAGAACACTTCAAAACGGTCAAATTAGACGCGGTATTGTAGGTCTTATTGATTTGGAAGATTATTCCTACATAAAAGGCGAAAAGGCGATTATTAGGGCTACCGAAGCAACCGTACTTGAAAGAATTCCGCCCCGTGTTGAAATTAGGCGTGACGCACCGCTTGAAATGCCACATATAATGCTTTTGATTGATGATAAGTCTAATTCGGTAATTGAGCCATTAGCCAATAAAACCGATACTTTTGAAAAGCTTTACGATTTTTCTCTTATGCAAAATAGCGGAAGTATTAAAGGTTATTCTGTAAAAGGTAATGTTGTTCAAGAAATTCAAAACAACCTATCAAAACTTATTGAAAATACCGATGATAAAATGCTTTTTGCGGTAGGCGACGGTAACCATTCACTTGCAACCGCTAAAGAATGTTACGCAATTAATAAAACTAATTCTTCACGATACGCTTTGGTTGAAGTGGTAAATATACATGACCCGTCCTTACAATTTGAACCAATTTATCGTGTGGTATTCGGTATTGATCCTGAAGCAATTATTAATGATTTTGTTGAAAAATCGGGTGGGGAATATAATGGCCCTGATGCACAAAAATTTACTTGTGTATACGGTAACAATGTGCGTGAAATTTCCATAAAACCCAACGGAAAGCTTAGTGTTGCAACACTTCAAAAATATCTTGATAAATACCCACAAGGCGAAACTGATTATATTCACGGCGAGGATGTAGTATATAAATTAGCACAACAACCAAATACAGTTGGTTTTATTTTTGATGGTATGCAAAAGAACGAATTGTTTGATGCAATTAAACTTGATGGTTCACTTCCACGAAAAACCTTTTCAATGGGCCACGCTGCCGATAAACGTTTTTATATTGAAGCAAGAAAAATATAAATTTAAAGAGAGTATGCAAAACGCATACTCTCTTTTATTCGATTGTAAAAATGAAAAAAATGTAAATTTTTGTTTTAAAATAATGCTAAACTTCCACAAACATTGACATAAATTGTATTTTAATATATAATATTTATATTATTTTGTTGATAAGAGGTGTTTTACAGTTGGGTAAAAAAATGCTTTCAGTTTTCTTGTGTGCTGTGCTAATGTTCTCACTGTGTTCCGCAACGCTTTATGTTTTAGCCGATGAAGAACAAACTGCACAAACAAGCTCTGACACTAAAGCAGCCGAAACCATTACTATAACTGTTGGTGTTATAACTGAACCAGGCACAAATAAAACAGGCGTTAATATGCGTGATGACGCCGGTACTGCCGGTACGGTTAATAAAATTTTATTACTTCAAGACGGTACAAACGTTATTGTTAATGGTACTAAGGAAGATATAGAGGGTAATACCAACCCCGAAACTGAAAAACCTTACCTTTGGTATAACGTTACATATGGTGCGTACACGGGTTACGTTCGCGAAGATATGATAACCGTCACAACACACACCTACACACCTCCTACTGAAGACGAAAAACCCATTGTTGTAAAACCCTTTGAAGAACAACTTGCTGAATTCCCTGAAAGCTATCATTCATATTTAAAAGCACTTCACGAAAAATATCCTAATTGGGTTTTTACCGCTGATAATATTGATATGACCTATCAAGAAGCAATTGCAGTTGAAAGTGTTTTCCCAAGAAAGCTTGTTGAAAACAAATATTATTCTTGGCGTTCTATGGGGCAAGATTACTATAACTGGAATACCGGTGTATATGCGGTAACTGACGGTCGCTGGTATGGTGCTTCTAGGGAAGTTATTGCTTACTATATGGACCCGAGAAACTTTTTAAATGAAAACGATGCTTACATTTTTATGAAGCAAAGCTATGATTCATCTTCACAGTCTATTTCGGGTGTACGCGAGCTTTTAAAAGGTCGCTTTATGGAATACAATTACGTTGATGCAAACGATATGCTGTATGGCGGCGATTTTGCTATTGTAATTATGGAAGCTGCAAGACAGTCGGGTGTTAACCCTTATATTCTAGCTTCTACAATAATTCAAGAGCAGGGGACTAATGGTTCAAAGTTTTCAAACGGTTCGCTGACCTATAACGGTGTTACCGTTTATAACTTCTTTAACTTTGGCGTAAGCGGTACTACCGAAGCCGATAAGGTTGCAAGCGGCACCAAATACGCTTACAACGCAGGGTGGACAACCCGTTCAGCAGCAATTATTGGCGGCGCAAAAAAATATGCCGACGGTTACGTCAACAGCAGTCCTTCTAACCCCTACTATAACCAAGACACTTATTTTTATAAAAATTTCAATATTTTAAATCCCAAAAAGATTTATCATCAATACGCGCAAAACGTTGCCGACCAGGTTTCTTCTGCGGCAATTCTTCGTAAGCTTTACACAAATGATACTTCAACCTATTTAACCTTTAGAATTCCGGTTTATAAAAACAATTCTTTACCCGAAACACCCCCTAAGGCACCGGTTAAAGATATGAACGAAAACAACTATTACTTCAATACAATTGAAGTTGACGGTTTAACCCCTTCGTTTTCGCGTTACGTTTATAATTACGCTTTAGAAATTAGCGAAGACACATCAGTTTACGTTGAAATTCCTTCCACAGCATCAATTATTACCCCTATGACGTATAATCTTACAAAAGGTCAAACCGCTGTAACCTTAACAGTTAAATCTGCTACGGGTTATACAAACGATTACGTCATTAACGTTAATGCATTGGCAAACTGTGTGCTTACAATTACAACCGAAAAACCAACTCCGCCACCACCGGAGGGTGGAGATGGTGAAAATCCAGAAGATACACCGCCTGAAACCACAGTTAAAAACGGAGATGTTAATGGCGACGGTACAATAACTTTGGCCGACCTTGCTGCCATTAGACTTCATTTACTTGAACTTACAACGTTAACCGATGATAAATTTAAAGCAGCCGATACTAATCACGATAACAATATTACCTTATCAGATTTAGCCGCTGTACGACTTCATCTTTTAGAAATTATTGTACTTAAATAACGAGGATGTCATAATGAAGAAGTTTATTTCAATTTTAGTTTCAATTTTAATTTTAGCATCATTTTTAACTTTTCCTGCTTCAGCAGCTAATCCAACTGTTACACTTAATGCAACAACCGTAACAATTGGTAATAAAGTTACCGTAACTGTTACAGTTTCTCCCGGCGAAGCAATGTATGCCGTTGGTTATATTGTTAAATATGATACAACCAAATTAAGTTATCAAGATGCTGCAGGCAGTTTTAAAGTTGTTGAATCTCCGACAGGGGAAACGACTTTTAGGCGCACTTATACTTTTGATACCATTGCTGTAGGCGCTGCTTCGATCAGTATAGTTGAATGTGGTTATGCTGGCGCTGATTTGGTAGACAAACAAATGGGCAACGTTACAAGAATTGTTACAGTTAAAGATAAGGAACTTTCTGCCAATGCAAACCTTTCGGCTCTTTCCCTTAGTGTTGGCACCTTAAACCCCAATTTTTCTGCCGCCAACACAAATTATACCGCAAGTGTTCCTTATGAAACCGATAAGATTACACTTTACACAAGAACAGCAGATACTAATGCAAAGGTTAATATTCCCACAAACCCGACTGCTTTAACCGTTGGCGATAATACGATTAAAGTTACTGTAACAGCACAAAATGGAGCACAAAAGATTTATACTCTTACCGTTCGCAGAAGAGCATTGGGCGAAGAAGAAACCCCAATTGAGCCCACACCCGGCAACCCTTATGAAACTGTAATTTCGGGTCAAAGTTATGAAATTGTGACTGAAATACCACCAACTGCATATCTTAAAGGTTTTACACTTTCATCAAGTGAATGGGCAGGTCAACAGGTTCCGGTACTTCGCGACAAAGAAAATGTTTTTACCGTTTATTATTTGAGAGAAGTTGGCAAAACCGACATTTCGCCTTACGTTTATAATTCTGAGCTTGAAACCTTTGACCCATTAAAGCACATTGTAATTAACGACGTACTTTACATTTTTAGAGATTTTCCCGATGAAGTTGCAATGCCTGAAGAGTATTTTTCTACCCAGGCACAAATCGGCGATTATTCTGTAAAAGTTTATCAAGATACAAACTCACAAATGTCTGATTTTTCTTACGTTTATTGCTTTGCAAACGGAGAATATGGTCTTTACAGATATGATAGTAAAGAGGGTACAATTCAACGTTTCCCTGACATTCATTTAGTGGATGCACCCGTTTCTGCAAAACCGCAAAAGGACAATTTTATGAAGAGATTTTCTTCATTATCTACCAACGATAAAATAATGCTTATTGCGTTTTTGGTTGCCGCAATTTGTGTTGTTGCACTTATCGTTTTCCTTATTGTTATTGCAATTCATAATATTTCGAGCAGAGCAGTAAGCTATGTACCCGAAGATGCAACCGTGCTTAATTTTGAAGACGTTACAATTGTGGGCGAAGATAATAACACCCTTAACGATTAACAAATAAGCTTAGCCGCCCCAAAAACAAGGGGCGGCATTTCAAATTTATACATTAATTTTAAAAACGCATTATACAATTATATTGGGTGATAATATGTCGTTTTTAAAATATGGTTTAATAATTCTTTGTGCTTTTGCCACACTTATAATTTTAATTTTTGCAATTAAAAGCCGAAAACCGTTGGGGTTTATATTACTTAACGCATTTTTGGGTGTCACAACCTTACTGATTCTTTACTTAACACGAAAGTATACAAATTTAAATGTTGCGATTAATGCTTATACCATTGGTTTAAGCTCCTTTTTAGGAATACCGGGTGTTGTATTAATATTAACTTTGAATTTTTTGTTTTTAATGTGACAAAAACGGTACAAGCATTTTGTATAATTATAATAGAAAGGGGAGAACATAGTTGCTAAAATTTATTTTCGGACTTCCTTCAAGTGGAAAAACAACTAACGTTTTGAATTTAATTAAAAAATCTGTTGAAAGTAATCAGTCGGTTGTTTTAATTGTGCCCGAACAATTTTCATTCCAAACCGAACGTTCTGTATTACAGCTTTTAGGCGATGTTGATGCGGGAAAGGTTGAAGTATTAAGCTTTACAAGACTTTATGATAAAATTTCCGATACTGTAGGTGGTACTTGCGGCAAACTACTTTGCGATAGTGACAAAATTATTTTAATGAGCAGGGTTTTAAATTCACTTGCGAGTGAGCTTAAAATTTGGGGTAAATACACAAACTCTCTTAGTTTTGCCAAAACTGTGCTTGATACTATCGGCGAATTTAAAATTAATTCTATTTCAAGCTTGGAAATTAAAAAAGCCGCCGAAAATTGCGACCGTGTATCTCTCAAAAACAAACTGCACGATATTGCGATTATTTACGATAATTTTGACGCTTTACTTGGCGAAAAATATATTGATCCTGTGGACAAGCTTACAAAGGTGTATCGTGACCTTGAAAAAGTTAAATATTTTGAAAATAAAACCGTTTTTATAGATTCTTTTAAAGCGTTTACCGGTCAACAGTTTAAAATTATTGAACGCATAATTACACAAGCCGATAACGTTTATTTTGCAATTAATAAAGACAATGAACATTCGCAAGAATTTGACGTTTATACAAATTTAAGAAGAAATATTGATAAAATAGTACTTTGTGCAAAAAATCACGGTTTAAAATTCAGTGAGCCGTTAATTTTAAACAAATCATACTATACCAATAAAAAACTTAGATCACTTGAACGTTTAATGGCGGGTATTCCCGTAAATGATGATTTAAGCGATACCATAACCGTATGTAAATGTGACACCCCGTTTGACGAAGCAGAATTTGCCGCGCGTAATATACACAAGCTTGTACGCGAAAACGGTTATCGCTTTAAAGATTTTGTAATTATTGCGCGTGATACCGAACGCTATCAACAAGCAGTTGAACGTGCATGTAAAAAGAATAATATTTCCTGCTTTTTTGATAAAAGGGTAGGTCTTAATTCGCTTCCATTTTCTTTCGCAGTAGATGCCGCAATTAATGCGCTTGATTTATCTACAGAAAATATTTTGCGTTTACACAAATGCGGTTTTACTGAACTGTCCGCATCAGATATTTCTAAACTTGAAAACTATGCTTTTTTATGGAATATTGAGGGTAAATCTTGGCAAGATGATTGGGAAATGGACCCTCGCGGTTTTGTAACCGAAGAATTTGACGAAAATGCCAAGAACGAGCTTTTAGAAATTAATCGGTTGAGGGTTTTGGCAATTGAACCCATTCTAGAATTTAAAAAAGATTTCTTTGGCAATGCAAAACAAATGTCAATTGCTATTGTTAAGCTTTTAGAAAAAGCAAACGCTAAAAACGTACTTATAAACCTTTCTAAGCGTCTTGAAAGCAGTAATAGTGAAATTACCGCCGATGTTTTAAAACAAGGTTACAATCGTTTTATGAGCGTTTTAGACAGTATGGTAACCTGCTTTGGAGATAAACTGCTTTCAAAAAACGAATTTTACGAAGCACTTACACTTGCGCTTTCAATTGAAACTGTTGGTGTTATTCCTCAGTATCTTGACGAAATTTCTTTTGGCTCTGCCGACCGTATTCAACCAGCTCGTCCTAAGGTTGCCTTTATCTTGGGTGCAAACCAGGGCGTATTTCCGCAAAACGTATCTAATGGCGGTCTTTTAACACCGCACGAACGCAAGCTTTTAAACATTCAAGATATTGACATTTCCGATAATGCTGTAACCGCTTCTATCGATGAAGAATATTTGGTTTATTCAAACATTACCTGTGCGAGTGAAAAACTGTTTATAACATATGCAAGCGGTAATTTAAAAGGGGACGAAATGCAACCATCACCCTTTGTTAATGCAATAATTGATAATTTAAATCCTATCGTCACAAAAGAACCGTTGAACCATATTTGTAACGATAATTTACCCGAAACCGAAGCTGCTGCTTTTTCAGATTATTGCAGACGATTTAACATTGCGGAAGATAAATCGACCTTATTAGATGCTGTAAATACTGAAAAATTTGATGATATTAATAAGGTTTTAAATACCGATATAAACTCTGTCAAGCCGGAAAATGCAAACAAGCTTTATGGCGATACGCTTTATCTTTCGGCGTCCAAATTTGATACGATTAATCGTTGCAAATTTTCTTTCTTTTGCAAGTACGGTCTTAAAGCCGAAAAGCTTCAACCCGCCGAATTTAACGTTTTACAACGCGGTAATATTGCGCACTATGTTTTGGAATGTATAATCAATAACCATAAAGACGAAATTAAAACCTTAACTCATGATGAACTTTGCAAATTAACCGATGCTTATATTGAAGAATATCTTAGCAAAATTAACGGTTTTGCTCAAATTCGCGACGCTAAAAGTGAATTTATTATTAAAAGAATTTCGCGTTCATTAAAAGAGGTTGTATGTCACATTGCAGACGATTTTAAGCAAAGCGAATTTAAACCCGTTGCTTGTGAGTTTAAAATTGGTTTTGATGACGGTATTGAATTAACCTTCCCATACGATAATGGTAAAATTAAAATTAACGGTAGCGTTGACCGTGTTGACAAATGGGGAGATTATATTCGTATTGTAGACTATAAAACCGGCAGCAAAACCTTTAAATTGCCCGATATTTTATATGGTCTTAACATGCAAATGTTAATTTATTTGTATGCATTAATTAGAGGGCAGGGTATAAGTGATGATAAAGCTGCCGCCATATTATATATGCCTGCAAGACGCGACGTAAAAGACAAAGGGCTTGCAATGAACGGGCTTATAAAAGGCGATATTGATTTGCATCACGCAATGGAAATTGAAAATGAAGGTAGGTTTGTACCTGCTATTGACGTTACAAAAGGCGGTACAATAAGCAAAAAGCTTACTTCGTTTATAGAACCTTATGAATTTACAGATATATTTAATCATATTGAAAAGTTAATGCGAAAAACCGGTAATTCAATTGCTTTAGGCGATATATCGGTTAATCCGTTAGACGGAAGAGAATCAGAAGCGTGCAAATACTGTGATTTTAAAAATGTTTGTAACATTGAAAACGGTACAATTGAAAAGGTTCCTTCAATGAGTAATTCACAGGTATTTAAACAATTAAAGGAGGCGGAAACTGATGGCATTTAATCCAACATCACAACAAGAACTTGCCATTAAGCGTGATGGTAATATTTTAGTTTCCGCTGCAGCAGGTTCGGGTAAAACCGCTGTTTTAGTTGAAAGGGTAATTCGTCTTTTAACCGACCCTAATACTCACGTTAAAGCGGACGAGCTTTTAATTGTTACCTTTACTAATGCGGCAGCCGCTGAAATGCGCTCACGTATTGAAAAAAGAATTAACGAGGTTTGTCTTGAAAACCCTCATAATCCTGCTTTAATGGAACAAAAGCACCTACTTGGTAATGCGAAAATATGCACTATTGACTCGTTTTGTATTGACCTTGTGCGTGAAAATTTCGATAAAATCGATATTGCACCAGATTTTAAAATAAGCGATAATGTGTCATTAAACGAAATTAATCAGCGTACTGTTTATTCAATTATTGGTCGTTATATAAGCGAAAAGGATGAAACAATTTCACAGCTTGTCGATTTAGTCGGCGGCGAATATGATGAATCAAATCTTGCCAATACTGTTATGGACATTTACGAAGCATCCCGTCAACTTCCATACCCGCAGGTTTGGTTTGATAAGTTGTTGTCTAATTACAATAACGGTGTTTTTAATAGCGAATGTATTTGGTATTCTTATACTGTCAAAATGGCAAAAAATCTTGTAAAATCAATGCAGGATATGCTTTCTAACGCTATTGATTTAATTTCACAAAACCCCGAAATAGCTAATCATTATTTTAACGTTCTTAATATCAATGCCGATAGGTTGTATGAACTTTCCTGCGCTATTAATACAAATGACTGGGATGCAATTTATAACTTTTTAAATGGTTTTGAGTTATTGGGTTTACCAAAAGCGAAATCAGGCACTGCAAAACTACCTGAAGTTTTAGCCCTTAAAGACGTTTTTGATTATTATAAGGACAAAGCGTTACCCAAGCTTAATAAGTTCTTCTACGGCAATTGTGACTATATTTCAAGTCAATTTTCGCGTATGCAAAAACCGTTAGAGCTTCTTGTTGCAATTTTAAAGGAATTTGAAAGGGAAGTTTTTGAAGAATATAAACGTCAAAATATCTTTACCTTCCATAATATTGAACATTTAGCGCTTAAATTACTTTGCGATGTTGACGATAAGGGAAATATGGTGCCAAGCGATTATGCAAAAGACCTTTACGACCAATTCGCAGAAGTTATGGTTGACGAATATCAAGACACAAACGACCTACAAGACAGTTTATTTTATGTTTTGTCTAATTTTGGTAAAAAATTATTCGTAGTTGGCGACGTTAAGCAAAGTATTTACGGTTTTAGAGGCGCTAATCCCAACAACTTCTTAAATAAAAAGAATAATTGTGTTTTAATTGAAAACGCAACTGAAAACGATGCTAAAAAAATTATTCTTGCTCAAAACTTCCGTACAAAAGACAGTGTTTGCAACTTTATAAATTATTTCTTTGAAATGTTTATGACAAAGGAAACCGGCGATTTGGTTTACGACGGGGAAGAACGACTTGACCCACAAGCAATTTACCCGCCAATTAATGCAAATTCGGTTGAATATGCGCTTATTGATGCACAAAACGCCGAAGACAAACGCTGGATTTTAGAGGCAAGATATATCGGAGAGTATATTCGTAACATAATGTCAAGCGGTGCGGTAATACGACAAGATAATGATACACTTCGTGAGGCAAAATATAGTGATTTTACAATTTTAATGCGAAGTCTTACCAACGCAAAGTATATTATTAACGAACTTACTTCACAAGGTATTCCTGTCGATATTTCGCTAGATGCATTTGCTGAAAACCGCGAAGTTTCAACAATGTTGTCATTGCTTAAAGTTATTGATAACCCCGATTTAGACATTGAGCTTTTAACCGTTTTAATGTCTCCAATTTTTGCTTTTACACCCGATGATTTAGCGGTAATTAGGTCACAAAAGCGTAAGGGTACAATTTATTCTGCTATAATTAATGCTGCAAATAACGGAAATAATAAGGCAAAGGCATTTATTGAAACTATTTCTAATTATCGTAATATGGCAGTTTCAATGACTTTGCCGGATTTAATTTCATCCCTTTTAATTGAAACCGAATTTTTAAATATAATTTCCGCATACCCAAATGGCTCGAAACGCAAAAATAATCTTTTGCTTCTGGTTGAATATGCTCAACAATTCATAATTTCTAATTCTAACAGTCTTAAACGCTTTGTTGATTATATTTCAAACCTTTCAAAATCGGGTCTTAAGGCGGCAACCAACGGTGCTTCAAGTAACGCGGTTAAAATTATGACCATTCACGGTTCTAAAGGGCTTCAGTTTCCTGTTTGTATTTTAGCCGGTACAGCATCTGCGTTTAATGACAGCGAATCAAGAGATTACGTTAACTACAGCATTGAAAACGGTCTTGGTTTTAAATATTATGACGAAACCGAACAATTACCGCTTTCTACAATTTCCCGTGAAGTTATACTTGACGCAATATATGCAAAATCACTTGAAGAAGAATTACGTTTATTGTACGTTGCAATGACACGTACACAAGACAAAATGTTAATTGTTTCTTCGTTTGAAAATCTTGAAACCGCTTTGCAAAAATACAAAAACCGTTTGGCAATTTACGGTAGTAAAATTTCAAAAGCACTGTTTTTAAGAAGTCGTTCCTATGCCGACTGGCTTTTACCTGCTGTTTTACTTCATAAAGACGGTAACGCACTTCGTAATAATAACGATTTACTTATTGTAAGTGATAACAATTCAAATATTGACGTTAAAGTAATAAATGCCGACGAATTATTTGCCAATAATTATTCTTTTATTCAAGAAGAGGTATTACCAAATAAGGAATTGGCACAAAAAATACGCGAAAATATTAAATTTGTTTACCCTTATAACAGCATTTTAAATATTCGCTCAAAAACGTCAGTTTCGGCACTGGCTAACAAAGCTGAAAGCGATAAATTTGCCTTTGAATCAAAACCTTCATTTATGAGTCATGGCGGAATGTCGGCAACCGATAGGGGTACCGCAATGCACCGTGTAATGCAGTATTTCGATTTTGAAAAAGCGAACGATATTGATAGTGAAATTGAACGTCTTTACGAATGGCAATTTATTAGTGAAAATGAATATAATTCGGTTGACCGTAAAGCATTAAAAGCCTTCTTTGAAAGTGATATTTTTGAAAGAATTAAAAATGCCGACCTTGTCAAACGTGAAATGCGATTTTTGACCGAAGTTCCTGCAACAATGATAGACAATACGCTTAATGACAGTTTTTCAGATGAACAAGTTATCATTCAAGGTGCGGTTGACGTTTGTTTTATTGAAAATGACAAGCTTGTTGTTCTTGACTTTAAAACAGACAGGGTAGAGGAGCCCTCGGCTTTAGCGAATGCCTACGGTATGCAGCTTTCGATTTATGCTTTGGCCTGTGAAAAAATTTTTAATAAACAAATTAAAGAAAAAGTTATTTATTCCTTTAATTTAGGTAAAACAGTCAATGTATGAGGTATTAAAATGAAACATGAAAAATCTTGCGGGGCAATTGTTTTTACTCGGTTAAATAACCAAATCAAATACCTTATTATTGAATCTATAAACGGCGATTTTGGTTTCCCTAAAGGACACGTAGAGTCAGGGGAAACCGAAGTCGAAACTGCCCTTCGTGAAATATTTGAAGAGGTTGGTATTAAACCTACTTTAATTGACGGATTTCGAGAAACGGTTGAATATTATATTCCGTCTGTTGATGTTCAAAAACAGGTTGTTTTCTTTTTGGGGGAATATAATAATCAAGAAATTATTCCGCAAAAAACAGAACTATTATCGGCAGATTTATTCACATTCGACCAAGCAATAAAGCTGTTTAAACACCAAAACAACCTTGATTTGCTTATAAAAGCCAATAATTATTTATGTAAATAATTAAACAGACCAGCTGATTCGTAATCAGTTGGTCTGTTAATTTATGGATTAAGCTTATTTGAAAGAGCCGCCAATTCTTCAAGGGTTAATTGTTCACTGCGAACAGTGGGGGAAAGACCAATTTCTTCTAACGCCTTGCGCAAATCGTCTTTGGAAATACCGGTTGTATTAGAAACAGTGTTAACAAGTGTTTTTCTACGCTGTGCAAAAGCGGCTTTTATAAGTGAAAAAAACGCTTTTTCGTTATTGAGTTTAATGGGTGGAGTTTGTCGCACGTTCAATTTTATAACCGACGAATCAACCTTTGGAGGCGGCATAAAGGAATAACGGTCAACCTGGAACAAAATTTCAGGTTCGGCATAATAATTAACCGCCACTGTAATTGCACCCGATTCACGCGACCCAACCTCAGCACATAAACGTTCTGCCGCTTCTTTTTGTACCATTACGGTAATGTTTTCAATAGGTAATTTGCTTTCTAAAAGCATCATAATAATCGGAGAAGTAATGTAATAGGGAAGATTTGCACACACACAAACACGTTGACAGTCGGCAAATTTTTCGGCAATTATTTCCTTTAAATTAAGCTTCATTGCATCGCCGAAAATTACTTCAACGTTATCACATTCTTTAAGCGTAACGGGTAAAATTTTACGTAATCTGTCATCAAGCTCAATCGCAACAACACGTTTTGCAACCTTTGATAGCTCTACCGTTAAAACGCCTATACCGGGACCTATCTCTAAAACGCCTGTATTTTCGTCACAAGCGGCCTTTGCCATTGCGGGACAAACATCTTCGTTAATAAGAAAATTCTGTCCCAGCGACTTTTTAAAGTCAAATCCCGCTGGCTTAAGAATAGATTCAATTGTTTTAACGTCTGCAAGATTCATAAAACTTCTCCTAAAATTAATTTAATTCATTATACAATAACATTTTTATATTTACAATAAAATTTTATTTGCAAATATTAAATTATGTAGTATAATAGAATAAATATTATTTTGGAAGTGAATTTTTTGGAAAACAAATATTTAGAACAAATACTTGCTGAAATGCAGGAAATTATTACCGAAGGTAAGTTTAAAGTTGACGGTAATATTCTTAAAAACGAAAATAAAACAGTTAAAATTGAATATATTGAAGAAAAAGAATTATATACACTCTCTATTGCTGATAATGACGGCGAATTTAAAACTATCAGCTCTTGGCTTTTTGATAGCACACAAACCGCTAAAGATGCCGCTGCTGTAGGTATTGACTTTGCTGATTCTTTAAGAAAAGAGCTTGGCATTGCCGCACAGAAAAAAAGCGTTACCGGCATTGTTGATTTACCAACCACACAAAAGGGTGGGGAAATGAACATTAACGCATTAACCAAAAAAATGCTTGATATTTTTCCGGCACTTAAGGACGAATACAAATCACACGTTTCACAATACGGTAACTTCTTGTATTTAAACTTCTTTGGCGAACATTTAGTTCCGCGTATTATTCGTCTTTTTGAAGAGGGAACAAGCAAACAAATTAAAAAGTTCTATAACACAATTGTTGATTTCTACGTTCAAGGTGATAACGACACCATTAATACTGTTGTAGCGCTTTTGGCAGCAGCTGCTTATAAAAATAATGACGTAACTGCAAAAATTAGAGAAATGCTTTCTGAAAATTCACATTTTTTGAATTCTTTTAATATGTTTTTACCTGTATTTTCTAAAAACAAAAAGTTATTATCTACATTAATTAAATAATAAATATTAAACACCGTCTAATTTTTAGGCG
>JAZNJR010000057.1:0-7669 GCA_045578165.1 Acutalibacteraceae bacterium
GGCTCACAGAACGACATGGCTACGATCCGACTTATTGAAGAACTTAAATCAATGTCCGATAACTGCCCCGATGATATTGAACTTCACCGTCCTTATATAGACGCTGTTACAATTAAGTGTCCACATTGTGGTAAGGAAATGCACCGCGTACCCGAAGTTATTGACTGCTGGTTTGACTCGGGCTCAATGCCTTTTGCACAGCATCACTACCCGTTTGAAAATAAAGATTTATTTGAAGCACAGTTCCCCGCTGACTTTATTTCAGAAGCGGGTGACCAAACACGCGGTTGGTTCTATTCACTTTTGGCAATTTCAACCCTTATTTTTGACAAGGCGCCCTTTAAAAACGTTATCGTTTTAGGTCACGTTCAGGATGAAAACGGTCAGAAGATGAGTAAATCAAAGGGCAACGCGGTTGACCCGTTTGACGCACTCCAGAGCTATGGCGCCGACGCTATTCGTTGGTATTTCTATACAAACTCTGCTCCTTGGCTTCCCAACCGTTTCCACGGTAAAGCTGTTGTTGAAGGTCAACGCAAGTTTATGGGCACACTTTGGAACACTTATGCATTCTACGTGCTTTATGCTAACATCGACAAGTTTGACCCCACAAAGTACGACATTAGCGATTGCAAGTTAACCGTTATGGACAAATGGCTTTTATCAAAGCTTAATTCAATGGTTAAAGCGGTTGATTATAATCTTTCAAATTACCGCATTCCCGAAGCCGCACGTGCTTTGCAGGAATTTGTTGACGAAATGAGTAATTGGTACGTTCGTCGCGGTCGTGAAAGATATTGGGTACAAGGCATGACCGACGATAAGTTGGCGGCTTATATGACCCTTTACACCGCACTTGTTACCACAGCCAAAACTGCCGCTCCGATGATTCCCTTCATGGCAGAGAACATTTATCAAAACATTGTTTGCAGTGTTGATAAAGATGCAAAAGAAAGTATTCATCTTTGTGACTTCCCCGAAATTAATGAAAACCTTATTGATGAAAAATTGGAAGAACAGATGGAAAAAGTGCTTCAAATTGTTGTTCTTGGCCGTTCTGCACGTAACGGTTCTTCACGCAAAAACCGTCAACCCTTGAACGTTATGTACGTTAAACTTGATGGCGAACTTGAAGAAACCTATACCGACATTATTAAAGAAGAACTTAACGTTAAAAAGGTTGACTTTACCGACGGTGTTGATAATTTTGTTACCTACACCTTTAAGCCACAGCTTAAAACGTTAGGTCCGAAATACGGTAAGCAGCTTAATGAAATTCGTCAGTATCTTATGGAAATTGATGGCAATGCCGCTAAGAAAGAGCTTGACGAAATCGGCAGCTTAACCCTTAAGCTCGCAAGTGGCGATATTGTGGTTGAACCTGACGATTTGCTTATTGACGCAGCTCAAAAAGAAGGTTTCTTCACAGTAAGCGACCGTGGTATTACTGTTGCGCTTGATACAGTTTTAACACAAGACCTTATTGATGAAGGTTACGTGCGTGAGCTTGTAAGCAAAATTCAAACCATGCGTAAAGAAGCCGGCTTCAACGTTGTTGACCATATTGCAATCACCTTAAACGGTAGCGAAACCGTTTGCAACATTGCCTCTGCAAAAACTGCTGATATCGTTGGCGACACCTTGGCTGACTGCCTTGTTGTTGGCGATGCCGAAGGTTTTGTAAAGGAATGGGACATCAACGGCGAAAGTGTTACCATCGGTGTTAAGAAAATTTAATATTTAAAAAGTGGGAGTGGTTATAAACCACTCCCGTTTTATTTTGAAATTCAATATTGAAATTTAAATAACAATAAAACAAGCACTTGAGAAATAAAACTCAAGTGCTTTTAATTTTATAGCGTAATACTAAATGACTGAACGCAAGGTGTTACCTCTCTACCCGCTTTATCACATTTGCTATTACCTGTATCCTCACGCGTGATTCCCATAAACAATTCACTTTTTGTGCCTTCACAGGTAACAGTTGTGCCTTTTACGGTTATAATGCCATAAACCGGGGCGGTATAGGTTACACAATTTTTTAGATGTTTATATTTATTAAGTAATTCTTGCGGATAACAACTATGCGCCTTATCAACCCAGTCATAATTTGACGAATTAACCTCAAAATATAAAATTCCGTCAAGTATTCTTACAAAATCACGATGATGGTGACCGCTTATCACAAGCAATACGCTGTTTGGCTTCTTTTTGTTAGCATCGTTAAAAATTTTGCGAACTTCAAGCATATTTTTAACACCGTCTGCCTCACGTTCAAAACTTTCGTGTGATATAACAATACAAGGGCCTGTTGACGTTTCAATCGCATTTTTCAACCACTCGAGTTGTTCAGGCGTTATCCAATCACGTGCAGCAGGAATTTTAAAATAGTTTCCTTGGTCGTAATGAATATACTCATCGCCTATTTTACAATAGTTGGGGTCAAGCACTATTATGCGATAACCACCATTGTCGAAAAAATAATATCCTTTTTCCATTTTATAAAGTTCAAGCGTTTTTTCAAGAGACGTATTATCGGTATCGTGATTTCCAAGGCAATTATAGGTTGGAATATGAAAATTATTGTATTTATTAACAAAATCAATATGGTTCGAAGGCCCGTGAGTGAGATCACCCGCGTGAATTATAAAGTCAACCTTTGCATCTTCCGACGCCTTAAAAATTACATCCAGGTCGTCATAAGTGCCACGCAAAAAACATTCGGGAAAATGGTGAAAATCAGCAAATATTGTAAACTTCATTCAAAACTTTCCTCCTTAAACTTGTTAACCACAATTATATCGTAAGTATACCGCAATGAAATTAAAATGTAAATATTTATTAACAAATATTAAAAATGAAATTGGTTTTTTATTATTCTTCAAAAAATCATATGTAGTTAAAAAGCATTTGCCAATTTTGTAAAGCAAGTTTCATAACAATACCTACGTATAGTTTTCTTTGTTAATTATAAGATAATAACAAGCCATAACAAAATGTGTGAAATTTTGAAATACTAAAAGGGTTTGGAAAAATCCAAGCTCTTAAAACTATATTACCGTATCAAAAATAAGAAAAATTATAGGAATAGTTATTACCGACAATATATGTGATATCAGCGCCATACCCGATGCCATTGTAGTATCTCTTCCATAAGCAGCAGGAATAACAATTGTGTTTAATCCCAATGGCATTGCCAAAGATGCTACAGCGCAAATTGCAAAGGTTTTAGGTATTGGTACAAGCGTTATAAAACCAATAAACAATAGCGGGTATACAATAAGACGTAAAAAACTTACCGCATAAATGCTTTTTATTTTGAAAACCTTTTTAATGTCAATTTTTGCAATTGTCATACCAGTCAGCAACATTGCAACCGGTGACATACAGTTAGAAGTTGCAGTTATTGCCGAATCAACAAAATCGGGCATAGGTATTTTTAAAACACCTATTATCATACCTATTATCATACATACAAACATTGGGTTTAAAAAGTTTTTAAGTCGGTCTTTAATGCCCCTTTTTTCAGAATCGCCAATTAAAAGTGACGGTACGCCCCAAATGTAAATTAAAGTCCATAAAACAAGTGTGAAAACAATATATTCAAGAAAAATGTCGGGAAAAAGCGTGCTTACAACTGCATTTCCCATAAAACCGAAGTTTGAAAAACAAAGTCCGTAAAGATAAATTTTTCTAACATACTCTTCCTTGGTTACAATTCTTACAGCCGCAATAGAAAGCGCAATAACTAAAATTTCAAGTAAAAACGAGCCGACAATAAGTTTCCAAGATGTTGATAATTTTTCAGCCGTGAAATTATTTATAAACGTACCCAAAACAAGTGCCGGAATAAACACGTAATTTTCAAGTTTAGAAAGAACACCCGCGGCATTTTCAGGAATTAACTTAAACTTCAATATAATATAACCTATTACAATAAACGTAAATAAAAACGCCATTTGATTAAGCGTTGCCGTAAATAATTCCATTACCATTTCCTTCTTGTTTTTAATGCTTAACTATTATATGCTATTAACTCAATTTATTCAAGCAATAATTCAAATAAAAACACCTTGAAGACAAAAATCTTCAAGATGTAAATTATTATTATTCTTCAAAACAGTCGTAAGCGGTTAAAATGTGTTTGCCAATTTCATAAAGCAAATTTTCGCCTTTAATTTTTATTTCAAGCGGAACGTTTAAAAGGCGGTTATCCGCCTCAAATTGACGTTTGCGGTATGGAGGCATAAACATTGAACACGCTTCAAAGGTAAAATAACCGTTAAAACCAATATCAATTAAACCGTGCATAAGTGAATCTAAATTCATTGTGCCAAAAAACGGTGCAATGTGGTGGTCGTCAAAACTCCAGTTATCTTGTACGTGAATTGCATGAACGTATTTTCCCAAAATTTTAAGCGATTCATCTTGCCTAATATCTTTCATATTACCGTGACCCGTGTCCCAACAAACCTTAAGCATTGGATGGTTTATATATTCTACCAATTCTAAAACGGTTTGTGCATCGTCCGGCCAGTACCATTCGGGGTCAAACATTTTATTAAAGTTTTCGGTAAGCACGTAAACCCCGTGCTTTTCAGCAAAGGGTAAAAGCTCATTGTAAAATTCTTTGTTTTTTTCAAAGTTTTCCTCTTTTGTGGAAATACCCTTTAAATGCCCTGCATGAACAACTGTATGGTCAATACCAAGCATTGCACACGCTTCAATGCAACGTTTGTTGGCATTAATAAACTCTTCTCCGTCGGTAAAGGGCTGACCCATTGGAGCATGGCTTTGCACAAATTTAACGCCCTTTTCATTTGCAAACTCTTTAAGCTGCTTTATATATTCCTGCCAACTGTCAGAAAATACACCCGTTTTGTTGCGGTAATCGTTGCCAAAACTGTAATCAATATACCTAAAGCCCGCTTGGTGTATATAATCAATTGCTTTAAATTGGTCTCTTACACCATATTCGTTAAAATCGCCTGTGGTGGTTGCTAATTTCATAACCATTCCCCCAATTTTTTATGTAATCATTATAACATATTTATTCGAAAAATAAAGGAAATATTTACTTATGCAAAAAGGACTTGAGTATTAACCTCTAGTCCTTTTAATTAAGTGTTTCGAATTACAACATATCAAACTATTACTGCTTACTTTGATTTGTTGCGCTTTTTTAATTAATTTGCCATATCTTCACGCAAAATTTCAACAATACAGTTAGTGGCATCAAGCACCTTGTTTCTAAAAGCGGACTGTGCAGTAATATTAAGAATGTCAAAATCTTCATACAGGGTAATAGCATCGAAAATTGCATCATCGGCTTTATTTAAAAGCTCAATTGCTTTTTCGCTTTCCTTTGCCCTTTTCGACTCTATCAAATTATACGGAATATTATCATAATACTCCTCTTCCTCTTGCAAAATGTCCAGCAACGTTTCGGAACATACAGCAAGGTCATCCATATCAAATACTGAAATAAGCTTTTGATAAAGTCCTTGTAATTTTAACCTTCTTTTTTGATTCATAACTACCTCTAAAAAAGACAAGCGCCACTGAAACAGTTGGCGCTTGTTAAATTATTGATATTACTTATTTAAAGCTTCGTTAACTGCAACAGCGCAAGCAACAGTCATACCAACCATCGGGTTGTTACCTGCACCGATAAGTCCCATCATCTCAACGTGAGCAGGAACTGAAGAAGAACCTGCAAACTGAGCGTCAGAGTGCATACGACCCATTGTATCGGTCATACCGTAAGAAGCGGGGCCTGCAGCCATGTTGTCGGGGTGGAGAGTACGACCCGTACCGCCGCCCGAAGCAACTGAGAAGTACTTCTTGCCCTGTTCGATACATTCTTTCTTATAAGTACCTGCAACAGGATGCTGGAAGCGAGTGGGGTTGGTGGAGTTGCCGGTAATGGAAACGTCAACACCTTCCTTGTGCATGATAGCAACGCCTTCACGAACGTCGTCAGCACCGTAGCAACGAACCTTAGCGCGTTCACCGTTTGAATAAGCGGTTTCTTCAACGATTTCAAGTTCGCCGGTATAATAGTCAAACTTTGTTTGAACGTAAGTAAAACCATTAATACGAGAAATGATTTTAGCAGCGTCTTTACCAAGACCGTTAAGAACAACACGGAGAGGTTCTTTACGAGCTTTGTTAGCGCTTCTTGCAAGACCGATAGCACCTTCAGCAGCAGCGAAAGATTCGTGACCTGCGAGGAATGCGAAGCACTTGGTTTCTTCTCTTAAAAGCATTGCGCCGAGGTTACCGTGGCCAAGACCAACCTTACGGTCGTCTGCAACAGAGCCGGGAATGCAGAAAGACTGAAGACCAACACCGATTTTTTCAGCAGCTTCAGCTGCAGACTTAACTTCGTCCTTAATTGCGATAGCGCAACCTACAACGTAAGCCCAAGCAGCGTTTTCGAAGCAGATGGGTTGAATGCCTTTAACGATATTATAAGCGTCAACGCCTGCTTTGTCGCAAATTTCCTTTGCTTCTTCAATGGAAGAAATGCCATGTTTTGCAAGTTCAGCGTTGATTTGATTTATTCTTCTATCATAAGATTCAAATAATGCCATTATTCATTTCCTCCTTAATTATTCTTCACGGGGGTCGATGAGCTTAGCAGCGTCATCAACGCGACCATACTGTCCGCTAGCTTTTTCTAAAGCTTCATTAGCGTCCATACCTTTTTTAATCATATCCATCATTTTGCCGAGGTGTACAAACTTGTAGCCGATAATAGTATCGTTATCGTCAACAGCAATCTTTGTGATATAGCCTTCAGCAAGTTCCAAGTAACGTGGACCCTTTGCAAGCGTTGCATAGGTTGTACCACACTGTGAACGAAGACCTTTACCTAAGTCCTCAAGGCCTGCACCGATGGGCAAACCGTCCTCTGAGAAAGCGGTCTGTGTACGACCGTAAACAATCTGTAAGAAAAGCTCGCGCATAGCTGTGTTGATAGCATCGCAAACAAGGTCAGTATTAAGAGCTTCAAGAATTGTTTTACCAACAAGGATTTCAGAAGCCATAGCAGCAGAGTGTGTCATACCTGAGCAACCGATGGTTTCAACCAATGCCTCTTGAATTATACCTTCCTTAACGTTAAGTGTAAGCTTACAGGTTCCTTGTTGAGGTGCGCACCAGCCGATACCATGTGTAAGACCGGAAACGTCTTTTATTTCCTTAACCTGAACCCATTTGCCCTCCTCCGGAATAGGAGCGGGACCGTGATATGTGCCTTTAGCTAAAGGACACATATTTTCTACTTCATGTGAATAGTTCATATATGTACTCCTTTCAAAATTGTCAGACTTAAAATAATAGTCTATACCGCTTTTTATTATACCAAAAAGCGACATAAAAAACAATAGCCAAATGTTAAAATAATAACATTTTTTATCGGTTTTTTAGTACTTTTGAGCTAAAACGCTTAAAAAATAATCCTCAGCATTAGCTTGCTCAGTATCAATTAAAGCTTTTTTAGTTTCAAAGGGCAAATCTTCCGACACAACCTTTAAAATTTCAGCCTTTGCAATTTCCGTTCTTCCCAAAATAAGATTCACAAGTTCTTTAGTAGTATTGTTCTGTTCGTACGAAGAAAGGGCAGTGCAATGCATGGCGGATTTTAAAACAATTTTACCGATTA
>JAZNJR010000058.1:0-4679 GCA_045578165.1 Acutalibacteraceae bacterium
TAAAAAGAGTGGCTTTGACACCTACTTTGTTGACCACACAACAGGTGTATATCCTACTGCTGCAAGTGGTTTCCCCTGGACTGCCGCAAGTATGCAGTCAAAAGGTGACGTTATAACCGACCTTCACGAGGACCTTGCCGCCGAGCAGAAGGCTCGTACAACCTACGACAACATTCTTCGCCTTGTTGATGACCCTGACGTTCGCGACCCCATTAAGTTTCTCCGCGAACGCGAAATAGTACACTATCAGCGTTTCGGTGAGGGGTTAAGACTCGCTACTGACAGACTCGACAGTAAGAATTTCTATGCATTTAACCCCAGCTTTGATGGGAAGAACTATATGAAGAAGAAATAATAGATTTACAACTGACAAAACCGAGGGTAGGAAAACTCCTATCCTCGGTTATTTTTAATTGAAAGAAATCACGTGTTCTCTAAACAATATTTTTATGCGTATTTAATTTTGATAATTTTCACCTTGCTTAACAAACATTTCATAGTATTTACCCTTGCAGGACATTAGTTCGTCATGGGAACCGCTTTCAATAATTTCCCCGTTCTCAATATGATAAATACAATCAAAATCACGAACAGTTGAAAGACGGTGAGCAATCATAATCGTTGTTGAGGTGTTAGATACATCAAGAATGTTTTGCATTAACTTTGCTTCGGACAAAGGGTCAAGAGCGGATGAAGGTTCATCAAGAATCAAAAGCCCAAAGGTATCTGTAAACAATCTTGCAAGCATCAGCTTCTGAGCCTCTCCACCGGAAAGTGCAATACCATCTTCAGTAAATTCACGGGAAACCATTGCATCTAAATTTCCATTTACTTTTTTGAGAACATTTGATAAACCAACTTTGTCCAATATTTCAATCAATTTTTCATCAGGCACATCGTTATATACAGTCAGATTATCACGCAGACTCATTGCTAAAACCCGAATATCCTGAAAGACAACGCCCATATTCAATCGCAATTGATGAATATCATAGTCTTTAATATTCTTTCCGTTAATAAGTATCGCACCATTATTCACATCATACAAACGCAACAGCAGTTTAGTTAATGTTGTTTTACCTGCACCATTTTCACCAACAATCGCTACTCTTTGTCCCGGCGTTATCCGGAGATTAAAGTTTTTGAACAACTGAGAAGATTCTTCATATCCGAAAGAAACATCTTTAAACTCAATTTCATAGTTGCCCTCAGGAGCAGGAAGGGTGTTCTCCTTATATGGTTCTATTTCTGATTCAGCTTCAAAAAATTCTGCAACCTTTTCTCCGTTTGCTATGCATTGAAGCATTTGCATAACGCTACTTGCTACATCATTAAGACTGTCAGCCAATGCTGTTGAAGCAACAGTAAGTGATGCATATAACCCAATTTGTGTTTTATCACCGGCAATAACAAAAAATATTATGTAAGCAAGAATACAGGCTACTTGTATGGGAGAAACAGCGCCTTGTAAGAGATGGAATGGAGCAACCTTTCTTATGAATTGTTTATAAACTCGCTGGAAATTATACATCGCCCCATTGACCGTGTTCAGAAGCTTTAAGCCTGCACCTGATGCACGTAATTCAGCAGCATTTTCCTTCGTTTTCAATACTCTGCTTGAATATTCCATAGGACGCCAGGCATCAGCAAGGCTCATTTCATAATCTGCAGTAGGCTTTACGGCGGGAATGCCCACAATAGCATTCAATATAACGAAAAATGCTGTGATTCCAAGCAAAACGGGACCAACGGAAGCAATAATCGAAACCATTGCAACCATTGTTGCAATTCCTCTCAGAATATCCGGGAGAAACATAACAACATTCTGAGCGTGAATAGGATAGCTTTCCTGAGCGAAAATAAATTTCACAAAGAAATCGGGTTTATCATAATACTTGAAATCTGTATCCAGCGCTTTTTTGTTAACATCGTTTTTGATTTTGTTGCTGACTTTTACAAGTGTCATTTGCGTGTATGCCATTTGAATGATCTTTTCTAACGCAGAAACCAAAACAATAAAAAGAGTGAATATTGCGAGCAGGGTAATAACCTCTTTGTGGGGCGTATCGTTCATAACAGCATCAATTGCCTTTTGGGGTAAAAGAGCCGTAAGGTATGCAGATATAGGTTGAAGCACCGTTGACATCAACAGAATTGTAAGAATATATCCTTTACCATATTTCCAATATGGTTTAAGGAGAAACAAAATGTATTTGATTTTTGATAGTTTTTTAGTATCTTTATTCTTCATATAATCACCGTTATTTTTAAAATGTTTTTTGACACGACAAATATTCCGCTCCAAAGCAAGTTTTTTGTTAATGAAGCATTCACTACCAGAAAACCTGACAAAAGCAGAATAAATATAAACCTCTGTGGATTTCACATCAAATCCATTTTAAAAATATCAACAAAGTGATTTAAGCGGAGTGTAACTATTCAAGGAATTTTTCATACCGTCAGAAATATTCTCGATATCATCCCATTTCATTTACACTCACCCCCTGTATAAAGTTACAATATCATTATACTTCATTTTCAATGTGTAATCAATAAATTTTTGTGTTTTGGCTTGATAATCCTTTTCTTTGTCTTAGGTAGTTAAGTTTTTACACATTGGCAAAAGGAAAGAAAATGAGAGCAAGGAAGCACCTTGCTCTCAATCAAAAATATTATTCCTTATCAACTATAACAACTTCAATTCCAAGGTCATCAAATTGGCATAAGTCTTCTTCTGATGCATCCCAGTCTGTGATTAAGGTGTTAAGTCTGTTTGCAGGACAGATACTTACAATTGAATCCATACCGATTTTTTCTGTGGGATATAAACCGATAGCTTGCTTTGAACTATCAATTACGGCATTCCAAAAGCTGATTGCCTGACTCTTCTGTATTGATAGGCCAAAGCTAGCAGAAATACAAGCTGATGTTAAGAAGCATTTATCAAATCTCAAACGTTTGATTGTTTCAACAGCAATTGCGTCATAGCAGTTACCCTTGTTATCCATCTCACCGCCAAGCATAATTACAGAAATATTATCGTTCTTTCTCAACTCCTCTGCAATTACAATTGAGTTTGTTACAACACGAATCTTAATATCAGCAGGTAAGTTTTGTGTCATAAGATAGCCAACAGATGCACTTGTAATAAAAATAACATCGTTATTTTTTATCATAGAAACCGCTGCTTTAGCAATAGCTAAGTAGTTTTCTTTGATTTCACCAATGTCTTTGCAGGTCATTTTAGGTGGTTTGCTGAATGCAACCTGTCTTAATTTAATTGCTCCACCGTGAGTTCTTTTGAGAAGACCTTTCTCTTCAAGAATTCGTAAATCTCTTTTTGCAGAGTCATAACTAACACCAAACATCTCTTGAATTTCAGCAGTAGTAATGCTACCCTTTTCTTCTAATAAATCTAATATAGCCTGGTGTCTTTCTTCTATAAACATTTAGTTCACCTCGTTAACATATTACAAAAAATGACGTGCACTTCATTCCTTGTTGTTAACACAATAACACATTTATTCACGGTTGTCAATACAAAACCGTGAATAAATGTGTGCTAAAGTGAATGGAAGGGAAAACAAGAGTAGGAATTAATGTTCCTACTCTCAACTGTGTTTAGTTATTATCATCCGTTTGTTTATTGCTTAATACGTTTACATCCCATATAATATAGGCATCGGTACCGAAATAAAATACAAGGTGATAATATATGGAACTCGGTAAAAAAATTAAACAATTGAGATTGAACAAAGGTGTAACACAGGAAGCTTTGGCAAATGCATTAGGCGTAACATACCAAGCGGTTTCCCGTTGGGAGAATGAAACAACTATGCCTGATATTTCTTTACTTCCGCAAATATCAGTTTTCTTCGGTGTGAGCATTGATGAGCTTTTTGAGTTTACAGAGGAATCACAATACGAGAGAATTGAAAATATGCTCAACGAAAAAGCATCACTCACAGATATGGAATTTGAGAATGCAAAGTGCTTTCTTGAAAAACAAATTAGCAAAGAAAACAAAAATATCAATGCACTCAAACTACTTGCATGGCTTTATGCACATCGTGCAAAATCTTCAAATGTTCAAGCTGTTGAATATGCAAAGAGAGCTTTGCAGCTTGGTGACACAAGTAAGAGTATGAATAATATTTTGCGTGATGCATACGGCTCACCACATACGGATTGGAACTATCGCAACCGTCATGAGCTTATTGCTTTCTACTATGAGCATTTGAAAGCACACCCCGATGATATGAGAGCATATCGCTATCTGTTACCTGCCCTTGTTGCAGATGGAAGAACTGATGAAGCCAAAGTAGTAATTGAAAAAATCAGAGCACTTGAAAAACCGGAACTGCTCTTTGTTTTTGATGCAATGATTCTTCGCAGAGAAGGAAAAGTAACCGAAGCAGAAAACTTACTCAATGATATGGTTAAACAGTTTCCTGATAGCTGGTACTCCTGGGCAATAGTTGCAGACTTTAACGCTGATGATTGTAAATATGATGATGCAATATCTTGCTACGAAAAATCATTCGAACTCCAAGAAGTACCCCGATTTACAGATTCACTTGAAGCAATTGCACATATTTACGAAATCAAAGGTGAATAGCAAAAATGCATTTCAACCTACCATAGAATAATTGACCTTTTGAAGACAGACTGGAACGTAA
>JAZNJR010000059.1:0-56735 GCA_045578165.1 Acutalibacteraceae bacterium
TGAACTCGCATATCGCGCTGAGCGATTGGAGGCATAAAGTCCATAATTTTTCTCCCAAATCAATAAAAAAGCGTCAATTTTTGACGCGTTAAATTCCATATTTAATAATACTATTTGCATATAAAAAAGTCAACAAAATAAAAAACTTGTCATATTGTGAAAGATATGATATAATCTATATACTAATTTTGAAAGGAAGTAAAAAATGGCAGGTTTTAGAAGAAGTCTTTTCGGCTTCAACACCGACGATGTTTTAGAATATATCGAAAAAACCCATAAATCGTTTTCCAAAAAGCAGGATGCCTTAAATGAAAAAGCAAACAACTTGGCAAACGAACTTCAACTTTCCAAAGAACAATATGAAAATTTAATGGCTGAAAAAGCAATTGTTGACGAAAAACTTAATGCTTTCAACCAAAAATATGAAGAAATTGAACGTCTTTCTGAAAATATCGGTAAGCTTTATCTTGTTGCACAAGCCAACGCACAAGCGGTTATGGCGAACAGCGAAAGCAGTCTTAACATTTCCAATGCAGAAGTTGAAAAGAATTTAAATTCAATTGACGAAGCACACGCTTCTCTCGATGAAATTCGCGCTAACATTGTTAAAACTTCTGAAGATTTTGTAAGTGAACTTGACGAGCTTATTAATTCATTGGTTGAAACTAAAGACAAAATTACAGGCAACAATAAAGAAGCCAAAGACGCAATTGAAAGCTTTGACAAGTTTTACGACAGTATTGTTAAATAAAAAAATCCCGACCTAATGGTCGGGATTTTTTTATATGTACTTTTGATTTTGCTTACTGTTAACCCCAAGCACACCGCCTATAAGGGAGGTAAGCATTATTATGATTAAACGGAAAAGCGTATTAAGTGTAAAAATTTCTTTACTGCCCATAAGCCCAAAAAGTGTTATTATTATAAAGGTAACACCACCAACTATTGCACCAATAAGCAGTCCGTTTTTACCTATTTTTTTAGCAGCGTAAAACGATGACGAAAGGCAACCCATTCCCAGTGAAACAGTAGCAAAAAGCGGCGAAAACTGATAGCCGCCCTCTAAAAAATAAATTATAACTGCAAATATAAACATACTGGCGACGGTAGCCACTACTTCTATTAATAAAAGTTTAAGAAAAAACATATAGTCAAGTTTTTTAGGCATAAAAAGTCCCTCCTGATTAATTCTACTCAGAAGGGACAAATTTTATAACTCATTTTTTAGCAACTTCGTCATGAACGGTAAAGTTTTGCTGTAAAGCCCAACGTGCAATTGTAAGCTTGCTACGGTCAGCTTTAGATTCAATAACCATAGTGTCTTCCTTTAAAGAAATAACACGACCGTAAATACCGCCAATGGTAACGATTTCGTCGCCAATTTGCAAGTTTTCACGCATTTTTTGTTCTTCTTTTTGTTTTTTGCGGTTGGGGCGAATGAATATAAAGTACATCGCGCCAAAAATTAAAGCATATACAACGATAAGACCAACCATGCCTAAACCGCCCATAGGATTATTATTTGCTTTGTCAGCAAGAGTTAAAAATGTGTAATTCATTTTAAAATTTCCTCCAAATTAATTATCAAGTGGTATTATACCCTAAAAATTCCCAAAAAGCAAGACAAACTATATTCTTTTAGAATAAATAATTTCTTTTTCCTTTTTAAATTCGGCAAATCTGCCTTCATCCAAAGCATTTCGTATGTCTTCCATAAGGTGATTATAAAACCAAAGATTATGCATAACCAAAAGACGTTGTGAAAGCATTTCTTCGCTTTTTAAAAGATGACGAATATATGCGCGACTAAATTGCCTGCAAACAGGACAACCGCAGTTTTCATCAATGGGGCGCATATCATTTTCATACTTTTTATTGTTTATATTAATAATACCCTCGCTTGTAAACAAATGACCATGACGGGCATTACGACTTGGCATTACACAGTCAAACAAATCTACACCGCGTTCAACCGCATTTAAAATATTTGCAGGTGTGCCAACACCCATTAAATAGCGTATTTTGTTTTGCGGCATATGGGGTGTTACCTTTTCGATTATGTCATACATTACTTCGGCCGGCTCGCCCACTGCAAGACCACCGATTGCATAACCGTCTAAATCCAAATCGGCAATTTCTTTCATGTGGTTAATACGCAAATCTTCGTAAGTGCATCCTTGGTTAATGCCAAATAGCATTTGCTCACGGTTAATTGTGTCTTCCAAAGAATTTAGACGTGTCATTTCGGCCTTACATCTTTTTAACCAACGGGTTGTGCGTTCGCACGATGACTTCGAATAGCTGTAAGCCGCGGGGTTTTCAACACATTCATCAAAAGCCATTGCAATGGTTGATCCCAGGTTTGACTGAATTTGCATGCTTTCTTCGGGACCCATAAAAATACGCTTACCGTCAACGTGGGAAGCAAAGGTTACACCCTCTTCTTCGATTTTACGAAGAGAAGAAAGTGAAAAAACCTGAAAACCGCCACTGTCGGTTAAAATTGGACCTTCCCAAGTAGAAAATTTGTGAAGACCGCCACATTCTTTAATAAGTTTATCGCCGGGGCGCACGTGCAAATGGTAGGTATTTGAAAGCATTACCTGACAACCAAGTGTTTTAAGGTCTTCGGCAGATACCGCCCCTTTAATTGCACCGCAAGTAGCAACGTTCATAAAAGCGGGTGTTTGCACAGTACCGCGATTTGTTTGAAACTCGCCTCTGCGTGCACCGTCTTTATCGCTGATTAATTTATACATTTTATCTCCTTGAATAACGTTTTATGTCTTTAATAGTATACTTGATATCTCCCTAAATTTCAACAAAAACATTGCACTTATAATACATATATGATATTATGAAAACGGTGATAAAAATGCGTAAAATGTTATACATACTTTTAGTTATCAACATAATTACACTAACCGTTGCTTTCATAATGTCGTTGGCAACAGCCCCATTATATTCGGTATTGGTTTTGGCACTTGGCATTTTGGAACTTATACCTATAATCGCCATTATCTCTTGTCTTGACGATATTGAAAAGTTAAAAGAAGACAACGCTTATCTTTCCTACCGCCTTAAAAAGCTTGAAAACGAGGTTTTACCGGAAGAACCCACACACAATAGCTTTCCGGAACTGTCTTACGGTGTACCCGCAAGTGCTATTTGGGAATGTGTAAAATGCGGTACTGTTAATAAGGCGGGCACAACACAATGTTCACACTGCAAAGCGGCATATTCCCCTTTCATAAACCCAACAGATGACCCAACCAAAAAGAAAAAGCGCAGTCGTTGGATTAAAGAAAAAAAATAAATTAAAACCCAAGTCTTTTTCAGGACTTGGGTTTGTTTTATAATATAATCATTGCATCGCCAAAGCTAAAGAAACGATACTTTTCTTTAACAGCCACATTATATGCATTCATTGTTTTATCATACCCCGCAAATGCGGACACAAGCATAATCAAAGTACTTTCGGGCAGATGGAAATTTGTAATTAGCCCATCCATACATTTAAAGGTATAACCCGGATAAATAAAAATTGAGGTATCGTCACTACATTCTTTAATTTCGCCAAAGGTTTGCATTGCGCTTTCAACCGTACGACAGCTTGTTGTACCAACGCAAATTACCCTGCCGCCGTTTGCCTTGGTTTTATTAATTATATCGGCATTTTCCTGTGTGATAGAATAATGTTCGCTATGCATTTTATGCTGTGTTACGTCATCTACTTTAACGGGACGGAAGGTGCCAAGACCAACGTGCAAGGTAACATATGCAATATTAACGCCACGCTCTTTTAATTTTTCAAGGGTTTCTTTGGTAAAATGAAGCCCTGCGGTCGGTGCAGCTGCCGAGCCAAGCTCACGCGAATAAACCGTTTGATAACGTTCTTTATTTTCAAGCTTTGCTTTAATATAGGGCGGAAGCGGCATTTGACCCACTTCATCTAAAACTGCAAAAAATTCGCCTTTGGGGGCAAATTCAACGATACGGTTACCGTCATCCAAAACTTCAATAACTTCGGAAGAAAGCTTGTCCGAAAAAGTAAATTTATTCCCAACCTTTGCCTTTTTACCGGGACCTGCAAGACATTCCCAAACATTTTGCTGCTTTTGTTTTAAAAGTACAAATTCAACAACACTTCCCGTATCAACACGAGTGCCGAAAACACGCGCCGGTAAAACCCTTGTATCATTTAAAACAAGGCAGTCACCTGCTTTTAAATAATCAAAAACGTCGTAAAAATGTTTATGGTCTAATTCGCCCGTTTCTTTATTAAACACCAAAAGACGTGACGTATCACGAGGTTCAACAGGTGTTTGTGCAATTAATTCTTCAGGTAAATCATAATAAAAGTCGCTTGTTTTCATTTTTTCTCTTTTCTTCCTTAAAAATACCGTAAAATCATTTGACAAAAGGTATTGTAAATGGTATTATTGTTTAGATATAATTATATATTATAATAAATTTGAATATATATCAAGTGTGATTTTCAAATTTTGAAAGGAATGTTCTAAATGAAAAAATATAACGTAGGTATTATAGGTGCAACCGGTATGGTTGGTCAGCGCTTTGCTCTTTTACTTCACGACCATCCGTGGTTCAACGTTACCGCTTTGGCTGCAAGTTCAAACTCTGCAGGTAAATCTTATACCGATGCAGTCGGCAACCGTTGGGCAATGACATCTCCCATGCCGGAAAACCTTAAAGATATGATGGTTTACGACGCTGAAAAAGATATTGACGAAATTGTTTCAAAGGTTGATTTTGTTTTCTGCGCCGTTAATATGAAAAAGGACGAAATCAAGGCACTTGAAGAAACCTATGCTAAACGCGAATGTCCTGTAATTTCAAACAACTCGGCACACCGCTTTACTGCCGATGTTCCGATGATTATTCCCGAAATTAACGACGACCACGCCCAAATTATTGAAAGCCAAAGAAAGCGTCTTGGCACCAAAAAGGGTTTTATTGCAGTTAAATCAAACTGCTCACTCCAAAGCTATGTTCCTGCCCTTTACCCCCTTGACAAATTTGGTGTTGATAAGGTTTTGGTTTGCACCTATCAGGCAATTTCAGGCGCAGGTAAAACCTTTGACCGTTGGCCCGAAATGGTTGATAACGTTATTCCCTTTATTAGCGGCGAAGAAGAAAAGAGCGAAAAAGAACCTCTTAAAATTTGGGGCACCATTGAAAACGGTGAAATTGTTCCTGCAAACAGCCCCAAATTCACCGCACAATGCCTTCGTGTTCCCGTTTCTGACGGTCATATGGCTGCAGTTTTCGTAACCTTTAAAAACAAACCCACCAAGGAAGAAATTTTAAACACTTGGGCTGAATTTAAGGGCGCACCACAAGACCTCGAACTTCCCCACGCACCCAAGCAGTTTATTAACTACTTTGTTGAAGATAATATGCCTCAAACCAAGCTTAACCGCGATTTAGAAGGCGGTATGGCGGTTTCTGTCGGTCGTTTGCGTGAAGACAGCCAGTATGACTATAAGTTTGTATGTCTTTCACACAACACACTTCGCGGTGCTGCAGGCGGCGCCGTATTACTTGCTGAACTTCTCTGCGCGAAAGGATATATGGACTAATTTATTTGGAGGGATTTATTGAAGCCGAAAATATTCACGGGTGCTGCAACAGCACTTATAACCCCGATGAATGAAGACGGCAGTGTAAATTTCGAAAACCTTCGAGCACTTGTCAAAAGTCAAATATCAGCCGGTATTGATGCCCTTGTTGCATGTGGTACCACCGGTGAGAAGTCAACTTTAAAATATGACGAGCATTTAAAAGTTATTGAAACGGTGGTTAATGCCGCCGAAAATAAAGTACCCATTATTGCGGGTACCGGCAGTAACGACACACTTTACACGGTAGACCTTTGTAACGATGCCGAAAAACTTGGCGCAGACGCTTTTTTAATGGTGACGCCTTATTATAACAAGACGTCACAAGAAGGTCTTATAGCCCATTATAGCTACATTGCCGACCACGTCAAAAAGCCAATTATTCTTTATAACGTTCCCTCTCGCACGGGGGTAGATGTTAAACCGCAAACCTATAAAGCACTTTCAAGGCATAAAAATATTGTTGCGGTTAAAGAAGCATCGGGCGATTTATCAAAGGTTGCAGAAACGGTTTACCTTTGTGGCGATGATTTGTGGGTTTATTCGGGAAATGACGACCAGATTGTGCCTATTATGTCACTCGGCGGTTTGGGTGTAATTTCAGTAATTTCAAACATAATTCCAACCGAAATACACAATTTGTGTCAAAACTATTGGGTTTCAAACGTAAAAACCGCAATGGCGGCGCAAATTAAGTATATGGGGCTTATTAAAGCACTTTTTTGCGACGTTAACCCTGTTCCCGTTAAAACCGCAATGAACATTTTGGGCTTAAATGCGGGTCCGTGTCGGTTACCGCTTTACCCCATGGACGAAAACAATTTAAACTTTTTAAAAGAAAAACTTTTTGAATGTAATTTACTATCATAAATAACTAATGGAAGTGAAAAAATGTTAAAGGCCATACTTGTAGGCGCAAGCGGCAAAATGGGCGGTTTTATTACCGACTGTGCCGCAAATGACGACAATATTGAAATTATAGCAGGTGTTGATAAGGTAAACGTTGGTCAAAAATACCAAATATTTACCGATTTTGATAACCTTAACGCTAAAGCCGACGTAATTATCGACTTTTCAAACCCAATTTTGCTTGACAAAATTTTAGGTTATGCTATAAGTAACAATACCCCCGTTGTTTTAGCCACTACCGGTTATACCGATGAACAAATAAAGAAAATTAAGAAAGCGGCTGAAATTATTCCGGTTTTCTTTACTTTTAATATGTCTATCGGTGTTAATTTGCTTTGTTCACTGGCTAAAAAAGCCGCCTCGGTTTTGGGTAGTGACTTTGATGTTGAAATTATTGAAAAGCACCACAACCTTAAAATTGATGCTCCGTCAGGCACTGCAATAATGCTTGCAAATGCGGTAAATCAAGAATTTGACGACAGTTATAATTACGAATATGACCGCCATTCAAAACGCGCTAAAAGACCGAAAAACGAAATTGGTATTCATTCGGTTCGCGGCGGTACAATTGTTGGCGAACACGACGTAATTTTTGCAGGCAGAGACGAAGTAATTACTCTTTCGCATCATGCAACTTCAAAAGAGGTTTTTGCAGTTGGTGCAATACGCGCAGCGAAGTTTATTTCATCAAAGAAGCCCGGTCTTTACGATATGAATGACGTTATGTCATTTTAATTTTAAAATTTTAAAAAGCAACAGCAAAAAGCTGTTGCTTTTTTGTATATTTCAACATTTTTGGTAAAAGATATTTTTACAAAAAGGAGTTGAAACTATGTTTGATAAAATTTGTCTTATTCTTGTTATAATCGGCGCATTAAACTGGGGTCTTGTGGGGCTTTTTGCCTTTGACCTTGTTGCTTGGGCATTCGGCGGCAGTACTGCAATTATCAGCCGAATTATCTACACCGTTATCGCACTTGCGGGTGTGTGGTGCATTTCCCTACTTTTCAGAAAAGACAGTTGCTGTGACAAAGAATAAAAAAAGGAGTCAACTTCAAGTTGACTCCTTAATTTTATATTATTTTGTTACATACTTTTCACGAGCTACATAGCTTGTATGCAAATCGTGATGTGCTTTATGACCGCCGAAGCCGTCATACCATTCGCTGTAGAGGGTCTTAACTACAGGAGATTCGTGTGACTTACGAATAGCCATTGAAGCGTCCTGATCGTAAAGTGCCTGAGCACGAACTGCCTTAAGGTCAACAGTATCGCGTACAGACTGAGGTTGAATAGGTTGACCGCCACCGTTTACACAACCGCCGGGGCAACCCATAATTTCGATAAAGGTCCAACCTGCAGGGTTACCTGCTTTAAGTTGATCCATTACACATTTAGCAGCTGCTGCGCCTGAAGCAACAGCAACCTTAATGTCGCTGCCGTTAATGTTTACAGTTGCCTGCTTAAGTCCCATAGTGCCACGAACTGCAGTAAAGTCAACTTCGGTGTTGTCCTTACCTGTAAGCCAGTCGTTAGCAGTACGAAGAGCAGCTTCCATAACACCGCCGGTAGCACCAAAGATTACAGCTGCACCGGTATCTTCGCCGAGAGGAGAATCAAATTCTTCATCAGCAAGTGCGGTAAACTTAATACCTGCACGGTCGATCATACGGCCGAGTTCACGAGTAGTGATAGCGATATCAACGTCGGGAACACCTGCAGCGGACTGATCGTCACGACCGATTTCAAACTTCTTAGCAGTACAAGGCATAACTGATACAGAAACGATGTCCTTAGGATCAATGCCCATCTTGTTAGCATAGTAAGTTTTAATTACTGCGCCTGCCATCTGCTGAGGAGATTTGCAGCTTGATAAATGGTTAATCATATCGGGGTAGTAATATTCGCAGAACTTAACCCAACCAGGTGAACAAGAAGTAATCATCGGAAGAGTTCCGCCATTCTTAATGCGTTCTACGAGTTCGTTTGCTTCTTCAACGATGGTAAGGTCAGCCGCAAAGTCGGAATCAAAAACCTTAGCAAAGCCAAGACGACGAAGAGCAGCAACCATTTTACCTTCAACATTAGAACCAATGGGCATACCAAAGCATTCGCCAAGGGTTACACGAACTGAAGGAGCAGTTTGAACAACAACGTGCTTTGTGGGATCAGCAAGAGCTGCCCAAATCTTATCGGTGTCGTCCTGTTCAACCAATGCGCCGGTAGGACAAACAACGGTACACTGACCGCAAGAGATACAAGGAACGTTGGAAAGGCCAACTTCAAACGGAGTGCCGATATTTGTATCAATACCACGGTTGTTAGCGCCGATAACACCAACGTACTGTTCGTTACAAGCAGCAACGCAACGACGACAAAGAATACACTTATTATTGTCGCGAACCAAGTGAGGTGTGCTGTTGTCAAGTTCATATACGGGCTTGAAGCCGCCAAAAGCAGATTCGTCTACACCATAGTCAAGACAAAGCTTTTGAAGTTCACAATTAGTGGAACGTGCACAAGAAAGGCACTTTTTATCGTGTGTTGAAAGAATAAGTTCCAAAGTGGTTTTACGAGCTTTTTGAACTTTTTCGGTATTGGTTAAAACTTCCATACCCTCACTTACGGGGAATACGCAAGCGGTAACCATTCTAAAGCCACGACCTTCGTTTACTTCAACAACACAAATACGGCAAGCACCGATTTCGTTCTTTTCCTTCATAAAGCAAAGGGTGGGAATTTCAATACCGGCAACACGGGCAGCATCTAATACAGTAGAGCCCTTGGGAACGGTTACGGAAATACCGTTAATTTTTAAAGTAATCATATCCATTGTAATTCGGCTCCTTTCTTAAATCTTGCTGATTGCCTTGAACTTACAGTTATCAATACAAACGCCGCATTTAACGCACTTGTCAGGATCGATAACGTAAGACGGAAGTTTATGACCGGGTGCAATGTAATCGGTCTTAGAAATTGCATCTGCAGGGCAATTTCTAGCGCAAAGGCCGCAACCAATACATTTATCTTTATCAATTGAGAACTTGAGAAGGTCTTTACATACACCTGCAGGACACTTCTTATCAACAACGTGAGCGATATATTCGTCACGGAAAAAGTTGAGTGTTGAAAGTACAGGGTTAGGAGCAGTCTGACCAAGACCGCAAAGTGAATTCTGCTTAATGTAATAGCAAAGTTCTTCAAGCTTATCAACGTCTTCAAGGGTACCCTTACCTGAAGTAATCTTGTCAAGGATTTCCAAAAGACGTTTTGTACCTACACGGCAAGGAGTACACTTACCGCAAGATTCGTCAACGGTAAATTCAAGGAAGAATTTAGCCATATCAACCATACAGTTGTCTTCATCCATAACGATAAGACCGCCTGAACCCATCATACAACCGATAGCTGTAAGGTTGTCATAGTCAACGGGAGTATCGATAAGGTGTGCAGGAATACAACCACCTGAAGGACCACCTGTTTGAGCTGCTTTAAACTTCTTACCATTTGGAATACCGCCGCCGATTTCATCAATAATGTGACGAAGGGTTGTACCCATAGCAATTTCAACAAGACCGGTATGAGCGATTTTACCGCCAAGAGCGAATACCTTAGTACCCTTAGATTTTTCGGTACCCATTGATGTAAACCAGTCAACACCCTTAAGAATGATTTGAGGAATGTTAGCAAAGGTTTCAACGTTGTTTTCAACGGTAGGTTTACCAAAAAGACCCTTAACTGCCGGGTAAGGAGGACGAGGTCTAGGTTCGCCACGGTTACCTTCAATAGAGGTCATAAGAGCAGTTTCTTCACCGCAAACGAATGCACCCGCACCAAGACGAATAAAGAGGTCAAAGTCAAAGCCGCTGCCGAAAATATCTTTACCTAAAAGACCGTATTCACGAGCATCGTCAATTGCCTTTTGTAAACGCTGAACAGCGATAGGATATTCAGCACGAACGTAAACGTAACCTTCAGTAGCGCCGATAGCGTAACCTGCGATAGCCATTGCTTCAATTAAGCAGTGGGGGTCACCTTCCAAGATAGAACGGTCCATAAATGCACCGGGGTCGCCTTCGTCGGCATTACATACAACGTATTTTTGGTCTGCCTGGTTGGGAGCAGTTAAAGCCCACTTAAGACCTGTCGGGAAGCCACCGCCGCCACGACCGCGAAGACCGGAATCTTTAACAACCTGAATAACCTGTTCAGGTGTCATTTCGGTTAAAACCTTACCGAGAGCTGCATAACCGTCCATTGCGATATATTCTTCAATGCTTTCGGGGTTGATAACACCGCAGTTACGAAGAACAACACGGTCTTGTGATCTGTAGAAAACAGTGTCGCTTAAAGCAACGTTGCCTTCAACAGCAGGTGCTTCATCACCCGTATCAGCGTAAACAAGGCGGTCAACCTTACGGCCTTTAAGCAAATGTTCTTCAACGATTTCTTTTACATCTTCTGCAGTAACGCGGCTGTAAAATGTACCGTCAGGGTAAACGATAACAACAGGGCCCAATTCACAAAGGCCGAAACAACCTGTTTGAACAAGCTTTACTTCTTCGGTAAGACCAAATGCTTCAAGATTTTCAACAAAAGCTTTTTGAATTGAAGCACTGCCTGATGAAGTACAACCTGTACCGCCACAGATTAAGACATGTGCACGAATCATGTTTTTTACCTCCAATTATTTTACTGGTTAGCGCCGATTGTGTATTCAACTACAACCTTGCCACCCTTTAAATGTTCATTAGCAATACGCTTTGCTTTATCAGCGTCAACCTTTACATAGGTAACCTTTTCTTTACCTGCTTCATAGATTTCAACGATAGGTTCGTACTGGCAAAGACCAATGCAACCTGTCTGAGAAACTGTAACAGTTTCCATAAGACCTAAAGCGTTAACCTCTTCAACAAAAGCATTTAGAACAGGTCTGGCACCGGCAGCAATACCGCAAGTAGCCATACCGACAACAACGCGAGTAGCGTTAGTGCCTTCACGAAGAACAACCTTGTCCTTCATTTTTTCTTTAATTGCCTGTAATTCAGCTAAAGATTTCATTTTAAAGTCATCCTTTCTTAATGCTATTTAAGAATTTCTGAATATTGTTCTTTCAAATATTCTTCAATCCATTTAATTACTTCATAAGTGTTAAGGGGAATCCCCTCAAGTGTTTCTCGAAGTTCCCTTGTATCAAGTGTTACAGCGTTTTCACCAAAACTGTGAATAAAGAGAAAATCGGTATCAGGGTGTCCCTGAATTAATGTTGTAATTGTTGAAACCACATCGCCAAGCGGTGTGAAATCAATATGATTTTTGAAAAAATTTACTTTTACAATTGTTCCGTGATTATCGGGGTATTCACTTTGATGTTTTGAGGTTATTTCAACCGTTCCGCCCGTTTGCTCTGCCGCCATTTTCAAAAGCGGTATACCCATCCCCACCTTTCTGGTAGTGCGGGTAGTGGTAAACGGATTTGTGACAGAATTAAGAATTTCTGCAGTCATGCCACAACCATTATCGGTTATGGTCAATACAAGCTGTGTATCACTTTCCAAAATATTTATTTCGGTAAGTGTGGCGCCCGCTTTGACCGAATTTTCGGTTATATCAAGAATATTTAATGACAATTCTTTCATAACGTTTCCCTCAAAGCCGAAAAAAGATTTTCCACTGCATTTTCGTCATCTTCAGAAAGCAGGAAAAAGTCCTGCGATTCTTTAATGTCCAACAGTTGATGTGCGTCCGAACTGAAAATTAATTTATTAACCGGTAGTTGAGCCATAACAGCATAATCGGTCACCTTTTCCCTACCGTGAAGCTCGGCACAAGTAAATTTACTGTCAGGCGGGAAAGCACCAAGCACCGCAATAACCGAATTTGAAGGACGGTCAATGTGTGCGGGGTAACATATACCACCAAAGCTTTCAACTAATGCAGGGGCTTCATCAAAGGTAACGTCGGTTGCAAAAGACAAAATATTTTCCTCCTCGCCAATGATATTATCGTCAACGTCCATTATAAGCTGTCGACCAAAAATATCGGGGCGGTTTGGTATTAAAATTCTTCTACCTTCTATTGCCTTATCAAAAGCGGTTGCATCTTCTAAAGACTTAAACAAACATACCATGTGTATATCTTCTGCGGTAGTAAGCTCCATCCCCGCAATGGGAATGATACCGTAAGCCGCTGCCGCTTCAAAAAAAGCAGGGCAATTTTTGGTTGTATTATGGTCGGTAAGAGCCATAATGTCAAGCCCGTTAATTTTGCCTATACCCGCAATAGATGCAGGTGTTGAAGCATCATCACCACAGGGCGATAAACACGAATGTATATGCAAATCGTAAAAATATTTTTTCATATCAGACCATTTAATAACACGGCCGCTTCGTAAATACTTAAATCAGTAGAAATTATGTTAATTTCTTTTTCAATGGCGGTTGTCTGGATGTTTTCATCAACCGTTACGCCCTCGGCCAAAATAATACAGGAAGTATCGGCTAAAGAAGCAACTGCCAAAATATTTACGTTAGACATTATTGTAATCCAGGCGTCGTCTGACTTGGCGCGTCCCATAACCCAGCTTAAAAGGTCGCCGATGTAAACGTCACAAACCATACGGTCTGCATCGGGCAAAGTGATGGCTTTAAAATTTTCATTTTTAAGCAAATCGCTTACCGTCATTATGCTTCACCCTTGTCCTTACACTTTTTTATAAGACACTTGTCAATACTTGACAACCCTTTTACAATATCTTCCGCTAAAGCGCGGCAGGTTGGAGCCCCGCAAGAGCCACAATCAAGGCCGGGAAGCTCACCCTTTATGCGCTGAATATCGGAAAGCATACGCATTGATTCCGCCATACTGTCCGAAAGACGTGATATCGGCTGATAAACCGGTAAATTATCAAAAAGGAAGCCATCGGGAATGTAATTCTCGTTGCTACCAACAAAATTTTCCGAAACGGGCAGATAACGTCTTAAAGACTGTAATCTCGCTTTTGCAATAAAGGGATTTTGTATCGTCAAAACGCCGCCGACGCAACCGCCGGGACATGCGTTTAGTTCGATAAATTCTAGATTTGGGAAATCACCGTTTTCAAGTTGGTCTAAAACCTTAATAACATTTTCAATTCCGTCAGCCGCTAAATAGCTTTCATTGAAAATCGCGGTTGCTTCACCACCGGATGAAGCCCAACCTATACCGATGATACCCGAATTGGAAAGCGATTTGATATCGCTTGAGTGTGACATCACACTAATTAATTGGAAATAAATGTCGCTTATAGGAACAACTAAATCGACCTTGCTTTTATAATCGGCAAAACCGTTTTTTACGTAACTTGCCTTTGCAGGACAAGGCGAAATAAAGCAAACACCAATATCACTGTCCTCTAATTCGGGATGTTCTTTCTTGGCTTTTTGACGAGCCAAGTCAGCAGCAACCTCCATAGGTGGCAACATGTGAATTATGTTATCGGTCAAAGACCTAAACCTTAACGTAATAAGACGTGTCACTACAGGACAAGCAGAGCTTATTGCGGGCTTGGTAATTGATTCGGTTTTTAAATATTTTCGTGTGTAAGCCGAAACAAGTTCAGCCGCTGCAGAAACTTCAAAAACGTCGTCAAAGCCAAGTTTTAAAAGTCCGTCAAGAACATAATCGACATCATCCAAATTTTCGAACTGACCGTAAAGTGTAGGTGCCGGAAGTGCTATCTTCCATTTAAATTTGTCCATATCAGAAAGTGCGTTACATTTCGCCTTCTTTGCGTGATGGGGACAAACCCTTATACATTCGCCACAGTCGATACAACGTCCTTCATTTATAACGGCGTGACCATCCTTAACGCGAATTGCCTCAGTCGGACAATGCTTTAAACATGTGGTACAGCCGGTACATTTTTCGACATCTAGAAAAACTGAATGCTCATATGTATTCATATTCAATACCTGCCGAAAATTAATTGATATTTACTCGCATAGTGATGGTGGTGCCCACCCCTACGGTAGAGTCAATTTCCATAAAATCGGAATAACGCTTCATATTGGGAAGCCCCATACCCGCGCCAAAGCCCAACGACCTGATATTTTCAGTTGCAGTTGAGAAACCCTCCTGCATTGCCTGTTCAATATCTTTAATGCCGGGACCTTTGTCCGCTAAAACAATTTCAACATAATCCTCCGTTACCATAACGTCGGCAACACCGCCGCCTGCGTGGATTACCATATTGATTTCGCCTTCATACATTGCAATGGAAACCTGCCTGATTTTTTCGGGTGGCAACCCTAACTGCCTTAAATTTTTCTTAACCATAACCGAAGCATGACCTGCGGAAGTAAAATCCTTACCGTCAACTTCGAAATGGAACTTTAAAGCGTCAGACATTTTTAACTCTGTTTCCTACGAGGCCATTGCTGTATAAAATACCGCAAGCTTCGTAAAGTCTTTTTTTAGAGGCCAACAAAACGATACCGCTTTCCTGTGCCAAAGAAATCATTTCGGCAGTGGGATTTTTAGCACGGACGAATACGACACATTTCATATCCATCATTTCAGCGGTTCTGATAACCTGTGAATTAACAAGACCCGTAAGTAAAACTGCCTGGTCTTTAACGTAAGCAAGAACGTCGCTCATCATATCGCTTCCGCAAGCGGAATAAACGTGAGCGCCAAGTTCTTCTTCACAGCAGATAACCTCCGCCTCGAGTAAATCCTTAATTGTACTTATCTTCATACAAACATTATCCTCTCGGTTTATTTTGTGAAACCGTATTTTTCGAGAATACCGTCAACGTCATCAACAGTAAGACGACCGTAAACTTCTTCGTTAACTGTCAAAACAGGTGCCAAGCCGCAAGCGCCTATGCAACGACAAGCGGTAAGTGAAAATTTACCGTCAGCAGTGCATTCGTCTGCGCCAATGCCCAAGCGTTCGCTAAGTTTGTCAAAGATGTCACCGGAACCTTTAACGTAACAAGCGGTGCCAAGGCAAACCGAAATGTTGTACTCACCCTTAGGTGAAAGTGAGAACTGAGCATAGAATGTTGCAACGCCGTAAACTTTTTCAAGCGGAACATCCATACCTTCAGCTATCATGGCTTGAACCTCGATGGGAAGGTAACCGTAAATGTCTTGTGCTTTTTGCATAACTGCCATTAAAAGACTTTTGTCGTGCTTGTGAGCATCAATAACATTTTTGAGCTGTGCTTCCTGTTCAGGCGTTCCATTAAAAGGGAGAGTGCTGATTTTTTTAAGCATGTAACAAATCCTCCTTAAGATAATTGTCATGCACTTCTATATATGAAATATATAGACAGTACACACATGTTAAAATTATAACATACTTTTTCTGTTTTGCAAAGGGTTTTTCTTGTATTTTTTATGTTTTCTATATAAATTTTGTTACTTTCTAAAAAAACTGCGTTTTTTATTGAATTTTTAGTCAAAATATAGTATAATCTTTTGCATAAAATTTGAAAGGAAACAAAAATGAAAACTCTTTTTAAGGTAATTGCAGTTTTTCTTTGCGTTGCATTACTTCTGCCGCTTACAGCATGTAGCAGTACTAACGACGCTTATATATATTTTCAACTTGACGAAGTACCAAAAACACTTGACCCCCAAACCGCTAACAGTGAAATTGAACTTTTAATTTCACAAAACCTTTACGAAGGGCTTATGCGGTTTAATGAAAAAGGCAAGCTTGTCACTGCGGTTGCAAAAGACTATAAAAAGCAAGGGCGCACCTACACCTTTACTTTGCGTGATAACGCCAAATGGAAAAACGGCGACAAAATTACCGCAAAAGATTTTGTGTTTGCTTTTTATAGGGCTTTAAATCCTGAAACAGCTGCACCTTATGCTTCCCTTTTATATTCGGTTAAAAACGCCAAAAAGGTTTCAAGCGGAGATTTGAGTGTTAAAAAATTGGGCATAACCGCCGTTGATAATAAAACCTTGAAAATCGAACTTGAATATGACGACCCAAATTTCTTGAAAATTTTAACGCACCCCATATCAATGCCCTGCAATGAAAAATTCTTCATTTCTTGCAAAGGCAAATACGGTCTTGATACCGATTTTACACTTTCAAACGGGAGTTACCGCCTTGCAAAATGGGGCAAAGAAATTTTTGGTATACGCCTTTATCGAAACAAAGAATACAAGGGCGATTTTCCCGCCAAAAACGCGGCAGTATTTATTTCTTATAACAAAGACCTTCCCGCAGCCGAAGTGCTTTCACAAAACGATGCTGACATTGCATTTGTGAATTCTAAAGACGTTGAAACACTTAAACAAAACGAATATAAAATTGTTAAAACACAAAACACCGTTTGGTTTTTAACAATTAGTCCTGAATTGCCTGAAGAAATACGCAAAGCATTCGCAATTTTAGCAAATGGCGAAGTTTTTTCCTCTACCCTTACTAACGGATGGTCGGTTGCAAACTCGATTTACCCGCCATCTTTAAATACAAACGTTGGCGCTTCCGGTATGCTGACTTATGACCTCAACTCCGCAAAAAACCTTTATTCAGAAGCAATAAAACTATTAGAAAACAAGAAATTACCCAGTGATATAAAGCTTTATTATTACGATAACGGCATTTCAAAAAATATGGTTACCTCCATTGTGGGACATTGGCAAAACCATTTAGGTGCTTATATAAATATCGAAGCGGTTTCCTCCCCCGAGCTTTTACAAAGCCAACTTAATGAACAAAGCTATTATATGGCAATATTCCCCGTTTCAGCAAACTCTGTAAGCTGCGGAGAATACCTTTCCAAATTCGGCATTGAATACAACAACGAAAAATTAAACAAAATTCAAACCAAACTTTTGGCCGACACAACACGTGTTCCACTGGCATACGAAAGCAAAAACGTTGCTTTTTCGCAAACACTTTCAAACGTTAAAGTTCAAAATGGATTTTCAATTGATATGTCTTTTATTGTAAAAAAAGATGATTAAAATGAAAAACGACCTGAAATTCAGGTCGTTTTTTTATTTAAGCGTATCTGCAATTTCATAAATAAGGTCTTTACTCTTCTCCCAACCAAGACACGGGTCAGTAATAGATTTGCCGTAACAGTGTTCGCCGATTTTTTGCGCACCGTCTTCGATATAGCTTTCAATCATTAAACCTTTAACCATTTTTCTTATATCGGTATTATGGTTGCAACTATAAATAACGTCCTTTGCTATACGCACTTGTTCAAGATATTTTTTACCCGAATTTGCGTGGTTGCAGTCAACAACACAAGCGGGATTTAAAAGGTCGGTTTTAGCGTAAATGTTATAAAGATTTTGCAAATCTTCGTAATGGTAATTTGAAACACATTTACCCGAAGAATCAATATAACCGCGCATAATTGCGTGTGCAAGCGGGTTGCCGGCACTTGCAACCTCCCACCCACGATAAATAAAGGTGTGGGAATGTTGAGCTGCAGTAATTGAATTCATCATAACAGACAAATCACCGCCTGTTGGGTTTTTCATACCAACCGGCACTTCAATACCGCTTGCGGTTAAGCGGTGTTGCTGATTTTCGACCGAACGCGCACCTACCGCAACATACCCTAGAAGGTCGGAAAGATAACGGTAATTATCGGGGTAGAGCATTTCATCGGCACAGGTAAAACCGTAATCTTTGAGTGCAGCCATGTGCAAGTCGCGAATAGCCAGAATACCCTCGAGCATATCGGGTGTTTTATCTGGGTCGGGTTGATGAAGCATACCCTTATAGCCGTCACCTGTAGTACGTGGCTTGTTGGTATAAATACGGGGCATTATAAAAATTTTATCTTTAACTTCGTCAGAAACGTCTTTTAAGCGACCTATGTAGTCAAGCACACTTTCTTTACTATCTGCCGAACAAGGACCGATTACAAGAATAAATTTGTCACTTTTGCCTTCAAAAATTGCTTTAACTTCGGCATCTCTTTCGGCTTTGATTTTTGCCAACTCTTCAGTAATCGGGTAGCGTGTTTTGATTTGTTGGGGTACGGGTAATTTTCTTTTAAAATCTAAGTTCATTTTTTGTCAAACCTCTTTCTGCGATAGGTGGAAAGGCGCATCATTTCACGCATACCGTCACGGTCTTCATATTTGATTTTTTGATATAATTCATCAAACGATTTGCGGAAACACTCCATTTCATAAAGCAAATAATCTTTATTACTTAAGAAAAGTTCACTCCACATTTCGTCATTGATTTGTGCAATTCGGGTTAAATCTCTAAACGAGTCACCCGTGTAATATTCCATACCTGAAATGTTGTTACAACACATAAGTGATACCGCAATACAGTGGGTAAGCTGTGATAAAAATGCAATCATTTTATCATGACTTTCTACAGACAGCTCGGCAATTTGTTTAAAGCCCAAGGTTTCGCCAAGCTCACAACAAAGTTCAATTGCTTTGTGAGTGTTTTTATCGGTTGGAACAACAATATAGTTAGCTTCACTAAAATCGACACCGTCGCTGTTTTGAACACCGCTCATTTCCCTACCTGCCATTGGGTGTGCAGCAATAAATTCGACATCGTGACGTAGCATGTCCTGAATTTTATAAACAATACTGCCTTTAACGCCAGTTACATCAGTAATAATGGCACCACTTTTAAAAAGCGACTGATTTTCTTCAATCCACTTAACAAAAATGTGCGGGTAAAGCGCAAAAATCACTAAATCGGCTTTGCCTATCATGTCGGCATCAAGTTCGGTTGTGCCAACGTCGATTATTTCGTTTTCAAGTGCAAAATCAATATCTTCTGCATTTTTGGTTATTGCCGCAACCTTAAAGCCCTTTTTCTTTAAAGCAGTAGCATAGCTACCACCCAAAAGACCAAGTCCGACAATTAGAATGTTTAAGTCTTTGCTAAGTTTCATTTAAAGATATAACCTCCGTTTGAATGCCAAGAGAATTAATGCGCGAAAAATAATCGGGAAAGCTTTTCGAAACCGCTTCTGCCCCGTATATTTCGCCTCCATAAACACTGCATATCACTGAAAGTGACATTGCTATTCTATGGTCGTTGTGTGAAGATAGCGGAACGGTTGGCGAATATAATTCACATTTTTTAACCGTTATTTCGTTTTCTTTTACCTTTACTTCACAACCAAATTTCGAAAGTTCCTGTGCCATAGCGACACCGCGGTCACTTTCTTTAATTTTAAGTCGGTGTGTGCCAACAAACTTTGCACCGTTTTTAAGTGCCGCAACAGTCATAAGAACGGGCCCCAAATCGGGACAGTCGCTAATATCAAGAATGGGTTTACCATTTGACAGTAAATCAAACATTTCTTTGTAAACCTTATCGCCCTGTGCGCTTTTGTCCGAAAGAGAGGTTACCGCCACATTACCGCCAATTAGGTTGAACGCTTCAAAAAATGCAGAGTTGGAATAATCGCCCTCTACCTTTAATTTGCGATTTTTATAGGTTTGACCACCTTTAATGTAAAAGGTACTTTCATCATAGCGGGTAATACGCACACCAAAATCAGCAAGGGCTTTTATGGTTAAATTAAGGTATGACGCGCTTTCAAGCGTGTTTGTAACCTCAATAATACTGTCGTTTTCCAAAAGCGGTAAAGCAAACATTAAACCGCTTATAAACTGACTTGAAATATCGCCGCGAACGGTATACTTACCTGCGGTTAATTTACCACACAAAGAAAGGTCAGTATCGCCTTTAGTAAAGGAAATGCCTTGACTTTCACAAATATCCTCATAAACCGAAAGCGAGCGCTCCATAAGACGCTTTGTACCGCTTAAATTAAAATAATTGCCAAACAATAGGCAAATTGGTATTAAAAACCGCAAGGTACTACCGCTTTCGTTGCAAAACATTTTGTTATTAGCGGGCGGATTATTTATATCAATACCGCCAATTGTAACGGTATCATCCATGATTGAAATATTAGCACCAAGTGCTTTTAAACAACCAAGCGTTGCTTCAATATCTTTAGAAAAATCCACACCGCTTATAACACTTTCTTTCGAAAGTGCGCCACAAATTAATAACCTATGCGCCATACTTTTTGATGGTGGCGATTTTATTTGACCGAATGCGGTCGAGGGGGAAATTTTAACTATCATTACTTATCACTTCTGTTATTGATTAAAAGGTCAATTGCCTCGTTATAACCGTCAAAACCCTTGCCGGTTATTGTACCGATACAAGCGGCACGAATATAACTGATTTGTCGGAAATCTTCCCGCGAAGAGACGTCGGAAATGTGTACTTCAACAGTTGGTACACCTACTGATTTTACCGCATCCAAAAGCGCAACACTTGTATGCGTGTAAGCACCGGGGTTAATAACAATTCCGTCATATTTATTGTATGTTTTTTGAATTGCGGTCACCAAATCGCCCTCACAGTTAGACTGAAAAAACGAAACCTTAATCCCTTTTTTCTTTGCATAATTTTTGATTTTTACACAAAGGTCCTTATAAGTATCGCTGCCATATATTTTCGGCTCACGAATACCAAGCATATTAAGGTTAGGACCGTTAATTACCAAAATTTTCATTTAAAAACCCTTCTTTAATTTTCTCAAAGGTTGTATTTATATCGCTGTCGGCATTAATTCTTACGTCACACGAAAGACAATAAGTAGCATATCTTTCGAAATAACGCTCTTCCAAAAGTTCGCGGTTTGAAGATAGAGGTCTGTCATCGGTAGTAATTAGCAATTCAAGCGGTCGGTCAATAAAAATTATTTTACCGTTTTGCTTTAATAAGTCGATATTTTCACGCCTTAATATCGCCCCGCCACCCGTTGCAATAACAAGTGATTGATTTTGTGATAACTCCTTAATTACTTCGCTTTCAAAATTTCTAAAATATTCTTCGCCGTATTTTTCGAAAATTTCGGGTATAGTTATACCCGCTTTTTTTATTATTTCTTCATCAGTGTCAACAAATTTTCTGCCAAATTCATCAGCAAGTAATTTACCAAAGGTAGATTTACCGCAAGAAGGCATACCAATAAGCACCAAATTTTGTTTTTCTTTAAAAATTTCACTAAAAACGTCGGATGTAATTGGGTTTTCTAAAAATATTTCGGCCGCTTTTGCCGCTTGCGCATAAAGCATGTAAAGACCGCCAACCGCCTTTATTCCCTTTTTGTGTGCATCTATAACGAGCTGCGTTTTCAAGGGGTTATAAATAACGTCGACAACCGCCTGTAAATTGGGAAATAAATCAATATTAATCGGTTTGTTAAAAATATTGGGGTACATACCACAAGGGGTTGTGTTAATTATAACTTCGGCATTGATTTTTTCAGCGTCGGAATAAGTGATAAGATCCTCCCCGCCTTGACGAGAAACGGTATATACAGCACCTGCGCCCAAGCTTTTACAAACTGCGTTTGCGGTTTTTGAAGTGCCGCCGCTGCCCAAAATCAGAACTGTTTTACCGCAAATTTCAATATCGTTACGTTCAATTAAGCTTTTAAGACCGAAAAAGTCGGTATTAAACCCAAAAAGCTTACCGTTTTTATTTACAACGGTATTTACCGCGCCAATGCTTTTGGCTTCATCGCTTATTTCATCAAGATAAGGTATAACAGTTTCTTTATATGGAATAGTTACGTTAATACCGCAAAAATCACGCTGTTTCATAAAAGAAACAATGTCATTTTTACTTATTTCGAAAAGGTCGTAATCGTAATCGGCAATTTTTGAATGTACTAACTTTGAAAAACTGTGACCCAATTTTTCGCCTATAAGGCCATACTTCATTTTTGCCACCAGTCCGTTCCAAATTTTGAAGAAAGAGCATCACACAAAGCAATGGCAACCATACTGTCAACCACAACACGTGCACGGTGCACAATGCAAGGGTCGTGTCTTCCGCCAGAGGTTAAAGTAACGTTTGTATTGTTGTTGAAATCAACCGTTTCTTGCGGTTTTGCAATGGTGGGAGTTGGCTTAACTGCACAGCGCAGTACAACCGGCATTCCGTTAGAAATACCACCGTTAATGCCGCCATTATTGTTGGTTTTAGTAACGATTTTTCCATCCATAACTTCTAATTGGTCATTTGCCTGACTGCCCAAAAGGTCAGCCATTTCAAAACCTAAACCAAACTCAACACCCTTTATTGCGGGAATTGAGAAAAGTGCGTGAGATAAAAGCCCCTCAAGTGTGTCAAACCAAGGTTCACCCACACCAACAGGAAGTCCCAAAACTGCGGTTTCAAGCACACCGCCAACACTGTCACAGTCTGCTTTAGCAGAAAGAATTTTTTGTTTCATTTCGTCGGCTTTAGCATCGTCCAAAACCGCAAAAACCATATCGTTTAGAGCACTAATTTCGGTTTCGTAATCATTAAAAGCACGGTCCGAGACCCCCGCACATTTTGCAACGTGACTACCAATAACAATTCCTTTTTGCTTTAAGGCGGAAATTGCAATTGCGCCTACCGCAACAAGACCTGTTGTTACGCGACCGCTAAAATGACCGCCGCCGCGATAATCTTCAAAACCATTGTACTTTGAAAATGCAACGTAATCCGCATGGGACGGACGCGCTAGAAAGCGGTCAGCAGAATAGTCCTTAGACCTTGTGTTTTCATTAGGTACAACCACACAAATCGGGGTGCCGGTGGTATAACCGCCAAAAACACCGCTGTAAATTATGTAATTGTCGACTTCAACACGTGGGGTAGAAATATCTCCCGAAGGACGACGAAGTTTAAGTTGATGTTTTATAAACTCCTCATCTACGGGTATACCTGCGGGCATACCGTCAAGCACTGCACCAACACCCGCGCCGTGACTTTCGCCAAAGACTGTTACGGTTACGTTATTCCCTAAACTGTTTTTCATTTTGTAATCACTTCTTTAAGTTCACTTAAATTCATTTTTTTAATATCAAAACTGCCGATTTTTGAAACGTAAATTACCGAAACACTGTCCCCCGACTTTTTCTTGTCGTGGGCAATAAGTTCAATTAATTTATCGACATTAATTTCACATTTTGTGGGTAAATTTAACCTTTTTAAAACCTTTTCAAGACGGTTTTTCACTTGGTCACTGCAAAGATAAAGCATACCAAGACCCACACATTCACCATGATATAAATTGCCAAGCGATTCACTTTCAATGGCATGACCAATTGTGTGACCAAAGTTTAAAACCTTGCGCATACCTTGTTCTTTTTCGTCCTCTTCAACAACCGCTTTTTTAAGACGTAAGCTTTGTTCAATTATATAATCAATATCAAGCTTACCGCTTTCAAAATGTTCAAAAAGCTTACTGTCAAAGGTTGCCGCCATTTTAACCGCTTCACAAAGACCATTTGAAATTTGACGATTGGGCAGAGTTTTTAAAGTATCTGCGTCAATTATAACTGCTTTGGGTGGAAAAAAAGCACCAACAATATTTTTAACACCGCAAAAGTCAATTGCAACCTTGCCGCCGATAGAAGAATCAACCTGTGAAAGCACGGTTGTGGGAATATTATAAAAATCAATTCCGCGCATAAAGGATGCGGCGGCAAAACCTGCCATATCACCCGTTACACCACCGCCCACTGCAACAACACAGTCGCTGCGTGTAAAGCCATATTTTACAAGTTCTTTTAAAATTGACTGATACGTGTCAAAATTTTTCGATTCTTCCCCTTGTGGAAAAGTGAATATAAAACCCTCTTTACATTGTGCCGCTACCGTTTTTGCATAAACTTCAGGCACACCGCTATCGGTAACGACAAGCACCTTGCGGTTAAGGTTCAAATGTTCTTTTAAAGTGTTTAAAACACCGCGTTTTATAACAATGTTATATTGTCCAACCGATGTTTTTGTAGTAAGTATCATAAAATTACTTCCTTTTCGAAGTTACCGATAATTCTTAAATCACTGCATTTTTCTTTAAGTTCCAAAAGCATCTTTTTGCCCTTTTCACCATTTATATTGCCTTCGCCTTCAACGAAAAAATAATAATTCCAAATAAGGTCCTTAGTGGGTCTGCTTTTAAGGGCTTTAAGGTTAAATCCGTTTTCGCCGATTATAGAAATTGCCTTACCAAGAGAGCCCGCTTCATTTGTAACCGTAAACAGTAATATGAAATGGTTATCTGCCATAGAGGGTGCTTTGGCGGTGCGTGAAAATACCGCAAAACGTGTGGTATTATTACTGCTTTGGTTAATGTGCGATTCCAACTTAAAAAGACCGTACTTTTCAGCCGCTTCTTCACTTGCGATTGCAGCTATATCGAACCTGCCGCTGTCGGCAACAAATTTTGCAGCAACTGCAGTATTAACCGCTTCAATTGCTTTAAACCCGTGTTTTTTAATATATTCGTTACATTGTCCAAGCGCTTGTGGATGGCTTATAACTTCCTTAATGGTTGAAAGTTCAGCCCCCTTATTTGCCAAGAGGTTTTGTATAACAAATATATCATAAACACCGTTTATGTAAAGCGGTCCAAAAAAGGCAAGGTCCATAACCTGTCCAACGTCACCGTTAAAGCTGTTTTCAATTGGCAAAATAACACAGTCGCAAACACCTTCCACAACCGAATTATATGCCGATTTAAAATCGGGATATGGTACTGATTCGGCATCAGGGAAAACCTTATTAGCGGCAATATTTGCAAAAGCGCCTTCTACCCCGCTAAACGCAACCTTCATACCTTCAAGCAAACGATGTTGGTATCGTTTGGAAACCTCCATATTATGCGTAATAAAATCGACGTAATATGATTTTAATTCTTCATCAACAAAGGCAGCAGTATTTCGCGCTAAAACCTCCGCCTCGCGCTGAGGGTCAAGCACCTGTATACCGTGAAGCTTTTTATATTCGGCAACAACCTTTGCCGCCTGCATTCTTTGTAAAAAAAGCTCACGCATTTTACTGTCAACGTCGTTGATGGTTTGCCTTGCTTTTTCAAGGTCTGTCATTTATATTCCTCCATAAGTGCCTTAAAAGCGGGTAAAGATTTTTCAATTTGCTGACGACTTACACAATAACTTATTCTAACGTAACCTTCATAACCAAAACTGTCACTTGGAACAAGCAAAAGTTCATATTTTTTAGCCCTTTCGCAAAAAGCGGCGGCATCAGCTTCGGGAGATTTCATAAAAAGATAAAACGCACCGTCGGGCTTAGCAGATTTATAACCGTATTCAGTTAAAGCATTGTATAAAATGTCGCGGTTTGTTTTATATGCCTCTACGTCGCCCGTAAGACCAATACATTCTTTAACGGTGTACTGTAAAAGCGAAGGCGCACAAACGTAACCGAGAGCACGACCAGCACCGCAAACTGCGGCATAAATGTCAGACGCGATATCAATTTTGGGAGAAACAAATATGTAACCGATACGTTCACCCGGCAACGATAATGATTTACTGAACGAATAACAAACAATGGTATTATCATAGAAATTAGGAATGTAAGGAACGTCCACATCGTAAGCGAGTTCACGATACGGTTCGTCACAAATGATGTAAATTGAACTGCCAAACTGCGCCTGTTTTTTGTTTAAAAGTGCGGCAAGCCGAATTACCGTATCTTCAGACAAAACAACGCCTGTGGGGTTATTGGGCGAATTTACAATAATTGCTTTTGTTTTTTCAGTAATGGCATTTTCCAAAGCAACAAAATCAATTTGAAAATCGCTTTCGCGGCATTTTACAACCTTAAAGTCTGCCCCTGCCTTTTCGGCAAATACACGATATTCAGGGAAAAACGGTGCTAATGCAATAACTTCATCCCCCTTATTTACAAGCGCATTAAGCGAAATTGTTAAGGATGCTGCCGCGCCGCAGGTCATATATATTAAATTAGCGTCAGCAGGTGCGCCGAAACGTTGGATAATACTGTCACTAATTGCTTTTCTAACCGACGGGTCGCCTTGGGCCGAGGTATAACCGTGAAGCTTCACGGGGTCGGTTTCTTTAATTAGACGTGCCATAATTTCAGACACCTTTTCAGGTGCAGGAATACTTGGGTTACCCAAGCTAAAGTCAAGCACGTTTTCTGCGCCAATTTCACTGCGACGTTTATTGCCATATTCAAATATTTCACGAATAACCGAACGAACCTTGCCAAGTTGTTCCATTTTTTTGTTTATCATTACCTAATTCCCCATTTTCTAAAAAATAAAAGCCCGCAATTATCATGCTTTAAAAAGCACGAAAACTACGGGCTGAATGTATTACCAAAAGCACAAAACAAATTATGCCTTTAAAGTGTACAGACAGTCCGTATTTCTAAAATAATAAAATCGAAAATATGACTTTACGAACAACCTGTCCACTCCCTTTTTGATGATATACTGTATTTTACTCTTTAAAGGACAGATTGTCAATCGTAATTTTGCACAAACTTTAATAGTTTAAAGTGTTAAATTACAACAATTTATCATTCTTCTATTACGGAACTGAAAAACTTTATAAACCACGTTATTCTATCTCAAGCTCTTTAAGTGAACGCATTTGATAATTTACGTTTTTAAGAAGTTCGGGCTTTTTAATAGCAACCGCCGCACCCTTAACAACGCTGTGTGCGGGGTCGTCCATAACGTGTACCTTAATTTTCAAAAAGTCGGCAATGCGGTCAGCAAGACCCGACAATTGTGAACCGCCGCCCGCCAAATACATACCATCGCTCATAATGTCAGCAACAAGATCCGGGTCGGTTTTATTAAGCACATTTCTAATTGCGCCCAAAATCAACTTAATTGTATCATTAATCGCTTCGTACACTTCACTAGATGTTATTTCAAAGCTTTCAGGAAGACCAGAGAATATATTTCTGCCCTTTGCAACCATTGCAACCTCTATATCACGCTTAACTGCAGCACCAACCTTAACCTTAATTGCTTCAGCTGTAAGCGGCCCAATTTCAATATTATATTCGTGACGAACGTATCTTATAATTTGCGCGTCAAAATCGAAAGAAGCAATTTTAAAAGAATCACACGCGGCAATACCACCCATTGAAATAACCGCAACGTCGGTAGTACCGGCACCAATATCAACAATTAGCGTACCGTGTGGTTTTGAAAAATCAAGTCCCAAACCGAAAGCAATTGCAAGCGGACCTTCAACTACCGAAATATTCCTACCCCCTGCGGCTTCAACCACGTTTGAAAGAGAATGGTGCTGAAGTTCAGTAAGTCCGGCCGGAAGTGTTGCAACTATACGCGGACGCAAAATTTTATTGCCAAACGCTTGCTGCATATAATTTTTAAGCATAAGTTCAGTTAAATCGTAATCGGAAATTACACCATGTTCTATTGGGTGAACGCTTAAAAGACTGTCGGGTGTGCGGCCAATTGTTTGTTTTGCATTTTCACCGTAATAAATAGGTTCCCAAGTGTCGCTGTCAACAGTTACAACGCTTGGAAGTTCCAACACAACCTTCGAACTTGAAAATATTACAGTTTTTGAAGAACCTAAATCTATACCAATATCGGTAGCCATTATTTTCCTTCCTTCTTCTTGTTTTTTGCGGTAATCAAACCGGCTATACAATAAACCTCGTCAGCACCTAATAACAAAAGCTGCTTGGAACATTCGTCCAAGGTGGCGCCTGTGGTTTTAATATCATCTACAAGCAAAACGGTTTTACCGTTAAGTGAACGATCTTTATTTGCCAAAAATTTGCCCTTAACGTTTTTAAAACGCTCATCAAAACCCAGTTTGTGTTGAACCGTTTTATTTTTTGCGCTTAATAACACATCGCTACAAAGCGGAACGTTAAGTAATTTAGAAATATCTTTTGCCAAAAGTTCGGCTTGATTATAACCACGTTTAAGTTTTTTATTAAGTGCCATCGGCACAAAAGTAATAACATCAAAATCGACTTCACTAAAACAGCCCTTAACGGTAATTGCCATTCGTTGAGCAAAGAATTTTGAAATATAGTCTTTATGACCAAATTTAAATGCGTACATTGCCTTTTGAATAACACCCGTATTATAAAACGGTGCGACCGAACCGCTAAAGTGAAAAACACGTTTTGAGCAAACACATTCCTTTTTAGGCAACCCGCAACGTCTACAAGTTTTAGTAAAATCAACGCTTTGTGCCATTTCGGAACAATATTCGCACAAATACTCCTCTTCGTCAATTATTTGACCACAACAAATGCAGGTGTTTGGAAACAAAGCCGCAACAATAGTTTTAAAAAGCCCCATTAAAAGCATTTTCCTTTAAAAAGTATTGAAGTGACGTATATCGTAAGGTCTTGCGGTCGTTTTCAACCATACCGTCCCAAACAGATTCGTCCCCAACAAGAATTAACATCTTTTTAGCGCGGGTAACCGCGGTATATAAAAGATTTCTATACACAAGGCGCGATGGCACGTCACAAAGAGGAATGATAACAAAATCGTATTCACTGCCTTGACTTTTGTGAACGGTTATTGCATAAGCAAGTTCCAATTCGGAAATTTCGTCAGAAAAGTATGTAACAACCCTGTCATCATACCTTACCTTTAAAATACCTCCGCGAATATCAATATCGGTAATATAACCAACGTCGCCATTAAATACACCGTGACCGCTTTCCCCGTTATCTTTCGTAAAAGCAATGTCATAATTGTTTTTAATCTGCATTACTTTATCGCCTTCGCGGAAGTAAACGCCTTTATAAGAAAGCTGACGCTTGTCCCTTGTGGCAGGATTAAGGTTTGCTTGTAAAACGTTATTAATATTCATTGTGCCGGTGTCCATCATTCGAGACGGGCAAAGAATTTGTATGTCAGTAAGCGGGTCAACACCGTAAGCCGACGGTAACCTATCACACACAAGACTAACAAGGGTTTCAAGTGTTTGATACTTGTCCGGTCGCTTCATAAAGAAGCAGTCGCCACCTTTTTGGTTGAATTGTGCTTTTTCATTTCTTATTATTGCGTGTGCGTTATTAACAATTGCGCTTTTCGCCGCTTGTCTAAAAACTTTTTTAAGGCGAATAGACGGAAAAATATCCGCCGACAAAATATCGCCCAAAACGTTACCTGCACCAATGCTTGGAAGTTGGTCGGAATCCCCCACCAAAATAATTCGACAAGAAAGGCGCACTGCCTTAAGCAAATTATCAAAAAGCAAAGCATCTATCATTGACGCTTCGTCAACAATTATTACATCACATTCAAGCGGATTTTTTTCATTGCGATTAAAATATGGTTTATCATTTTCGCCCCATTCAACCTCCAACATACGATGAATGGTTTTGGCTTCCCTACCTGTAAGTTCGGTCATTCGCTTTGCGGCACGACCCGTAGGTGCGGCAAGTTCAATTTTAAGCTTTCTATTTTCAAAAAGTTTAATAATTGCGTTAAGGGTTGTGGTTTTACCAGTACCCGGACCACCGGTCAACACCAAAACACCACTTTCAAATGCTTCAAATATGGCGCGACGCTGTAAATCTTCAAACCTAATCCCAAGACGGTTTTCAACGTTTTCAATTTCAAGCTCGTCAACCGTAACCGAAGAATTTATAAATCGTTTCACCGAACAAAGCCGCGCGGCAATATGCTCTTCCGCGTTATGATATTCAGGTATAAAAAGAAATTCCTGCCCGTCAATATTTTCACTGCAAAGGCGAAAACACTGAATAAGTCGGTCACAACAAATTTCCACCACAGATTCTTTTGCTTCTAATAACTTACACGCAACGTCAACAAACTTTTTGCGCGGCAAACAGGTGTGACCGTTATATAAATTTTTTCTTAAAACGTATTCAATACCCGCCGAAACACGCAATTCACTTGACATATCAAACTGATAATCTAACGCGATTTCTTCAGCAAGTTCAAACGAAAAGTCAATTCCCTCTTCACACAAAGCGTAAGGGTTTGACTTTATAAGTTCAATGGCATTTGCACCGAATTTTCTGTAAATACCAACACATTTATCAGGAGCAATACCATATTTTGCAAGCATCATCATAATATCGCGAACGCCAAACTGTTTTTGATATTCTTCATGTATTTGCATTGCCTTTTGCATTGAAATACCACGAAGTGTTGCCATATCAGACGGATGATTTTGAATTATGTCAAGGGTGTCTTCCCCAAACCTTTCAACCAAACGTGTAGCAGTTGTCGGACCAACACCCTTAATTGCACCGGATGATAAATATCTTAAAATAGCGGCAGAATTTTCGGGTGTGCGCTGTGTAAAGGAAGAAACCTTAAACTGTTCGCCATAGGTTGCGTGAACGGTATATTCCCCTTGTAAATCAACCGAATCGCCCTCGTTTATAAAGGGCAAAGTACCAACCACAATAATTTCTTCGGTTTTGGTTTTTAAAACCGCTACCGTATATGCGTTGGCCTCATTGCGAAAGGTTATTTTTTGAATAATTCCTGAAATTGTTTCCATTTATTCCTTCCCTTTCACAACAAATTTTAAATTATATTTTTCGGCTTCTTTTAAACATTCATTAACGGTTTCTTCACTTAAATTTTCCGAAACAATAATTACGCGGTCGGCATATTTATTTCCAAGCCATCGCAATTGTTCGCCCGCAAAAACCGTTTGCCGAACAGCGACGTCTTCTTTAAGCATTACCACAAGGGTTGAATACATTTTTCTTTTTGGGAAAATTAATAAAAGCTTTAAAAAATGCAAAAATTCACACAAACCGAAAATAGATAAAAGCAAAAAAACGCAAAAAAGTAAAACGTTCATAAACAATAACTCCCCCCGCTTTATATTACGCGAGGAGGAATTATTGTGTTAAAATTTAACTTTTAAAAAATTATTTCCTTGAAATTGTAACAGCTGTATTGTAAGTGCCCACAGCCCAAACGTTCTTATAATTTTTAAAATTCATAACAGCGTTAACAGAATGTTGACCCTCGCCCTTATTAAGCAGGTCAACTTGTGCGGTAATTAAATCCGCAGTAATTTTGTTGATTGCCGCTTTTGGACCGCATATCTTAACGTTTCTGATCGTGGTTTTAGAACACTTAAGACCGGATTTTAAATTAACCACCTTAACATTAGTTACCGTTACGGTTTTTTCAATATAACCGTTTGTGTTAACCGTTACCGTAAAGGTTTCAAAATTATCAATAAGACGTACACCCTCGGGCAATTTGGGGGTTACTTCAAACACTTTATTGCTTAAAGAAAGATTTGTTATATCAATTGCCGATAAGGTAATTTTAGAAATTTTATCAATTGTTTCGGGGTTACCGATAATATCAACCTTAGGATGATCTATCGTATATTTAAGATTTGATACGTTAAAACCGTTTGGTAAATTTGTAAAATCGGCCACAACAGATACTGTCTTACGTTTTGAAATCGGAACTTTTACCTTTACGTTTTCGGCATTTAAGGTAATATTTTCAAGCGAAATTTTTTTACCGTCTTGGTCTAAAAGATTAATTTCGGCATCAAAGGTTTCACTTTCAGACAAAACACGATTAACGTCACACACTGCCACCGCAGATGCAATTTGATTAACCTTGCTTCTAGGACCGGTAACCTTTAAAACGTCGCCCTCAATACCACTAACAATGCCCGATTCTGCAATAAGACCATCTATGGCAGTAGCACCTTTTGCATCAGCTTTAACAGTAAATTCCTTTGTATCAAAGTAGTCAAATTCAAGCTTAACAACCGATGGAGATACCGACAACACTTCATAATTTGTTGAGGAGCGCGTAGCCACAACATCGAGTTTATATACACCCGGTTCGTCAACCGAAGCTGCAGAAACATAAACCGTTATGTCTTCGGGGCGGAGAGATGAAACAACATAACCCGGGCCTCTTACAACAACACTGAATTTTTGTGAAGAAACGTCGCCCACAATGTTCATATTATTATCGGCGGCGAAGGTGTTTTCAAGATTTACACTTAAATCAAGATTTGAAAAGGTGCGTTCACGCATGGGATTTTCCTGTGTGGTAATAACAAGCCAAAGCACAAACGCCAAAAATATGGAAAGCGGAATGATAACCTTTTTGTTATAAAGTAATCCCTTCAGTGCGGAGGGTTTTAAAATTTTAAGTTTTTCAGACATTTATAACCCATCCTTTCACTAATTTTTCTTAAACGGATTAATGTTTTTAAGTACCTTAACAACACTCGAAGTCTTTTGTTGATTTTCTGTGTCTAAAATCAAACGATGAAGCTCGGCCGCGGCGGTAACCGAATTATAATTGCGAGTAATTTTACCGCCCTCGGCAATAGAAATGGTGCCGGTTTCTTCCGAAACAACCAACACAACCGCGTCGGAATTTTCGCTCATACCAATAGCGGCGCGATGGCGTGTACCCATTGAAGAGCTTGATAAGTCAAGTTGGCTTAAAGGCAAAATACAACCCGCGGCATAAATGCGACCGTTTCTTACAATTACCGCACCATCATGAAGCGGAGATTTTGGGAAAAAGATGTTATTCACAACCGAAACAGAAGTAGCGGCATCTAGAATTGTGCCGGTGTTTATAATTTCGCCAAGCTGTGTTTCGCGTTCAAAAACAATTAAAGCACCGATTTTCTTTTCCTGCATAAAGCCAGCGGCTTTACAAATTTTATCAATACTTTCGGCTTGCACACTTTCATCCTCATCAAAAAGTTGAGTTGCGGTAAGCTTTGTGCGGCCCACCCTTTCAAGAATTCTACGAAGCTCAGGTTGGAAGATAACCGCAGCGGCAATAATGACAAAGTCAATCACTTTTGAAAGTGCCCATTGAATTGTTACAAGATTCAACCACTTTGCCAAAACGAAAACCAAAACCAAAATTACAGCACCTTTTACAAGCTGGCCCGCCCTTGATTCACGCAAAAATACAATGCCTTGATAAATAACATAAGCGATGACAGCCATATCGATTATGTCGGCAATACCAATATTGGCAATTGCATAAACCAACTGGTTCCAAATTGTATAAATCGTATCTAAAAATGCGCCCAATTTTTAACATCCCTTCTCAAGCGTATAATATTTAATATTAATCTATCTTATTTTAACACATAAAGAAATATCATTCAATAGTTAATTGTTAATTTTTAAACATTTTTTGCAACATTTATTGCCCTTAAAATCTCATTTTCAGTATTAAAGACAGAAAAGCTTGCCCTAAGGGTTCCAAAATCGTCGGTACCAAGTGTTTTATGGGCGGTTGGCGCACAGTGAAGACCGCTTCGTAACGCAATACCATTTTGGTTAAAAAAAGCTGCTGCGTTATCACTTTTAACCCCCTTTACATTAAAAGGCATTACGGGTGCATATTTATGCAGTTTTGGGATGTCAGTATATAGTACAATTTTACTGTTTTTGTAAAGTGCGTCATACAGCATATTTAAAAGCCGCATTTCTTTTTTATATATCTTTTCAACCCCAAAATTATTAACAAAATCAATTCCCGCCGACAACCCTGCTATTGCGGGTAGATTAAGGGTGCCACTTTCAAGCATTTCAGGCAAAATTCTCGGTTGATTAAAATCAATTGATGAGGTGCCCGTCCCACCTTCAATTATGGTGTTATCTATAGGTTTTCGGCAAATCAACACGCCCAATCCCATAGGTGCATATAAGCTTTTATGTGGTGCAACACAGAGATAATCTATCTGCATATTTTGCATATTTATTGGCAAAACACCCGCTCCCTGCGCGGCATCAAGACAAAACAGTATTCCTCTTTTAGCGCAAATTCTTGCAATTTCGGCAAAGGGCAAAATTTTACCCGTTACGTTTGAAGCGGCTATAACAATTACAAGCTTTGTGTTCACTTTTAAACATTCTTCAAACGATTTTATGGTGTCAGTATCATTTTCGCATACCTTAAACGTATCAAAATTTATTCCCGTTTTGACAAGCGGACGCATTACCGCATTATGTTCAAGATTTGAAACAACAACATGGTCCCCTTTTTTCAAAACTCCTTTAATTACAAAGTTTAAGCTTTGTGTACAATTTTGCGTAAAAACAACCTGCTCGGCACCGTCGGCACCAAAAAAATCGGCAACTTTTTGCCGCGTGTTATATACCAAATTTGCTGCTTTTACCGATAAATTGTGCCCGCTTCTTCCCGGGTTTGCCGACAAGTTTTTAAGCGCCATATCAACCGCATTTATAACCGTTTGGGGCTTGTGTCCGGTTGTGGCGGCATTAGCAAAATAAATCAAAATAAAAACCCTTTCGAAAAAGAGCACCCCATTAATTTGAGATGCTCTTTTTTATAAAAAATATTATTGCTCTTCGGTAATTTTTAAAATTTTTATTCCGGCATCTTTTAAAATTTTTTCCGCTTCAAGTATATTACCGTTTAACACAATAACATACCCACAGCCCAAGGTTTTATCACCGGTAATTCGTTCAATTTTAGCCGAAAAGCCATGTTTTCGCAGTAAGTCTCTGCCCTTTAAGGCATAGGTTACTGTTCCGGTAGCTATTACATATCTTTTCATTTAAACCACTCCGCTGTTATATAATATGCAAAGCGTTTAAAACTGACAAACCTTACTCTACTTCATCCTTATAATATTTTATAGTTACAATTAAAATTAGCGGAAACAAAACAAGTCCCACACCACCAAAAAGTTTAAGTCCTAAATACATTGAAAACAGCGTAAACAAAGGGTTTATGCCGATTTGCTGTGATACAATTTTGGGTTCAATAAAATTTCTTACAATAACCATAATAATATACAAAACTGCAATCCCCGCCGCCAAGGTCGTATTACCTATAAGCGCCAAATAAATTCCCCACGGAACCAAAACCGCACCTGTACCCAAAACCGGTAAAAAGTCTATTAACGATATAATGAACGCCCAAATATACGGGGTGTTTATGCCTAAAATTAAGAACCCCAACCACAGTTCAAAAAAAGTAATAAGCATTAATATAAAGTACCCACGCAGCATTTTTAAAACGCTTGTTGTAAAAATAGTTTTAATTCGCAAAAAACGGTCGTAAATGCCTTTTGGTGAAATGCTTTTAACAAATTTGGCCAAACCGTCAAAATCTTTTGAAATATAGCAAGACGCAACCAAAGCCACCACGCTGCTAAGCAAAAAAGACGGCGCCGACGATACGGTTTTCTTAATAATATCGGTTAAAAAAGCGGTTAAATTCTTTAATAGGTCTTCTAAAACGCTACTTAATGAAATTTTATACCCGTCGGGCAAAAGGTCTAAAACCCAAACCTCAAGCTGTTTTATAAGTTCACTAAATTTTGAGAAAACTTTGGGCAAATAATCAATTAACCCTGCGGACGAAACAATAATTCTGTAAATTAAAAATACAAGCCCGGCACCAACACCAATATATATACCCGCCGCCAAAATTGCCGCACATAACGACTTTTTTACTCCTACTTTTTGACTTATGAATTTTGCGGGTTTTTGTGATAAGGCGGCAACTATTAGAGACAATAAAAACGGAAACATTCGAATTAACAAAAACCGGCTGATAATTACCGTTAGACCGACAATTACCAAAACGTATAAAAAATTGATTAGAAAGTGTTTTTTCGCCTGTTGTTCCAAAATTTTACCACCCTTATTTAAAAAAATTATGCAAGGTTTACATTTATGTAAAAATGTGATTTTAGGGGTTGATTTTTAATGTAAAGTGTACTATAATTGAATACATTAGTTTTCGTATGGGGGACACTTATGAAAAATTCAAGCTATTTTTTAGTTGATTCAAAGGTTCTGCCAAGCGTATTTGAAAGTGTAATTCTTGCTAAAGAATTGTTGGCTGACGGGCGTGCACAAAATGCAAGTCAGGCGGCTAAAATGGCGGGCATTTCAAGAAGTGCCTTTTATAAGTATAAGGATTATGTTTTTAAATATTCCGATACAGACCAGAAAACCCTTACGCTTTTTGCCAGACTTTTGGACAAAGCGGGTATGCTTTCTTCCCTTACTACCGTGCTTTACGAATATGGCGCAAACATTTTAACCGTTAATCAAGGTATTCCACTTGACGGGGCGGCTGACGTTTCGGTCACTATTAAAATAGACGACCTTACCGTTTCGGTTGAAGAAATGCTTGAATCTTTGAAAGATATTGACGGTGTAATTTCCATTAAAAGTATGAACGGAGGGCAAAAATGATCAACATTGCCATTATGGGTCACGGTGTGGTAGGTTCGGGCGTGGCTGAAATTCTTATAAACCACAATAAACGAATTGCAGACCGCGTTGAAAATGAAATAAACGTTAAGCACATTCTTGATTTAAGGGATTTTGATGTTGCTTACAGCGATAAATTCACTAAAGATTTTAACGACATTATAAACGACGACAGCGTTTCGGTTGTTGCTGAAGTAATGGGTGGTATAAACCCCGCTTACGACTTTGTAAAAGCTTGTCTTGAAAAAGGTAAAAGCGTTGTTACCTCTAATAAAGAACTTGTTGCCGCAAAGGGCGCCGAGCTTATAAAAATTGCAAACCAAAAAGGTGTTAGCTTTTTATTTGAAGCAAGTGTTGGCGGCGGCATTCCTGTTTTGCGTCCCATGGCCAACTGTCTTGCTGCAAATGAAATTGATGAAATTTGGGGTATTCTAAACGGAACAACAAACTACATTTTAAATAAAATGATAGTAGACAATATGGATTTTGATACCGCATTAAAGCTTGCTCAAGATTTGGGCTTTGCGGAAAGAAATCCCGCTGCTGACGTTGAAGGTCACGATGCTTGCCGAAAGATTTGTATTCTCGCCGCACTTGGCTTTGGCAAACACGTTTACCCCGACCAAGTAAAAACCGAAGGCATTACAAACATTTCGCTTGACGACGTTGAATACGCCGACGGCTTTGGTGCTGTTATTAAACTTATTGGTCACGCCAAAAAGCAAAACGACGGTAAAATCGTTGCATCGGTTCGCCCCACCCTTGTTAGCCGCGACCACATTTTAGCAAGTGTTAACGGTGTATTTAACTGTGTGGTTGTTAATGGCGACCAAACCGGCGAAGTTGCATTTTACGGTAAGGGCGCAGGTAAAGAAGCAACTGCCAGTGCGGTTGTTGCAGATATTATGGATGCTATTCGCCACCAAAACAACAAAAAATATCTTAACTGGGAAGACGGTTTTGAGGGTTACGTTGATAACACGGTTGATGAAATCGGTAAATATTACATCACCTTAAAAGGCAATGATTACGACGCATTAAAGCCCGAATTTACCGCTGCTTTTGGCGACTGCTTTGAAAGCTACGTAATGAACGAATTCCGTCAAGAAATTGCAATTTTAACCAAAGAATTAAGCGAAGGTCAGGTTAAAGCCAAACTTGAAGGCCTTACTAATCTTAGCAAATATAAAATTCTACACACCATGCTTTAATACGGAGGTATTATAAATGTCACTTATTGTTAAAAAGTTCGGCGGCTCATCGGTAGCCAATGCCGAAAAGGTATTTAACGTTGCCAACATTATTATTGATGACTATAAAAAAGGCAACGACGTTGTGGTTGTTGTATCTGCACAAGGCGACACCACAGACGATTTAATCGAAAAAGCAAAAGAGATTAACCCAAATGGTCCTTCCAAACGTGAAATGGATATGCTTTTATCAGCAGGTGAACAAATTTCAATTTCACTTTTGGCAATGGCAATTGAAAAGCTTGGCTACCCCGCTGTTTCACTTCTTGGTTGGCAGGCGGGCTTCCAAACCGACAGTCATTATTCTATTGCACGTATCAAAAAGGTTGAAAGCGAACGCATTAAAGCCGAAATTGCAAAGAAACATATTGTTATTGTTGCAGGTTTCCAGGGGCTTAACAAATATGACGATATTACAACACTTGGTCGTGGCGGTTCTGACACAAGCGCAGTTGCAATTGCTGCTTCTATGAAAGCCGACCTTTGCCAAATTTATACCGACGTTGACGGTGTATATTCTGCCGACCCGAGAAAAGTTCCCAGCGCTGTAAAAATGGATGAAATAAGCTATGACGAAATGTTAGAACTTGCCACCCTTGGTGCACAGGTACTTAACAACCGTTCGGTTGAAATGGCTAAAAAATATAACGTAGAATTAGAGGTTCGTTCAAGTCTTGAACCAACAAAACGCGGCACAATTGTAAAGGAGATAACAAAAATGGAAAAAACTTTAATTAAAGGCGTTGCCAAAGATAATAACGTTGCAAGTATTTCGGTTGTAGGTCTTAAAGACTCTCCCGGTATTGCTTTCAAAATTTTCAATAAAGTATCACAAGCAAAAATTAACGTTGACATTATTTTACAGTCAATTGGTCGTGACGGTACAAAAGATATTACCTTTACCGTTCCCCAAAGTGATGCCGATGCAGCAGTTGCAGCTGTAAGTGAACTTAAAGACAGTCTTAACTTCCACAAGGTTACTTCCGATACATCTATTACCAAGGTTTCTATTGTTGGCGCAGGTATGGAATCTAACCCCGGTATTGCTTCCAAAATGTTTGAAGCATTATCAGATGCAGGTATTAACATTCATATGATTTCTACAAGCGAAATTAAGATTTCAGTTTTAATTGACGAAAAATATGCAGATGCAGCAGTTATTGCTGTTCATGACAAATTTATCGGTTAATCAAAGTAATTAAAGCGGTGCAATGCACCGCTTTAAATTTTATACTTGCAAAACTTATTGATAGCAAGTATAATGTTATAGATGATAATTGTAAAGGAGATTTTCCTTTGGAAAAAGACGCTTTTTCAGCCGGTGTTAATCCTGCCGGCGGTCTTTTCAGCACAGCTGAAGTAAGAATTTTAATTTGTTATATCATATCGGCTTTAAATGAAGCAGTACCCGGCAAGCTTTTAGCCGATACACTTCATTATGAAGGCATTGCAAACTGCTTTGAAGTAAACGATTCTATCGCGCATTTGGTTCAAAACGGTCAACTAAAACTTGTTGACGAAAAGGACGATACTTACGTTATTACCAAAAGCGGTAAATACGTTGCGGACACACTTAAAACCACCCTTTCAATGACGGTTAAACAACGCGGTTACGATGCCGCATTTAAAATGCTTTCACGCTTTAAGCACGCTAAAGAAACCGACATTAAAATTTCTCGTGAAGATAACCGCACCTTTATTACCTGCACCGCTATGGACGGGGACTCCCCTTTTATGAGTGTTAAGCTTATGGCTTATGATGAAGACCATGCGCTTCACATTAAAGAAAAATTTTTAAGTGACCCAACAAAAATTTATTTAACTTTAATCGATTTGCTTACCAAATAATTTAAGCCCCACGTTTGTGGGGCTTTTTCTTATTATGCGGGTACCAAAATCATACTTCCATCGTCAATATATTCACCTTGAAGATTATTAAGTTTAATAATTTCATCAACACTTGCGTTATATATACGCGCAATATCCCACACACATTCCTGTCCTGTAACAAAATATACCGTCAAGGCACAGCTGTTGTTTTTTTGCTTTAATTTGTGCTCGTTTACCTTCATATCACTTACAAGTTCAATTCCCGTTTTTTCCAATACGGACGCGTTAACGGTAATATCTGCCCTTATTTCAAGTGATGTAGGCGAATTAATTGTAAAACCGCAAGAAAGAACACACATTTCAGGTTGACATTCAACCGAATCGTATTCATTGCTTAACGGATGCGAGTATTCAAAATCGACAGGTTTTTCAAAAAATGCCACTTCCCCATTTTCCAAAACACCAACCATACTAACCAGCATTACACCGCAAAGTTGCATTTTGCCGTCATCAAATCTAACAGTTTGCGACTGAATATCACACCACAAATCTAAAATGGAAATAATTCCTTCATTAATGTTTATGTTTTCTTTAAAATGAAAACGATCTTTAATATTATCGCAGATTTTAGTAAAAATAACCTTGTTTTTAACAATATCCGCTTCAAATTTGCGTGAAAAAGCGTCGCTTATAATCGGCACGTCATCGTTGCAAAATGCCTGACTACAAAGTAATATTTTAGCATTGAAAGAAAAACTTTTACATTCGCCTTGCGAATTAGTTTTAGGTTTAATATCTAAATATGCAAGTGAAGATTTAGTTTCACATTCACAAGTTTCGCTTACCCCTTGTATATCAATTACTTGGCTAAACGGAATAAGGGTTTTTATAACTTCGGGCATATTTGAATTTTCCGCGCAGTATGTAATAGATACTGTCATTTCGCCTTTTGTCATAACCTTATCGCTTATAACCTTACAGTCGCTAACGGTGGGGTGGGCATCATATCTAATTATTTTACCTATTGGCACACTGCCCGATGACAAAGCAATTTCTTCTTCAATAATTACATATTTTTCGTTATAACCCATTGGCGAAGTCGCCGGAGCCGACAACCTTTTTGTTTCAATATTACAGTCATCAATATCAGAAATTACAGAATTACACTTGCGGCAAAAAAGGCGCAAATTAATGCTTACAGCACCGTGTATATCAACCTTTCTACCACTTACCGCGCGACAGTTGATATAATCAGTTTTAGCACTCGCACAAAGATTACAGCAATTTGTGTCAACCTCGGTTTCTTTTACCTTATTAAATGGGTATTGGTATTCGTAGGAACACAAATTATTATTTGCATCACAATACAAAACAGTAATACAAATATTACCGTCAACCGTAATACTTCTGTCCCCTAACGATTTTGAAGATATTCTTGCAACGGTTTTGCATTTAAAAATTTTCGAAATGTCGGGACAATAATCGGGCAAAGTAAATTCAACGTCAATTGGCTGTTCGCAACTATCAGCCCAAACGTTTTCATTGGTATAAACATCGGTTTTAAGCGCTTTGTTTTCCATAATATTTTCCTCTCTATAAACTTGTTATTAAAGTTTATGAAAGGAATTTATAATATATGACAAAACCCCGTCTTTCGACGGGGTTTAAAATTATTCAAGCTCAAAAGCTCCTGTATAAAGCGAATAGTATTGTCCCTTTTGGGCAATAAGTTCGTCATGACTTCCGCGTTCAATAATTCGGCCTTTATCAAGCACCATTATTACGTCGGAATTTTGAACGGTTGAAAGACGGTGCGCAATCACAAAAACAGTTCTGCCTTTCATTAAACTGTCCATACCCTTTTGAACAATTGCTTCTGTTCGGGTGTCAATACTTGAGGTTGCTTCATCAAGTATCATAACGGGCGGGTCGGCAACTGCCGCACGTGCAATTGCAATAAGCTGCCGTTGACCTTGTGAAAGGTTAGAACCATTATTCGTAAGTTCAGTATCATAACCATTGGGTAAACGGGTAATAAAATCATCCGCACCCGAAAGCTTTGCAGCTTTTATGCATTCTTCGTCAGATGCATCAAGTCGACCGTAACGGATGTTTTCCATAACGGTGCCTGTAAACAAGTTTGTTTCTTGCAAAACAATACCAAGCGAACGGCGAAGGTCAGACTTCTTGATTTTATTAATGTTTATACCGTCGTAACGAATTTTACCATCGGCAATATCATAAAAACGGTTAATAAGGTTTGTAATGGTGGTTTTGCCTGCTCCCGTTGCACCAACAAAGGCAACCTTTTGTCCGGGTTCGGCATAAACGCTAACATCATGCAGTACGGGTTTGTTTTCTTCGTAACCGAAGTCAACGTTAACCATTCGCACATCTCCTTTAAGCTGTGTGTAAGTAACGGTTGAATCCCCGTGAGGATGTTTCCAAGCCCACATACCTGTACGTTCATTAGTTTCGCAAATATTACCGTTTTCATCCATTTTAGCATTTACAAGGGTTACGTAACCCTCATCGTCTTCAGGTTTGGCGTCCATAACTTCAAACACACGCTCGGCACCCGCAAGCCCCATTACAATTGAGTTAATTTGCTGTGAAAGCTGGTTTACGTTGCCTGTAAACTGCTTGGTCATGTTAAGAAAAGGAATAACAATGCTTATACTTAACGGAATACGAAAACCCGAAAGACTTAAGTTTGGTACGTTAAGAAGTAATAACAAACCGCCAACAGTAGCAATTATTACATATAAAATGTTACCGATATTCATATTAATCGGCCCCAAAATATTTGCATAAGCATGAGCGCGTTTACTGTCTTCACACAAAGCGTTGTTTACTTTGTCAAACTGTTTTTGCACCTTGTCTTCATGGCAGAAAACCTTAACAACCTTTTGCCCGTTCATCATTTCTTGAATAAAGCCCTCGGTTTTACCAATTGCCTTTTGCTGACGCATAAAGTATTTAGCAGAACCGCCGCCAACCTTTTTGGTTACCATAAACAAGAAGAACACGCCAACAAGTACCACAAGGGTAATCCAAATACTGTATGACAGCATAATGATAAATACGGTAATTACAACAATTCCCGCTTGTAAAAGTGACGGAATTGACTGTGAAATAAGCTGACGAAGGGTGTCAATATCATTAGTAAAATGGCTCATAATATCGCCGTGTTTATTAGTGTCAAAATACTTTATGGGAAGATTTTGCATACCGCTGAACAAGGTTTTGCGCATTTTACCAAGAAAACCTTGTGTAATATAAGCCATTAACTGTGTTTGGGTGAACACAGCCGCAAGTGACACAAGGTAAAGCGATGCCAACACAACAATGTTTGGAATAATTTCTTTACTTGCGCTTTCCCAACCGGTACCCTGTTTAAGCGATTCTTCAATAATTGCAATTATGCGTTGGTTAAAAATTGCAGGTGCGGTAGCAACAAGCGCCGCAAACGCAATACAACAAAGTGCCAAAGGAAACAGCACCGGATAATACGAGAACATCATTTTAAGCACTCGCTTAAAGGTCGCCATACTGAATTTGCGTTTACCGTGTGGCATACCAGCTGGACCTTTTCCCTGCGGACCTCGGTAATTAGGCGTTCTCATCGCTGTCACCTCCCTTGGTCTGTTGTTCATAAACTTCACGATATATTTCACTTGTTTGCATAAGCTCGTCATGTGTGCCCACACTTGAAATTTTACCATTTTCCATAACGATAATCATATCGGCATCTTGAACTGATGCAACGCGTTGTGCAATAATAATTTTTGTTGTGTCGGGAATAAACTTTTTAAAACCTTGACGAATAAATGCATCAGTCTTGGTATCAACCGCGCTTGTCGAGTCGTCAAGTATTAAAATCTTTGGCTTTTTCAGAAGTGCACGTGCAATGCAAAGACGTTGCTTTTGACCGCCCGATACGTTTGTGCCGCCTTGTTCAATATAAGTGTCGTAACCGTCTGGAAAGTTTGTAATAAATTCGTCGGCTTGGGCAAGATTACACGCCTCTATCATTTCTTCGTCGGTTGCATTTTCGTTGCCCCAACGCAAATTATCTTTTATTGTACCCGAAAACAGCTGATTTTTTTGAAGCACCATTGCAACACTGTCACGGAGAGTTTTAATATCATATTCCCTAACGTCAACACCGCCAACATAAACCGCACCGTCGGTAACGTCATAAAGGCGAGGTATAAGCTGTACAAGAGAAGATTTACTTGAACCCGTACCGCCGATAATACCAACCGTCATACCCGACTTAATTTCAAGGTTAATACATTCTAAAGCGTTGCGTTTAGCATCCTTGTTATATTTAAAATTAACGTTATCAAATTTAATTGAACCGTCTTTAACTTCAAAAATGGGGGTTTCTGGGTTGTGAAGATTTGATTCTTCATTTAAAACTTCACAAATACGCTTCATTGATTCAAGCGACATAGTAATCATTACGTAAATCATTGAAAGCATCATAAGTGACATTAAAATTTGCACACCATAAGTAAGCATTGCCGAAATTTGACCAACATCAACCTTCATACCACTGCTTGAAATAACAAGGTAAGAACCTAAAAACAAAATCATTACCGTGTTAAAGTACATACAAAACTGCATTATAGGTGTGTTTAAAGCCACAATTCTTTCGGCCTTTGTAAAATCTTGAGTAATACCGTCAGCCGCTAAAGAAAACTTTTGTTTTTCATACTCTTCCCTTGAAAAGCCCTTTACAACACGCATTGCACGAACGTTTTCTTCAATAGATTCGTTAAGCTTGTCATATTTTTTGAAAACGCGTCTAAATGCAGGCATTGCATTTCTTGCAATTATTAAAAGTCCGAAAAGTAAAACCGGAACAACCACCACAAACGAGGTTGCAAGGGCGCCCCCCATTGTGTAAGCCATTATTATTGAAAAAACAAATATCATAGGACTGCGAATAGCAGTGCGAATAATCATCATATAAGACATTTGCACGTGTGTAATATCGGTTGTAAGACGTGTAACAAGAGAAGTTGCGGAGAACTTATCAATGTTACTGAACGAAAAATTTTGAATTTTTTTGAACATGTCTCTTCGCAAATTCTTTGCAAAGCCGGTTGATGCCTTGGCGCAGGTAATAGCCGCTATGCCGCCACAACAAAGGGAAACAAGGGCCATACCGATAAGAATTAAACCAGTCTTTATAACGCTTTCAATAGGCGCACCCGCTTTAATGCTGTTAACCAAGTCGGCTGTTATAAAAGGAATTAAAACTTCAATTATAACCTCGCCCATAATAAAGATTAAAGTTAAAATTGAAGGAAGCTTATATTCCCTAATTGATTTTGCTAGTGTTTTAATCATTTTCTTCCTCCATATTTGCGGCCATTTTATTAAGTGTAATTAGAAAAGCATCAATTTCCAGCTGAGATATACCCTGCCTTAAACGTTCTTCCCTTTTTTGAATGTCTTTTATAATTGCGTGATGTATATCAATTGCTTTTTGTGTAAGTATTATTTTTTTAAGTCGCGCATCACTTTCAACGCTAACCCTTTCAATAAAACCGTTTTGTTCCATTGTTTTTAAAATATTACTTGCGGTTGAACGACGTATAGAAAACTTACTTTCAAAATCCTTTTGAAAAATGTCTTTGTCGCGGTTTTCATAAAAATATGAAATTGCCCAACCGTTAACACCCTTTGGAATGGTAATGCCCATTTCGTTGCGACTTCTTTCAACATCGCGTTTAATTAAATTGGAAAGCATACGCAAATTAAAACCAATATCGTTACGTCTGTTCATAATTCACCTCACAAAATGTTAGCACCCTAACATTATAATACTATACTCCCCCATTGTCAACATTTATACCCCTAAAATTCACTATTTATTAACAAAAGAAAGAGCCCTCTTTTAGAGGGCGCTTAAACCTTATGTTTTATTATTTTTTCAAAGCAATTGCTTGTTTCGCTTTTTCAACAATATTAACTGCACGAAGGCCGAATTCGTCCAAAAGCTTAACCGCGGGACCCGAATGACCAAAAGTATCATTCACACCAAGCTTAACAACTGGTACGGGGTATTCTTCAGACAAAAATTCTGCCACAGCACTACCAAGACCACCGATTACCGAATGTTCTTCAGCGGTAACAATTGCACCTGTTTCTTTAGCGGCTTTTAAGATAATTTCCTTATCAAGCGGCTTAATGGTTGCAATATTAATTATGCGAGCATTAATACCCTCCGCTTTCAAAAGGTCATACGCTTGAAGTGCTTCATTGACCATAAGACCGGTAGCAACAATTGTAACGTCGTTACCTTCTTTAAGTTCAACACCCTTGCCAATTACAAAATCATAATCTTCATCAAAGATTACGGGAACCGGCAAACGACCAAAACGCATATAAACGGGACCGTCATGGTCCATTGCTGCGTACATTGCTTTTTTTGCTTCTGTTTCGTCAGCAGGGTTAATAATTGTCATACCGGGAATAACGCGCATTAAAGCAATGTCTTCGTTACATTGGTGGGTTGCACCGTCTTCGCCAACCGAAATACCCGCATGGGTTGCACCAATAATTACGTTAAGATGCGGGTAACCTATAGAGTTTCTAACCTGTTCGAAAGCTCTGCCTGCCGCAAACATTGCAAATGAAGAGCAAACAACCTTTTTGCCGGTTGTCGCAACACCTGCCGCAATACTTACCATATTTTGTTCTGCAATACCGCAGTCGTAAAATCTTTCAGGAAATGCCTTTTTAAACATACCTGTTTGGGTTGCGGCTGCAAGGTCGGCGTCTAAAACGATAAAATCGTCACGCTTATTACCAAGTTCTACAAGGGCAGCACCGAAAGCGGCTCTTGTTGCTACTGTTTTAATATCTGCCATTTTCGTACTCCTCCTTAATCTAATTCAGCCAAAGCTTTTTTAAGCTCATCTAAAGCGGTTGCCGCTAATTCATCATTAGGTGCGGCACCATGCCAGTTAACTGCATTTTCCATAAATGAAACGCCTTTACCTTTAACGGTTTTTGCAATAATTGCAACCGGCTTATCTACTGTTTCAGCTTCATTTAAAGCCGCTTCAATTTGGTCAAAATCGTGACCGTCAATAACAATCGTATGCCAATTAAATGCTTCAAATTTCTTGTCAATTGGTGAAGCAGAGTTTACTTCTTCAATGCTACCGTCAATTTGAAGACCATTATAGTCAACAAAAGCTACAAGGTTAGAAAGATTTTTATTTGCAGCAAACATTGCTGCCTCCCAAACCTGACCTTCTTCAATTTCGCCATCACCTAAAATTGTATAAACTTTATAATCGTCGCCAAAATGCTTAGCCGACAAAGCCATACCTACAGCGCAAGAAATACCTTGACCTAATGATCCACTTGACATATCAACACCGGGAATATATTTCATATCGGGGTGTCCTTGTAAAATACTGCCCTGCTTACGCAAGGTTAAAAGAAGTTCAGTATCAAAAAAGCCGCGATGTGCAAGTACCGAATAAAGCGCGGGTGCTGCGTGACCTTTTGACAAAACAAGTCTGTCACGGTCGGCTTTCTTTGGGTTTTTAGGGTCGATGTTCATTTTTGCAAAGTAAAGATAAGTTAAAATATCCGTACAGGAAAGTGAGCCACCGGGGTGTCCCGCCTTTGCACTATGGATACTTTCAATAATCCCAATTCTAGCCTGTGTTGCGGTCTTCATTAGGGATTTTTTCATTACAGCGTCCATCTTTTCCATCCTTTCAGTTTTTGAATTTTTCGGTTAAATAATCTATGAAATCGGCTACAGCGCCATTCTTGCAAGTGCCACCAACAAAATCAGAAATTTGCTTAATTTCATCGGGGGCTTCACTTGTAGTAGCGCTAACATCCGCATTTTCCAACATTTTTATATCGTTATAATAGTCGCCAATGGCGAAAAACTTACCTTTTTTAATATCAAGTATATCGCAAATTATTTGAAGCGAATCGGCCTTGGAAATTCCTTTTGGCACAACCTCGAGATAATACCTTGTTCTTCCGTCAATATATACTATTGTATCAAACAAATCAGATTCAATATCAAGTTTCATTATTTGTTTTTTTATTTCCGCACGTTCTTCTGCATTGGAAAAAGAAAACAAAATTTTTGTCCAATTATACTTTTGGGCTTCACTGAGCGACATTTTTTCAACGCTTCGCTTTTCGTATTGCTCAAGTTCTTCGATTTCGCTTGTATGGTTAACGGCAAAAGTACTTTTGCCATTGTATATTTCGGCGCCAACTTCAGGAAAAGAATTAATTACAAAATCCGCTATTCGCTTATCATTTTCAGGCAATAAATACTCTTTTATAATTTCTTGATTTTTATAATCGTAAATCATTGCACCGTTAGAAACAACAGAGGGACCTATACAGTCAATAACGTCAGTCACAACACTAACCGCCCCGACAGTTCTTCCCGTAGCAATTGCAAAGACACCGCCCTCATTTACGAAAAATTTAATTTTTTCTATGTTTTTGGGGTTGATATAACCATTAGCAACTAGGGTACCGTCAATATCGGAAGCCAACAAACAACCATCAAAAATCCCCATTATTCAGCCTCCTTAACACTGGAACTTTTTTGTTAAATATTCTATAAAATCGGCTACAACGCCATCCTTACAACTACCACCAACAAAATCAGAAATTTGCTTAATTTCATCAGGTGCTTCGCTTGTAGTAGCACTTATATCTGCATTTTTCAGCATTTCTAAATCATTAAAAAAGTCGCCAATTGCAAAGCATTTGCCTTTTTCTATATTAAGCATTTCGCAGAGCTTTTCAACCCCAATTTCTTTTGAGATGTTTTTAGGCATTTGTTCAAAATAATAACGCTTTTTGCCATTAATATAGGTACAGGTCGGAATAAAATCCGATTCAGCATTTGTGATATCAATAATTGAAGTGATTTTTCCATAATCGTCAGGGTCATTTAACATATAGATAACCTTGTTCCAATTATACTTAGTCACTTCGGCATAACTCAAAACCGTGGTTTCAAGATTTTGCGCTGTTTGATGCTCGTCAGTATTATCGTTTTTTAACAAAGTAAAAAGTCGATTACCTGCGTGAACCTCTATACCGCAATCAAAACCGATTTTAATTACATCATTAACGTAATGATAATCAGTTTTCGGAAGGTTTTTTTCGTAAAGAATTTGACCTTTTTTATAATCATAAACCATACTACCGTTTGCAACCACCGACAAAGACAAACCCTTTATTGCATTAACAATATCATAATTAGCCGCAAAATGTCTACCGGTAGCAAGCGAAAAAATACCGCCCTCTTTAATGAAAAATTCAATTTTTTCAATATTTCTTTGGGGTATAACACCATTTGATACAAGCGTACCGTCGATATCGCTAAACAAAATTGTACCATCAAAAATGCCCATTATTTTAATCCTCTTAAAAATTTCACGAAATATTCGGGCAGGTTTGAATCGAATTCCATATATTCCTTTTTAATTGGATGAACAAAGCCAACCTTCTTGGCATGTAGACATTGACCCGAAAGTGAAGTTATTACCTTTTTAGGACCGTAAACCTCGTCCCCCGCAACGGGGTGACCAATATAAGCCATATGAACACGTATTTGATGTGTTCTTCCGGTTTCTAAACGAAGTTTTACGTGGGTAAACCCGCCAAAGCGATTTATAACTTCATAATGTGTAACAGCTTCTTTACCGCCCTTATCGGTTACCGCCATTTGCTTTCTTTTAACGGGGTGTCTGCCAATTGGCGCATTAATTGAGCCGCTGTCATTTTTAAGGTTGCCGTAAACCACCGCTTCATATTCGCGGGTAAAGGAATGGTCCTTAATTTGTGCTGCAAGACCGTTATGTGCCGCATCATTTTTAGCCACCATTAAAAGACCGCTTGTATTTTTGTCAATTCGGTGCACAATACCGGGTCGCATAACACCGTTAATACCCGATAAGGAGTCGCCACAATGATGCATTAATGCATTAACTAAAGTACCGTCATAGTTGCCTGCCGCAGGATGAACAACCATGCCCTTCGGCTTATTCACCACCAACAAATCGTCATCTTCATAAACAATATCAAGAGCAATTTCTTCGGGAGTTATATCATAAGATACGGGGTCGGGTAAATTAAGGACAACCTCGTCCCCAATTTGAAGTTTTAGGTTTTTAGCGGCAACTTTACCGTTAACAACAACACAACCGTCTTCAATAACCTTTGCCGCGCGGGAACGGGTAATTTCGCCCATTTCGGCAACAAACACGTCAACACGCACACGCTCTGAATTTTCGTTAATCTTTACTATTGTTTTCATCGTCAGTTACCTTTACAGTATCTGCCAACTTTTTGGCTTTTAATTCTTTAACGGTGTCCAACAAGAAGTACAGCATTAAAAGGCCAACACCGATAACAATTGCACAGTCGGCCACGTTAAACACGGGGAATTCTTGCCAAAAATCAAATTGTAAAAAGTCAACAACATTACCGCCACGGAAAACGCGGTCAATTAAATTACCAACGCCGCCCGAAAGCACCAATGTCATTGCAAAAAACAACAACTTGTTTTTTGCGCCCCATTTAACAAGTAAAACAACACAAACCACCATGATAGCAATTGTCATTGCCAAAAGCACCCAAGTATGTCCTTCCAAGACACCCCAAGCACCACCGGTGTTATGAATATAACAAATTCTTATAAGACCTTTAATAAAGTCTGCACTTTGTTGATATTCAAAGGTGTTCATTATTAAAAATTTGGTGTACTGGTCAACTGCTAAAACAATGCCGCCCAAAACAACCGCCAAAATATATGAAATCAATTATATACCTCCTAGGGTAGTTGTCTTTTATACTTCCTCTTCTGTTTCGGTTACAGAAAAACCGTTATCGTCAATAGCGGGAGCTTCTTCCACAGCAGGTGCAATAAAGCTATCAACTGCGGGAACTTCGTTAAGTCGTGCAGTAATAACCTGTGCCATTCTTTCGGGGTCCATTTGAACTGCATCAGGAATTTCCTGCAAAATACTTAAATGTTCCTTATATTTTGAAGTAACAGCCGATTTAAATGCCGCAACCTCAAGCTTTAATTTGTCAAACAAAACCTGTTGTCTTTGAACACTGTCATTTGCTGCAGCAGTAATACTGTCGGCTTTAAGCTGTGCCGCTTTAACCATTTGTTCTAGTTCGTTTTCCAAATTTGCTTTTCTTTCAGCGGCTTTAAGCTCAAAAGTAGCCATATCTTCTCTCGCTTGTGCATTAGTAGCAGCAACCTGCGCCTCGGCAGTTGCTATCATTTCTTCACCCTGAGCTTTAGCATCGGCAACGATTTGTTCAGCAAGTTTTTGTGCGTTTAAAAGAACGCTTTGTATACTGTTTTTTGAATGTTCTGCAGAATCAATTTCATTTTGAAGTCTTTGAACCTCTGCCTTATAATCGTTAACGATTTTTTCAAAATTTTGGTAATCAGCCTCAACCTTGTCAAGAAAAATCTCAACCTCTTCGGGTTTATAACCACTCATTGATTTTGAAAAACTTACATTTTTAATTTCTTCAGCAGTAAACATTATCTGTTAACTCCTTTAAACATATTTTTTAAATTCTAAAACTGTTCTGTCCTTACGGGTTTTGCCAAGAATATTACTTAAAATAAACTTGCCCTTTCCCCTAACTGATAAAACGTCGCCCGCGTCAATTTGCTTTGTTGCTTTTTCGCACACAAGCGAGTTTACCGACACATACTGCGCCTCAATAAGTTCATTGGCTTTATTGCGCGAAACACCTGCCAAAGCCGATACAACGCAGTCAAGCCGGAGTGACGACACCGTAACCGATGAAGTAATCAGTTCATCGCCCTGCGGCAAAGGGGCGTTAAAGCCCTCATAAACCGTTACACCAACTCTGCCAACCTTGTCAACGTTAGAAAGCACAAAAGGCAAAATTTCGTCTTTGATAAAAATAACGCAACGACCATTTTCAACCAAAATGTCTCCAACACTTTCGCGTGTGATACCAAGACCCATTAATGCGCCCAAAAAGTCTCTATGGCGAAGTTCATCAATGTTTCGATATGAAAAGGTTACAGCAGTTATGGGAAAATCAGTTTCACTGCACCAGTCAGGCAAACAACCAAGCATTACCCTTTGGGCAATATCATAACCACCAAACAAAACGTAATTTGCATTTTGTTTTTCAAGATGTTTTTGGGCAAATACGGCTTCTTCACGACTTAAAAAACCAAAAAATTTCGGCCTTTGAGTCTTTTGAGAGATGTCTAGCGTGTCGTTTATACGGGCAACAAGTAATTCACTTTCCATTAAAAGTACATACGACCGTCTTCAAATTCTTCAAGCATTAATTCGCCCATAACGTCAACGTCAGCGGGAACAATAATGAAAGTAGAAACCGCAACCTTACGAATATTACCATGATTAGCATAAGCCGCACCGCTTAAGAAATCGATAATTCTTCTTGAAACGTCGCGGTCACAAATTTCAAGGTTTAAAACAACGGTCTTTTTAGCGTTAAGATGGTCCGCAATGCCGGTCACGTCTTCAAAACGTTCGGGCTTAACCAAAACAACCTGCATACCGTTTGCAGTTTGCGCATTTTTCTTGCCGCCGATTACACGGGGAGTTGTTTCGCGCTTAACTTCGGGCTGTGCCTTTTTCTTGGGAACCACTTCTTCTACTACTTCGTTTTCTTCTTCGAAGCCGTCATCCTCCGGAATAGTCATAATGTTTTTGATGCTGTCTAAAATACCCATTTTTAGTCCTCACTTTATTTAAATTTTTTTGTTTTAAATATAATAACGTTTTCCGAACAACGCAGTACCAACCCTTACAAGATTAGCGCCCTCTTCAATTGCAACGTCGAAATCGTCCGACATGCCCATTGAAAGAATGTTCATAAAACAATTATCAATGTTTTTGGTTTTTATGTTTGAAAAAAGTTCAAACATTTCTTTAAAATATTTGCGGTTTTCTTCCGGCTGGTTACAAATTGGAGGAATTGCCATTAAACCGCAAATTCGCAAGTTATCTAAAACGGCAATTTCTTTCATTGCTTGTTCTAAATCATTTGGTTTAAAGCCCCATTTAGATTCTTCATCTCCAATATTCACTTCAAGCAAAACGTCCATAACCTTATTATGCTTTACCGCTTGTTTTGAAATTTCTTTGGCAAGCTTTAAAGAATCTACCGAATGAATAACCTCTACCCTGTTGATTATATCTTTAACTTTATTGCTTTGCAAATGACCGATAAAATGATGATGCACATCTATTATACCGTCTTGCTTTGCCAAAAGCTCCTGCACCTTATTTTCGCCAATGTAGGTTATGCCTTTTTCAATTGCGTAATTAATGGTATCAACGTCAACCGTTTTAGTTGCCGCCAACAAAATTACGTCATCGCGGCATTTGCCAACCTTTGAAAGTGCGGCTTCAAGCTTTTCATTTACAACCTTAAAATTTTCATCAAATTCCTCAGCCAATAATTTTTCCATCATAAAGGTTTCTTCCTTTCACAATGACCTGGTCATATAGGCGAAGTGCACCGTCGTCATCCATTTTTTTGCAAACCATTATGCTATCGGTTGAATATAAAATGTCAACCGGTACAAACTGCGCTTGCATACCTTTTACGATATATACGCCCTTTTCACCTTCAACAATTCTAAGCGCTTTTTTAGGCACTTTAAGACCACTGTATTCGCGGCTAACAACCGTCATTTGACCGCTTCGCATTGAAGCAAGTTCCGAATTCATTTCACTACAAGCGAAAATAATTACCGCGTCGGTTGATTCGCTTGACGTATTAACCTGTTTAACCGTTACGGGTAAAACGGGAGACGATTTAACCGAAGTATAAATTTTAAGCGAATCACCTTCCTTATAGTTGTGGGAATCATTTATTGAAACCTTTGCGGCAATGTACCATTCATAATCGGAAACAATTTTGCCGACAACCTTTTCACCATTACTTTTTGACTTAAGTCCGTCAAGAAATTCCGGTGTAATTTCCTCAAGGTTATTAGCGCTTAAAACCTGTTCATAACCGTCAGTTTTGGAAAGAAAATAACCTGACTGAGCCGCTTTAACCTCGCCCTTCACACCACTAAGACCCGAACTCAATTTTTCAAGTTGGCTATTTAATGATTCTAGCTGTGTTGCAAATGAAGACGTGTCACCCAAAGCGGCTTTGCGACGGTTAAGAGCAAATAAAAGGTCTTCACCAGAGGTTTGAATATCGTCAAAATTATTAGAAGCGGCCGCCCTTACTAGTGCATCAAGGCCATCATCAATACGTTTATTCATAAGCTCAAGGTTTGCGGCTTCGAGGTCGTTAAACGACAAAATAGCGTTTATATCGTCAATCTTATTTTGCACAGATTCAATTTGACTTAACGTAATTGACGCTGCTTCGCTACCGTAAATATTGGCAATTACACCGTTTTTGGAAACGCGTTCGCCATCGTTAATCATAAAGTGCAAAACACCGTCTTTATTGTTTTGAACAAGAATTTCGTTGCGAATTATTACGCCTGTAATTTTAAAACCGTTATTTGCAGTATAAAACACAGCGCTTTCCGTGGTGACCGGCTTATAAAATGCAGAAACCGCTTGATTTGTTAAAAATGCCACAGCCAAAAAGCCAATAGCAAGTTTTATAAGCGTGTTCTTTTTCATAAGCTATGCCTCCTTTAAAAAATCTTGTGCTAATTCAAGCGCTTTTTCGTAATAATTTAAATCTATATCGGGAAAAAACCAATTAATTCGTTCATCCCTTTTAAACCAAGTTAATTGCCTTTTTGCATAACGTCTGGTTTGTTGTTTTAACATTTCAGCACAGTTTTCAATCGTATCTTCCCCTAAAACCGCTGGGTAAAGTTCCTTATGCCCAATTGCCTGAAATGCACCTTTTTTTGTGTTTCCCACTGTTTGCTTTGCCTCGTCAAAAAGTCCGTTTGAAAGCATTACTTCAACACGACGGTTTATACGTTCATACAAAAGTTCACGGTTACTATAGGTTACCCCTATTACCAACGGTTTAATTTGCGACGGGGTTTGACGTGAAATAACGTTTTGTTCAACAATAGTTTTACCCGTTTGCAAATAAACTTCAAAGGCACGTATAATTCTTCTGCGATTATTTGGATGTAACCGTTCAGCACTTATCGGGTCGAACCCTTTAAGTTCTGAAAGCATTGCCTGAGCCCCAATTTTGTCAAACTTTTCTTCAAGCTCGTCACGAAGCGCTTGGTCAACGTCTTGTTCAACGAATTCAATATTATCAAGTAAAGATGAAATATACAGCCCTGTACCGCCAACAATTATTGGTAGTTTGCCGCGCAAAACCACGTCGTTTATCGTTTCGCGCGCCGCTTTTACGTAGTCAGCAACCGAATATTCATCGTCCAAACTTAAGAACTCAAACAAATGATGTGGCACACCGTCTTTTTCGATTTCATCAGGTGCGGCTGAAGCAATGTGTATACCCTTATAAATTTGCATAGAATCGGCACAAATTATTTCGCCGTCAAATTTTTTTGCCAAATTAATACTAAGGTCAGTCTTGCCCGAAGCGGTCGGGCCAACAATGAATAATGTCTTTATCACTGAATTCGACCGAACTGTTTTTCAAGTTCCCTTTTCTTAATTTCGTAAGCCACGGGTCGACCGTGTGGACAGTACATAATGTCCTTTGAAAGTAAAACCTTTTCCGCCAAATCTTTCATTTCTAAACTGCTTGTTTGACTTCCCGCTTTTATTGCCGCCTTACAAGCAACCGTGTGAAAAAGATTTTCTTGCTTTTCAATTTGGACCGATTTTGTGTTTAGTAAGCTTTCAGCCATTTCGGATAAAAGTGATACAACGTCTTCCCCCACCAATGTTGTGGGAATTGCACGTACCGCAACAGTAGAAGCGCCAAAATCATCAATTTCAAAACCGGCCGATAAAAGCAAATCAAGGTTTGCAATTATTGCGTTGTATTCATCCTTTTGAAGATTTGCAGTAATTGGGGTTAAAAGCGACTGCACTTCAATTTGATGTTGCGCCTTTAACTTGTTAAATAAAATGCGTTCATGAGCGGCATGTTTATCTATCATAAAAATGCTGTCGTTCATTTGCGCGATAATGTAAGTATTAAACGCCTGACCGATAATTGTAATGACTGGCTTGTCCTCATCAATAATGGCATCAAGCTCTCTTTCGATAAGAACGTCCTTGGGTTTAACCTTGGGAACGTATACCGGCTCGGTTTTTTGACCGTCTTCACTAACCAGTGAATAGGTATTCGCAAAATCGGGCTTTTGAGAAGTACTAAAAACAAAGCTTTGCGGTTTTGCTTCACTTATGGGCTTAACGTCGTTTATCGGTTTAAATTCATTGGTGGATTTTTGATGTTCAACAACCTTTTCTTCATGAACAGGTGTAATGGTTGGTTTGGGTTCCTGCGTTTTAATTACCGTTTGTTTAAATTCTTCGGTTGTCATTCTTTCAAAGCGATTAAAGGTTGGCTGTGAAATTTTAATTTCGGGGCGGGTGTCCCCTTTAGCCAACGCATTTTTAACCGATGTATAAACACTGTCAAAAATTCGCTTTTCATCAGAAAAACGCACCTCGGTCTTTGCGGGATGAACGTTTACGTCAACCGTATCGAAAGGAACGTTAACGTAAAGTACAAACACCGGGAATTTACCAACCATTGCGCTGTTTTTATATGCCTGTTCAAGCGCCGCCATGGCGGTTCCCGATTTGACAAGGCGACCATTAAGGAAGAAATATTGGCCGTTGCGATTGGGACGGCAAAATACGGGTTTACATATATAGCCCGAAACGCCTACACCGTCTTGATTATTCTCGGCAGGAATGAGTCCGTTATAGAAATCACGTCCCAAAACGGCATAAATGGCCGAGGAAAGCTTACCGTCGCCGCCTGTTGTGAGTGTCTGTTTGCCGTCTCGGATAAATTTGAAGGCTATTTCGGGGTGAGAAAGCGCGATTTTTTCAA
>JAZNJR010000060.1:0-23151 GCA_045578165.1 Acutalibacteraceae bacterium
TCGCTTTTTCTCACACTGTGAGCGCTCGTTCTCAATGCCTGACCCCACGGGGTCAATCGGCCGCAGCTTGAATTCTATTATTCAAAAGAAAAAGCAGCTCCAACCTAAAGGTTGAAACTGCTTTTTGGTCCGAGTGACAGGACTTGAACCTGCGGCCTCTTGACCCCCAGTCAAGCACGCTACCAACTGCGCTACACCCGGAAATTTTGTTTTGCGCGGTTTTTCGCGCAAATATTATTATATCATTTATTTTTAATTTGTCAATAGAAAAATAACGGGTTGTGCCAATTTTTTAAACCGGCACAGCCCATTTAATGTTATGTCTTTAAAAATTAGTCAGCGAAACCTGATTCAACCAAAGCAACAAGGCCTTCGATTGCTTCTTTTTCGTCAGAACCATCAACAATAATTTTGATAGTTGTGCCGCCAACGATGCCGAGAGAAAGTACACCTAAAAGACTTTTAGCGTTTACTTTTCTATCGTCCTTTTCAACCCAGATAGATGATTTAAATTCATTAGCTTTCTGAATGAAGAAGGTTGCGGGACGAGCGTGTAAGCCAACCTGATTTTGAATAACAACATCTTTAACGCACATTATAAATTCTCCTTATCGGTTAAATGGTGTTTAAACTTTAATGTTATTATACCACATTTAATGTGATAGTCAATTATTTGTGAATAAGTTCTAATATTTATCCAACAAACGAAAAAGTGACAAGTTCGTTTTTGTGCAAAATAACAACATTATTCGTCGCTTTCGGCGTGTTTTTTCAATAGCTTTTTATCTTTTTCGTTAAGTTCTTGAGGACTTAGCATATCGGGGCGTTTTTCCATTGTTATAACCAAAGATTTAGCGCGTCGCCAGTCGTTAATCTTTGCGTGGTTGCCTGAAAGCAAAACTTCGGGAACTTGTCTTTCGTGCCATACAGCAGGTCTTGTGTATTGTGGGTATTCAAGCAAACCATCAAAATGACTTTCTTCTTCAAAGCAAATATCTTCCGATAAAACACCTGGCAACATTCGGCAGACTGCGTCGGCAACCGTTAAAGCGGGTAGTTCGCCACCCGTTAACACAAAGTCGCCGATGGAAATTTCTTCGTCAACAATTTCATCAATAACGCGTTGGTCAACACCTTCGTAATGTCCGCACAAAAGCACTAAACGGTCAAGCTTTGAAAATTCAATGGCTTTTTCTTGGGTAAATGTTGTGCCTTTAGGGGAAAGGTATACCAAGTGGGGTTTGGGCTCGTTTTCATTATAAATGCTTTTATAACATTCGTAAATGGGGTTTGCCGCCATAATCATACCCATGCCGCCGCCATAGGGCATATCATCAACCTTATTGTGTTTATTGCCCGCAAAGTCGCGTATATTGGTGCAAACAATTTCAACCTTACCGGCTTTTTGTGCGCGACCGATTATACTTTCGTTCATAACGGTGTTACACATTTCGGGAAAAAGTGTAAGAATGTCAATTCTCATCGTCAAAAATTCCTTTCAATGGGCGAATAACCACAATTTCGTCATCAACCTTAACGTCAATAATAACCGGTGGAATGGCGGGTACAAGGTATTCCTTATCGTCCTTTTCAATGTGCCAAACGTCGTTTGCGCCTGTTTCGGAAACGTCGGTTATAGTGCCTAAGGGTTCATTTGTGTCGGCATCAAGCACCTTGCAACCTATAAGGTCGGCAATGAAATAACGACCTTTTGGAAGCTTTGCATCTTTTCTATCAATATAAAGCACAGTGCCGCGAAGCTTTTCAATCTCTTCAATGGTGTCAATACCCTTAAAAGCCACAATTGATACATTACCGTGTGCTTGTGCTTTTTTAATTTCAAGCTTGTTTTGACCGTCCTTGTCGGTATAAACACACTTAAATTTTGAAAGAAATTCGGGCGAGTCGGCCCAAACCTGCACACGCGCCATACCTTTTACACCATGGGTGCCAACAATTTTACCTGTTTCAAGATATTTGTTCTTCATTTTTTCACCTTAAATTAGTATGTATATAAATACCCCCAACAATGTGGGGGTAGTAGTACGCGTTAAGTGCTAACGCGAGTTAGCACCTTAGTCGATTTCAACCGCAATGTTCATATCGGCTTTGTTAGCGGCGGCACGCATTACTGTGCGGATGGCTTTGGCAATTCTGCCTTGCTTACCGATAACACGACCCATATCGCCTTCAGCAACCGACAAATGAAGAACGGTAACACCGTTTTCATTGGGTTGGTCAACTGTTACTTTTACCTCGTCAGGATTTTGAACCAAGCCCGACGCGATAGAAACTAATAACTCTTCCATAAATTACCTCACACAAAGTTTACAAATTAAAGAACACCGTTCTTCTTTAGTAATGCCTTTACGGTATCGGTAGGTTGAGCACCGTTAGCAATCCATTTCTTTGCCTTTTCGCTGTCAATGTTTACTGCTGCAGGATCTTTAGTGGGGTCATAGGTACCGATTTCTTCGATGAAACGACCGTCACGGGGGAATCTTGAATCAGCAACAACAACGCGGTAGAAAGGAGCACGCTTAGCACCCATACGACGAAGTCTGATTTTTACTGCCATTTAAATACACCTCCATAAATGTAATACTTATTTATTTTAAAGATTTCTCTTAAAAACCGAAAGGATTTCCGGGTGGCATACCATTCATACCGCCCATACCACGCATCATATTGCGTTTGCCGCCCTTGTTGTTCATTTGTTTGAACATTTTTTTCATTTGTTCATATTGTTTTACAAGGCGGTTAACGTCTTCAACCTTAACACCTGCACCTGCGGCAATTCTTTTGCGGCGGGAAGCATTTAAAATGTCGGGCTTGGCGCGTTCTTTTTTGGTCATTGAAGTTATAATAGCTTCAATTCTTAAAAGTTGTCTATCGTCAATGTCAACGTCACGAAGCTGACGTTCCATACCCGGAATCATTGACATAACGCTTTTAAGCGACCCCATTTTTTTGATTTGTTGGAACTGGTCTAACAAATCATTCATATCGAATTTGTTTTCAGCCAAGCGCTTTGCGGTTTCTTCTGCTTTGGCTTCATCAATTTCGTTTTCAACCTTTTCAATAAGTGACAAAACGTCGCCCATGCCTAAAATACGGGAAGCCATTCTGTCCGGGTGGAATTCTTGAAGTTGGTCAAGCTTTTCACCAACACCTGCGAACATAATAGGTTTGCCTGTAACTGCCTTAACCGATAACGCAGCACCGCCACGGGTGTCACCGTCAAGCTTGGTTAAAATTACACCGTCAATTTCTAAAAGGTCGTTAAATGCTTTTGCAATATTTACTGCGTCTTGACCAACCATTGAGTCAATAACCAACAAAATGTTGTGAACTTCAACCGCTTCGGTAATGTTTTTAAGCTCACTCATCAGTTCTTCATCAATGTGAAGACGACCCGCGGTGTCCAAAATCATAAAGTCGTGACCGTGGTCGCGAGCGTAATTTAACGCTTCTTTGACGGTCTTAACAGGGGACTGCGTACCTTTTTCAAAAACGGGAGCGCCAACCGCTTCACCAACAACCTTTAACTGTTGAATAGCAGCAGGTCGGTAAATGTCGCAGGCGACAAGCATGGGTCTGTGACCAAGGGATTTTAAGTGTTTTGCAAGCTTTGCCGAATGGGTGGTTTTACCCGAGCCCTGCAAACCACACATCATAATAACAGTGGGCAGTTTGTTTGAAGTTTTAAGACGGGCTTGTTCGCTGCCCATTAAAGCGGTTAATTCGTCACGAACGATTTTAATAACCATTTGGGGTGCAGTAAGTGATTCCATAACGTTGGCACCAATGCATTTTTCGGTTACACTGTTGGTAAAATCTTTCGCAACCTTATAGTTAACGTCGGCTTCTAGAAGCGCAAGACGTACTTCGCGCATAGCGGTTTTAACGTCACTCTCGCTCAACTTACCCTTAGAGCGTAGACGCTTAAACACGCCGGCTAATTTATCTGATAAACTGTCGAAAGCCATAACTACACTCCTTACAAATCGTTAATAATCTTTTTAATTTCAGTGAAATTTTCATCATTTTGTGAAAGTTCTTTAAGCTTTAAGAACTTTTCACAGTAATGGCATTTATCTTCCCATTCGAGTAATTTCGCTTCGGCGCGTTTAATTTGGTCGTGTGCGCCTTGTCGGGTAATACCCTCGTTTTCTGCAATTTCCGAAAGGGATAAATCGTCGTTATAATAATATTCCAAAAAAGTTTTTGGCTTTTCGCCTAAAAAGTCACCGTATACGTCGAGAAGGGCGGAAATATATAAATTTTTAGACATAATACACCCCACAATTTCTCAACTTTGGCTAGTATAACATAAAAATGTGTGTCTGTCAAGTTTTTTTCTTTACAGACGTAAAAATTTAGAATAAAAAATTAAACGCCCTCCAAAAAGGAGGACGTTTTGGTCATAATTCTTTTCTATAATAATAAGCAACAACACGGTAGTGGTCGCGTCGGAAGAAGTTAACGTAACCTTTCAGTTCATTGGTTATTTCTTTTTTATAAACGTGGTAGAGATCTCCGTCGTCATATGTGACGGGAACACCGTTTTGTAAAACGGGGATAACCTTTTGTGCCATTCCGCCGCCCATTGCTTGCAAAGTGACCTTTATATCTTTTTCAAAGCAAATAGGGTCATCAATATGAAAACGGTACATCGAAACAGCGTTTTTCACACGTGTCACACAACCTTGTGTGCGGTTTATATATTCGCCAAGCTCCCAAGCTGAGCCAATATAATCTTCAGCACCTGTACCTGCGAGGGTAGGGAAGTCTGTATCACCGTCGAGATAGATTTTAACCTCGCCCTCACCCCACCAGATATCGCCGTAGAGCTCTTCGTTTGGGATTACTGCGATATTAGTGCCTAAAAAACGGCCTGTGCCGATTGTTTTCGGCAAAATTTCAATATCTTTTTCCAACTCGTTTTCGGGTATGTAGCTAAAGCTTGCGAAAAAGTACATATCGTCGTTCGCAACCTCTTGCAAGGTGATATCAATATCGTAAAAGAGGTTATTTATAAATCTACCGCTGTTGTTGGTTAGGGTGATTTTGCAATGCTTTTTAAATGGCATTGGTATAAAACAACAAAATGACCTACCTTCGGCAGTGGAGAAAAGGGCGTTTTCAAAACCCTTCATTATACCGAGGCCCATACAGAAAAAATCGCCGATGGGTGCTTCAACCTGTGGCTTTTCGGCATTGTCCCAATACATTTTTAATATAACGTTTTGCAAAACCTCGGGTGAGCGGTCGTTTAAGGTAAGCCAAATCCGCCTAACAACACCCGAATTTTCTATATCGCATAAAATCTTTTCTTCATTTTCTGAAAAATGCTCCCAAGCGTGACCCTTTGCACCGAGGTTTTCGGTGGCACCATTACCTTTTTCACCTTTTGGATTTTCGAAGTTTATCCATCGTGGGGTTGATTTTTCATGTTTATAAAGCATAAATTTTCACCTTTTTGAAATTATACTATTTCACCAATTGCAAACTCTTTTTCACAGTCGGTAATTTTTACGTTTAAAAGCTCGCCTGTGTGGGCGATATCACTTTTAACCTTGACGTATAAATAGTTTTTGGTGTAGCCAACGGCGTAGTTGTTTTCTTGTGATTCAAAAAGTACTTCAACCGTCTTGTCAAGATATGATTTTATAAAATCACTTTCGGTTTTAGCTGTAGCTTCAATCATAAGCTTACTTCTGCGTGATTTTTCGGCGCGGGTAATTTGGTTTAGCATATTATAAGCCATTGTACCGCTTCGTCTTGAATAAGCGAAAACGTGCGCTTTTGCAAAGCCAATTTCTTTAGCAAAATTAATGCTGTTTTCAAATTCTTCCTCGGTTTCACCCGCAAAACCCACCATTATATCGGTAGTAATTGAACTTTCGGGAAAGACTTTGCGAATACGCGCCACTAAATCGCGATAAAAGGCGGTATCGTAATGGCGGTTCATACGTTTAAGGGTTGCATCACAACCGCTTTGAAGCGACAAATGGAACTGTGGGCAAAATTCTTCAACCGTACGAAGACGCATAAGCATTTCATCGGTTATGTGGTCTGGCTCGAGTGACCCTAAACGTATTCTTTTAATTCCTTCAACACTTGCAACTGTCTCGACCGCATCGCAAATATTAAGTTCGTTTTCGCCTTTACCGTAGGAAGTAAGGTTAATGCCAACAAGCACAACTTCCATATAACCGTTTTTAGCAAGCTTTTCGGCCTCTGTTTTAATTTCGACAATTGGTTTTGAACGCAACCAACCGCGTGCGGTAGGAATTATACAATAGGTGCAAAAACGGTCGCAACCGTCCTGAATTTTCATATAAGCGCGTGTACGTTCTGCAAAGCTTTCAATTGACGGGGTGTTGAAAATTTCCCCTTTAAGATGGGGTGGTACGTCAAAAATTTCAGTTTTGTTATTAAAATAATCGCACACAACGTCGCAAATTTTAGCAACGTCGGTATTGCCGATAATAATGTCAATACCTTCAAGTGTTTTGGCTTCATTACTAAATGCCTGTACCATACAACCCGTAAGCACAACTACAGAATTGGGATTGTTCTTTTTAAAGCGATGTACTGCTTGACGTGTTTTGCGGTCACTCTCGGCAGTTACGGTGCAGGAATTTATTATTATTACGTCAAAGGGCATACCATCATTTACGACAGTATGTCCTTTCTTTTCAAATGCTTCACGCATAACCTCGGTTTCGTACTGATTAACCTTGCAGCCAAGCGTATAAAAAGCTATGTTCATATACTAAGAATTCTCCTGTAATGCTTTGTAAAAATCAACTGCCAATTTATCGCAGCGCTCGTTTTCGGGATGCCCTGCATGGCCCTTAACCCAAGTGATTTCAACCTCGTGAACGGTCAAAAGGTTTAAAAGCTCTTCCCATAAATCAGGGTTTAAAGCGGGTTTTTTATCGGCCTTGCGCCAATTGTTTTTGCGCCAAGATTCTGCCCACCCTTTTGAAATACCGTCGCTAACGTATTTCGAATCGGTTGTAAGGTGTACTTTGCAGGGCTCTTTCAAAGCTTTAAGCCCCATAATAACTGCAGTTAATTCCATTCGGTTATTGGTGGTGTTAATTTCGCCACCCGAAAGTTCCTTTTCAACACCGTTATAACGAAGTACCGCACCCCAACCGCCAGGACCGGGGTTGCCACTGCAAGCACCGTCTGTAAAAAGTTCAATTTCTTTCATAATTCACCTTAATACTTTCGATAACTTCCGATTACCTTGCCAAGAACCGTTGGGTTTTCGGGGTAAATAGGGTCAAAATCGGGATTTTCGGGCATAAAAATTACCTTTTTATCTTTAATTAAAAGGCGTTTAACTGTTGCGGAATCACCGTCCATACCAACTATAATATCGCCCGTGCGGCAGGGAGAATTTTTGTCGGCAACAATAATATCGCCGTCTAGAATACCGGCGTCCTTCATACTAAGCCCTACAACCTTTAATGCAAAAAGCCCGTCGGCATCTTTTGAAGGGTAGGGAATATAATCTTCAATTTCTTCAACCGCTAAAATTGGTTTACCTGCGGTAATTTTGCCAACAAGTGGTACCATTGAAGAATTATAATCATTATCAAGCTTAATTGCGCGGGAATATTTTGCATCGCGCACTATGTAACCCTCTTCTTCCAGTACACCTAATACAGCGTGAACGGTTGAAGTGGATTTAATGCCTGTGTTATTGCAAATTTCACGAACGGTAGGGGGAAAGCCCTGCGCCATTTGTTTAACAATGAAATTATATACAAGCTGTTGTTTTTCGGTTAACGGTTTTTTAGACATAAAAATACCTCACGAACATTTATTCGTTTTTAGTATAGCATTATTTATTATTATTTTCAACATTTTTAGTGAAAAATTCTTTCACAGCCATAACAACAAGCAAACCGCCAAACAATTTTGAAAGCAAATTGCTTCCTAAATAGTTGGTTAACATAATGCCTAAAACCGAACCTATAACACCCGTAACCGAAATAGGAAGAACGGTTTTCCATTTAATTTGTTTTTTAAAAGCATAAATTATAAGAGCGCAAAGTCCCGTGGGGATGAAAAACAAAAGATTTATACCCTGCGCGTTAAGCTGCGGTGTGTCGGTAAAAAGTGAAAGGTAAATTATAAGAACTGCGCCGCCACCCATACCCATGCCGCCAATAATACCCGAAAAAAGCCCTGCTAAAAGGGCGGGAATATTCACTTAATAAGCAGGCGAACGCCTGCGTAAAGCATAAAAAACGCAAATATTTTTTTAAGCCATTTATTAGATAATTTTTTCATTAAAAAGGTTGCGATTATTGCCCCTAGAAAGCCGGTGGGTAAATATGCAAAGCTGTCGGAAAGGTTTACATAATCTTTATATAAGTATATCGCCGCCGAAACGGTTGTAATGGGTAAAATTACCGCTATTGCATTTTGGTGCGCTTGTCGTTGTGAAAGTCCGCATTTTTTTAAAAGCGGTACCGCAATCATACCGCCGCCTGCCCCTAAAAGACCGTTTATAAAACCAATTATTGCACCAAAAACCAGGTTTAGTAAAGTTTTGTTTTTCATTTTATCACCGGTTAATTATTTTGCCCGTAATACTTGAAAACATAAGCGGTTTGTGATAAAATATTATTACTTTTTTAAAGGAGCTTGAAATGTCTAATAAACTTATTGAAGAACAAAGACGGGCAAGAGAAGAGAAAATTAATATAATCAAGGCAAAGCAGGGTCTTATTGAACCCGAAAAGAATGACACCACTGCGGTTATCATTCCTAAAACGCCTAAAGAAAAATTGCAAAACTATTGGTACCATTTTAAGTGGCATACCATTGGTGCTGTTGCGTTAATTGCGGTTGTTACCGTTATGGTTGTGCAGTGCGCTTCACGCGAAAAATACGATTTTATAACCGTTGTTTACACCCACACCGCGTTAGAAAGCGGCAGGGCGGAAGAAATTGAAGAATTTATCGAACAATATGCCGAAGATATTGACGGCGACGGTAAAGTTTCGGTTGAAGTAGTTGACTGCAGCTTTGATGACACCCAGTCGAATTCACAAACAAATCAGGCGGCGGTTGCAAAAATTCAGTCAATGATAGCGGCCGAGCCAAAAGCGGTGCTTTACATAGTTGACCAAAAGGGTATTAACGATTTAAACGGTTTAAAAGAAGACGGTTTCTTTGAAGCCGAACCGTTAGATTTGGGAGAAGATTTTTACAAGGCATGTAACGGGGAAAACAAATTTGAAAAAATGCCCGAAGGTCTTAAAATAAGCTACAGAAAGCTTGGCGGCACATTAATGGAAAAAGACAAAACCGCAAATAAGGTTTTAAAAGTCTGTGAAAAAATTTATAAAAAGTTAGCTGAAAATAAGTAAAATTAAAGGACAGAGAATTTTAAATTTCTCTGTCCTTATTTTTATTCTGCTTCTACTTTAAAGGTTATATCACAACCGATTTTTTCTTGCGCGGCTGTAAGTCCTGCACCCATAATTGCTTTTGTTCTTAAATATGATTCATTAAGACGGGATGCAATGTGCGGGTATTTGGTTTTTGCCTCGTCAAGATTTTCCATTGGGTAAATAGTGTATTTGTGTCTACCGTTTACCAAATATCTGTCAACCCAAGTGGGAATTGCTTCAAAATCAACAAGAGTAACTGTACCGTCAGGGGTCTTTTTAAGTGTGTAACTAACCATTAAGCCATCTTCGGTGTGACCGTTAGGTGCGTTATTCGTCATAAGTGTGCGGCGCTGGTTTGAAACCGCATTACCAAGCGAATAAACACAAACGGTTTCGGTTTGACCGTCTTCAGAATAGATATATTCTATCGGCTGAACAACGTGCGGGTGGCCGCCGATAATCATATTAACCCCCATGTTTGAAAGCTGTTGGGCAATTGTTTTTTGCCAAGTGCTTTGTGTGCGCTGGTATTCGTTACCCCAGTGCATATAAAAGGTGATATATTCCGCACCGTCGTTTTTCATAGCGGCAATAATTTCTTTGGCTTCGGTGTAAAAAGCGTCAATTTTGCCATGGCAAAAGCTGTTTACCAAGGGTGCCGCTTCTTCACTTAAAAGTAGTCCGTTTAAATATTTTCTTGTTTGGGTAGCGGCGGTGGTTTCGTATGTGTAATTTACAATACCAACCTTAATACCGTTAAGGTCTTTAACAATATATTTTGCTTCGGTGCTGTCTTTGCGACTGCCATTGGTTTCAATGCCTAAATTTCTAACCACGTCAAGTGTGCGTTTCATACCGAAAAAGCCGGTGTCATATGTGTGGTTGTTTGCAGTCATCAAAAGGTTTATACCGCTGTCGGCAATGGCGTTTGCTAATTGGTCGGGGGTGTTAAAGGTTGGGAAACCGCGCCACGCACCCGATTCGGTACCGCCAAAGGTAAGCTCAAGGTTGCCTACCGCTAAATCGGCACCCTTAAAGTATGGCGAAAGTTCGGTAAAAAATGCCGAAAAATCATATCCGTCGGCAGTCTTTGCACCGTTATACTGTGTAGAATGGCACATAATATCGCCCACAGAAACAATGGTTGCATACTTGTCGGGTATAACCTCGGGTTTGGGCTTAGAGTTGTTTTTGTTTGGTGTGTTATTACCGCCGTCGCCCTTTAATGCCGAGCCGATTACAAAAGACAATAAAGTTATAGCGGCAATTAATACAACCGCGCAAAACGATAAAAATATGCGTCGTTTTAAAATTGCTTGTTGACGTCTGGTTCTTTTAGCCATAATTTAACTCCTTAAAAAAGACAAAGTATAAGCGGCAGTAAAATTGCCGGTACAAAGTTCATTACCTTAATTTTGGTAATGTTAAGCATATTGAATGAAAGTGCAACAATCAAAAGTGAGCCAATAACCGACATTTGTGAAATGATATATTCGGTTAAAATGGGGGAAACTACAGTTGCTAAAACGGTTAAGCCGCCTTCAATTATAAGGACCGAAAGGGAAGCGAAGATAACTCCCACGCCGAAACTTGAAGTAAGCGCCATTGCGGCAACACAGTCAATAACCGCTTTGGAATAAAGGGTTGCGTTGTCACCGTTTATGCCGCTGTCAATTGAGCCGACTATTGTCATTGCGCCGACGCAAAACAAAAGCGTTGCTGAAACAAACCCTTTGGCAATGCTGACGTTATTCCCGTTTTTATTAAATTTGTTTTCAATGCCTTGACCGATTTTATTGACAAGCTTGTCCAAATCAATAAGCTCGCCAATAACAGCGCCGACCGCCATACAAGCAATAATTACAAGAATATTTGCATTTTTATCAAATATGCCGGTAACACCAATGTAAAATACACAAAATGCCATACCGGTCATTAACACGTTTTGAATTCTTTCAGGCAGACCTTTTTTAAATAATAGGCCTAAAATTGTGCCCAAAATCACAAGAAAAAAGTTTACAACCGCACCGCTTAAAAGAACCTCGCCAACGGGGGTTTGCATAAACTGCTTTAATAATTCCATTATAGACACCTCTATTGATGATATAATATACCATAATTTTGGAAAAATCAATAGATATTTGTGGGTTTTGCTTGACGAAAATACAAAATATAGTATATAATATATAAGTTAAAATTTATAATGAGGTACTATGTCTATGGCAAAAACCAAACAAGAATATGGTAACGACAGTATTAAACAGCTTAAAGGTCCCGATCAGGTACGACTTCGTCCTGCGGTTATTTTCGGTTCGGACGGACTTGACGGTTGTCAGCATTCTGTATTTGAAATAATATCAAACTCTATTGACGAGGCGCGTGAAGGTCACGGTAATAAAATTATCGTAACCAAATATACCGACGGTTCAATTGAAGTGCAGGACTTTGGTCGTGGCGCACCGGTTGACTACAACGCCAAGGAAGAACAGTACAACTATGTGTTGCTTTTTGAAAGTTTGTATGCAGGCGGTAAGTATGACACCAATAACGGTGGCGATTATGAATATTCCATTGGTCTTAACGGTTTGGGTTTGGCGTCTACACAGTTTTCGTCTGAATATATGGACGTTGAAATCAAGCGTGACGGTTATAAATATAATCTTCACTTTGAAAAAGGTTTTAATATCGGCGGTCTTCAAAAGGAAGAATATTCCGGCAAAGACACCGGTACCAAAATTAAATGGAAACCCGATTTGGACGTTTTTACCGACATTGACATTCCGGTTGAATATTTTATAGACACCCTTAAACGCCAAGCCATTGTAAACGACGGGTTGCTTTTTGTTTTCCGTGAACAACAGGGTAGCCGCTTTATTCAGCAGGAAATTGTTTATAAAGACGGTATTAAGGACTACGTTAACCAAATTGCCGGCGAAGACAGAATGGCTAACGTTCAGTTTTGGCAGACCGAAAGAAAGGGTCGCGACCGCGAGGACAAGCCCGAATATAAGGTTAAAATTAACGTTGCAATGAGTTTTTCGAATAAAAACCCATTCAAAGAATATTATCATAACTCAAGCTGGCTTGAACACGGCGGTGTGCCCGAAAAGGCAACAAGAAGTGCGTTTTTAAGTATGCTTGACAATTACATCAAGCAAACCAATAAATACAAAAGTAATGAAAGTAAAATCACGTTTTCTGATATTGAAGAATGTCTAATTTTGGTAATTTCGTCCTTTTCAACAATGACTTCATACGAAAACCAAACCAAAAAGTCAATTACCAATAAATTTATTTACGAAGCAATGGTTGACTTTTTGCGTCATCAGTTGGAGGTTTATTTTATTGAAAACAAGGCGGAAGCCGACAAAATTGCCGACCAAGTGCTTGTTAATAAACGCAGTCGTGAAAGAAGCGAAAAGGAAAGAATTAACCTTAAAAAGACACTTGCCACTAACAATTCAATGGTTGACCGTGTTCAAAAGTTTGTTGACTGCCGCAGTCGTGACGTTAGCGAACGTGAGTTGTATATAGTGGAAGGCGACTCGGCTTTGGGCTCTTGTAAATTGGCGCGTGACGCGGCATTCCAGGCAATTATGCCGGTGCGTGGTAAAATCCTTAACTGCTTAAAGGCCGAATATGATAAAATTTTCAAAAGCGAAATTATTACCGATTTACTTAAAGTGCTTGGTTGCGGTGTTGAGGTTAAATCAAAGGCAAACAAAGGTCTTTCCACCTTTGACCTTAACAATTTGCGTTGGAATAAGATAATAATTTGTACCGATGCCGACGTTGACGGTTTCCACATTAGAACACTTATTTTAACAATGATTTACCGTTTAATGCCCACCCTTATAAGTGAGGGCAAGGTATATATTGCCGAAACCCCGCTTTATGAAATTAACACCAAAAAAATGACCTATTTTGCTTACGATGAAAACGAAAAGCGCGAAATTTTGGAGCAAATTGGGGATGAAAAGTACGATTTACAGCGTTCAAAGGGTCTTGGCGAAAACCAACCCGATATGATGAACCTTACTACAATGAATCCCGACACCCGCCGTCTTATTAAGGTTTTGCCCGAAGATGCCGAAAGAACAAGCGAAATGTTTGATTTGCTTTTAGGCGATAATTTGCAGGGCAGAAAAGATTATATTTCGGAAAATGGCTATCTTTATATTGATGAGGCCGATATTAGTTGATAATTGGAGAAAATTATGGCTGTGAGAAAAAAGAAGGAGCAGGATGCTCCTAAAAAGAAGAATAACGCCAACGCGTATATTGCAGGCGCAGGTACGATAGTTGAAAGTCCTGTTACCGAAACAATTACTTCCAACTTTATGCCCTATGCAATGAGTGTTATTGTGTCCCGTGCAATTCCCGAAATTGACGGTTTTAAACCGTCACACCGAAAATTGCTTTATACTATGTATAATATGGGACTTTTAAATGGCAAAACAATAAAATCAGCAAACATTGTTGGTCGCACAATGCAGCTTAACCCCCATGGCGACGCTGCTATTTATGAAACAATGGTGCGCTTATCTGAAGGTCATGAAGCACTTTTGCATCCGTTTGTTATGTCAAAGGGCTCGTTCGGTAAGGCATATTCACGCGATATGGCTTATGCGGCTTCGCGTTATACCGAAGCAAAGCTGGCGCCAATTGCGGCAGAGCTTTTTGCTGATATTGATAAAGACACGGTTGATTTTGTGGACAACTATGATGCCACAATGAAAGAACCTGTTTTATTTCCTGTTACCTTTCCCACAATACTTGTTAATGCAAATATGGGTATTGCGGCAGGTATGGCAAGTTCAATATGCCCCTTTAACCTTAAAGAAGTGTGCGAAACCACAATTGCTTATATTAAGGATGACGAAATCAACGTTGCCGACACACTTTTAGCGCCCGATTTTCCAATAGGCGGCCAGCTTTTATATAACCGCGATGATATGGAACGCATTTACGAAACTGGTCGCGGCAGCTTTAAGGTTAGAGGCGTTTATACTTATGATAAATCGGCCAACTGTATTGATATTACCGAAATTCCGCCCACAACCACTTGTGAACAGATTATTGAAAAGGTAGTTGACCTTGTAAAAGCCAAAAAGATTACCGAAATTAACGATATTCGTGACGAAACCGATCTTGAGGGCTTAAAAATTACCATTGACTTAAAACGCGGCACCGACCCCGATAAGCTGATGAAGAAAATCATTAAAATGACACCTTTTGAGGACAGCTTTGCCTGTAACTTTAACATTCTTATTGCGGGTTCGCCTCGCGTAATGGGTGTTAAGGAAATCATTAGCGAATGGGTTGCATATCGTGAAGAATGTGTGCGCCGTAGGGTTTATTTTAAGCTTTCAAAGGCAAAAGACCGTTTGCATCTTTTAAAAGGCCTTGAAAAAATTCTTTTAGATATTGACAAAGCAATTAAAATTGTTCGCGAAACCGAGCAGGAATCAGAGGTTGTGCCAAACCTTATGATTGGCTTTGGGATTGACGAAATTCAGGCCGAATACGTGGCAGAAATTAAACTTCGCCACTTAAACCGCGAATACATTTTAAAGCGCACTGCCGATATAGAAAATCTTATTAAAGAAATTGAAGAAATGGAAAGCATTCTTTCTTCAAAATCTAAGCTTAAAAGAATCATCATTAAAGAACTTGAAGCAGTTGTTGACAAATACGGTCGTGACCGCAAAACCAAAATTATCAGCGCTCAAACCGAAGCGGTTGAAAGTGTTGAAATTGAGGTTGACAATTCGCCCGTTACCTTGTTCTTTACTAATGACGGTTACTTTAAGAAAATTACACCACAGTCCCTTCGTATGAGCGGCGAACAAAAGCTTAAAGAAGGCGACTTTATTACCCAAACTATTGAATCAACCAACGCGACTGAGCTATTGTTCTTTAGTGATAAGGCGCAGGTTTATAAGTCTAAAACTGCCGAATTTGCCGATTCAAAGGCAAGTGTTTTGGGTGATTATATTCCCTCAAAGCTTGAATTTGATGAAGGCGAAAACGCAATTTATATGGTTGAAACCAGCGATTATTTGGGACATATGGTTTTCGTGTTTGAAAACGGTAAAATTTCACGTGTGCCTTTAATGTCTTACGTAACAAAAACCAACCGTAAGAAGCTTATAAAGGCATATTCTGAAAAATACCCAATTCATACAATTTTGTATGTGAAAGAAGACCGCGATATTTTGCTTAAATCAACCAATGGCAGAATGTTAATTGTTAATACTGCTTCGATTGCTGCCAAAACCACTAAAGACAATGGTGGCGTTGCGGTAATGACACAAAAGAAAGGTCAACGCATTAGCGAAGTTTCCCTTTACGAAAAGGGAACACTTGATAGCGAACACCGCTATCGTACCCGCAATTTACCCGCAGCCGGCAGCAAAAAGCCGACAGGCACCGCCGAACAAGCGATGTTAGATTTATAAAGGAGACCCTAGTGAGCAAAAGTTTTGAAAAGTTTTTAAAATTCTTCGGCGAAAAGGAAATGGTTGTCGAAGGAAGTGAAAACGTAGCAACCTTTATTGAAGCATTTTCCGGTAAAGAGTTCGGCAATGGCGCTTTCAAAGTATTTAAAAAAGAAGAAATTGAAAAATGGACCAATATTGTTTGGGAAATGTTTCCCGATTTTACAATGGGTTTTTCGATTTTTGGTTATGACTGGCTTGGCCGCATTTATGCGACCGACACAATAGGAAACGTAATTTTTGTGTTTGACCCAGGTACCAATGACGTAATGGACCTTTTGTGTGAATTTTCATTTTTCATAAATAAAACCTTGCCTAAAAATGCAAAAGATATTTTGGCTTTAAAGTTTTATAAAAAATGGCTTAAGAAAAATGATAAACCCGCATATTCAAATTGTGTGGGTTACAAGGTACCATTGTTTTTGTGTGGAAAAGATGAAATTGAAAACTGCGAAGAAACCGATATGGAAGTATATTGGTCAATTTTAGCACAAATTGTTGCTAAAATTAGGGAAAAAACAAACGGTACGGTTATTGATTCTTTTTCTATTGGTTAGATGTGTGGGTAATTCGCAAATCGTCTCTGTGAAGTACGATTTAGATTTATATTTGTATGGGATGATGCTTGCATCATTACACACTAGTGCAATATTATATATATTTATATTGCATTACTAAAAGTTTTGTGCTAAAATATAAAACCGCCCGATGTTACTACATCAGGCGGTGTCGGTCTTTTAAAGTTTAACCTTTGCAAACGCTCTTGACCGACAATAGTATCTTGCGTAAAAAACGCAAAAATATTTATGTAATTATTTTCCAATTAGGATGTGTTTAAAAATGGCAAAAGAACTCGCCAAACAATACGACCCTAAAGACGTAGAAGACAGAATTTACGCCGAATGGTTAAAGGGTAAGTACTTCCACGCAAAGTGTGAACAGGACAAGGACACCTATACCATCGTAATTCCGCCACCAAACATTACGGGTCAACTTCATATGGGCCACGCGCTTGATAATACCTTGCAAGATATTCTTATTCGTTTTAAACGTATGCAAGGTTTTGACACCTTGTGGCTTCCCGGTACTGACCATGCGTCAATTGCTACCGAGGCAAAAATCGTTGAAAAAATGCGCGAAGAAGGCATTACTAAAGAAGACATCGGTCGTGACGGTTTTCTTGAACGCGCTTGGGATTGGAAAAAGCAATACGGCGGCAGAATTATTGAACAGCTTAAAAAGCTTGGCTCTTCTTGCGACTGGGACCGTGAACGCTTTACTCTTGACGAGGGCTGCAACAAAGCAGTAAACGAAGTGTTTGTTCGTCTTTATGAAAAGGGCCTTATCTACCGCGGTAACCGTATGGTTAACTGGTGCCCATACTGCAACACCTCAATTTCTGATGCAGAAGTTGAATATGAAGAGCAGGACGGTAGCTTCTGGCACCTTCTTTATACCGTTAAGGAAACGGGCGAAAAGCTTGAACTTGCAACAACACGTCCCGAAACAATGCTTGGCGATACCGCTGTTGCTATCAATGTGGACGATGAAAGATACAAGCATCTTCACGGCTGTCATGTAATTTTGCCTTTACTTAATAAAGAAATTCCCATTGTATGCGACGAACACGCAGATATGACAAAGGGTACGGGTGTTGTTAAAATCACTCCCGCCCACGACCCCAATGACTTTGAGGTTGGTCTTCGACACAATCTTCCCATAGTACGTACCTTTACTTATGACGGACGCCTTACAGGTGCAGAAGATAAGAGAATTGCCGATGAGCTTATTGCAAGCGGCAGAGCAACCGAAAATGAGCCCGAGGTTCTTGACTGCGGTAAGTATGCAGGCATGACAACAATGGAAGCGAGAAAAGCTATTCTTGCAGACCTTGAGGCAGGCGGCTATCTTAAGGAAGTTGAACCTCGCAAGCACGAGGTTGGCACTTGCTACCGTTGCCATAACACTATTGAACCCATGGTTTCAAAACAGTGGTTTGTTCGTATGTTGCCTCTTGCAAAGCCCGCTATTGAAGCTGTTGAAAAAGGTGAAATAAAATTCGTTCCTGAAAGATTTACAAAGAACTATCTTAACTGGATGAACGGCACCCGTGACTGGTGTATTTCTCGTCAGCTTTGGTGGGGACACAGAATTCCTGCTTGGTACTGTCAGGATTGCGGAGAAACTATCGTTTCAAAGACTGAACCTTCTGTTTGCCCCAAGTGCGGTGGCACACATCTTAATCAGGATGAAGATACTCTTGATACATGGTTTTCATCAGCACTATGGCCCTTTTCTACATTGGGTTGGCCCGAAGAAACGGCTGACCTTAAGCACTATTATCCCACAAATACACTTGTTACCGGATACGATATCATCGGCTTCTGGGTATCGAGAATGATTTTCTCTGCACTTGAATACACAGGTAAAGTACCCTTTGATACCGTTTTAATTCACGGTCTTGTTCGTGACTCACAGGGCAGAAAGATGTCTAAATCTCTCGGCAATGGTGTTGACCCGCTTGAAGTTATTGATACCTACGGTGCCGACGCTTTGAGATTCTCACTTGCAACAGGTAATAGTCCCGGTAACGATATGCGTTATATTCCCGAGCGTGTGGAAGCAAGTCGTAACTTTGCTAACAAGATTTGGAACGCTGCAAGATTTATTTTAATGAATCTTGAAAACGATAACGAAATGCCGCTTGATTTATCTGCTTTAGCGCTTGAAGATAAGTGGATCTTATCGCAGTATAATACTATTGTATCTGAAGTGACCGAAAACCTTGATAAGTTCGAGCTTGGTCTTGCTGTTCAAAAGCTTTACGACTTTATTTGGGACGTTTTCTGTGACTGGTATATAGAAATTTGCAAAGCACGTCTTAACGGTGAAGATGAAGCCGCAAAGAACACCGCCCGCAGTGTATTGGTTTATGTATTTACAAATACCCTAAAGCTTTTACATCCCTTTATACCTTTTATCACCGAAGAAATTTGGCAATCAATGCCTCACAGCGGTGACGCTTTAATGGTAAGCGAATGGCCGAAATTCAGCCCTGACCTTGCTTTCAAGGCAGAAGAAGCTGACTTTGAAAAAATTATGGCTGTTATCAAAGCAGTTCGTAACCGTCGTGCCGAAATGAACGTTCCCCCCAGCAAGAAAGCAAAGGTTTGTATTGCAACTGCTGACAAAGCAGTTTTCGAAAGCGGTACCGCTTACATTTGTCGTTTGGCTTATGCAAGTGGGGTTGAGGTTGGTGATACTTTTGATGCTGAAGGCGCAGTTCGCGTTATTACCGATACCGCTACCGTTTATATGCCTATGAAGGAATTGGTTGATTTCTCGGCAGAAATTGAACGCCTTAAGAAAGACCTAAAAAAAGCCGAAGAAGATAAGGAATTCTTTGAAAAGAAGCTTAACAACCCCGGCTTTATGGCAAAAGCACCCGCGGCTTTGGTTGAACAACAAAAAGCCGGTCTTGCAAAGGCGCTTGACAAAATTAAAATGATTAATGACAGCATAGCGCAAATTGAGGAGATGAAGTAATGCTTAAAAGAAGTATTTCATTATTAATGGTTGTTTTTCTGCTTTTGGGTTTATGCGCTTGTGATATTGACGAATTAATCCCAAGTGAAAATAAGGATATCACTACAAGCGCTATTGAAATTCAAGACTCTCAATCAAGCCGCACTTTCACAATTAAGGATTACAACGTAAGCTTTACTGTTCCTACTGATTGGCAGGTTGATATGGAAGATACCGAATTGGACATTTTCTGTACTAACGGTGACGTTCATATGGGTGTTTACGGTTACTTTACTGCCGATTTTGCAGATACTACCGATCATTCAAAGCTTTGGGAACAGCAAAACGAAGCGGATTTGGAAAGATTTGATAATGTTGAAAAATTTGACCATCAACCACAGTTTGAATCAACCGATAAAGAACTCAAAGCCGACCTTTATTCTTTTGAATACCAGAATTTGAAAGAAATTATCTACTACGTTTATGCTAAACCGGTAGAGGATGCCGACGTTTTCCTTTGGATTAGCTTTTCGGGTTTAACTTCAGACGTCCGTAAAAATTTTGACGTTATTGAAGATATTGTTGATTCAATTGAATTTAAACAAATTGATATGTAATTTCAAAACGAAAGGAGCGATATTTTTTATCGCTCCTTTTCTGGAACAAAAATCATCATCAGTACACTGCGGTGTATCATTTATGCACTGTTTCGTTGCGCTTTTTGTTCCTTTACTATAATGTGCAAATTGCAGAATATAATACTTGTAAAGTTTTGGTGTTATATGAAATATTTGGAAATTTTAAATTATATACATTCGCTCGGTAATTTTTCACTTCCCGCAACGCTTGACCGTATAAATATGGTATTAGAAAAGCTTGGTAACCCGCAAAACAATTTTAAAGCAATACACGTCGCGGGTACAAACGGTAAAGGTTCTGTGTCGGCAATGCTTTCAAAGGTGTTTGAAGTCGCAGGGCTTAAAACTGCACTTTTTGTTTCGCCTTACGTTATAAATTTTCGTGAAAGAATTCAAATTAATAGCGAATTTATAAGCGAAGCCGATTTGTGTCGTTATGCCGAAAAAGTAAAATCCACCAATGTAAAGCTTACCGAATTTGAATTTATAACCGCTATTGCTTTTTTATATTTTTCTGATAGAAAATGTGATATTGCTATAATCGAAACAGGGCTTGGCGGTCGGTTCGATGCCACTAACGCTTTAACAAAGGTTATTGCAAGCGTTATTACAAAAATTGGCTTGGACCATACCGCAGTTTTGGGGGACACGATTGAAAAAATCACTGCTGAAAAATGCGGAATTATAAAAAATGCCCCGGTTATCACAAGTTTCAACCAATGCGATAAAGCAATGTCGGTTTTAAGGGGTTATAACCCAATAATTCCCGATAAAGCATCGCTTTCGGTTTTAAAAAGTAATATAACGGGTAACACCTATATATATAAGGGTGTCGAATATAAAACCTCGCTTGTTGGACAACATCAAATTGAAAATTCCCTTATCGTTATTGAAACGGTTAAAAATTGCGGAATAAAAATAGCCGATGAAGCTGTTGAAACTGCTTTGGGAAATACTTATTTTCCTGCACGGCTTGAAGTTATATCAAAAAAACCACTTGTAATTTTGGATGGGGCACATAACCCCGACGGCGCGTTGGCTTTAAGGGAGTTTTTAAAGCAATATAAGGGTAGGGCATCTGCCATAATCGGCGTTATGAAAGATAAGGATTATCAAACCCTTTTGCAGCAGTGCCTACCTTATATATATAAGGCGGTTGCAGTTGGGGTCGAAAATGCACCGCGCACGCTTTCCGCCAATGACCTTTCAAAAGCGGCAAATAAATATACGCAATGTGTAACTGCCCAAAGTTATGACAACGCTATTGAAATTTTAAAGGATGAGGAAGTGGTTTTTGTTTTCGGCTCACTTTATTTGGCGTCTACAATCCGCGAAAAATTAAAAAGTTTTTATAAAAACTAAATACGACAAATTTTTTAAGGACAAGTCTTTATACTATTATAAGGACTTGTCCTATTTTTTGTTTGGAGTGAATTATATATGTCGGTTGAAATTAACGTAACGGGCGAAGTGGTTACCGCGTATTTGTCGGGCGAGCTAGACCACCATACCGCCAAGGAAATGAGAGAAAGCATAGATGCCGCAATTGAACTTAATATGCCAACCCTTGTAGTGCTGGACTTTAAAGGTATTTCTTTTATGGACAGTTCGGGCATAGGTCTTGTAATGGGTAGGTATCGTTTACTGCAAAAAACAGGAGCCGAACTTCACATTACCGGCACACCTAATAATATATATAAGGTGTTTCGTCTGTCGGGAATTGAAAAATTAGCAAAATTAGAAAGTAGGTAACCAAATGTTAAAAAACAAATTTACAATGACACTTCAGTCAAGGTCGTCTAACGAAAGCTTTGTGCGTGCTACCGTTTCGGCTTTTGTGTTGCAGCTTGACCCTACACTTGAAGAAATCAGCGATATTAAAACCGCTGTCAGCGAAGCGGTTACAAACTGCATTGTTCACGCTTATAAAGAAGAACTTGGAAACATTTACATAACTGCCGAAATTTTCGACGATAACCTTTTAAAAATTAAAATTCGCGATAAGGGTTGCGGAATAGAAAATATTTCAAAAGCAATGGAACCGCTTTTTACTACTGTTGGTGGCGAAAGGGCAGGGCTTGGCTTTGCGGTTATGCAAAGTTTTATGGATACAATTAAAGTGCGCTCAACCGTAGGCAAGGGAACAACTGTCTACCTTACCAAAAAAATCAGTAAACGTTTTAACGTGAATGGTTGATGCGGTAATCGGTCGTGAAGAATTTATAAAAGAAAATCTCGGTTTGGTTCATTCAATTTGTCATCGTTTCTCCGGCAGGGGAATAGAATACGATGATTTGTATCAAGCAGGGTGTATGGGACTTGTAAAAGCGGTAGATGCATTTGAAAGTGAACGCGGTTTTGCTTTTTCTACTTATGCGGTGCCCGTTATAATGGGTGAAGTGCGTCGACTTTTTCGTGACGGTGGCGCAGTTAAGGTTTCGCGTAGTATGAAAGAACTTAATTTTAAAATTGCAAAGGCAAATAATATTTTACAGCAAAAGCTCAACCGCGAACCAACCGTAAATGAAATCGCTGAACATATAAAGGTTGACCCCGCTGATGTTAGTGAAGCGTTGTGCGCGTCACAAGCCACAGTATCTTTAACAATTGAAACCGATGATGGCATAAGCGAAATGCAATTGCCTGTCGTTGACCATCAGGAAGAAATAAACAATAAAATACTTATAGAATCTGCGGCAAGGTGTTTAAATGAAAACGAGCGTTTAATTTTAAAATACCGTTATTTCGATTTGTACACCCAAAGTAAAACTGCAAAGCTTTTAAATATGACGCAGGTGCAAGTGTCCCGCGCGGAAAAGCGAATATTGCTTAAAATGCGACACATAATAGGCGATACATAATGAAAATAGACATAAAATACCACCATTTTTAATTAATTTTATGAAAAATCGTAAAAGAGAAAAAATTTTAAAATTTTTTTAAAAAAAGTGTTGACAAAGGGTTTAAGGTGTGGTATTATACTCTAGCGCCCTAATGAAAGAGCGCACAAAACGGACCTTGAAAATTAAACAACGACAATAATAAGGACCCGACAATTCTTAA
>JAZNJR010000061.1:0-13059 GCA_045578165.1 Acutalibacteraceae bacterium
CGACTTGTGTGTATGTAGCCTGCGAGAGTTGTAAAATATGCAATATCTTTAACGTGTTCCTCGCCGTTCAGAATTGCCTGATAAAGATGAGCGATGCTCCAACGGTCAGGAATATTGAAATCAAACACCTCTGTTAGTTTGCTTGCTGCTTCACCTGCAAGAGTGTTTCTCCAGGTGCGGAAAGGACAAATAAGTTTACCTTCTGCATTAAAGGGGAGATAACCGTGCATCATACCGCTGATACCGACTGATTTAAGGTTTGTGAGGGTGATACCATATTTTTCTTTAACATCATTTTTAAGAGAAGCATAGCAACCCTTAAGACCTGCAAAAAATTCCTCTTCAGCATAAGTCCAGATGCCGTTTATAAGGCTGTTTTCCCAGTCAAAAGCACCAACTGCGAGAACCTTACCGCAGTCGTCAATAAGAACGCCTTTGATTCTTGTTGAACCAAATTCAATACCAAGTATTGCTTTACCATCGAGAATTAATTGTTTTTTATCCATAATTATAGCTCCTTTAAGAGTTTTTGTTTGTTGCGGAACGGATAAATCCGTTCCCTACATTAAATTTCTATATTTAATTCTTTTATTTTGTCTCTTAATTTCTGAAAATCCGAAAGGGCATCGGGCTTGTTGAGAGGGTTTCGAAGGAGTGCAGCAGGGTGGAAAGTACCCATAAAAAGAATATTTCCTTTTTGAATAAACTCTCCGTGTTGCTTTGTAACCCGGAAATCCTCGGAAATAAGCTTTTGTGCCGCAATTCTGCCCAAACATACGATTATTTTAGGCTTTATAAGTCTTGTCTGGTTTCTTAACCATTCAATGCAAACGTCCTGCTCCTCGGGTTTTGGGTCTCGGTTTTGCGGTGGTCTGCATTTAACAATATTTGCAATATAAATATTCTTTTTTCGGTCAAGGTCGATTAAATTAAGATATTTATCTAACAACTGACCAGCCTTACCAACAAAGGGTTCGCCTTGCAAATCTTCGTTTTCACCCGGTCCTTCGCCAACGAAAAGGATATCGGCATTTTCGTTGCCTACACCAAAAACAAGGTTTGTTCTAGTTTCTCCCAACGGACAGTTTTTGCAGCTTGAACAATCTTTCTTTAATTGTTCAAAGTTTTCGTATTTCAAAGGATTATCAACTCCTTGGGTGTGTTGGTAAGATTTTCATAGCCTTCTTCTGTTATAAGTGCCATATCTTCAATTCTTACACCGAATTTATTAGGTATATATATGCCGGGTTCAACTGTAACAATATTGCCAACCTGAAGAATAGCGTCGCTTCGGGGGGAAAGGTTTGGAAGCTCGTGAATTTCAATTCCCACACCGTGACCTGTTCCGTGACCGAAATAATCTCCATAGCCTGCATTAGTTATAATATCTCTTGCGGTTTTGTCAGCTTCCTTGCAGAAAACACCCTTTTTTAGAATATCCAAAGCTGCTTTCTGAGCTGAAAGCACAATTTCATAAATTTTTCTCTGTTCGGCGGATACTTCACCAACCGCAACAGTACGTGTCATATCGCTGTGATACCCTTTATAAACCGCACCGAAATCCATTGTTATAAAATCACCGGTTTCAACAATGGTATCATCGGGCACACCGTGTGGCATAGAGGTTTTCTTGCCTGTTACGGCAATAGTTTCAAAGGAAAGGGCCTCTGCACCGTGAGAAAGCATATAAAAATCAAGTTCGATAGCAATTCTTTTTTCTGTTACTCCGGGTCTGATAAAGGTGAGAATGTGCTCAAATGCATCTTCTGCTATTTGCTGTGCTTTTTTTATGCACTGAATTTCTTCGGGCGTTTTAACCATTCTCAATTCATTGGTTTTATTTTCTAATCTGGTTGATGGAGTGACTTTAACAGGTGAAAATATTTTTTTGAATTGGGAAAGTAAGGAAACGGATAGTCTCTCTGTTTCCGTATATACTTTTTCAATATGTTTTTCTTCAAAAAAGGTTTTTACTTCCTTTGAAAGTTGGGTCAGGAGTTGAGCTTTGCAAGAGCTTATGCTTTTTTGTGCTGCTTCAATATATCTGCTGTCAGTAAAAAATACCGCATCATCTTTTGTTACAACCAGATAACCATCAGTTGACGGGAAATCAGTAAAATATCGTCTGTTTTCAGGGGAGTGAATAAGAATTGCTTCATTGGAATTTTTGAGAAACTTCTGAAGCTTATTTATTTTCTCCATAATAGCCGTGCTCCTTTAAAAATGCTTCGCGTATGGGTTGCTCCTTAGCTCTGCTTCGTTCAAAATGCTTTTTGAAAAGTCGTTCCTTTTCAATGGGGTCAACGAGAATGGGTATAGCACCGCAACGGTTAGCGGCAGCAACATCTGTCAGCACCTGGTCTCCAACCATAGCTATTTTGGTTACGTCCACATTTAGTTTTTTAGCCATTTTTATAATTCCGTGAGGAAGAGGCTTTTTTGAATAGGCATGAAAAGGTGCGCCAAACGCTCTTGAAAACCAAAAAGCTCTTATATGAGGAGTATTGGTAACTATTGCAACCTTAAATCCAGCTTCTTTAAGACTCTTAATCCAGGAAATTGAACCGGGAATGGTTGTTAAAGTTGAATCCTTAACAGATGTGTTATCTAAATCGAAAGCGACGGCTTCAACTCCGATTTCTCTCAAAAACTCGGGAGTTATATCGTGAACCGTATGGAACATATATTTAATTGTGGTATCTTTTTCTCTCATTTTAATCGCCTCAGGAATTGATAACATTAAAGCCAAATTAATACATTTTAAATAATATCACAAAAAAATAAAAAAGAAAAGATATGAAACCTAAAAATAAGGCTTCATATCTCATTTTCTTAATACTTTCTCTTACGAGCTGCTTCGGATTTCTTTTTTCTCTTTACAGAGGGTTTTTCATAGTGTTCTCTTTTACGAACTTCCTGAATAACACCGTCTCTTGAAGTCTGTCTTTTAAATCTGCGAAGTGCGCTATCTAAAGATTCGTTTTCTTTAACTTTTACCTGACTCATTTATAGTTCCCTCCCTCCGCTGTTACCAACAAAGGTATAATTATCAATATACATTTAGCATTATACAATGTCAAAGGTCCTATGTCAAGAGGGAATTTAATAAATATTTGTAAATAAACCGTGTCCTATTTTTCCATATACTTTTCTGCTTGCAGACGGAACATATATGCATATTTTCCGTCAAGTTCCATCAATTTATCGTGAGAGCCGTGCTCAATAATTTTACCATTTTCAAGCATATATATCTCATCTGCCATAACCGTTGTGGAAAGTCGATGGGAAATAAATAAGACTGTTTTGCTTTCAGCCGCCTTAACCATTGACTGATTAAGGGAATACTCCGCAATGGGGTCAAGGTTTGCGCTTGGCTCATCAAGAATTGCAAAGGGACAGTCCTTATAAAAAGCTCTTGCTATGGCAATTTTTTGTGCTTCACCACCTGAAAGGGAAACGCCGTCATCGTCAAACTCCCTCAAAAGGATACTGTTTGTACCATTGGGTAGTTCTCTGTCAAAACTTGCCGCCTCTAATGCCTTCTCTGCCTTTTTTGAATCCGGGGAGTCATTCATTGCAACATTCTCGCCCAAGGTTGCTCCGAAAAGGGAAAAATCCTGAAAAACAGCAGCAAAATTACGATGATACGAATTTATATCCCAATCTTTTATATTAACTCCGTCGAGGGTTATAGCCCCTTCTGTAACATCATAAAGACGTAACAAGAGATTCGTAAGGGTTGTTTTTCCTGCACCGTTATATCCCACAAGTGCAATTTTTTTATATGGTGATATTTCGAGATTTATATTTTTTAAAACATATTTATCCGTACCCGGATATTTGAATGAAACATTTTCAAATTTTATTACGGGCGGTTTTTCGAAAAATCTTTTATTGTTTCCGGAAACCATTTTTTCTTTAGCGTTCATAAATTTTCGGAATTTTTCTACAAAAAGACCGTTTTCTCTTATGTTTATGGCAAATTGGCTGGTTATTGCAAAAACGCTGGTGCTGATGGATGCCGCGCCATTAAATGTTGCAGCGAAGTCACCCATACTAGCCTCTTTGGTGACAATCGCTTTATAGCCCATCAGTAAAGTTATTCCTAAATAAATAAGAATTGTCATAGGTAATGATTCCTGACAAAAATACAACTTCCATTGTCTGGTAAGATATGGTGCAATTGTTTTTATACGATCATAAATATTTTTATTGTATCTTGCCTCAATCATTTTTCCTGCACCGGAAAGACGTAATTCTTTGGCATAGTCCTGTAAATAGAACACACGACTGAAATAAAGATTTTTTCTGTCATAGGGAGTCATTGCCTCGGTTCGTTCTACATTTACCTTCGCAATAAGTCTGCCTATAGGTGTCATTATTGCAACACACACCACAACAAAAATCAGGCAGACAGGGTCTATTGTAACTATGACGGCACCGATAGTAAAAACACCTATAATATTGGTGAGTATATCCTGCGTATTGGACAAAACGGCATTGGCACGTTCATTCATTGAATTCATCGCAAGAACCAAGTCATTGTAATATTCGGGATTGTCGTATGCCTCGTAGTCCATTTTTGCCGCTTTTTCATAAATCGTTTTATAAATTGCAAAATAAAGCTTTTCTCTTTGTTTTGGCAGAGAAACCTCGTAAAACAAAGTTGTGCAAAGGTTTGTAATAACCACAAACGCAACGAAAAGAACAAGGGCAACCGCCACTCTGTAAAGGCCTTCCCCCTCAACAGCAACATCAATTATGTATTTCAGAAGAACAACATTTGAAAGGGTCCACGGCAGGTTTGCAAGTACGTCAAAAAACAAGTACCCGAAAACCATAAAGGGAGTGTGTTTGAAAATAAATCTCAACATATAAACATAGTTTTTAAATGAATTAACCTTTTTATCCTTCATTCACACTCACCTCCCTTGTAGCCGGATGCCTGAAGTTCAAACATTTTACTGTATTCTCCACCGGTATTCATAAGCTCGGTATGCGTACCTTGCTCTGAAAGTTTACCTTTATTAAACACAAGAATTCTGTCTGAGCGAGTTGCACTGGAAAGTCTATGGGAAATATATATTACTGTTTTACCTCTTGTTCCTTCTATTAAAGCATCATACATCTTGCTTTCTGCAACAGGGTCAAGAGCCGAGGACGGTTCATCAAGAATAGCAACATCAAAATTTCTTGCAAAAAGACGGGCAATTGTAAGCTTTTGTGTTTCACCACCGGAAAGTAACACCCCATCCGCGTCAAACTCTTTTGTAAGAAGTGAATTTTCTTTGTTGGGAAGTTTACCGACTTTTTCATACATGCCCGCTGTTTTTAATGCATTTACGGCAATCTCTCGGTTTTGTTGGGTTACCTCCTCTGTGAGGACATTTTCTGAAACAGTCATTGCGAAAACCCGATAATCCTGAAAAACGGACGAAAATTTTTCACGATATTTCAATAAATCGTATTCTTTTATGTTTATGCCATTATATAAAATCTCACCCTGTGTTACGTCATAAAAACGCAAAAGAAGTTTCGAAAGAGTTGTTTTTCCTGCTCCGTTATGTCCTACAACGGCAACGGTCTGACCCTTTTCTATCTTAAAAGAAACATCTTTTATAATATAGGGCGAATCCTCTGAGTATCTGAAATACACATTTTTAAATTCAAGGCTCGAGAAATCCTCAGGAATAACGCCTCCCCCTTGGATTTTTGGTTCATATTCAAGAAATTCTCTCAGGTTTTGAACCCAAAGACAATGTTTTTGTTGCATTGCAAAATAGTATGCCAATTGATTCAATTTGTTACGACAAGTTGTTATAGCCGAAACGAGCACAGAAAAATCAGAAATCGCAATATCCTCCGTCACCATAAGCCTGTAACATCCGTAAACAAAGCCACCGGTTACGGGTATTATCTCTGCAAAATAGTCAGAAACACATTCAAGCAACGCTATTTTCCAACCATATTTTTTTATAACCTGTATATTTTTCTCTATTGCCTTGCGAAAACGCTTTTCCAGAACAACAAAAATATTGGTGGTCTTTATTTCCTTTGCAAAATCCTTTAAAAGAATTGTTCTTCTGATGTATTCCTTCTGTCTTTCGTAAGGCGTCATATCCTTTTCTTTTTGAAGTTCTAAATTGTTTTTAAATGTTCTGAAACCAACAACGATAACAGGACAAACAAGGAAAACAAGTAACCACGGGTCAATTGATATAAGGTAAACTACTAATAAAACAAGACTGATTACCGACCCCATAGTCCAGGCGGAGCCTTCTATAATTCTTTTAAATCCACTTTTTTCTATAACCCAGGTAGCTCTGTTATATTTATCAAAAAAATCGGGATTTTCATAGCATCCGAGTTCTACTTCCTGAGCCTTTTTGAATATCAAAGAGTTAATATAGCTCTCACATTTTATTTCAAACTTTATTCTCACTGTATAAACATTTATGTACCCGAGCAGGTCAACTAAAAGCTTACCTGCGACAATAATACACATCTTTATTGCAAACTCTTTAAATGTCCCGTTACCCTCAATAATCGAAAGAGCTGTTTCAAGAAACATTACGTTTACAACTACCGCGTAATAAATATTTTCTGCGATATATGAAAAATATATTATAAAAAGGGATATGGGTGCACTTTTTAATGCACATTTAAGCATAAAAAACGTATTTTTCAGCACATACGCTTTTTGCTTATGTTGTCTTTCCTTCTTCATTTTTATCTCCAAAAATCAAAGTATATAATAGCGAGTAAATTGTATATAAAAATAACACCATTGTCAATAAAAAAAGGGAAGCCGTAGCCTCCCTTTGAAAAATTAGTGTTTTTATTATTTGGCAAGTGAACCGATGTACATCATATATCCGCCAATCTGAGCACCGAATTCGGGTGCACCGTCCATGATGAGTTTGCCCTGCTGAACAGACTCAATCATATCGTCGATGGACATAAGAATGCCGAGGGCACTGTCAAGGTTATTAAAACGCATGGTAAAGAAAGGAAGAGCACGTTTGTATTCGCCTCTACCGGCTTTACTCTTACCGGCTTTGATTCTGATATAAGCAGAAACAGAATCCTCGCCGTCAACCTTCCAGGCATAAACACGGTCGGGACTCTTGGAAGTCCAGTCGTGAATTTCCTTATGACCCATTTTGTTAAGGGTACTGATACCTGAAGAAAGAAGGTAGAAATAGCACTTAACTGTAAGGCGTTTGTCCTCTTCTTTTTCCGGGGGTTTCTCAGCAGTGAGAAGGCTTGACATTTTAAGAAGAGCCATCATAAATGCGGCTAATTCTTTAACATTTGATAAGCCAATAAATTTGGGTAAGGTTGCGGGGCCGATTTTGCCTTTGAAAAAGGCATTCATTGTTTCAACAGATTTGAACTGAAGTTCAACGAACTTCTGATTCTTAATTCTGTAAGCAACTTTGTTAGCGTGAACGAGCCATTCGTCACCGTTTACAACAAAGTGTGTAGCCCACTTTCCTTCGGGAGCATCGGGGTCAAGACAACTAACCTGATAAATACAGTGAATGTTCTCAAACTTCTTCTGAAGTGAGGGTACATCTGCAACGATAGTTTTCAAGAGGGGCAACGCACCGCAAAGGAATATTTTATTAGTATACATAGCTTCTTGTGTATTTGCCATGAGAAATCATTCCTTTCGATTTAGTTAGGAGTGAGGAGTTTCGGGGCTAAAGCCGATTATAAACTTGGCATACCGAAACCGTATTTCCTTTCCAACTTCCTTTTTTGAGGAGAAGTGGTGGGATTTGTGGCTTTACCGACCCCGTAGCGTATTAAGATACGCAAGTTCGGGGAGGTAAAACACAAAGACCTTTGTTTTTCCTACCAACTTCCCTTTTTTGTGGAAAGGTTGGCAGATTTGGTTTTTGCCGACCCCGTAGCGTACAAAGGTACGCGAGTTTGGGGAGGCAAAAGCCTAAGATGCCTTCCTATCCGCAAAAAACATTAAAATTCGTCGTCCCAGTCGTTATCCTCTTCAAAGTCAGCCTTCATAACTTCACGAACTGCGTCGATAATACCGTTGGAGTCAATACCAAGGTAGGACATAATATCTTCATGAAGACCGATGGGTGCGAATGTGTCCTGAACACCTAATTTCTTGAATGCGCAACCCTTACCGGATTCAACAACAACCTCTGCAACTGCAGAACCGAGACCACCGATAACGGTGTGGTCTTCAACAGTGATGATACGACGAGTATCCATAACTGCTTTAAGAACTGCTTCTTTATCAAGGGGTTTAATTGTATGCATATCAAGAACGCGAACTTTAAGTCCGTCGGCTTTCTCAAGGAATTCAGCAGCCTGATATGCCTGGAATACACATGAACCACAAGCGATAACTGTGATATCTGAACCCTCGTGAACTTCTACTGCCTTACCAACTTCAAAGCCGTAGTTAGCATCTTTGTAAAGAACACGGTCAAAGCCACGGTTGATTCTGATGTAGAAGGGGCCGGGTGTATTGTAAGCTGCCATAACTGCGTTGTAGGTTTCGTAACCGTCAGCGGGGCAGATAACTGTAAGGTTGGGAATAGAACGTGTAAGTGCAAGGTCGCAGATAGCGTGGTGAGTTGAACCAGCCTGACCGAAGGATGTACCTGAGTGAGTAGCAATAACTTTTGCGTTTACGTTCTGGTAGCAAAGGTCAGTGTGAAGCTGGTCTGCAGAACGGAAGGATGCGAACTGTGAGAATGTTGAAAGGAAGGGAACAAGACCTGCCTTAGCCATACCTGCAGCAACACCGAACATATTCTGTTCTGCGATACCTACGTTAAAGAATCTGTCAGGGAATTTCTTCTGGAAATCACCGATTTTAGTTGATTTTGCAAGGTCAGCAGTAAGAGCTACGACCTCGGGATGTGCCTCTGCTAATTCAACGAGAGCCTGACCGTAAATTTCGGCTGTTGAGAGAGAGGTTGACTGTTCAGCTGTATAACTTAATCCGCCTGCCATAATTATTCTGCCTCCTTTTCAACACGTGCAATTCTTGCAGCATAAGATTTTTCAAGAGCTTTTTTACCGTTTTCATACTTAGCATCGTCAAATGCACCATAGTGCCATCTGAAGTCGCCTTCGATGAAGTCGATACCGCAACCCTTTACCGTATCGCAAAGGATAAGAACGGGTTTATCTGTTTCATTTTCATAAGCAAAGTCAATAGCTTCGCAAAGCTCTTTAATATTGTTACCGTCGATTTTCTTAACGATGAAACCGAAAGCCTCCCACTTATCTGCAAGGGGTTCAAGAGCCATAACATCCTCTGTGTTACCGTCAATCATATTGTGGTTACGGTCAACAAAAGTGATGAGGTTTGTAAGCTTATAGTGAGCCGCACTCATTGCTGCTTCCCAGTTAGAGCCTTCGTCAAGCTCACCGTCGCCGAGAACAACGAATGTCTTAAAATCTTTTTTAAGGAGACGGGCTGCAAGAGCAGTACCTACACCGATTGAAAGACCATGACCAAGAGAACCTGTTGAAGCGTCAACGCCAACAACCTTGTTTGAGTCAAGGTGCATACCCATTTTTGAACCTGAAAGGTTGAAGGTTTTGAGCATTTCTTTATCGTTGAAGCCCAGGTCGCAAAGCACGGGTGCATAAGCAATACCTGCGTGACCTTTACTGAGAATGAATCTGTCGCGGTCTTCCCAATTGGGTTCCTCAACTTTAATGTGCATATATTTGTGATAGCACACTGTCATAATATCCATAACACTCATACCGCCGCCGATATGGCCGCTACCTGCCCAATAGGTGGTATCAAGGCAGAGATTACGGAGTTCGTTTGCTTTCTTTTCAAGAGCAAGCCACTCCTGTTTTGAAAGAGCCATTTTATATTCCTCCTAAATATAAATTACCGAAAACTCGGTTCAATTCCTGTTATCAGCCCAATTCGGGGTGATTCTTTTTAACCGCTTTGAATGCATCCTCAGCGATTTCAACTGAAAGGTTAATATCCTCACGAGTGAGAGAAGCATTGATGAAGTGGTTGTGGTGAGATGTGATAAACAAGCCTCTGTTAACACATTCAGCAACCCACTCCTGATGAAGAAGAAGTGAATCATCATTAGCAATTCTCAAATAGAAAAGTGCGGGTTCGCCCGAAACAACAAGGTTGAAGCCGTGCTCAGCACCTGCTTTTTTGAAGCCGTCGGTAACTAAAGTACCGAGTTCACGGAACATTTTAGGTGTGTCAAGAGCCTTCATTTTGTTGATACAAGCAATACAAGCTGCAAAGGGAACGCCACTCATCCAATAAGAGCCTGTGTATGTAATACCCGAAACGGTTGATTTCATATGCTCGCCACCGCAAAGTGCCGACATATTGTAGCCGTTAGCGAGAGCCTTACAGAAACAGATAAGGTCAGCCTTGAAGCCATAGAAATGGTCGGAGCCTGCAAGGTCAAGACGGAAACCTGCACGAACGTCGTCAATAATAAGAACTACGCCGTGGTCATCGCACCATTTACGAACTGACTGCCAATATTCCTTTGAAGCAACCTCGTTATCCTTAAAGTTACCGTGGTCATAGGGCTGAGCAATAATACCGGCAATATCGCCGTTGTTATCATCATAAGCCTTCTGGATAGCATCAAGGTCAAACCAGGGGCAGATAATATTATTTGCAACGTCTTCGGGAGTAATACCGGGGTAGTCGATTTTCTGTGCCCACGGGAAATCTCCGTGATAGTAGTATTTAAGGAAAATAATTTTTTTCTTATGGGTGTGTGCTCTTGCGGCCATTGTTGCAAGTGTTGTTGTATCGGAACCGTTCTTGCAGAAAAATGCCCAGTCGGCTGATGCAACTGTATCAACAAGTGTTTCTGCACATTCAACCATAACCTTAGCAGGTGCGGTTGTACAGTTACCGAGTTTTAACTGCTTAAGAGCAGCGGCATCAACGTCGGGGTCATTGTAACCGAGAACGTTGGGACCATAAGCACACATATAGTCGATATATTTGTTGCCGTCAACGTCCCAGAAATATGAGCCTTCAGCCTTCTGGCTGAAAAGGGGATAAGCTGAAACGGGGATGCAGCAGCCCTCTGCAGGACCCTGATGACCGTAAAGACCCGAGGGGATTACCTTTGCGGCTCTCTGGAAGAGCTCGGCACTTTTAGCGTGTGTGTTTATTTTCATACTCATATCCTCTTTACCTCCTTATGCAAGATACAGAGCAACTCTGTCAAGAATTCTGTTGAGGTTATCGAGCATTGAAATCATGCCCTTCATAACGATATCGCCCGAGCCTACGCAGGCAATTGCGTTAACCTTGCCGTCAAACAGGTCTCTTGCAAGCTCGATTGAGCTGAATTCCATAATGGCTCTCGGATTGTCGCTTGCTTTTTTGATGCCGAGAAGGCGGTGGTTCTTGACTCTGATTGTCGTTGAAGCCGCACCCTTGATGCTGAATGAGATTTCGCCGTCAACCATATTGCTTGCGGAGAACTTGCCGATTTCATCGTTGTTACCGATCTGAGCGATTGCAACGGTGATTGTGTTAAGCAGAAGAAGAGTGCTGATTCTGAAGAAATCGGGATCCTTGAGATCTTCGGGATCAGGTCTCATATATTTTGAGAGAAGGTCGGTCAGCTTGGTGAAGCTGTTGAGAAGGAATCCGATGTGGTGGAATCCCTTTGAGGGGATGGGGGTTGTTGTGCCGTCGATAAGACCGTTGAACTTTTCGCATGAGCTGAAGGGGAGCTTAACGTCGCACTTTTCACAGCCCTGCTCCATTCTGCACTTACCGTTTTTGAAGGTGATAGTGGCGCTGGGACCGCCCTTGACCTCAAAGCCGATGGAGATAGGCTTTTTGTTTGTCAGCAGACTGCTTGCCTCGGGAGCGAGCTCACAGAGGTTTTCGAGGGAACCGAGAACTGCGTAAAGATTGATATACGCAAGGGTTCTTGAGTCAGTCATTTTTGTTTCCTCCTTTTAATATCAAAGCAGGGGTGATACCCCTCGCCTATATATAATCAATTTATTTTAACATATACATTGTATAATGTCAACAAAATCAGGTTGTATTTTTGCGGTTTTATGGTGATTTTTGGGCTCGCAAAAGAGAAATTCAGAAATACGGAACTTTGTTGCGAAAAATTTGAATGTTTGCAAACGGAAAATGAATTTTTCTTCAAAAGCATTGACTTTTTCATAAAAATATGTAACTAATAATAGTGTAAAACTATATACGGAGGGACAAATATGAAAAAACTTGTTGCGATTATCGGCGTTTTTGCAACGATTTTTGCCTTTGCATCGTGCAAAAAGCTTACACCCGAAGAGGCTGAGGCTTCCAGAGAGGCTGCTCGTTCTATTGCCATTTCAAAATACGAGAAGAAGCTTGAGGAATCTCTGAAGCACGAAGAAGAAATATACGTTGAAAAGTCGAAAACGGTTGCAGAGCTCGGCAAAACCGAACCGGGCAAGAAAATTGTTTACAGAAGCAAGAATGAAATCTGGGCTTCAAAATATTTCGTTGCCTATATGGATAAAAACGGTGACCTTGACTATTATCTTCAGTATAACTACTACCCCAACGAGGAGAACTACGAGTTTGATAAGAACAGAGATAAAAAGAGTTCCAGCGTGGAGAAAATGGATGACGATTACCGACTTATTATTTATAAGTACGAAATCAAAGAAGGTATGGGCGTAACCTATGACGAATATCTCGCAAACCTGAGAGCGAGAGGCTTCGAAATCATCGAATAATCGGAGAGAGATAAAATGAAAAAGATTTTAGCGTTACTGACTGCTTTTGCAATGCTTTTTGCCTTTGCCTCCTGCGGCGGTAAGGAAAAGCCCGAGGAAACAACGGCTCCGACCCAAAGCAAGACCGAAGCTCAGCAGACTTCACCCGTTGTTTCGGGCAAAACCATAATGCTCAAGGATAACGATTCGCTTGATTTCGTTGAGATAAACACGGATACGGATAACGTCGGCACAACGATTATGATTCATAAATTCTTCTCAACCGAGAATGAATATGTCGCGGCAAAGGAAAAGGGCAGCTATGAT
>JAZNJR010000062.1:0-7053 GCA_045578165.1 Acutalibacteraceae bacterium
CCGAACTGTCACAGGTTGAAAGCATTGAAAAGCAGGTGCGTACAGCCATTACGCTTAAGGAATCGCAAACCCCAGTTTTGCAGTCAAGTGCAAATGGTGAGAATTCGGCATTGCAGTCAAGTGCAGAAGGTGGTATAATAAATCAAGGAGGCGAAGAAAATGGGCGAATACATAACCAAGGAACAGTTTACGGAGGCAATAGAACAGCCGAGGACCCCAGAGGAAATAGCTCAATGGGAGAAAGCAATGAAACCGTTGACGGATATGTCGCCGGAGGAAAGGCTGAAATTCTTTCAAGAGCATCGTCAGACGGACGACGAGTGGTAAGAGTTAATTACGGCAAAAGTAATGTTACTTTTACTGAAGGCAAGGCAGAAGATACTCCGGGGTATAAGGTATATACCGCTTTTAAAAATGCCGGTATGAAGGTTGTATATTGCGAAGGTGCAATCGAAAGGACGGTAAACGGTAAAGTTATTTCCCGAACGGAAGCATTTACCGCACCTGATGGCACTGTATATGTATCAAGTGAATCAAAATTGCCGCCAAAACAAACCTTCGACCATGAAAAAGTGCATGTTGCCGATAAAACGAATAATCCTATTTATATCGAGTATATAGCATCACTTTTAAAGGAAGCTGATTTTGATTCGGCAACTTTTTTTGATTTAGCTGAATTGATTAATACTAATCAATTTAATAGTAAGTACGATATTAAAGATAAGCGCAATATACCGGTATTTATGCGTGAGATAGCGGCATATATAAATCAATTCGTACTTTCTGACCCTACGTATGCACAAAATACCTTCGGCGGTATGTTTGGTGATTGGAATGCAGTTGTCGATGCTGTGAATAAATTTAATACTGATATGAAAGCAGACTTTACCGAGTCTGCTTCTTTTATGCCTGAAAACGATTCGAATAATCCCGTTTTGCAGTCAAATGCAAACGGGGGAAATGTGCAATCTACCGGAGCGAGTGGTAGTGTTTCGGGAGTGAGTGGTACAAAAAACGGAGCGAGTGGAAATGTTGAAGATAGTTCAACCGATGCCGGCAATAGTTCAACTGCTTCTTCCGATAATTCCACTGACGATAGCGGTGAGCTGGGGTTAAGAACACCGGATAGTAAGTCGATATATCGCAAGTCAACCGATGAAGAAACTGCGCAGGGTATTTTAACCGGCAAGCGTATTGATGCGGAGCAGAGGCACATTAATGATATTGTTAAGAAACTTGATAAAGATTTAAAACTGGTTTGGGTTGATGGAGATGCTGAAGTTCTTTGCGGCAAAAAAGGTAGATATGACCGTAATACCAATACCATGTATATGTCTCGCGATACTTCATTGCTCGAAAAATATTATGAAGTGTTCAAGCACGAGTTTGTGCATCGTCTTGAGAGTAAAAAAGCATATCAAAGTTTTAAAAAATATCTTCTTGAAAAAAGTATTGCTTTTGAAAATTATGCGAGAGCAAAATTGCGGGAAATATACCCTAATGAGATTTTCGAAACCCGCGAGGATGTTATCGTTAATTTAAGAGAGTGGTATTATTCTGAATTTATGAATGATGAAAAAATCAAAGATAGATTCAAAAAGGAATATAAATGGGAAGATGCCGACTATGAAATGGTGTCGGATTTTGTTGCGCAAACTTTATTTAAAGGCAAAGAAAAGGTTAGAGATATAGCTCAATCATTGGCCGATGAGGATATTGATGCAATCAAGAAAATCGAAAGCGACCTCGATTTGTTTGCGGAAATGGCAACCGACAACCGCAACCTTTTACAAAAGGTTATTGATGCAGTTAAGGACTTTATAAATAACCTTAAGCACATACCTCAAAACAAGTCGCTCGTCGAGGACCTTGAGTATATCGAGCAACGTCTAAGCCGCGTTTACTCTTCGAAGGATACAAAAAAAGCCGCCGATATGGCGCCTAAGGTGGAGTTTAGTTTAAATATTAAATATACTAATGGTACGGTAGAAGAATTATCGGATGCGCGAAGTTTGACCAAAGAACAAGCTATGAGTTATCTTGAAAAAGCGAAACGCGGTGAAATTAAGGGTCACTCATATATTCCAGTTCGAAAAGATACGCCACAGGTAATTATTGATACTTTAGATGGTGCGGGCGAGAGCATCGAAAATCGTTCGTTGATTATGCAGGTCCGAAAAGCGCAGCAGGCAATGACGACTAAGGATAAAAGCAAAGGCAATAAAATCGGCAGCAATATTCGTGCTCACGCATTAGAATCTAAAAATATTGTGGAAATACTCGATAATCTTGATAATCCTAATATGATAATACTTCAAACAAATCGGCATGATAAGTTTGGTGCGGAATTACCGAATAATGTTGCTGTATTTGTTGAGTATAACTTTGAAGGTAATGAAGCAGTTGCGGTTATTGAGTTTGAAAGTTCTGTTGACCCTGAATATATTGGTACGGAATTTGGCGATACTGATTTTCATACAGTAGTAACTTTATTTGAACCTGATACTGAAAGAAATGGTATGGAGTTCGACTATGCCTTAGAATTGTTAGAAAATCCTGACAATTTTGAATTACCGATAAAAAGAAGGCAACCCACGAGAAGTGCCACCCGGGAGAAACATCCCAACACTTCAAATGAATTGCCTTATGATAACAAAATACCACATGAAGAGGATTCTGTCAAGAATAATATATCCTACAGTGCTGAAAATTATTCCGATATTATTGATATTAAGGAACAATTTTCTTTAGGTTCACCGGCACAGCAAGCGCGTGAAAATCTTGATAAATATGAACGTGGCGAAATGACGCGCGAGGAGTACCTGGAAGCTACTGATGCGCTTTGGGGTAAAGCAAACGAGGAATTCGGAATGTTGCCACAAGGCGAGAACACACAAGCACCTATTGCTACACCAAAAGCGGTAGCGGAAGATAAACCGACCGAACGTTTTACACGTACAATAATTGAAACGGGCAAATTAACTGAAGAAATGCTTCAAGCGAGTTTATTATATATAATTCATTTTTTACTACCACACTTAATATACTTATAAAAGAGGTGTTGAAAATGAAAGCAATTGTAAAACCGATGGAATATGATTATTTTGCAAGACAAAAGCTTATTGATGAAATCTGTCGGGAATACCCGTTTATTCGAAAAATGACAATTGGTAAAAGTTGTATGGGCAAAGAAATTACCGCCCTTAAAATTGGCTCTGCTAATGAATACGCACTAATTACCGCGGCATTTCATGGTAGCGAACGAATTACATCAACAATTTTGCTAATGTATATTGAACAGCTTGCCTTTTCAATAAAAAACGACCTTTCAATTGAAGGGGTAAACGCAATACGAGGTTTAAAGGGCAGGGGAGTTATTTTCGTTCCATGTGTTAATCCTGACGGGTGTGATATTTCACTTTTGGGTAAAGCCGCATGTGGTAATGATGCAGCCCGAATTGCGCGAATTTGTAAAAATGATTTTACACATTGGAATGCAAATTTTCGCGGAGTAGATATAAACCATAACTTTAATGCCGACTGGGAAAGCTTGCGTGAAAAAGAACGTAAAATGGGTATTTATGGACCCGCGCCGAGCAGATTTGGTGGTGCAAGGCCCGAAAGTGAACCCGAAACAAAAGCACTTGTTGATTTTTGCAAAAAAGTGCGTATTAGACATGTTGTAGCATTGCATAGCCAAGGGGAAGTAATTTACTGGGATTTTGGCGACAATACACCGCCGCGTTCAAAACGTATTGCCGAAATTTTGGCAACTGCAGGCGGTTATGCACTTGACGTGCCGGTTTCAATTGCGGATGGCGGTGGCTTTAAAGACTGGTTTATTGAAGAATTTCAAAAACCGGGTTTTACAATTGAAATGGGAAAGGGTGTAAACCCGTTACCCGCACAAGAAGCAGAAGAAATTTATTATAAAGCGCGAGAAATGTTAACCCTTGCAACGATAATATAAATTGGGGTTAATGGGTCAAGGGGAAGGCTTACCGACAAACTATAACTTGAAACAAAAAAGCGTACTGAACGCATTGTTCAGTACGCTTTTAAATTAGATAGATAAATCTTCAACAACAAGGTTGCGTACACCGTTTTCATCAACTACGGGTGCAGCATCACGAACCTTGAAGAATTTTTCAGCAACCTGCGGGAAGAGTGCATAGCTTAATACGTCTTCAACCGAGCCATTGCCAAGACCTTTTTCCTCAAGTTCTGCCTTGTATTTGGGAAGCTCGGGTTCAATAAGGTCAGCAGGACGACAGGTAATAACTTGGTCGTTACCGATGCACTTGGTACGAACGTCTTCATCCACAGGTGCGGGTAAACGACCATATTCACCCTTTAAAAGACCTTTTGATTCCTTGGGAACCATTTTATATCTTTCGCCTGCAATAACGTTCATAACTGCTTGTGTACCAACAATTTGGCTGGTAGGTGTTACAAGCGGAGGATAACCAAAGTCTTTACGAACGCGCGGAACTTCAGCAAGTACGTCGTAATATTTATCTTCTTTACCTGCTTGCTTAAGCTGTGAAAGCATATTTGAAAGCATACCGCCGGGAACTTGGTAAATAAGGGTTTTGGTATCAACGTTTAAAACCTTGGGGTCCAAAATACCGTCGGCTTTCATCTTATCCGCAACACCGCGGAAGTGTGCAGCAACGTCGCTTAACTTGTTAAGGTCAAAACCCGTATCACGAGCAGTACCTTGAAGAGTAGCAACTAAAGCTTCAGTTGCGGGTTGTGCAGTACCGTTTGCTAAGGGAGAAAGCGCGGTATCTACAATATCAACGCCTGCTTGTGCAGCCATAAGGTAAACCATGTCGCCTGTACCGGTGGTGTTGTGTGTGTGAAGATGAATCGGAACGTTTACGTTTTCTTTAAGCTTTTTAACAAGTGAATATGCATCAAAGGGTAAAAGCAAGTTTGCCATATCTTTAATACAAATTACGTCAGCGCCCATTTGTTCAAGCTCTTTTGCAAGCTTCACGAAATATTCTTCGTTGTGAACGGGGCTTTCGGTATAGCTTAATGCAGGTTCGCAAATACCACCGTATTTTTTACAGCTTTTAATAGCTTGTTCAAGGTTGCGTGTATCGTTAAGTGCGTCGAAAATACGAATAACTTCAATACCGTTTTCAATTGATTTACCAACAAATGAATCAACCACGTCGTCGGCATAGTGCTTGTAGCCAAGAATGTTTTGGCCACGGAAAAGCATCTGAAGTTTTGTGTTGGGCATATATTTTTTAAGTGTGCGAAGTCTTTCCCAAGGGTCTTCGTTTAAAAAGCGCATACAAACGTCAAAGGTAGCGCCGCCCCAACATTCAAGTGACCAATAACCAATTTGGTCAAGGCGCTCAAGTGCGGGGATCATATCTTCGATCTTCATTCTGGTGGCGGCTTGTGATTGATGCGCGTCACGCAAAATGGTATCGGTAATAAATAACTTATTTTTGTTCATTTAAATTCTCCTTTAACCGAATATAGCGATAAGTGTGCCGGCAGCAATTGCTGAACCGATAACACCTGCAACGTTCGGCCCCATAGCATGCATAAGCAAGAAGTTTGCGGGGTTGTATTTTTGACCAACGGTTTGTGAAACACGTGCAGCCATCGGTACAGCAGAAACACCTGCAGAACCAATAAGGGGATTAATCTTGTTCTTGCTGAAGAGGTTCATCAATTTGGCAAAAAGAACACCGAAAGCAGTAGCAACTCCGAATGCAACTATACCTAAAGCAATAATTTCAACGGTGGGAAGACGAAGCATATTGATTTTGGTGCCGCCAATGGTAACAACGTTTCTTGTTGTGTCAAGGAATGTACCTGCAGTTGCAGTTGCACCAACAGAAATACCAAGGAAAATGGTAACAATGTTCATAAGTTCGTTTTGTGCAGTCTTGCAAAGACGTTCAGCAACGCCACACTCTTTCCAAAGGTTACCAAGCATTAAGCAACCAACGAGGGGAGTAGCTGACGGAACAAGTAATGCAACGAAAATTGTAATGATAATGGGGAACAAAATTTTTTCAGTTTTTGAAACCTGACGGAGAGGCTTCATAACAATTTCGCGTTCTTTCTTAGTTGTAAGAAGCTTCATAATGGGGGGCTGAATTACAGGGACAAGAGCCATATAGCTGTATGCAGCAACTGCAATTGGTCCTAAAATATGGGGTGCAAGTTGTGAAGTGACAAAAATTGCAGTAGGACCGTCAGCGCCGCCGATTATACCGATAGAAGATGCTTCCAAACCGTCAAATCCAAGATATTTCGCGCCAATAAAGGTTGCGAAAATACCAATTTGAGCAGCAGCGCCCAAAAGAAGTGACTTGGGGTTTGAAATAAGGGGACCAAAGTCGGTCATAGCACCAATGCCTATAAAGATAAGGCAGGGGTAAATACAGGTTTTAACACCGATGTAAAGATAGTCCAAAAGACCACCGTTTGCAAGGATGTAACCATATGAATGGTAATGTTCGCTACCTTCGGTCATAAATGCTGTCCAAAGTTCTTGATTGTAAAGACCCGCACCGGGAAGGTTGGTAAGAAGCATACCAAAAGCAATACCAATTAAAAGTAAGGGTTCAAATTGCTTTTTAATTGCAAGGTATAACAATACAAGAGAAATTGTTATCATAACAGCGTATTTCCAACCACCGTCAGAAACAAAACCTGCACCAAGCAAATAAAAGCCGGTTTGTTTTAAAAATTCAATTATTGCGTCTAACATTTGAAATTCTCCTTAAAAACAGGCAATTATGCGATTACGCAAAGAACAGCGCCGGTTTCAACAGAAGCACCTGCATTAACGTTTACAGAAGCGATAGTGCCATCACAGGGAGACATAATTTCGTTTTCCATTTTCATGGCTTCCAAAACCATTAAAACGTCACCCTTCTTAACAGCAGAACCATTTTGCACGTTGATAGAAAGAATTGTGCCGGGCATTGGGCTGTTTACGGTTTCACCACCGGCGGGTGCAGCGACAGTAGCAGGAGCAGGAGCAGCAGCGGGAGCAGGAGCAGCAACAGGAGCAGC
>JAZNJR010000063.1:0-3277 GCA_045578165.1 Acutalibacteraceae bacterium
CTTTTTAAAATCGTTGATTTCCATTGTGATAATTGCTGTATCATACTGGTTTTCACTACCGCCTATAAACTGGCGCAGTATAGAATTTTGGACCTTTATAATTTGGGCGGTTGTTGTTTGTGTAGCAATTAATGCCTTTACACAAATTTTTGGTTTTTTAAAGGCAAACTTTAATAAAAAAATTAAAATTGACACAAAAACACGTCTTAATCTAAGCGCTTTGGGCACCCCAATTAAAATTGCAGTAATTTTTATTGTTACAGTTATTGCTTTGGGTGCAGTTGCTTCAATAGTAGGCGCTGAAATTTTTAACGCAAAGGCATACAACAACCTTATAAAAATGTCCGAAGGTGATTTTACCAAGGACGTTTCCGAAATTAATATGGACCAAATTCCCATTGTTGACCGTGATACCGCGTCACGACTGGCGCAAAGAAAACTTGGCGAAATGTCAGATTTAGTTTCACAATTTGAAATTGAAGACATTTACACCCAAATTAACTATCACGGAAAACCCGTACGCGTAACACCCCTTATTTATGGCGATATAATCAAATGGCTTAACAACCAAAATGAAGGTATTCCCGCTTATATTACCATTGATATGACTACCCAAGAAACCACCCTTGTGCGACTTGAAAAAGGCATTAAATATTCCGAAAGCGAATACTTTATGCGCGACCTTAACCGAGCACTTCGTTTTAAATACCCCACCAAAATATTTGGCGATATTTCTTTCGAAATTGACGAAGACGGCACACCATACTGGGTTGCTTCTACAATAAAATATAGAATCGGTGTTTGGAACGGTACGGACATTGACGGTGCTGTGCTTTTAAATGCAGTAACCGGCGAAAGTAAGTACTATAAACTTGCTGATATACCCACTTGGGTTGACCAGGTGTTTGAATCTGATATGGTTATTGAACAACTGGTTTACAACGGAAAATACCGTTCGGGCTTTTGGAATTCGGTGTTTGGTCAACGTGGTGTTTTACAGCCCACCGACGGTTATAATTATTTAGCAATTGACGATGATGTTTATTTATATACCGGTATGACTTCAGTCACAAGCGATGAATCAAACGTTGGTTTTGTGCTTACAAATCTTCGTACCAAGGAAACTAAATTCTACGCTATTCCCGGTGCGGAAGAATATTCTGCAATGTCATCGGCAGAGGGTCAGGTACAACATCTAAATTACTCCTCCACCTTCCCCCTGCTTTTAAACGTTTCCAACCGACCGACCTATTTCGTATCACTTAAAGATGCTGCAGGTCTTGTAAAAATGTACGCTTTTGTTGACGTTAATCAATACCAAATTGTTGGTACCGGTAACAGCGTTGAAGCCGCACAAGCCGACTATATTTCAAAACTCAAAACCGAAAATGTAAGCGAAGATATAAAACCCGATACTGTCAGCGGTGTTATTGAGAATATAAGTTCCGCAGTAATTGAAGGTAATACAATTTATTATATCAAGCTTTATGATAATGATAAAATTTATACCGCAAAGGTCACAGTTTCAGACCTTCTCCCCTTTGCTGAAAAAGACACAAACGTAACTCTAACCCTAAATGGTACAACCGTTACAAAATTTGAACAATAAAAAAGAGACACCCGATAAAATATCGGGTGTCTCTTTTTATTTATTTACAATATGTCTTGCAACGTGAACGCCACTTGCAGATGCATGTGACAATGAATGAGTAATACCACTACCGTCACCAATAATATAAAGTCCGTCATATTTTGTTTGAAGGTTTTCGTCAACCTGAACTTCCATATTATAGAACTTAACTTCAACACCGTATAAAAGGGTGTCATCATTAGCGGTACCGGGTGCAACTTTATCAAGCGCATAAATCATTTCAATAATACCATCAAGTATACGCTTAGGCAATACCAAGCTTAAATCGCCGGGTGTTGCATTAAGGGTGGGCTCAAGAAAACTGTCGGTCATACGATGAGGTGTTGAACGACGGCCTCTGATTAAATCGCCAAAACGTTGAACAATTACACCGCCACCTAGCATATTGCTGAGTCTTGCAATAGATTCACCATAACCGTTAGAATCTTTGAACGGTTCCGAAAAATGTTTTGCAACCAAAAGCGCAAAGTTTGTGTTTTCGGTCTGCTTTTTTGGGTCTTCATAACTGTGACCATTAACCGTAATAATACCGTTTGTGTTTTCGGTTACTACTGCACCCTTAGGATTCATGCAAAAAGTGCGAACCAAGTCGCCGTATTTTTCAGTTCGGTACAAAATTTTACTTTCGTAAAGTTCGTCGGTTATATGTGAAAATACGTTTGCGGGAAGTTCAACACGAACACCAATATCAACACGGTTTGAACTTGTCGGAATTTCCAAATCATTACAAACAGTTTCCATCCATTTACTGCCAATTCTGCCAACCGACACAATACACTTTTCGCAAGTGTAAGATTTATCGGCACAAACCACTTCATAACCACCGTCGATAATTTTAACAGTAAGTACAGGAGTATCAAAGAAAAACTGCACTTTATCCTTAAGGAAATTATAAAGATTTTCAAGCACAACGTAGTTGATATCGGTACCTAAATGACGAACTGATGCATCTAAAAGGTGTAAGTTGTTTTGAATACAAAGCTTTTTAAAACTTGTACCACCGGTAGAATAAAGCTTTGTGCCCTCACCACCGTATGCAATATTGATTTTATCAACATAATGCATAAGCTCAAGTGCTTCACTTTTACCGATATATTTATATAATGTGCCACCAAAATCGTTAGTTATGTTGTATTTGCCGTCAGAAAATGCACCTGCGCCGCCAAAACCACTCATAATAGAGCAGCTTTTACAGTTTATGCAACTTTTAATATTCTTACCGTCAATAGGACAAAAACGTTTTGAAAGTTCATGTCCTGATTCAAAAACAGCAATTTTAAGCTCAGGATTAAGCTTATACAGTTCGTAAGCGGAAAAAATACCGCCGGGACCTGCGCCAATAATTAAAACGTCATAGTTTTTCATTGTTTCCTCCAAAAAGAAAAGTAGGCACTTAATAATATATCATATTACAACGTAATATTCAACAGAAACAGCACACAAAAAAGCTCGATAGGAAAACTACCGAGCCAAATTAACATATTTGCTCACACCCTGAAAACTGAACAAGTAATGAAAGGTTGGATCGAAAAAATAGGTCAAGCCCTCGGTCTATTAGTACGGCCTAGCACACGTATCGCTACGCTTACACTTGCCGCCTATCAACCCGGTAGTCTTCCGGGGACC
>JAZNJR010000064.1:0-17962 GCA_045578165.1 Acutalibacteraceae bacterium
GTGTATTTGAGGAGATAACCCACAGCACACAGGACGAAAGCTATATGAATCTACTGATCGATACAGCACTACATATCATTCAACAAACGGGGCAGATCATTCCGCCTATGGCCGATTCACCGGCCAATCAGTTGGCAATGCAGGCAGTAAAATTCGTATATGAAAACTACTGTAAGCCAATCACACTTGCTTCAACTGCCGAAAAACTGTTTGTTTCGCCTCAGTATCTTTCCAAGGTGTTTAAAAATATGGTAGGGGTCGGATTTTCACAATTTTTAAGCGAATTGCGGTTGAATCGCTCGGCATACTTGTTGACTAAGAAGGAGCAGTCGATAACAGAAATATGTTTTGAATGCGGTTTTCGCAACTTATCACACTTTTTAAGGCGATTTAAGCATAAATTTGATCTCACGCCGTCTGATTACAGAGAAGCTGCAAGAACTATACAGAACTAACAAGAAAAACTGCGTCCTAAGTTGACACAAGCAGAGGGTTATGTTTTAGGCGTTGGAGTAAAAATTTTTACTATTGCCGGACCGGTTATTTTATATGGTACAGCTGCAAGTGTAGTTTATGGCTCAATTTATTGGTTTATAAAATTGTTTTAAAAAAGCTTGACCATATTGGTCAAGCTTTTTTGTTATTTTATATATCTAATTCTTTAAATGTGTTATCAACTAATACCGTAATTTTATTGAATCCAATATCTTTTAAATATTTTTTAGTTTCTTCAAACCCGAAAGTAAGTGTATTAATATTATGACTATCAGATGAAAGTGTTATATGAGAATTATTTTTTCGTAAAATATAAAGTAAATTTTCATAAGGGTAAGGGGTTGTTCGTAAACCTCTTGCTATTGCACCGGTATTGACTTCAAAAATTGAGCCGCTTTGTACTGCTTTTTTAATGTATTTTTCTGCAATTTTGTTATATTGATTATTTTGCAAAAATAAACTGTCGTCAAGTTCATCATATTTGGTGACAAGGTCAAAATGTCCGATTATGTCAGGTTTTCTAAAAAGAATATAATTGCAAAAACTGTTATAATACGACTCGGCAAATGCTAGATAATCATTGTTAAAAACAGATAAACAATTTTTGAAATAATCATAGTTAGAGTCTATTGGAAAATATTTGCCATCCTTAAAAATATAATGACATGAACCGATAATGTAATCAAAATATTCACGATTAAGAGGACAAAAGGCGTCTTCTTCAACGCCTAAATATATTTGTATTTTACCTTTATATTTTTCTTTAAGACTGTTAATTTCTTTTATGTAATCGGTTTGGTTGTTCATACAGTAACGCAAATCATAATTTGTAAAACCGTGGTCCGAAAAACCAATTGATACAAGTCCTTCATCTATAGCGGTTAAAACGATTTCTTCAGGTGTGTTCTTACCGTCACTAAAGGTGGAATGAATGTGATAATTATACATTGCTTTTGCTTTCCTCTTTGAATGTTTTTTATATTATAACATGCGATTGAATAGAAGTAAATTAGTTTTACTTTACAATTTGATTGACATTATTATATAATTGATTTATATCGAGGTGATATTGTGTATAAAACAGCAAGTGAGTATTACAAAGAAAAATATGGCTGTAAAGTGTATAAATTATCGCTTGACGGCGGTTTTACTTGCCCTAATCGTGACGGAAGCATATCAACTGATGGTTGTATTTTTTGTTCGGCGTATGGCAGTGGCGAATTTGCTGAAAGTGGTAGTAATATTTTACAACAATTGGAACGTGCAAAAAACAGGGTAGAGCGCAAAATAAAAGACGGTAAATATATTGTTTATTTTCAGTCGTTTACTAACACTTACGCCCCTATAGAACGCTTGAGAGAGCTGTTTTTTGAAGCAATAAAACCGGATTATATTGTTGGTATTAATATTGCTACACGTCCCGACTGTTTACCAAGTGATGTAATAACACTTTTAAAGGAGTTAAATGAAATTAAACCCGTAACGGTCGAGCTTGGGCTTCAAACCGCTGACGATAATGTTGGGGATTATATTAACCGCGGTTATAAAACTGAAGTATATAAAAATGCTGTATTACGCCTTAAAAACGCAGGTTTGGAAGTTATCACACATATAATTATTGGCCTTCCTAATGATAACCCTGTTTTTACAACCCAATTTGCTGTAAATTCGGGTACTGACGGGGTAAAATTTCATCTTTTACATATATTAAAAAATACTCGTTTAGCACACGAATATGAAAAGGGAAAAATTGAAGCTTTAACACTTGAAAAATATGCTGAAATTTTAAAAACATGTATTGCGGTTTTGCCAAGTAATGTTATTGTTCACAGAATAACGGGAGATGGTGCAAAAAAAGATTTAATTGCTCCGCTTTGGTCTGCTGATAAAAAGAAAACATTAAATTTTCTTAACAAATATTTAAAATAAAAAAGTCTTGCGTTTTGCAAGACTTTTTTATTTATTCAGTTTCATTAATTATCATATAAAATGATGCTGTTGGGTTATCGAGGTTGTCAGGCAAAGGAATATTTACGTTATAAACAATACCGTTATTAGCATAAAACCAATGATGTGTTACTTTATCTTCAGTTGTTGTAAGAGATTTATATAACCTGTTTTTTGTTTTAAAATGCTTTAAGGTTTTGTTTACTGCATTATTATATTCTTGTCGAGATTTAAAATCGTTTTCATTAAAAAACCAAACCACATGATAAAGTTTTTTATCGTCTTTTTGGTATTTAAAAGCCAAGGTGCCTGAAACGTCTAAAATTTCAGCGTCATAATATTCGTAATAATAGTGATTTGCATATTCACAATAATCAGCTTCGCCATACATTTTTATAACGTCATCTCGCGTTGTATTTTTATTTATATTTTTAAAATGTATGGGTGTTGACGGTATTGAAAAAAGCATTATACAAACCGATAAAAAGGCCAAAATATAGGTTATTAAAACAATAATTTTAGTTTTCTTGGCTTTTTTAATTATTTTTTCACTTTCAAAAGTGAAATTATCATCAACTAAAATATTTTCAAAAGCAAATTCGGGCGTGGTTTTATTCTCTATTGCAGTTAAATAGTTTGTCGAAAGTATAGCAATATCAAAATTGGGGATTTCATTAACTATTGTCTTAAATTTTTCTTGTGCTGTAATATATTCTTTTGTGCAATAATCAATTTTGGCAGATATAAAGGTAAAAGAATGTTTTTCATACAAAAATTTGTCTATTCTTTTATGGTTTTTACATTTTTCAACATAGTTTTTGCAAAATAAGTAATCACAATTTATATATGCTTGGCAAAATTCAAAAAACGGGTATCTTTTACGAATAACATCCTGCTTGTTTTCTGTTTCTAATTCGTTTTCAAAACGATCGCATATAATCTTAAGATTTTCTAAATCGTCAATTCTGAAGTAACACTTTGCAATGAAATATAAATAAAAATATTTGTATTTTCTAGTCTTATTTGTGCGTAACATTTTTTCACAAATATTAATAGCATTGTTATATTTACCGCAATGTATTAGCGTATTAATTAATTCAAAGTGGGTTTTTGAATAAAATTTACCCAATTTAAAAAGGTTTAAATATTTTTGTGGATTATTATCTACTAATAAAACCGATGCAATATATTTGCGGTATAGAAAGCGCATTATAAGTCTTGATGAAATTATGTAAAAAAGGCAAAACAGCAAGGTAAAGTAACTGCCTAAAAATATAATACCCGCCAATGAAATAATACCGAGAAATAATATTGAAAGTATTAAAATCAGCTTATATTTTTTAATAATTTTAACATTATCGTCCATAATGTGCCCTCAAAAAAGTGTGATATATTAACGTATTATTCAAATACCTATTTTTTCACGAATTTCAGCTGCGTTAATATCGTTTAAATTTCGATTTTGTAATGCAGAAATCGCTGCAGCTGTACCTGCGGCTTCGCCAATACCCACACAAATTGGCATTACTCGAAAGTTCGAATGTGCCAAATGTGTGCCGGAAATATTACGTCCGCAAAGAAGTAAATTTTCCTTAACTTCGGGTAAAAGGCAACGGTAGGGAATAGTATAACCCTTTTGTTGTGTAAAATGGTGTTGTACACCCGTTTTATCAAGTCCTGCGCCTGTAATATTATGTACGTCAAAATTGAAGTGTGCATCTTTTACAACATAATCTTCAAATACTTTTGCCTCTAAAATATCTTGTTCATTTAAGGTGTATTTGCCTTTGAAATGACGTGTTTCACGAACACCAATAAGTGAAGCCGAAGATAGAATATGACAGTTTTCATAACCCGGTACGAATTCGCGCAAATATTTTACAATGCTGTCCATTTGCTTTCTGCAAGTAAGGGTTGCTTTTGTAAGGTCTTCTGCATTTGTACCGTCAATATCAATACAATTAGTCATATTACAGGTCACAACACCCGGTAGTGTTGTTTTATAGGTTAAAATGTGACCTGCAGGGTGGGGAATATGCTCTTTTGCAAGGGCTTGAAGTTCGCCTTTTTCAGTTTGCATTTTTGATTCAAAAGAACCCAAAAATGCTGCACGGGAATAATCAACACCACCAACCTTGAACATAAGTGTTGCGGGTTGCATTTTGTTATCGTTTTCTCTGCCCAAAACAAATTCAGCGCCTGCTGCAGCGGCAATATCTCCGTCGCCCGTTGCATCAATGGTTACTTTGGCATAAATATCGGTTTTACCCGATTTGTTGACAACAGTTGCACCAAGAACTTTGTCACCGTCACAAATTGCATCATAAGCAAAGGTGTAAAGCATAATTTTACACCCAACCTCGCAAAGCATTTCGAGATATAACGTTTTTAATTTTTCGGGGTCGATTTTATCAATGATTTTTCCTTTAAATTCGCCCTCGTTACATTCGGCGCTACGTTTTAAAATTTCATAATATAAGGGGCTACCGCAATTGCCTGTCCAATGGCTCATCATACCAATTGTGGAAATTCCGCCAATATCTCCGCCCTGTTCCACAATTATAACTTTAGCGCCGTTTTTAGCGGCAGTATATGCGGCGGCAAAGCCGGCAGGACCACTTCCCAAAACTAAAACATCGGTATTTATAGTACAATTATTAATCATTTTAACACACCCTATGCCTTTTTAATTGTGAATATAAAGTTTTGCAAGACCACCTTCACTTGTTTCACGGTATAAATGTGAAAGGTCTTTACCGGTTTGATACATTGTTTCGACAACAACGTCAAACGAAACCTTACGACTGCCATAAAGGAAATTAGCGAGACTTAGCGCATTAATTGACCGCATAGCCGCAACTGCGTTACGTTCAATACAAGGGATTTGTACTAAACCGCCAACTGGGTCACAGGTGAGTCCCAAATGGTGTTCCATTGCAACTTCTGCTGCGTATTCAATTTGGTCAATACCCATTTCAAAAAGTTCACATAACGCTGCTGAAGCCATGCAACACGCAGTACCAATTTCTGCCTGGCAACCACACTCGGCACCGCTTATTGAAGCGTTTGTAGCAACAATATTACCAATTATTCCTGCAACCGCTAATGCACGTATAATATCATCATCACTAAAATTATTTTTATCTTTCATATATTTTAAAACCGCAGGAACAACACCACACGAACCGCAGGTGGGTGCGGTAACAATTATGCCACAGTCGGCATTTTGTTCACTTACTGCAAATGCATAGGAGCATACAAGTCGGTTTTCTCTTGTTTGGGGACTTTCATCAATATGTTTTTGGTTATATAAAAATTGCGCTTTACGTTCAACGTTAAGTCCACCCGGAAGTATTCCGCGTTTGGAAAGCCCTTCTTCAATTGCGTTTTGCATTGTGCACCAAACAGAATATAAAAAGGTTTTAATTTCCTCTCCTTCACGCCGAAATACATAATCGCTAATGCGAATATTATGTGTTTTACAGTATTCGGCTATTTCGGTAAAGCTTTGCTCCGGGTAAATTTCAGGTGCAACAATTTCATCGCTGTCGTCGGTCTTAATTTCGCCGCCGCCAATACTGTAATAACGCTTTTGACCTATTATTTCATAGTTTTTATAAGCTATAAAATCAATGGTATTGGGGTGATGTTTAGTTGGGGTTATAGTATCAAAAATTATTTCGTTTTTAATATTTGCAATTGTGTCTGTAATAGCACGGTCAGTACCATGACCCTTGCCGGTTTTAGCCAATGAGCCATATAAAATAACCTTTATAAAGTTAGCATCCGGAAATTTAGAAATAAAATCAACCGCAGCAAAGCTTGGCCCCATTGTGTGTGAACTAGATGGACCGTAACCGATTTTATATACGTTTTTAATTGATTTCATAAGCATCCCCACATATAATTATAATCCGCGTTTTTTAAGGTCGTGAACCAAATCAACGTAAAATTCTCTAACGTCGAACCCTTCAATATTTTGTTTATAAAGGTCGGTAATGTCAAGGTGTGATACACCGTAATTTTTTCTGGAAGAAATTAAAGTGAATTTTTCGCCCCAAGGGAAAGAGTCTTCGCCCACAAGACCGTCGTTTGTACCATCTGACTTACTTATAAAACGTGAAGTTAGGGCAAATGGGTCGCCGAATACCGCATTTTTAGGTAAAAGTGAGCCAACACTTTGTGTAAAAATGTAATCGGGGGTTGGCGTTTTTTCATTAAATTCGGCGCAAGCTGAAGCGGTCAAGTCTTGCATTGCGGCTAAAAAGTCTGGTTTATGGTCACCAAGTTTTTTAAGTGTAGAATTGTATGAATTTGCAATTCTATTTTTGGTTTTTTCGGATATTTTATTCAAAAGGTAATCAGCATATTCGCATCCCTTATGTGGTGTGCTTACTGTTGTTAGGGAAGCGACAAATTCTCCCATACCTAAGTTTTCAATTGCATAGCGACAGTCTAATCCGCCTTTTGAATGAGCAATAATATTAAGTTTTTCACAACCGAAACTTTTACAAATTTCGCGTACCCTTGTATTAAGCTCTTCGGCGCTGTCTTTTACCGCTATAGCCGATTGCTGATTACCGTAGAATACACGCGCACCATTTATAAACAACTCATTAGGAATTCGGCCCCAATAATTTAAGTGTTTCTGGTCGCGAAAGCATACACCGTGCACAAGTAAAATAGGGTATTTGGTCGCACATAATTTTAAATGACGACGTTTAAGGTTGATTTTTTCTTTTGGAACTTCAAATTCAACCTCTTTAATAACGGTTTTTAATATGTAGTAAAGCACAACAAGGTTTGCAATGGGTACTAAGCATAATATAACACCTAAAATTCGCAGTTTAATACCCAATTGAACCGATGTTGCATATACGCAAATAACACCGTTAAAGAACATAATTAACAGAAGTGAAAGGCAAATTGAAATACTGAATAAAAAATCCCAATAATTATCGGGTATCGTGAAAAAGGCCAAAATTATGTGATAAATAACGGAAATAACCGTTGTACAAAATACGTTTGCTAGAATTGCCGCACCGTGAAAGCAAATAACCCAACGTACCGTTTTTGTTTTGGGAATTAAAACACCTGCAAACAAGAATATTAAAGCATAAATTAAAACAAATGCGGGAATAACCCAAGGCGTAACGTATTTAATCAACATAAACGAATTAACAATAACCGTTAACAGCACAACGTATAAAAAATTAATTTTCATAAGTTTACTTTCCATTATTTCACCAACTTTCATAGTTCACTTTCATGTAGTATTACACCGTTATTTTTTAAAATTTTTTGAAGTTTATTAATATTAAGAGAAGAAAAATCGTCACTTAAAGCGGCGGCAGTACCCGCGGCTTGACCTGTTATGGCACAGCAGGGAATAACACGCATTATATCCCACATACCTTCACTTACACTTGTGCATCTTCCTGCAACGATTAAATTTTTAACTTCTTTTGTATATAAGGTTTTAAATGGCACTTCATATATCGGACCACGCTTTCGCCAGTCTGACACCATACCGATAGAATCGTTAAAATACGTGTGCATTTCTTTATCGCTTAAAACGTGTTCACCAATAATTTTTCTTGTCATTCTAATTTGCGGTATGGTTGCAATTGTTGTTGGAAAAACGCTTGGGTCGTTTTTTCGTTTTTTAATAAAATCATTAAGAATTGAAGCATGTGACAATTGCATCATTTCCGAAAGTTCTTCATCATCTAGTCCACAAAAACGTTTATTAATTAAAAAATTTTCTTTATAGTTTTCAGTTTTTTGGTCATCGGGTATATCACAAAAACCAAGTGTATTAAGTTTATAACCGTCTTTTCCGGCTGAATAATACCAGGCAGCAAGAACGTTACCTTGCTTAAAGGTTTCACATTTAGCACCCGACATAAATGCAATATCACAGTCACCGGTTGCATCAACAAACGATTTTGCTTTTATAGCATTACGACCGCTTTTACCCTCTGTAATTACAGCAGTAATTTTATTATCTTTTAAAACTGTGTCAACCGCATAAGTACCGTAAAGTATTTTGACCTTTTCTTTTAAAAGCAGTTGTTCGGACAAAATTGCAAATAATTGTGGATTAAATTGTACTTCAAAGCGTTTATCTTTTTCGGTTTTTGTTCCAACGCTTTCAAGCCAGTTTTCAGGGTATTTATCTTCCGCACCCAAAGAAATTGAAAGACGAAAAAGTTCTTCGGCAATACCGAAAGAAACTTGTTTACCATAACCGTCACAAAGGGGTAGATAAATTGTTATAATACCCGCAGTTGCAAGTCCGCCAAGCATATATTGTTTTTCTAAAAGAATTACTTCTTTACCTTGTCTTGCAGCAGCAAGTGCGGCAGAAATACCCGCAAAACCACCGCCGCAAACTAATACGTCACATTTGTTAGTAACCGAAATGTTTTTGGTTTGTGTAATCATAATAAACTCACTCATATTATTATTTCAAAAGGAGAAGCAAGATAACCCGCGCCGTTATATAAATTATGTTCCGGTACGTTTTGATAACCCATCGTTACTTTAACGGGTTTTTCATCATTAAGTGTTATGTATAATTTGTTTCGTTTGATTTTGCAGTTTGCCAGCTCGGTCTTACCGTTTTCATAGTAAAGCAGTATATCTTTTGGTTGACCGTTAAAATGAAGTCCACCGCCAAAAATAAAAGAAATTTCTAATTCGTTATTTTTAATGTTAAACTGATTATAAACAGGGCCACTGTAAACCTTATCGTGACCATAAAGTGTTGAAAGCACTGCATTTGCAAGCATTACAGCGACAGTATTTTTCTTTTGGGGATGAATTTGGTCATTTTCGTTTGTGTTTACAAGGGTTGTCATATATACGTTATCTACCGTTTTGGCGACCTCTTCTTGACATTTACGAACAATATGCCATTTTTCTCCCCAAACATATGGCATAATTTGAACAATGTAAAAGGGAAGATTATCGCCAAACAAATCACGCCAGTTTTTTATCATTATTTCAAGAACGGTTTTGTAATTTTGTGCATCACCATCCCTCGCATTACTTTCGCCTTGGTACCATAACACGCCTTTCATTGTAAATGGAAGAATAGGGGAAAGCTTGTTATCAAAAAGCCATGAGCCCCTGTTAAACCAATACATTTTGCAGGTTTCTTCCTTTTTGGGATTAAGTTTTTTGTATTCGTCATTTTCGGTTAATTTGGGCGAAGTCCAACTGTCAGCACGGGTCGCACCTTTGTTGCAAGAAACAACTCCTATCGGTATGTGTAAATTTTCTTGTAAAATTTCGGCAACCTTGTAACCAATGGCAGAAAATTTTAGTATCTCCTCTTTAGTTGCAGTATTCCATTCGGCATTTTGTAATTTAATTTTACCATCGTCGGATGGAATATGTGGTTCAGTAAATAAACGAATATTATCGTTTTGAATAATTTCAATATCGACGGTGTCGCACGTCGGAAGCTCCATATTCGACTGACCAGCCGCCATAAACACGTCGCCTATAAGAACGTTTTTAATTATTTTTGTTTCATTATCAAACCGAACTGTCATATCATAAGGTCCACCTGCTTCTTCTTCGGGAAGATAAAAACAAAAACGTTCGTTGTTGGAGGTAAAGTTGGTTGTTTTATCGCATAAAGTTACAGAAATATTGCCCATACCTTCGCCAAAAACAGCAATTTTCTTGCCGCGTTGAAGCACCATGTTATCTTGAAAAATTTCCGCTAATTTCACGTTAACACAACCTCTTTTCTTTATTTATACAATTATAGCATATATATTTTTAAATGCAACGATTTTCGGCAAATTATTATCGTTGCAAGGGTTATAATTATGTGTTATAATGTTAATGCTAATCCAAAAAGGAATCGAGTGATTTAATTTGACACCTAAAATTATAAAAATTGACCCTTATCTAGCACCACATAAAGACGATTTGATTGCAAGAATAAATAATTTTAACACAAAAAAACGTGAATTGTGCGGCGAAGGTAAGCTTTGCGATTTTGCAAATGGACACAATTATTTCGGTTTCCATAAAAGTGATAACGGTTGGGTGTATCGCGAATGGGCACCCGGTGCCGATAAAATGTATCTAACGGGCGATTTTAACGCTTGGGATTTATCTAAAACACCAATGAAACGTTTAGAAAATGGTGTTTTTGAAGTATTTGTTGGTAATGAACTTCAAATTGGTTCTAAAGTACAAGCTGTTGTTGAAAAAAACGGTCAACTATTTCGCAGGGTTCCGTCTTATGCGACACGTGTTGTGCAGGACGAGGTCACTTACCTTTGGTGTGCTGAACTTTGTGAAATTTCTTCTCCTTTTGAGTGGGAAGACCAAAAGTTTAGAATGCCGCGCACACCCTATATTTACGAATGTCATATAGGCATGGCGCAGGACAAATACGGCATTGGCACTTATTGTGAATTTGCCGACAATATTTTACCAAGAATTAAAAATCTTGGTTACAACACCATTCAAATAATGGCGGTAATGGAACACCCGTATTACGGTTCATTTGGTTATCAGGTTTCAAATTTCTTTGCTCCGTCATCACGTTTTGGTACTGTAAACGACTTAAAATATTTAATAAATAAAGCTCATAAAATGGGCATTGCGGTGCTTTTAGATATTGTTCATTCTCACGCTGTTAAGAACACAAATGAAGGTCTTAACGAATTTGATGGTACCGATTATCAGTACTTTCATGCAGGCGGAAAGGGTAATCATCCTGCATGGGACACAAAGCTTTTTAATTATGCAAAAAATGAAGTTTTACACTTTTTACTTTCAAACGTTAAATATTGGATGGACGAATTTCATTTTGACGGTTTCCGTTTTGACGGTGTAACTTCTATGATTTATCACGACCACGGTCTTGGCAGCGCCTTTGTAAATTATGATATGTATTTTTCAATGAACACCGATACCGACGCAATAACCTATTTAATGCTTGCGAACGAACTGATTAAAGAAATTAACCCCAAAGCCATTTCAATTGCGGAAGATATGTCGGGTATGCCGGGTATGTGTTTACCTATAAAAGACGGTGGCATTGGCTTTGATTATCGTCTCTCTATGGGTGTGCCTGACTTATGGATTAAATATCTTAAAGATATTTCCGACGATTATTGGAATATGGGAACACTCTGGTGGGAACTTAATTCTCGCAGACCCAAAGAAAAGGTTATTGGCTACTGTGAATCGCACGACCAAGCACTTGTTGGCGATAAAACTATAATGTTCCGACTATGTGACGCAAATATGTATTCTTCTATGAATAAAGGAACCTCTGACGCTGTGATTTTTCGAGGAATTGCTCTTCATAAAATGATTCGTCTTATTACCTCTTCTTTAGCCGGGGACGGTTATCTCAACTTTATGGGTAATGAATTTGGACATCCTGAATGGATTGATTTTCCGCGTGAGGGTAATGGTTGGAGCTATCACTACTGCCGCAGACAGTGGAATTTAGTTGATAACCCAGACCTTTTGTATATGGGGCTTAATGAATTTGATAAAGCAATGATTAGCTTTATTAAAAAAGAAAAAATACTTTCAAAAAAAGCGGAACTTTCTTTAATTCACGAAGACGACAAGGTTCTAGTATACTCAAAGGGCGATAATGTGTTTGTATTTAACTTCCATCCGTATAAATCGTTTGAGGGGTATGCGATTCCCGTTGAAAAAGGAGAGTACAAGGTAATTCTTTCAACCGATGACAACGATTTCGGCGGTCACAACCGTGTTGATAAGCAGTTTGTGTATAAAACTGAAGTTATTAATGGTAGAGAATCTATCAAACTGTATATTCCGTCACGAAGCGCCTTTGTAATTAAGAAAATTTAATATTAAACCGACCTTAAATATAGTAGGTTTTCTTATATTGACAATATATCACAACATGATATAATTAATTAAATAATTATAAAGGTGGGATTTCATTGCTTACTTTTAGAAATAAAAAATTTTATTTAAACGGTGAAGAATTTAAAATTCAAAGCGGTGCTTTTCATTATTTTAGGGCCTTACCTGAATATTGGGAAGATATTATGCTTAAAATAAAGGCCTGCGGACTTAATACTGTTGAAACGTATACCTGTTGGAATTTACACGAAAAGTATAAGGGACAGTATGATTTTTCGGGCATTTTAGACCTTGAACGTTTTATTCAAACTGCTCAAAAAGTTGGTTTAAAGGTAATTGTTCGCCCCGGTCCGTTCATTTGTGCTGAATGGGAAAACGGCGGTTTACCGTCTTGGCTTTTAAAGCGTGAATATAATATTCGTTCTCGTTGTGCTACTGAGCCGTATCTTACTTTTTTAAAAGAATGGCTTCATGTTTTATTTGAAAAAATTAGACCGTATCTTGATGTTAACGGCGGTCCTATTATTGCAATGGCAATTGAAAATGAATATGGTTCTTTTGGGGATGATTTTAATTATCTTCGCGAACTTGAAGAATTTTTCAAACTTGAAAAAATGGACTGTTTATATTTTGCCGCTGACGGTGGTAACGAATATTATGCATCAACCGGCAGAACAGGTCCACACATTGTGCAAGGTATCGACGAAGGCGGCATTTGGCCTTTGGGTGACGGTCACTTTAAGTTTATTGACCGTTTTGACCCAAATTGTCCATATTTTATTGCTGAATATTGGGCGGGCAACTTTACTGATTGGGGTTATAAGGAATGTACCAATATTCCGGACGATATTTTCCAAAAAAGTCTTGATGCAATTGAAAAGTATGATGCAAGCTTTAATATGTATATGATTTTTGGTGGAACAAATTTTGGCTTTACAAATGGTGCTCAAGCGTATATGAATTCAACTGCATTAAATTATAACCCTGTAATTACCAGTTATGATTATGACGCGGCAATTACCGAAACAGGTGGCTATACACGTCGTTATTTTGCAATTAAAGAAATGATGGAACGCGACCACGGTAAAGCGCCAATTGAAGTGCCTAAAACACCAATCCTTCAAAATATCGGTGAAATTGAGCTTACACAAAGCGCACCATTATTTGATAATTTGCATATCGGTCACTCTCACAAAAGTGTTACGGTTGAAACCATGGAAGAATTTGACCAATGGAGTGGTTACATTCTCTATAGTAAAACCTTTGAGCATAACACCCATCTTGATATGGTTAATCTTGTTGGTATTCGTGACCGTGCACAAGTATTTTTAAATGGCGAATTTATTGATTCAGCATGTCGTATTTATAATGACAATGCAGTTATTCAATTACCAAAACGCGTTGAAATTGGCGACCGACTTGATGTTTTAGTTGAAAACATGGGGCGCATTTGCTACGGTCAAGAAACCTTTACGGGCGATAGAAAAGGCATTAACGGTGCAATTATTTTAACCGAGAAAAAAGGCAACGGTATACGTAATCCCGGTAAAATTACTTTCAATTGGGATGTTACTTGTCTTGAACTTGACGATTTAAGTAAGGTTAAATTTGAAAATGGTCTTAAAGCAAAATGTCCCGCATTTTTTAAAGGCACCTTTAAAACAAAAAACAAAAATTCTTGTTTTGTTCATTTTGATAATCTTACTAAAGGCGTAATTTATATTAATGGCTTTAATATTGGCAGATATTGGGATTTTGGTCCTTTAAAAGCACTTTACATACCTGGTGCATTACTTAAAGAAGAAAACGAAATTATTGTTTTTGAAAGTGATGGAATTAAGGGCGAAGCTAAAGTTGTAATAAATGATATTTGTGGTATTGAAAACCATAAACCCGAAATAATTGTTTAATTTTTAAAAGTCCACCTTTTTAGGTGGGCTTTTTTGTTATAAATTTATTGTTTTTACAAATAATATAAACACAAATTTTTAAAGGTTGGTTTATATGGCAAAAAAAGTTGGAAAAACAATAATTTTAGAAAACAAACCATCAATAATAGGTTATGGTTCAATAGTAGGAAAAAAAGAACACGAAGGACCTATGTCAAACGAATTTGATACATTTGTTGATGATAGTTATTTCGGTGAAGAAACCTATGAAAAAGCCGAAAGTAAATTACAAACAACTGCAGTAGAAATTGCTTTGAAAAAATCAAGTCTTAAACCCGAAGATATTGATAAAATTTTTGCGGGCGATTTGCTTAATCAGTGCATTGGCTCGTCATTTGGTCTTCGCGACTTTCAAATTCCTTTTATAGGACTTTACGGGGCATGTTCTACAATGGCTTTATCTACAGCACTTGCGTCAATATTTATTGATAGTGGTGCGGCAGAAAAAGCAGTTGCGGTAACATCTTCGCACTTTTGTTCTGCTGAAAGACAATACCGTTTTCCGCTAAATTACGGTAATCAACGCACACCAACTGCACAATGGACGGTAACCGGTTCGGGTGCGCTTGTACTTGGCAAAGGGGAAAATGTCCCTTATATTAATGCGGTAACTTTTGGCGCAATTCAAGATCTTGGAATTAATGACACAAACAATATGGGTGCGGCAATGGCACCTGCTGCAGCTTCTACTATAAGTCAGTTCTTTAAAGATACTGATACAAGCCCCCAAGAATATGACATTGTATATACAGGCGACCTCGGTAGAGTGGGTACTGAACTTTTATATGAACTGATGGACAAAGAGGGGTATGACCTTCGTTGCAGACATGCCGACTGCGGCAATATTATTTTTAGCAAAGAAGAACAAGACGTTCATGCCGGGGGTTCAGGTTGTGGTTGTTCGGCTACAATTTTAGCATCATTTGTAATGCATCGTTTTGAAGAAAATCAGTTTAAAAATATACTTTTTGTATCAACCGGTGCATTAATGTCGCCAACATCGTCAATGCAAGGCGAAAGTATACCTGGTATTGCACATTTGTTAAATATTAAAATAGATTGACAAAAGGGAAATGAAGTGTTAAAATTTTTATGTAAAAATCTCCGTTATAAAAAATACTTAACGGAGATTATTTTATTTAAGGGAGGGTTAATTTATGAATGAAGAATTGTTAGCTTTACAAGAAGAAGTTTTACAACTTATTCAAAACAAAAAATTTCAAGCATTAAAACAAGTTTTATCAGAAATTAATCCTGCCGATATTGCACTTATTCTTGATGAAATTGAAGAAAAAGATTTACCGGTTGTTTTTAGAATTTTGCCTAAAGAACTTGCGGCGGATGTTTTCACATATATGGAAAGTGACAGTCAAGAGTTTTTAATTACTAAATTTAACGATAAAGAGCTTAAATCAGTCCTTGACGAGCTATTTATAGATGATGCAGTTGATATTATTGAAGAAATGCCCGCAAGCGTAGCAAAGCGTATTTTAAAGCAAACCGATGCTGCAACAAGAAAGATAATAAATCAAATTTTAGCATACCCCGATGATAGCGCGGGAAGTATTATGACCACCGAATATATTGACCTTAAAAAGTCAATGACTGTGGCTGATGCATTTGAGCGTATTCGTAAACGCGGTGTTGACAGCGAAATGATATACACTTGCTACGTTACAGATGCTAGACGTCATCTCATTGGTATTGTATCGGTAAAAGATTTGCTTTTAAATGAACCCAGCGCAATTATTGACGATATAATGGAAGAAAACATTATTTTTGCAAACACGCTTGATAACAAAGAAGATGTTGCGGCAATGTTTGAAAAATATGACTTTATGGCCCTTCCAATTGTTGATACTGAAAACCGTCTTATTGGTATTGTAACTGTCGACGACGCAATTGACGTTATTCAAGAAGCCGCAACCGAAGACATTGAAAAAATGGCTGCAATTTCGCCATCTGATAAGCCATACTTAAAAACAGGTGTTTTTTCAACCTTTAGATCGCGTATCTTTTGGTTAATGATTCTTATGATTTCTGCAACCTTTACAGGCGCAATTATTTCAAGCTTTGAAGAAAAGCTAACCTTTGTACCTGCACTTATTGCTTTTATTCCAATGCTTATGAATACAGCGGGTAATGGCGGTAGTCAGTCGTCTGTTACGATTATTCGTGCGCTATCGCTAGGCGACGTTGATTTTTCTGATGTTTTTCACGTGATTTGGAAAGAGCTTCGTGTTGCTTTGGTTTGCAGTGCGGTTTTATCGGTTGTAAATTTTGCGAAAATGTATTTAATTGATTACCTAATTTTCCATAATTTTGACCCTGGCAGACACATTCAGGAAATTTTGGTTGTTTCAGTTACATTATTTATTGCAGTAATAGTTGCAAAGGTTGTTGGCTCGGTTTTACCTATAATTGCCAAGAAATGCGGCGCCGACCCTGCAGTAATGGCTAGTCCGTTTATTACAACGATTGTAGATGCGGTATCGTTAATTGTGTATTTTAACGTTGCAGTATTAATTTTAAACATTTAAAAACAGCAGGGAATAGACCTGCTGTTTTTTCTTAAAATAATGGTTGACATTTAAATTTAATTGTGTTAAAATAGCATAGTCGCACGGAGAGGTATCGAAGCGGTCATAACGAGGCGGTCTTGAAAACCGTTTGGCGCAAGCCACAAGGGTTCGAATCCCTTCCTCTCCGCCATTTTTTTAAATATCGCAATACAGCGTTTAGCAATTTGGAGTAGTACTCAAGTTGGTGACGGGCTTTTAATACGAGCGCTGCCTGTGGCAGATGAAGCGAGTATTAAATGGCGCAGCGGTCGAAAAGCGAAATGCGGTAGCATTGAGTCTTCGTTTACCGCAAGAGGGACGTGGCCGAGGAGACAACTTCAATATGTAAAGTTTAATATCGCAATACAGCGTTTAGCAATTTGGAGTAGTACTCAAGTTGGTGACGAGGCGCCCCTGCTAAGGGCGTAGGCCGGCTAAACCCCGGTGCGAGAGTTCAAGTCTCTCCTACTCCGCCAGCAAATAACCGCAACTTTGATACAAGTTGCGGTTATTTTGTTTTTGTGGTATAATGAAGAAAAAAGGTGGTGAGGGTATGCATTTCTCTTTTATTAAAGAATTGTTTTCGGATTTTGATGTAGACATTCAAGTCGAAAATAATGTTGAAACTATTTACATAAGAAACATTCAGTTTTCAGATCCGATCATAATTCATTATTTCCCGGATGACTACTATATCTATCTTTTGCGGTTTGCAACGCAACATTGTGACACTTCGTCTAAAGAAGAATTGATACAATATGCGCTTTCTTTTGCTAACGCTGAGAAAGCAGCTATTGAATTTTTTGAAAACGAAAAGAACAGATTTGGTGGAGAGATTGAAGTATCTTTGCTTGATAACATCTCTTATGATGACTTGAGAAATTACTTTGGATACCCCCATCTTGATTTAACAAATCTTACATTCAAGGTTCGTGCGTGGAATGCTTGTTATTGTTTTGATGGCTATTTTGAAAAAAGCGAATCGGGAGCAATCGAAATCAGAAAGAAATATGTCAAATGCACCCCCTAAAATAACTTTGCACCCTTAACCTCAAAAGGGGGTGCATTTGTATCAAAATTATGGTTAGTTCCCAAAGAATTTGGAAGTACCGGTCTCCGCTTATTTCC
>JAZNJR010000065.1:0-51340 GCA_045578165.1 Acutalibacteraceae bacterium
CACCGGCAATTTTGTACATGTTGGGAATCATAAGTAAGAGACCCTGTGAAGCGGTGTAGGTTGTGGTAAGAGCACCTGCGTTAAGTGAGCCGTGAACTGTACCTGCAGCACCTGCTTCAGATTGCATTTCGGAACCCTTTACGGTTGTACCAAAAATGTTTTTAACGCCTTGAGCAGACCACTGGTCAACGTAGTCAGCCATCGGGCTGGACGGGGTAATAGGATAAATACCGGCAACTTCTGTGAATGCATAAGACACATAAGCGGCAGCATTATTACCGTCCATAGTTTTGAACTTTCTGGCCATTGAAAATTCCTCCTAAAAAATTTTTAATGAGATCAAAATTAAAAATATTCTCATACGAAGTAATTATAACAAACTTTTTGTCCTTTGTAAATAGGAAATTATATATAAATATATAAAATGTTAAATAAATAACAATGTTATTTTTGATAAATTTCAAAAAATTTTAAAAAAGTGCTTGACAAAGTGAAAAAGGTGTGGTAATATAGCAAAGTCGCGTGAGGCGACACATAGTTGGTGTTGATTGCGGCGAGGGTCCACCCGTTCCCATACCGAACACGGAAGTTAAGCTCGCTTGCGCCGAAGATACTTGGCGGGAAGCTGCCCGGGAAAATAGGTAGATGCCAACACAAAGAGATGTGACTTTGGTCACATCTCTTTTTTATTATTTAAAACGGCGGTCGCAAAAGCGGCCGCCATTTCTTTTATTCAGTTAAAATATTTTTTGAACCTTAAAATCGTTTTCGCCGAACATATACATATATCCGTCTATATAAACGCCTCGCTGAAATTCAGATACACCTTTAAGAGAAACGTTTGCGACCTCTACAAGATTATATCCGTCAAAGTAAAGAACGATATATTTTTGACGTTCACCGTCATTTGAATCATACTTATTAATACCAAGACCTATAAGCTGATTTTTACGGTCAATATAGTAAGATTTATATTCGGTTGAATAATCTGCATTTTGCAGTTCATACTTGCAAAAGCCCTTAACGCCATCGTTAGTTTCTTCATAAATTTCAACCTTAAAGGTGCTCCAGTCAGCTCTGCCAATGCCTAAAAGCTTGCCGTTTCCAAAGTTTATAAGCGAACTTGAAAAGCCTTCAATTGTGCCGGTATCCTTGTAGGTAATGTTGTTTAAATCGGAAAGGTCGAAGAAGAACACAGGGTCAGACATTTCAATTGAGGTGCAAACATAGGCGGTGGTTTTATCAAAACGGACCGATTGCACTTCCTCGTAAGGTGGCGCAAAGTCTTTTACCTCGGCAACAACCTTAAAGCTTTTTAAATCCACACAGTAAAGGCTTGCGTTAGACTGACCTGTAGCCGTCATTAAAATATCAGCCGATACATTTTCACCATCAGAGTGACGGTTTTCGTAAACAGTGGTGGCATTGGTTGTTGTGACAACCCTTAAAATGCCCTCATATTCGTCCATACTCCACTGGTCTTTAACGTATCCGCGAACGGTTACCGTGCCCTTATTTTCAAAAGTTTTTCCGCTATAGCTAAGGCAGGAAATTTCGGTCATAGAATTGCGGATTTTTTCACCGTTTTCATTATTTTCAACGTCGGCAAAAACGTGGGTTAAGAAGATGTTGTCTGTTGAAACGTACACGTCTTCAGAATATGATAAAAATGCTGAAGTGCCCTCGAAATCCAATGTTTTTTCATCCAATTTCATTACAATTGTATATCGGGTGCTGTTAAGCTTTTCGGGGGATGTAATAAAGCTTGCGGGAATGGTTTTCATACCGTCGCCTGTGTTTATTTGCGGTAAGAAGGTGCTTTCATTACCAAAGTCAATATCATTTTTATTGAAAACAAATTCGGTAAATAAAAGAAGCTTTCCGTCGGTCAAGCGGGAAGACATATAGCTGCCTGTAATCTCTATGCGTTTTTTCTCAACAATCTTTTCGGGGTTGCTTACGTCAAGGGCTAATACACCCACGCAAAGCTGTTTCTGTTCGTTATAAAACTGTGTAATAACGGTTGCGGTTTTACAGTCCTTTGACAAATAAAATTCCCATTTATTAAGGTAATAGTCTTTATCGTCATAAAGTACGATGCTTCCAAGCTCTTTAGAATTAATACCTGCAATAGAGAACACGCGCAAGGTATGATTATCCAAATAATAAATGTGTTTATCACTGCGTTTTATTCGGTCGGCTTCGGTTATGCCTTCAACCTGATTATCGGTTACCTCTTCGTAGGTGGTGTTCTCGTCGGCATAATCATCAGTTATATCTATTGCGGATTCGGGTGCCGCACCGTTATATTTTATGCCAAAGCTTAAAAAATCGAATATGTTATTCTTTATAACCTCAAAATTGTTTTTGTGTTGCGGCTTTTCAAAGGTTAAAACATTCAGCTTTTGAATAATGCCGTAATATTCGCTGCTTGAATAGCGTGAAACATCGGGTAAGTCGGTGTTAAAGGGTATAAACAACCAAAGGTTACTAAAAACGAGCACAAAGCAGGCGGCCGCCGCAATTATTGATAATGCAATTCGTTTTTTGGAAAAATTTATAATCTTTGCGTTGGGGTTTGCTTCTTCAAGAAATTTATCGTCTGTAAGATTTAAGGCTTTAAACCAATTATCTTTTTTCATACAGATATCCCTTCCTTTTTAAGATAATCTTTAAATTGGTTTCGTGTTCTATGTAAGATAACACTGACGTGACTTTCGGACATACCCATTTTTTTGGCAATTTCCTGCACGGTTAATGCGTACCAATAACGGCGCAAGAAAATAATGCGGGCACGGGAATCAAGGCTTTCTAAAAATGCGTTGATAAGCCTTTTAATAATGAGCTCATCTTCAACCGAAACTGTGCTGTTTGGAATACATTCATAATACTCTTCAATGGCGGTTTCAAGGTCGTTGTTTCGTTTTTGCGCCTTGTTATAGCCATAACGGTCAAGGGCAAGATTTCGGGTAATGCGGCCGAAAAAGTACTGTAATTTATTCGGTTTCTCGGGCGGTATCACACGCCATGCGTTGTGCCAGGTGTCGTTTACACATTCGTCGCAGTCTTCCTTTGAACGCAGAATGTTATAAGCAATCGTGCGGCAATAATTGCCGTATTTTTTGTTTGATTCATCAATTGCCGATTCATCACGCTTCCAATACAGTTCTATTATTTTATTGTCCTCCACCATGTCACATCCCTTACATAAGTTTCAAGGCCTTTCACCTTAATAGACGAAAAATAACCCCAAAATCTTACAAAAATTTTAAAATTAACATAAAAAGCCTGTAACTTTTTTGAGCTACAGGCTTTCATCATTTCATTAAGCTTTTGGGTGGGCTGATGTTCCTATAACCTCACCAATAATCCTTTAATTTTATTTTAGCATATATCATAGGCTTTTTCCACATATTTTTATAATTGAAAAAAATATATATGTGTGTTAGAATGTCTTTTAAAGGATGTGAAGAAATGTCACGAACAATTGCCGCTATTGCCACGCCTTTAGGTGAGGGGTCAATAGGTGTTATAAGAATTTCGGGCGATGATGCCATTACAGTTGCCGACAAGGTTTTTAAAAGTGTGTCGGGTAAAAAATTAGCTGAAATAAGCGGTTATTCCGCCCTTTACGGTAATATTGTTGAAAACGGTAAAATTTTGGACGATGCGGTTGCGCTTGTGTTTAAAAATCCTCAAAGCTATACGGGTGAGGACGTTGTAGAAATTTCGGTGCATGGCGGTCGATTAATGCTTAAAGCGGTGCTTCGTGTTATTTTAGAAAACGGTTGCTTTATGGCTGAACCAGGCGAATTTACAAAGCGTGCTTTCTTAAACGGTAAGCTTGATTTGACCAAAGCCGAAAGTATTATGGGACTTATTGGTGCCGAAAGCGAGGCACAGCTTCGTTTATCTCGCGCGGCGCACATTGGTAAAGTGAGTGAAAAAATTGATAAAATTGAGGCCGATTTAGTTTCTGCCGATGCTTCAATTGCGGCTTATTCCGATTACCCCGACGAAGATATTGAAGGTCTTGATTACGACAATTTTTTAAATATGCTTAACAATGCAAAAAATGCATTAGAAGAAATGCTTTCCACTTACGATTCGGGACGTGTTCTTCGCGAGGGCATCGACACCGTTATTGTTGGCAAACCAAATGTTGGCAAAAGCACCTTAATGAATATGTTAAGCGGTGCTGACCGTTCAATTGTTACCGAAGTTGCGGGCACCACGCGTGACGTTATTGAGGACACCGTGACAGTTGGGGAAATTAAGCTTCGTCTTGCCGATACTGCGGGCATTCATAAAACCGACGACAAGGTTGAAAGTATTGGTATTGAAAAAGCCAAAAACCGCATTGATTTGGCGGAGCTTGTGCTTGCAGTGTTTGACTGCACAACCCCGCTTGACAGCAATGACCTTGAATTAATTGAAAGTATTAAGAATAAAAACACAATTATAATAATAAATAAAACCGATTTGGAAAACAAAATTGATATGTCGGTGTTTGATGGTTTTTGCATTGTAGAAATTTCGGCAAAGCAAGGAACCGGTTATAGCGAGCTTGCAAATAAAATTGCCGAGGTTTCGGGTGCGGCAAACCTAAACCCAGACAGCGCGGTGCTAATTGGCGAACGTCAACGCGCTTGTGCGGCAAGGGCGCTTGACGCAGTTTTAGAAGCTATTAATTCGTTAACGGGCGGTCTTACAATGGACGCAGTTGGCATTTGTGTTGACGATGCGATAGCGGCTTTATTTGAACTTACGGGCAAACGTGTTACAAATGCTGTAACCGACGAAATATTTAAAAAGTTTTGTGTTGGGAAATAAAATTAACCGCGGTGGGAAACCACTGCGGTTTTTATTTTTGTGTTTTGAATTTTAGTTTGTAGGGCTGACGCCCCAAAAATAAAGAATAAATAAGAAAGAATAAGAACTTGACCCTTTGACAAAATCAAAGATTTTGAAAGGGTGCCCCAAAACCTTGCCGTGTATAGCACGTAAAAATTGGTGTCGGCTTTGCCGACTTTATTTATATATCTTGCCAAAGGCATACATTTTTTTCTTCTTTATTATTTAATCGCGTAAGCCCGTTAAACCCCAAATTATGAACAAATTGTAAAAAAGTCAGGGAAAGTCAAAAAAGTTTTTGAAAAACTATTGACAAATGGAAAATTAAGGTTATAATAAGGTTGTTAGCACTCGAGAGGCGAGAGTGCTAAAACAGAGAAGGAGTGAAAATTTTGGAGCTTACACCCCGTAAACAAGCGGTTTTAAGGGCAATAGTTAAAGCATATATTGAAACCGGCGAACCTGTCGGCTCTAAAATTTTGACCGAGCTTATCGAAAATGCCCCGTCGTCTGCAACGCTTCGCAATGAAATGAGCGAACTGTGTGATTTGGGTCTTTTAGAGCAACCGCATACGTCTGCAGGTCGTGTACCGACAAGTCTTGGCTTTCAGTTTTACGTTAAAAAACTTATGCCAAGCGGCGAAATAAGTGAAAGCGATAAAGCTTTTATTGATTCGCAAATTGAAAATATTACCGAAATTCCCGAAAAAATTCCGTCGGCAGTGGGTAAAATACTTTCAGATATGACGGGCTACCCCGTTATAAGCTGTCTTATGACCAATAGCGAGGCAACGGTTAAAAGGGTTGAGCTTTTGCGTGTTAGCCGAAATTCGTTAATGCTTTTGGTTATTACAAACGACGGTCGTACCCGAAACCGCATTGTGCGTATACCGCAAGACATAACCGATGACCTTAATAAAAAGTTTTATGAAATAGTTGACCAAAAAATAAAACGTAAACCCTTGTCGGAATTAACGCTTGGTTATATGCAAAGCGTTATTGCTTTGGCAGGAATGGATGCCTTCAGTTTAATGCCGCTGCTCAGCGCGGTGTTTGAAACGGTAAACGAAATTGATAGCGTTTCGGTTGATTTAAGCGGAATTTCTCGACTTTACGACATAAGTTCAAATGAACAGGCGGCAAGAAACGTTATTTCACTTATTGAACGTCGTGACCCAATTATTGCAATGTTTGAGAAGGTGGGCAAGGGCGTAATTTTTGGTAGCGACAGTGGCTACAGCGAATTGCTTAACGACACGTTAATCGCCGCAAGCTTTGATTCGGGCAACAAATACCGTGGTTATATTGCAGTTTTAGGTCCTAAACGAATTTCCTACGAACGCATTATTCCAAGTATTGAATATATTGCTGAAAAACTCGGCACCCTTATTTCAGAGGCGCAAAAAGATATGGAGGATTGATTTCGTGGAAGAAAATAAGGAAAACATAAAAACAGAAAAAAAGAAAAATAAAAAAGATATTGAAATTGAAAATTTGAAAGCCCAGCTTGATGCAAAGAATGATTTATTGCTTCGCACCGCGGCTGAATTTGATAATTTCAAAAAACGCACCGAGCGTGAAAAAGCATCGGTTGCTGAATTTGCAAAAGCGGGTCTTATAAAACAACTTTTGCCAATTCTTGACAACATTGATCGTGCTGCACTTGTCGAAAAGGGAAGTGAGGATTACGTTAAGGGCATTGAAATGATAGTTAAGCAGTTTGAATCAACTGCTGACAATTTGGGAATTGAAGAAATCGCAAAGGTTGGCGATACGTTTAATCCCGAATTTCACGAGGCGGTAATGCACATTGAAGACGAAGCCGTCGGTGAAAACACCATTACACAGGTTTTACAAAAAGGTTATAAAATTGGCTCAACAGTTATAAGACCTGCCATGGTTCAGGTAGCAAATTAAAACATTTATATATTTTAAAAAGGAGAAAAAATTATTATGGGTAAAATTATTGGTATTGACTTAGGTACAACAAACTCTTGCGTTGCTGTTATGGAAGGCGGCGAAGCAGTTGTAATCGCAAATGCTGAAGGCGGCAGAACTACACCTTCGGTTGTTGCATTTTCAAAAACAGGTGAAAGAATGGTAGGTCAGGTTGCAAAGCGTCAGGCAATCACTAACCCTGACAGAACTATCAGCTCTATCAAGCGTGATATGGGTACTTCAAACACCGTTGCTATCGACGATAAGAAGTATACTCCTCAAGAAATTTCTGCTATTATTCTTCAAAAGTTAAAGGCCGACGCTGAAAGCTATCTTGGTCAAACAGTAACCGAAGCTGTAATTACCGTTCCCGCATACTTTACCGACGCTCAACGTCAAGCAACTAAAGACGCCGGTAAAATTGCAGGTCTTGAAGTGAAACGTATTATTAACGAACCTACTGCAGCTGCACTTGCATATAGTATTGATAAGGAAGACGACCAAAAGGTTATGGTTTATGACCTTGGTGGTGGTACCTTCGACGTATCTATCATTGAAATGGGCGACGGTGTTCAAGAAGTTTTGGCAACCGCAGGTAACAACAGGCTCGGTGGCGACGACTTTGACAAACGCATTATGGATTATATCGTTTCTACCTTCAAGGCAGAACAGGGCATTGACCTTTCAAACGACAAAATGGCTATGCAACGTGTTAAGGAAGCTGCTGAAAAGGCAAAAATTGACCTTTCTGGCATGACCTCTACTGATATTAACCTTCCCTTTATTACTGCAGACTCTACAGGTCCTAAGCACTTCGAAACCACTTTAACCCGTGCTAAGTTTAACGAACTTACTGCCGACTTGGTTGAAGCAACAATGGCTCCTGTTCGTCAGGCAATTTCTGACTCGGGTCTTCAAAAGGGCGAAATCAACAAGGTATTGATGGTTGGTGGTTCTTCAAGAATTCCCGCTGTACAAGAAGCAGTTAAAAACTTTATGGGCAAAGAACCCTTTAAGGGTATTAACCCCGACGAATGCGTAGCACTCGGTGCGGCACTTCAAGCAGGTGTTTTAGGCGGCGACGTTAAGGGTCTTCTTCTCTTAGACGTTACACCTCTTTCATTAGGTATTGAAACTATGGGCGGAATTTCTACAAAGATTATTGATAGAAACACAACCATCCCCGCTAAGAAGAGGCAAATCTTCTCTACCGCGGCTGACGGTCAGACCTCTGTTGAAGTACACGTTCTTCAAGGCGAACGCGAATTTGCACGCGATAACAAAACTCTTGGTGTGTTCCACCTTGACGGTATTGCATCTGCTCCCCGTGGTGTACCCCAAATTGAAGTAACCTTCGATATCGACGCTAACGGTATTGTTCATGTTTCCGCAAAAGACCTTGGTACAGGCAAAGAAAATAACATTACCATTACTTCAAACACCAATATGTCTAAGGATGATATTGATAAGGCAGTTAAGGAAGCTGAAGAATATGCTGCAGAAGACAAGAAACGTCGTGAAGCAGTTGACGTTCGCAATAATGCCGACCAAATGATTTATACAACTGAAAAAACTCTTACCGACCTTGGCGACAAGATTAGTGAAGATGAAAAAAATAAGATTAACGCTGCTAAAGATGCACTTAAAGAAGCAGTTAAGGGCGAAGACATTGACCTTATTAAAGCAAAGCAGGAAGAACTTCAAAAAGAAATTTATGCTGTAAGTGAAAAAATTTATAAGGCGGCCGCTGAACAGCAACAGGCAGCACAGGGTCAACCCAATGGCGAACAGGCAAGTGGCGATAACGTTTACGACGCTGACTTTACAGACGTTGACGATAACAAATAATTATTCAGGGGAATAATTATTTGTAAGTGAAAAGATAATAGTGAATAGTGAAAAGGTAAGGCGTTTGCTTTGCAAACAATATATAAAGCGCTCTTTGAGCGCACCGAACTTATTCACTATTACTTATTACATATTACTTTAAGCGTTGCAAGGCAACGATTTTTAGGAGAATTATTTTGGCTGATAATAAACGAGATTATTATGAAGTCTTGGGCGTTGACCGTGGGGCCAGCGAAGACGAGCTAAAAAAAGCATATAGAAAAGCGGCTAAAAAGTATCATCCCGACTTAAACCCGGGGGATGCTCAGGCAGAAAAGTCGTTCAAAGAAGTTAACGAAGCGTATGAAATACTTTCCGACAAGGAAAAACGTGCCCGTTACGACCAATTCGGTCACGCAGGTGTAGATCCCAATTTTGGCGCCGGCGGTGGCTATGGCGGTTACGGTGGCGGCGGATTTAACGGCGATTTCGGTGACTTTGGCGATTTGGGCGATATTTTCGGTTCTTTTTTCGGCGGTGGTTTCGGCGGCGGTGGCCGTCGTTCAAACCCTAATGCACCCCGCCGCGGTAATGATGCATCTGCCGCGGTTAATATTTAATTTGAAGAAGCGGCAAAGGGTTGCACTAAAACTGTAAAAGTTACCAAAATTGATACCTGTGATGAATGTGGTGGTAGCGGTGCTCAAAAGGGTACTACTTCTAAAACCTGTCCTGTTTGTCACGGAAGCGGTCAGGTTACTTCTGCACAGCGCACACCTTTTGGTGTGTTCCAAACGCAAACTGTTTGTAACCATTGTCACGGCAGCGGTAAGGTTATTGAAAACCCATGCAGTCGTTGTAACGGTAAGGGCAGAATTCGTCACACTGTTGAAGAAACTGTTGAAATTCCCGCAGGTATTGACGACGGTCAGGTAATTAATCTTCGCGGCAAGGGGGACAGCGGTGTAAACGGTGGACCCTCAGGCGATTTAAGAATTAACGTTAACGTGCGTCCGCACCCAATTTTCCACCGTAACGGTTACGACGTTTATTGTGAAATTCCAATTACCTTTGCCGAAGCGGCTTTGGGTGCCGATATTACGGTACCTACCCTTGACGGAAAGGTTAAGTTTACCATTCACGAAGGCACACAGCCCGGCGATGAATTTAAACTTAAGGGTAAGGGTATACAACGTCTTAACTATTCGGGTAAAGGCGACCAATACGTTAAAATTGTGGTTGAAATTCCAAAGAATTTGTCACGCGAACAAAAAGAAATTCTTAGAAGTTTCCAAAGCTCGTCAAGTGATAAAAACTATAAAACTCAAAAAAGTTTTATGGACAAAGTTAAAGATTTTTTTGATTAAAATTAAAAGCCTTCCCGTGTGGGAAGGCTTTTTGCTATTTTGTAATCTTTTTTAAATCTTCATTAGACCCGAGCACTAAAAGGTGCTCATTTTCATTAAAGATGTAATTAGCATTAAACGGCACAATTTTATCATTACTTTTATAAGCGATAATATTTATATTGTATTTGTTGCGAATAGCAAGCTGAATAGCGTTTTTACCATGCCATTTTTTAGGTGCGGAAATTTCAAAAATTGAATAATTGTCGGCAAGATTTATATAATCAAATACGTTCTGTGAGCATTCAACCCCTGCAATTTTTCGGCAAATATCACGTTCGGGGTAGATTATACGGTCAGCCCCGCTGCGAAGTAAGAATTTTTCTTCAATATCGCGGTTGGCGGTGCTGTAAACCTTTTTTGCGCCAAGTTCTTTAAGTGAATCGGTAATTTCAAGGCAGGCTTGAAAATAATCCTCAATACAAACGAAGCAAACGTCAAAATCTTCAACACCAAGACCCTGTAAAACGGCACGGTTTGTACAGTCACAAACGGGGGTTGATACAACATTTTTAAAGGTGGCTTTTAGGCCTTCAAGCTTTGCTTCGTTCATATCAACTGCCATAATTTCACAGCTTTGTTTATCTAGCTCGGCAACCAAGTGGTGACCAAGTGATCCCATACCAATAATTAAAAATGATTTCATAATTTACTCCTTTAATTAACCAACAGTAATTGCTTCCGCAGGGTAGGAAATAGGCGGATTAACGCGTTTTTCAAATAGTGCACTTGCAAACGAAACACTGCCAACTCTACCGCAAAACATTAAGAACATAAGCGCAACTTTAGAAACGGCTGAAAGTGAGGTGGTGATACCTGCTGTTAAACCAACGGTGCTCATTGCTGAAACGGTTTCAAGTAAAGCGTATGACAAGGAAATATTATCAACACTGCAAATAATAAGGGTTGCACAAATGATAAGTGTTAGATTAATTGTAATAATTAAAATTGCTTTTTTAAGAAAATCAGTCTTAATAGTTTTGCCAAAAACCGCAACCTCGTCATTACCGCGAATGGTAGAAAATGCAAATGCAATAATAACAAATATGGAGGTTGTTTTAACACCGCCCGCGGTTGAGCCCGAACTACCACCGATAAACATAAGAAAAATTGTAAGCAGTACTGATGATGGTGAAAGTGTTGCCATATCAATACTGTTAAAGCCTGCTGTTCTAGGCGTAACCGATGCAAAAAATGCATTTAAAAGTTTTTGACCAAGGGGCATATCTTTTAAAAGATTGTTATATTCAAAAATAAAGAAAAGTACAGCGCCCGCAAAAACAAGAAAGGCCGATACTGAAAGTACTATTTTGCTATGAAGATTAAGCTTTTTAAGGTTGAAGCGTTTAAGTGTGATATCGTCCCAAACCAAAAAGCCAAGACTTCCTATTATAATAAGGGCGGAAATGGTTAAAATGACGATATAATCGTTACTGAAATCCATAAGGGAAACAAAAGGCGTATTTTCACCCAAAAGGTCAAACCCCGCGTTACAAAAGGCAGAAATTGAATGGAAAACCGCAAAATAAATGCCTTTTACCACACCAAAATGTTTGATAAAACTTATAGATAAAAGCGCTGCGCCCATACCTTCAAACAAAAATGTTCCGAGTATGATTTTTTTGATAAGACTTGAAAAATTATTGAGGCGGGTTGTATTAATGGTTTCAGCCATCATAACTTTTTCACGAAGACCCTTTTTTCGAATTACCAAACGGTAGAAAAAGGTGGCAATAGTCATATAACCTAAACCGCCAAGTTGAATTAATGATAATATAACTATTTGTCCAAATAAAGACCAATAGGTTGAGGTATTTTGTGCGACAAGCCCTGTAACACAAGATGCGGAAACCGAAGTGAAAACAGCAGTCAAAAGTGATGGCGATTCGCCGCTTGAGGTTGAAATTGGCAGCATTAAAAGAATAGAGCCAATAAAAACAACAGACAAATAACCAAGTGCAATAATCTGCAAATGGTTTATACCTTTTTGTTTAATAATATCATCTCCGTTTTTTAGTATGCTCTTATTATACATTAAATTAATTGCAAATTCAATAAGATAAAAAGATATTGTAATATGTACTAAAAAATGTTAAAATAATTTTATAGTTTGATTTTAAGGGAGAACGGTATGAAAATTATTGTAAACGGTTGTGGTAAAATCGGCACAACAATTTTGGCGAATTTGGTCGCTGAAGGACATGATGTTACTGCTATCGATACTAACCCTGAAGTAATACAAAAGTTAACTAATATATATGATGTTATTGGCGTTTGCGGTAACGGTGCGGATAGTGATGTTTTACAGGAAGCAAATGCTAAAAGTAACGATTTGATTATATCCACAACCTCGTCAGATGAGATAAATATGCTCACTTGTTTTTTAGCAAAACGTATGGGGGTTGAAAATACTGTTGCCCGTGTTCGAAATCCTGAATATAATGATAAAAGCCTAAGCTTTATGCGTCAGCAGCTCGAAATTTCGCTTATAATAAACCCTGAGCTTATGGCTGCTCACGAGGTTTTTAATCTTTTAAAGCTTCCCAATGCGGATAAAATTGAAAACTTTTCGGCACGAAACTTTGAAATTGTTGAATTTAAGGTTAGGGAGGGCTCGGCTTTAGACGGTCTTAAAATTTATGAACTTCGCAACAAATTTAAGGCCAAATTTCTTATTTGCGCTGTTAAGCGTGGGGAAGATGCTTATATTCCTCATGGTGATTTTACTATTATGGCGGGGGATAAAATTGGTATTACCGCATCTTTTGCTGAAATTTTACGTCTTTTCAGCGAAATGGGCATGAAGCAATCATCGGCTAAAAAGGTTATGATTTTGGGAGGTAGTAAAACTGCTGTTTATCTTGCAAAACGCTTATCATCAGTTGGAAACTCTGTAACAATCATTGAAAAGAACCGTAATAAGTGCGAAGAATTAACCGAGGATTTGCCCAAGGTTTTGGTTGTTTGCGGTGATGGTGCTTCGCAGGAGGTTTTAATTGAAGAGGGTCTTACATCAGTAGATGCGGTAATCGCTTTGACTGGTCTTGATGAACTTAATATTCTAATTTCGTCCTATGCATATTCTAAAAAAGTGCCAAAGGTTATTGCCAAAATAAATAGGCAGGAGCTTATTCCTTTGGCAGAGCATTGGGGACTTGATACGGTGGTTTCTCCACGTAAGACCATTTCAAACACTATCGTTCGTTATGCAAGAGCGCTTGAAAATTCACAGGGCAGCAGCGTTGAAACTCTTTACAAGCTCATGGATGACAAGGTTGAGGCTTTGGAATTTGCCGTAAAGGACGGTCTGGACTTTTTAAATGTTCCGTTTAAGCAGTTAAAACTTAAGGAAAACATACTTATCGCAGGCATTATCCGCGAAAGAAAGACCATTATTCCTTCTGGTGACGATGTGCTTTTGTCAGGGGATAAGGTTGTGATTTTGGCTGCCAATCAACGAATTAATAATTTGTCAGATATTATAAGGTGATTAAATTATGAATCGTAAGGTAATTTTTTATATGCTTGGCCAAATCTTACAGCTTGAAGCGGCAATAATGTTTATACCGCTTGTCACTTCACTTATATATGGTGAAAAATGCTTTTTAGCATTTTTAATAACTATTTTTGTGGCTTTGGTCTTAGGCTTTGCATTAACTTTAATTAATAAATCGCGTGACAAGACATTTTTCGCAAAGGAAGGCTTTGTAATCGTTGCGCTTTCATGGGTGTTGCTTTCAGCCGTGGGTGCACTTCCCTTTGTTATAAGTGGGGAAATACCCAATTTTATTGATGCTTTTTTTGAAACGGTCAGCGGTTTTACCACAACGGGTGCAACCATACTTGGTAATGTTGAAGTGCTTTCCAAAAGCACTTCAATGTGGCGAAGCCTTACCCACTGGGTTGGCGGCATGGGAATACTTGTGCTTGTGGTTGCTATTTTACCGACTGATTCGGGACGGTCTATCCATATAATTCGTGCTGAAATGCCCGGTCATAGTGTTGGTAAGCTTACACCAAAGCTTCGTGTTATGACAAAGCAGCTTTATTTGATATATATTGTACTTACAGTAATAGAGGTTGTTTTTTTGCTTTTCGGCGGAATGCCATTGTTTGATTCATTGGTGCACAGTTTTGGTACCGCGGGTACGGGTGGCTTTGGTATAAAAAATGACAGTATCGCTTCATATAGTCCGTATTTGCAATGGGTAATAACCGTTTTTATGCTACTCTTTGGTATAAATTTTAACCTTTATTATCTTTTGCTGGTCGGCAAGCTACGCTCGGCTGTTAAAAGTGAGGAGCTTTGGACTTATATCTGCTTGTTTACAGGAGCCACTGCACTCATTACCTATAATATTTACAGTATGTCAACAAATTTCGCTGAAGCACTTCGCAATGCGGCATTTCAGGTTTCATCAATAATGACTACTACAGGTTATTCTACGGCGGATTTTAATTTATGGCCCGGTCTGTCAAAAGGAATTTTATTCATTCTAATGTTTATCGGGGCATGTTCAGGATCAACCGCGGGCGGACTTAAGATTTCGCGCGTGGTGCTGTTATTTAAGCGCGTTAAATCAGGTGTTAAACATATGATACACCCTCGTTCAACCGAGGCGGTTCGTTTTGAGAGTAAAAAGGTTGATAACGATACGCTTACGGGTGTTCTTGTTTATTTTGCAGTATATTTTATTTGCTTCGTTTCGATTTTGTTCGTTGTTCTGTTTGAACCGTTTGATTTCGAAACAAGTATATCTGCGGTGGCGGCGTGCTTCAATAATGTTGGTCCTGGGTTATCGCTTGTTGGGCCAATGGGTAATTATGGGGTATTTTCATATGTTTCAAAAGTTGCGCTTTCGGTTGCAATGCTGCTTGGCCGACTTGAAATTTTCCCAATGCTTATTTTATTTTCACCATCTGTTTGGAAAAAACGTCGCGCAAAATCGTAAAAAATAAAACCCTGCTTTTAAAGCAGGGTTTTTGTTTGTTTAAATTATTCTTCTTCGGTTGTTTCATTGTTGAAAACAATGTCAGCCACAACAACGTTAACGCGTGTTACTGCGGTACCGGTCATTGTTTGGATTTTGTCTTTAACGTTTTTCTGAACCTTATCAGCAACGTCCTTTACATTTGCTTCTTTATTAACAGTAATAAAAATACCAATTTCAAGCGCGCCGTTTACGCTTTCAATTTTAATGCCTTGAAGCGGACCTTTTGCTTTAACAGCGTCTTTAAGGTCATAATTCTTTTTAGCAATGGAAGCCACACCTTCAACTTCAAGTGTAGCAATTTCAGCCATTTTTCTAAGTACTTCTGTATTTATTGAAAGTTTTGTTGCATTATCTGCCATTTGTGTAACCTCCGTATAAAACTTCTTGGTGTATAAGTCGGCAATAAACACTTTGCCCTTATTCCTATTATAACACAAATTTTTCATAACACAACACAATTTTTATTTAATTGGAATAATTTTAATTTTAGAAAGTGAAATATCGGTTTGGTTTGTTACAATATCTTGTATTTGCAGTGTGTTTGCAGTAGTAAGCCCGTCACTTTTTACAATTATGTTTATTTCGTCATCGCTTATCACGGCAAGTGCTTGAGTAAAACCTTTTGCTTTAAGCAGGTTTTCAATATTAATTTCGTTGTTGGTGTTTTTTGTTATTTTTTCGATTAGCGCCAATGCCGATTTTTTATCTTCATCGGTAAGCTTTGCACTTTTTAAAAGCTCTTCGGCTTCTTCAATGGCAGACTTTCTTGCTTTTTCACGGTCGTCTTTTGCGGTGGTAAAGTAATCACTTGCGGGGGCTCCCGTTTGGACCGCTTCACTTTTACCGTTATCTACATAGGTCGATTCGCCTAAATATTTTGTGGAAGTTGGAAGATATTTTGTATTTAACCAAATTGCTCCAGCAAGTGCTAAAATCATAACACCTACCACAATTTGCCCCTTACCAAAAACCTTGCCTTTTTTCATTTTAATTGCCTCCTGCTATGTATACTCGTTTAGATGTTATATTCAAAGCCGAAGTAACGGCGTTTTGAATTTTTTCGTTTAACGTGGCATTGTCGCCACCGGCACAGACTATTGCCACTCCGCGTATTTCGGGCATTTGCTGTGAAATTAAAATTGCTTGTTCGCTTCCGTCGGCATTTTTAATGGTTATATACCCTTGTTTGTGTTCGCTTTTTTCGGTAGATTCGTCGGTTTGCTTTTTGGTTTCATCGGCTTTTTCTAGCGTGTCGGCATATTGAAAGTTAATACTGCTTTCCAAAGTGATTACAACTGTAACCTTTCTGCTGCCCGAAATGCTTTTAACAAGTTTTTCAATATCTTTTTCAAGCTCTGCTTTATATTCTTCTACCGAAAAAACTTCGGTATTTTTAGGCGCTTGGTCCTTACTTGTACCAAACGACGACAAAAAAATAAGCGCAATGCCTATAACTCCAATAATGACTAAAACGCGTGGGTTTTTTAGTTTTTCTAAATATTTTTTAATTTGTTCATTCATTTACGACTTCAACCTCAATATTTTGTGCAATCTCTGACAGAGCATTTATAATTTTTTGTTTTTCTTCTTTTGAAAATATTAAAACCTTACTAATTACTATGCTACCGTCGTCGGTTTTAGTCGTCGAAATTGAAATTTCGCTAAAATCAATTTTTTGGGCTTTCAGACAGTTAGAATAAACGTAAATTGCCGAAGACACATCAATTGTTTGAGTAATTTCTTGCTTTTTGTCGTTTGGTGGTGTGTAATCAAAATCAAAATTTATTTTTAAAGCGGCTGAAACAATAACCAAGGTAAAAACCAAACTAAAAACAAATCTTACCGGTTTAGACATTTGTCCGCCGGGGCAAAGAATAAAAACAGCGCCAATAAATATGGCAGACACACAAAACGAAATAAAAAATGAGCTTAAATAGTTCATATGCTTTTACCGCCTAAAACAACCACCGTTAACGAAATGGTAAACATTGCCGCAGTCAGCAAAACTACGCCAACCAATACCGAAAGTACCGAATCTACACTTTTAAAAAGTGTGGAAATTTTATTAACCGAAAACGTATCGCTAAAAAACGAAAGCGCCCAAAGTCCTAACCGCCATATAAGAAGCTCGATTATTATCGGTAAAAAGGTTAAAGCGCATATAAGCACACCCCAAATACCAACGCTTGAACGCAAAAGCGAAAGGGAAGCGGTAACCGTGGAAAGCGCTTCGGACAAAACTCCGCCTGCAACAGGTACGGTTGAGCCAACAATAAATTTGGCGGTGCGAAGTGTTAAGCTGTCTGTCGAAGAATTTACAACCGTTTGAATACTTAAAACACCAATAAACATTGTAGAGATAAATCCCATTACCCAAAGAGAAAGCTTTTTAACCCCGTTTGCAAGATTTGTGTTTTGAAGTAAAGGGGAAACCGAGGAAGCAATGCTTAAGGAAAGGTGTCCACTCATAAGGGGAATAACCGCGTAATTTGCAATAAGGGTTACCAAATTTGCCGCTATAAGTAAAACTCCACTCATCGAAACCGAAGATAATGCTTTACCGCTTGCCGCCACAATTGCGGCAAAAATCGGTACAAATGCACCAATAAAGTTGGCGCAACCCTTTAGCGCTTCTACTGTGGCGGTTATAACGGTGTAAATTGGGGTTAAAAGTGCGGCGCAAACCGCCAAAACGGTGGCAAAGGTTACGGTGTCGGTCATATTGTCTTTTAATGAAGTTGTAATTATTGCATTTAAAATTATAAGTGCTAAAATTATGCCAAAAGTTTTTAAAGGTGCGGTAGCTCCGCTTTTAATAAAGTTCCATATATGTAAAAAAGCATTTTCGGTTGTAAGTGAATTAACCCAATTGTTGTCTTTAAGGTTAATTTCAAAATCGTCAAGAAAATCTTTAGCAGTATCGGGTACGTAATTTTCAATTTCATTTATACCGCTGTTTTCTAACTGCTCTTTATAAAAATCAGTTTCTTCTGCCGAAACAAATGTGACAAAACAAAGCATAATTAAAACCGTTACAACTGCTTTTTTAATCATTTTACAAACTCCAATGCCAAGTCTACAATATTAACAACAAGCGGCAGTGATAGCAAAAATATGCCGCATTTTCCTGCAATTTCGGCAACGGTTGCTAAGGACGTTTGTCCCGCATCGCGACAAATATCTGCCGAAAAACCCGCAACGTAGCCAATGCCAAGTGCTTTAAGCGCGATCTTAAAATATGAAAGCTCAATACCATAACCTTCAAGCTTTTGCAAAAGGGCGTTAATAGGGGACGTTAGGGAAGTGAAGATTAATATAAGCACAATCGTGGCGGTGGCAATTGCGGTTAAAATAGAAAATTCCGGCCTTTGTGCGCGAACAAAAAGGCAAAAAACCGCTGCTATAACACAAATAATTGTTATTTTAAATATTTCCATATATTAAAGTCCAAATAAATCTTTAACGGTGGTAAAAAGGTCAGCAACTGCATTTACCACCATTAAAAGTACTACAACAAGTCCCGCAAGTGTGGTAAGCATTGCTTGTTCTTCACGTCCCGAACGTATAAGCACCTGATTTAAAACCGTAACAATTATGCCGATAGCGGCAATTCTGAAAATAAAATCAACATCCATATAATTCACCTACAATTTACAAAAAGAAAATGCAAATAAAAAGACCGCTTAAAATACCAAGTGCCTTGTAAAGCTTTTGTTGCTTTTCACATTCGGTTTTGGCTTGAAGCAATGCGTTGTCGTAAAGTGCAATAAATGCATTGCAACGTTCAAATTCTTGCTTTGTGTCGCCTTTACCAAAGTCGGTTATAAAATCATCCCAAAGGGTTTTATCACTTCGGCTTAGCCCCAAAAGATTTTGAAATACGGGAAAGCAGTTTTTAAGTAACTGCTGTTTGTTGCCTTTATGAAGCCGCAATTGTTCTTTAAGCTTTAAAAGACCGTTTTTAATTTGTTGCAAACTGTCAACTCGGCTTTTAAGTGCAAGCGCTTTTAAAAAGCCAAAAGCGGTACAAACCATCATTATAAAAATAAGACCTAAAGCTTTAAGCAAAATTCTCACGGTAAAGCTCCTTTGGGGTAATGACTTGAATTTTTTCGCCAATAATTCGCGGCAAAATTGCTATTTGGTCAATGACTTCGCTTTGCAAAAGCTGTTGTGTAATTCTTCTGCTTTTAAGGTCGGCAAGGTTTTCTACGTGGGCGGTTGTTATAATTTTTACACCTGCCGAAAAACAATGACTAACGGCATTTAATTCTTGTAAATTCCCAATTTCATCAAAGGCAATAACGTCGGGAAACATTGTCCTAAGGGCAATTTCCACACCGCCGCCTTTGTTTTCGCTTTGCAATACGTCGGTGGCAACACCCAAATCAAGCTGTCCTCCGCCCGAAATTTCGCCGCGTGAATCAACCACTACAACGCGGCTAATTCGCCAATTCTGTCCGTTGGAAATTTGGCGAACAAAATCTCGAAGCAGGGTGGTTTTGCCGCAACCGGGCGGTCCGGCGATTAAAAGGCCGCCACCGCTATATTGCGAAACAAGTTCCTTGGCACAGCCCTTAACCTCACGACTTATACGTATATTAATTGAAGTAATATCTTGAACACAACCACCGTCACAAATTTTACCGCATATACCCGCGCGGCAACCGTTTCGCATTATAATAAAACCGTCGCGAAGTTCGTTTTCGTGTGCAAAAACCGAATCGTCACACAAGCGGTAAAAGCAGTCGGTTATGTCTTCTTCGCTAACACAAACAAGCTTGTTGCAAATGGAAAAGCAGGTTTGTCCGTCGGTTGTGGGAAAAACAGTTTCGCCTTTAACGGTAAGCGCCAAGGGCAAATTTTTGCGTAGCCGAATTTCTGCCACGTTTTGTTGAATTTTTGGGGAAAGATTAAAAAGCACACCCTTAATTTTGGGTGGCAGAGCATAAAGCACGTTTGATAATGCATCGTTGGTTATCACATTGGTCACCTCAATAGATGATATGACCGACTTGTCCAAAATATAACCCCCAACCGATTTTTTCGGTTAGGGATTATATTAGGTAATAAGTAAGAGGTAAGAGGTTAGGTGTCGCTTCGCGACGGAAATAAAAAAACGCACCCAACAAGAGTTGAGTGCGAACAATTATTTATATGGATTGGGGTTGTTGGTAAGGCCAACAAGATAATCAATGCTTGTACCATAGAATTTTGCTAATTTTATAAGTACGTCAACAGGAATATTTAAATTGCCTAATTCGTAATCGGAATAAGTGGTTTGATGCACCTGTAAGAATTCTGCCATTTGTGCTTGACGTATATCACGGTCTTCACGTAAGTTTCTAATTCGTTCAAACATATAATCACCTCAAGTATTATTATGTCTTAAGGGAATATGCCTTATTGACTTTTAAGGGAAATTCCCTTAAAATAGGCGGTGGTGATTATATGCTTGCGTGTACATTTATTGGGCATAGAGATTTTCCGCAAAGTGTTTATGAGAAATTATATATTGAAATAGAAAAGTTGATATTATTTAAAAATGTTAATGTTTTTTATGTTGGCACTAATGGTATGTTTGATGATTCAGTTTATCGTGTGTTATGTGATTTAAAGAAAAAACACACAATAGAGATAAGAGTAACATTAGCATATTTAAATCAAAAAAATACAGATAAATATTTAACCAATGAAACTGTTTTTCCAAGTGTTTTAGAAAAAACACCGAATAGGTACGCAATAAGTAAACGTAACATGTTTATGATTAAAAAATCACAATATATGATATGTTATTTAAGGCATACATTTTCAAATACATATACTTTTGTAAAAAAAGCGAAACGTAATAATTTGACGATTATAAATATTGGAGATTATGGTATAACTGAAATATAAAAAAGTGTCTTAAAAACGCTCTACATTTGTGCCTTTGGCACACCGATTTTATTCTTTATTCTTTCTTATTTGTTATTAAAAAACGCACCCAACAAAAGTTGGGTGCGTTAATTACGCATTCCGAATTATGAATTATGAATTAGTATGCAACACCTTGTGCGAGCATAGCATTTGCAACCTTTTCAAAACCTGCAATGTTAGCGCCTGCAACCAAGTCACCTTTCATACCGTATTTTTCAGCAGCGTTAAGAGAAGCCGAGAAGATGTTCTTCATAATCTGCTTAAGTTTTGCATCAACTTCTTCAGCGGTCCAGCTGTAACGCATTGAGTTTTGGCTCATTTCAAGGCCTGAAACTGCAACGCCACCTGCGTTAACTGCTTTTGAAGGAGCAACGGTAACGCCGTTTGCTTTAAGAAGTGCAACTGCTTCGTTAGTGGTGGGCATGTTAGAAACTTCAACATAATACTTTACGCCGTTAGCAATAATTTGTTCAGCTTCTTTAACGTCAACTTCGTTTTGGGTTGCGCAAGGCATAATAATGTCAACCTTGGTGCCCCAGGGCTTTTGACCTTCAAAGTAAGGAACGCCGAATTTGTCAGCATAATCCTTAACCTTGTCACGACCTGAAGAACGCATTGAAAGCATAAATTCAATCTTTTCGTCGGTATTGATACCGTCTTCGTCATAAACGTAACCGTCAGGACCGGAAATGGTAACAACCTTACCGCCAAGCTCGGTAACCTTTTTAACAGTACCCCAAGCAACGTTACCAAAGCCGGAAACTGCAAAGGTTTTGCCCTTAATGGTATCGCCGAAAGATTTGAGCATTTCGTCTACGTAATAAACAGCGCCGAAGCCGGTTGCTTCAGGACGAATAAGAGAACCGCCATAGGGAAGACCCTTACCGGTAAGAACGCCTGTAAATTCGTTACGAAGACGCTTGTACTGACCGTAGAGGTAGCCGATTTCACGAGCGCCTACACCAAGGTCGCCTGCGGGAACGTCGGTATCAGCACCGATGTGCTTTGAAAGCTCGGTCATAAAACTTTGGCAGAAACGCATAATTTCGCCATCGCTGCGGCCACGGGGGTCAAAGTCGCTACCGCCCTTACCGCCGCCCATGGGAAGACTGGTAAGAGAGTTTTTAAAGGTTTGTTCGAAACCTAAGAACTTAATGATACTTGCATTAACTGAAGGATGGAAACGTAAACCGCCCTTGTAAGGACCAATTGCAGAGTTAAACTGAACGCGGAAGCCACGGTTAACATGAACTTCGCCCTTATCGTCAACCCAAGAAACACGGAAAGTAATCATTCTTTCGGGTTCTACCATTCTTTCAATAATGCCCCACTTTTGATATTCGGGGTTGGATTCGACAACAGGTTCAATAGAAGACAATACTTCGTAAACTGTTTGGTGGAATTCCTTTTCGCCGGGGTTACGTGCCTCAACGTCAGCATATACTTTTTTAAGATATTCTGATTTAAGCATATATGTATCTCCTTTACATAATAATATATATTTTATTTTTTAAGAATACTACCATTTTTTTTAGATGTCAACAAAAAATTTCAAAAAACACTTGAAATTTGCATTTTATGTGTTATACTGATAAATAATTGAATAAGCTATGTGATGTTTGCAGAAGTAAAAGCGACTGTGAACTGATAGCACTTTGGAGAATTCTGTTAAATCAGATGCCGAAGGGGCAAGGCGGTTTTTAACCGTTAATCTCTCAGGCAAAAGGACAAAGATTAGTTTTTATTTTTCTGTACTTTTGCCGAACTGCTTTTTCAGTTCGGTTTTATTTTTTAAAAAAACAAGGAGTTTTAAAAATGGAACAGTTTTTAAAAAGTGTCGAAGCAATAAACGGCGAAATTAATAGTGTCGTTTGGGGAATTTTCGGTTTGGCATTGCTTATCGGCACAGGCATTATTGTTACATGTTGTACAAAGTTTTTCCAGGTGTCACATATTGGTCATTGGTGGAAAAATACAATAGGCAGTCTCTTTAAAAAGGATGTTATCGGTCATAGTAAGGAAAAGGGTTCTATTTCTCCATTCCAGGCACTTTGCACCGCACTCGCTGCAACTGTTGGTACAGGTAATATTGCGGGTGTTGCTGCCGCAATTTGCGTTGGTGGCGCAGGCGCTGTTTTCTGGATGTGGGTTGCTGCTTTCTTTGGTATGATGACAAACTTTGCAGAAAACGTTTTAGGTATGTATTACCGTCGTAAAAATTTAAATGACGAATGGTCAGGCGGTGCGATGTATTATCTTCGTGACGGTCTTGGCGGCAAAAAGGGATGCAAATGGATTGGTCGTGTTTTAGCCGTTCTTTTTTGTATTTTTACAATGCTTGCCTCCTTCGGTATCGGCTCAATGGGTCAGGTAAACAAAATCGTTGCCAACGTTGCAGCTGCTTTTGACGTTAAGGCGGTTTCCTCTATAATGGTATTTGGTGACGTTTCGCTTTATAACGTAATTATTGGTGTTGTTATTATGGCACTTACCGCACTTATTACATTAGGCGGTCTTAAAAGAATTGCTGCAGTAGCCGAAAAAATTGTTCCCTTTATGGTGGTGCTCTTTGTTTTGGGTTCACTTGTAATTATCGGTGTTAATTACAATGCAATTATTCCTGCGTTCAAGGCAATCTTTGTTAACGCATTTAAGCCCGAAGCGTTTGTTGGCGGTGGTATCGGCGGTATTATTGTTGCTATAACAAACGGTTTCAAGCGTGGCGTTTTCTCAAACGAAGCGGGTCTTGGTTCTTCTGTTATGGTACATTCAAACTCTAATATTAAAGAACCCGTTAAGCAGGGTATGTGGGGTATATTTGAAGTGTTTGCCGACACAATGGTTGTTTGTACAATGACAGCTCTTGTTGTTCTTACCTCAGGCGGTCTTACCACAGGTGTATTTAATATTGAAACCGGCGAGATTGCAGCAGGTCTTACCGACGCAACCTTGGTTGGCGGTGCATTTAATGCAGTATTCCCTTGGGGTAATATCGGTCAAAGATTTATTGCCATTGCAATGTTCCTTTTTGCTTTTACAACCGTTCTTGGTTGGTCACATTACGGCTCAAAGGCGTGGGAATATCTCTTCGGTGCAAAGACAACCGTTATTTTCCGCATTATTCATGTTATAACCGTTATTTTCGGTGCGGTGCTTACATCTTCACTTGCTTGGGATATTTCAGATACCTTCAACGGCCTTATGATGGTACCCAACCTTATCGGCGTACTGGTGCTTTGCCCGTTGGTTGTTAAGATTACCAAGAATTACATAGACCGCAATATAAAGAAAAAAGAAGTTTCACCTGTTATATCTTATGATGAGCAGTACAATAAATTAAGTGAAGATTAATATTTAAGAAGATGCCTTCGGGCATCTTCTTTTTTTATGCATTAAGTTCTTGACAAGATATACTATGCGTGGTATAGTATTATGTGTAAGGAGGTATTGTATGGATATTCAGATGAAACGTGGTCTTTTAGACGTTGCGGTGCTTTCCGCAATTAAAAATGAGGATTCTTACGGTTATCAAATTATTAAAGATTTAAAGCCATATATGGAAATATCCGAATCTACCCTTTACCCAATTTTAAGGCGACTTGAAGCAGGGGAGTTATTGACCGTTAAGGACACTATCCATAACGGCAGGGTGAGAAAATATTACCATATAACCGAAAAGGGCCTTGAAAAGATAAACAGCTTTAAAAACGAGTGGCAAGAAATTATGCTGATTTATAATTTTGTTACAAGGGAGGATACCGAAAATGACAAGGGTTGAATTTTTAGCAGAGCTTAAAAATAGGCTTATCTCTTTTGAAGAAAGTGAAGTTGAAAATTGGCTTAAATATTATAGCGAGATTATTGATGACCGCATTGAGGATGGTCAAACCGAAGAAGCGGCGGTTGCTTCTCTTGGCGATTTAAACACAATAATTGATGAAATTTTACAGCAAACCCCAATCACAAGGCTTGCTAAAGCAAAGCTTAACCGCAAAACCCTGCGTGGCTGGGAAATCGCCCTATTAATCATTGGCTTTCCATTGTGGTTTCCTCTGCTTATGGCGGTTATTGCGGTTATATTAGCGCTGTACGTTGCGTTAGGGTCTGTAATAATCTCATTGTGGGCGGTTTTTGTATCGGTTGTTGCTTGTGCCGTGGGCGGTATTGTTGCAGGTATCGGCTTTATATTAACCGGTAATTCCATATCGGGAATAGCTTTAATAGGTGCGGCCATTGCTTTGGCAGGGCTTTCAATATTAATGTTTTTTGGCTGTAATGCAGCTACAAACGGTACGGCATGGCTTACAAAGAAAATGGTTTTGGGCATAAAAAACAGTTTTATAAAAAAGGAGGCAGCAAAATGAGTAAAGGTATAAAAATTTGGCTTGTTGTTGCAACCTCTCTTATAGTGGTTGGCGGTATAATTTTTGGAGGTGTTATGATGGCTCTTAATTGGGATTTTTCTAAAATTTCAACAGTTAAATATGAAACAAATGAATATGAAATTAGTGATAGCTACAAAAACATAAAGGTGATAACTGATACGGCGGACATTACTTTCATACCGTCAGAAAATACCAGGGTTGTTTGTTATGAAGAAACAAAGCTCAAGCATAGTGTAACGGTTCAGGGTGACACCTTGGTAATCGAAGAAATCTATACTAAAAAGTGGTACGAAAATATTGGAATAAATTTCGGCACTCCTAAAATCACAGTTTATATTCCCGAAGGTGAATACGGCAATTTAACAATAAAGACGAGCACCGGCGATACTGATATACCAAAGGGCTTTACTTTTGAAAATATAGATATTACACAAACTACGGGCAGCGTAAAGTGCTTGGCATCATCAAACGGCGATATTAAAATTAAAACAAGTACAGGCAGTATTAAAGTTGAAAATATAACTGCAGGATTGCTTGATTTAAAGGTGTCAACAGGCAATATTAATGCAACTAAGGTTGAATGTGTCGGCGATTTTCTTGTCAATGTTTCAACAGGTAAAGTAAAACTTGAAAATGTAAAATGTAACGATATTATTTCATCGGGTGATACGGGTGATATTACCTTAAAGAACGTAATTGCTTATGAAAGTATTGATATTAAAAGAACAACTGGAGATATAAAGCTGGATGGTTGTGATGCGAGCGAGCTTATAATATTGACCGATACGGGTGACGTTAAGGGCACACTTTTAAGCGATAAGGTGTTTATTTTAAAAACTGATACGGGTAGCATAAAAGTGCCCGAAACCACAACCGGCGGTAAATGTAAAATAACCACCGATACAGGTAATATAAAAATTGAAATTAAAAAATAAAAAAGTGCTCGAAAGAGCACTTTTTTTTATTGCATATTAAGTTTTTGTGCACCCAAATTTTCGGCACTGTCACTTATAAATTTATGACAAGTAAACATTAAAATTTGGTTACTGTTTGAATATTCTTTTAAAAATTCAAGTGCGGTTTTAGTGCGTTTATCATCAAATTGTGCTAAGGAATCATCAAGCAAAATAGGTAAGTTACCGTTCGTTTCTGCCATAAGTGAAGATAACGCAAGGCGAAGTGACAAATATGCTTGGTCGATAGTACCGCTTGAAAGGTATGCCAAATCAAAACTACCAAAGGTATCGGTTTTTTCAACCGAAATATCAAACGATTTTGAAACGCTGACGTTTTGGTATCTGCCACCGGTTATACCACCGAATATTTCGTTTGTTTTACTGTCAAGCACTAAACCATAGCTTCGTCTAACCTCGGCAAAGCTTTCCGATAAAACCGTCATGGCAAGCTCTAAATCTGCAACGTATTGCGCTTGGGCATTGGCTTTTAAAGTCAATGCGGCAATTTGCTTTTTTAGGTTTTCGGGGTTTTCAATAACCTTTTCTGCCGCTTTAATTTCGGTTAAAATTGTGGCGGCTTCGGTTTTGCGGTTGGTAATTTGTTCGTTTATTTCGGCATAGCTTTGCTTAATTTCTTCAAAATCACTACTTTGACCGTAGTTTTCGGCTTCTTTAATCTTTTCGGCCGCCGTTTCATATGAAATGTTACCGATATCTTTTAAAATATAATTAATTTTTTGCTTAATTTCTTTTTGGGTTTGCGCTTTACTGCGTAGGGCTTCTAATATATCGTCAAGATTTTCGGTAATATTAAAAGTGTTGCCCAAAAGGGAAGAAAGCTCACTATCGTGGGTTGCTTTTTCTTTTGCAAGCTCTTCAATTTTAGCGGTGTTTTCTTTAAAGTGGTTTTGCTGATTCTCAATCATTGCCGCATTTGAATTAAGGGCGGAATTAATTGCATTTAAATTTGATTTTTCAAGCGCTATAACCGTCATAAGCTCGTTAAGTTCAAGCTTAATACTCAAAAGCGTGCTTTCAAGTTCTTTTTTCTTTTTGTTTTGCGCTACGGTTAACGAAATGAATACTGCAATTAAAGCAATGCCGATTAACGCACAAGCAGCCCCTATATATACGTTATAATTACTTGCAACTGCACCGCCAAAAGAAAATACAATACCCAAAATTGCCAAAATAAACAATGGTGATTTTTTGTTTTTTAACGCTTCTTCGGTTTCGGTATATTGTGTTTTTAAAGCGGTTTGCTTTTCTTCTAATGCTTTAATTTTGTGCTCAAGCTCCGCCGATTTTTCGGGAGACGATTTTTGCGGGTCAAGTGCTAAATCAAGACCCTGCTTTATGATTTTGTTTTCATTTTCAAGGGCTTCAATTTTATTTACAACACCGTTGATTTTTGAAAGGCAAAAATCAATTTTTTTAAGGAACATTTCATCAATTACTGCGCCATTTTCAAGGGTGAGTTCACCTGTGATTTGGTCAAGCTCGCTTTTAAGATTTAAAAGCTCACGCATTTTGTCGGCGTTCCGAATGTCTTGTTCCTTGTCAAGCTTAATTTTCAAAGAATTGGCTTTTTGCTGAAGCGCTTCAATTTCTGCAATAATTTCTTTGGCTTTTTCTTTGCCAAGATTAATTTTTGCTTGTGTTTCGTTTGCCTTTGAAAGTGATTCGTTAAGCGTTTTTAACAAAATTAAGTTTTTATCATATTCGCCGCTTCTGCCGCTTTTGGAATTAAGGGCAAGCTTTGCCTTTTCAAGACGTTTATACACATCGTCGAAGGAAGCATCCTCTTCGCCGGTAAGGGCTAAATTTGAAAGTTTTGAATTAATTTCGCCTTCAGCAGTGGCATTGTTTTCGGGAAAGCCGAATTGACCAATAAAAATACTGCGTTCAAACGCGGCGGCAGAAAGACCCAAAAGCTTCGTGCCAATATCGGCGGCAACGTTTTCACGACTGCCTAAATCGGTGTTTATAAGGGTGATTTTGTCGGTTGAATTTGAATCGCCGAAAATGCGTTCAAGCCGATAATTTTTACCGTCCTTTTCAAAGTCGATACTTCCTGCCATTTGGCTGTTGTCCCAAGGGGTATATTTTTTTCTTGGGCTTTTTGCCAAGTCGCCTTTTGCACGTTCAGAACCGTAAAACATCATTTTAATAAAGTTCATAACGGTGGTTTTACCGTTTTCGTTTTCGCCGTATATAACGTTAAAACCGTTGCATAAATCAAGCTTAAGGTTTTTAACTCCGCCGAAGGCAGAAATATAAATGCTTTTAATCTTCATTATACTTTACCTCCGAATTAAACGCGCGCAGCCCAATATTAAGTGCGCGCATTATTGCGTCTTTATCTTCTGTGTTTTGCATCTTTTCAAGCATATTTTTAACAAATACTCCTTTAAGCGTGGGGTCGGCTGCCAAAAGCTCTAAATCAAGGGCAAATTCGGTTTCATCTTTAACCTTGACGTAGTATAAAACGCTTGATAATCTTGTGGTAATTTCGGCAATATTAAATTCACTTTCGGGGGAAATACTGCCCACAAGTTCAATTTTATAAAGGTTGTCCGCCCAGTTTTGAAGGTTCGCTTTAATGTCATTTAAAATCGCGGCGGTAACGTCGTCACAGCCGGTTATATCAACCCGTCTTACAATGTGCTGACGCTTTGAAACCTTAATAAATTCCATTTCGCATTTGCCTTTTGAAACAGTGCATAAATATACGCCTTTTTCATCAAGCTCGTCAAAGCCCTGTCCTTCGGGGCAACCGCAATATGCAAAATATGTGTTTTCAATTTTGCCAATGGGGGTGTGCGTGTGTACGTGACCCAAAGCAATATAGTCCATGCCGCTTTTTTTAACAAATTTTGGGGTAATTGAATTATAATCCGACCCCATATCTGCTCTAAGCTCGCCGTGTTGCACCATAATGTTTATATAATCGTTGTCGGGCTTTATGGTAAATTCTTCTTCGCCCTTTAAATAAACGCTTTCAAACGACCTACCATAAACCTTTACCTTTATATCTTCAAAGGTAATGACGTCGTCATTTGTTTTTAAAACAAAAAGGTTTTGGGGCAGGGTGGTGCTTTGAAACGGTGAATTTGCATTAAGCGGGTCGTGGTTACCTGCGGCAAATATTACTTTAATTTCGGGCACAGATGCAATTTTATTAAAAACACCGTCAACAAAAGCGGTCTCAACGGCGTTGCTGTCAAATAAATCGCCCGCAATTGCCAAAATTTTTACCTCTTTTTCCTTTGCTAAATCAACAATTCTTTCAAAGGTTAAAAGGGTCTCAAAACGTCGGCTTTCGGCGGCGATGCCCAAAAAAGCATCACGCGCGCCGATGTGTATATCTGCGGTGTGTAAAATTTTTACAGAATCCATTAAAATTCGTCCTTTTTCGAGTTTTACATGTAAATATATTATCATTTTTTATATAATATATCAAGTCATAAATTGACTTTAGCGCTTTTATGTGTTAAAATATTTTTAAAGTTTGACGATGAGGCGATATTTATGAAAAAAACCGACTTTGCCGACCAATTATTTGATGCAGTTTTAACCCTTGAAAACAGGGACGAGCTGTATATGTTTTTTGGGGACATTTGCACCCCGAAGGAAATTGAAACCTTTGCACAGCGTTTTGTGGTTGCAAAGCTTTTAAACGAAAAAAAGGTTTACAGCGATATTGTTAAATCTACCGGTGCGTCTACCGCTACTATCAGTCGTGTTAGCCGCTCTATGAACGAGGGACTTAACCTTGCTTTTGAAAGGTTAAAATAAAATGTACAGTATTTTTGCTGATTATTATGATAAGCTTATGTATGACGTCGATTATAAAAAGCGCACGTCATATTTAATGCGTCTTTTTAAAAAACATGGTAAAACCCCCAAGTTGCTTTTAGACCTTGCTTGCGGCACGGGCGGTTTTTCAAATGAGTTTGCAAAGCTTGGTGTTGAGGTTATCGGCACAGACATAAGTGAAGAAATGCTGTCTGCCGCGCGTGAAAAATCTTTTGATTTGGGGCTTGATGTTTTGTATCTTTGCCAGCCAGCCGAAAAGCTTGACCTTTACGGTACGGTTGACGGTGCGGTTTGCTGTCTTGACAGTTTAAACCATATAACTGATTATAAAACTCTTTGCATGGCTTTTGAAAAGGTGTCCTTGTTTTTGGAAAAAGACTGTCTTTTCATTTTTGACGTTAATACCGAATATAAGCATCGTGAAATTTTGGGAGATAACGTTTTTGTAATGGAAAGGGACAACGTTTATTGCGTTTGGGCAAACAAATATAATAAGAAGAAAAACACAGTAAAGGTTATGCTTGACTTTTTTGTAAAAGAGGATGAAAAGTATTCCCGTTTTAGTGAAGAATTTACTGAAAGGGCATACACTAATGACGAATTGACCTCTGCTTTAGAAAAAGCAGGGCTTGAAATTGTGGAAGTTTTTGATGATATGACTGAAAAACCCTTAAATGATGATAGTCAAAGGGCGGTTTACGTTACTAAAAAGGTGAAATAATGGGTAAACTTATTAGATGTATAACAAGTGAAGGCGCTATTATGGTGTCGGCTGTTGATTCAACCGATATTGTGGCTAAAGCCGAACAACTTCATAAAACCTCTGCGGTGGTTACCGCGGCGCTTGGTCGTCTTTTAACCGCAGGCGCAATGATGGGTAATATGCTTAAAGGCGAAAATAATTCGCTTACCTTAAAAATTGACGGTGGCGGACCCGTTGGTAATATTACGGTTGCTGCTGACTATCACGGTAACGTGCGTGGTTATGCACAAAATCCCGTTGTTGAAATTCCATTAAAAGCCAACGGTAAGCTTGACGTGTCAGGCGCGGTTGGTACCGACGGTAGCTTGTACGTTATTAAGGATTTAGGTCTTCGTGACCCGTATAATGGCTTTGTTCCGCTTGTATCGGGCGAAATTGCCGAAGATATAACTTCATATTATGCCACAAGTGAACAAATACCCACCGTTTGTGCATTGGGCGTGCTGGTTGATAAGGACTTAACCGTTAAAAAGGCGGGGGGTTATATTTTACAGCTTTTGCCATTTACCGAAGATGCTATTATTGATAAATTGGAAGAAAATTTAAAAAACGTGCGTCCTGTTACAACCCTTTTGGACGAGGGTATGGACATTGAAGAAATTGTACGTGACGTGCTTAAAGGTTTTGACGTTGAGGTTATATATACCGAAGAAGTTGCATATAAATGTAAATGTTCAAGGGAAAGGGTAGAGGCCACTTTAAAGGGCTTGGGCGAAGAAGAACTCAACGAAATTCTTGAAAGCCAACCCACAATTGATGTGTCTTGCCATTTCTGTAACACAACATATAGTTTTACGAAAAAAGACGTTGAAAAAATTTTAAAAAATTAGAAAAAATTTAAAAAATTGCTTGACAAACGATATTAATTGTGTTAATATGTTGTTTGTCGCCGGTGAGTTGCCATTGGCAAGCCAGCGCGGTCATCGTGGGAGCATAGCTCAGCTGGGAGAGCATCTGCCTTACAAGCAGAGGGTCACAGGTTCGAGCCCTGTTGTTCCCACCATGTGGCCTGGTAGTTCAGTTGGTTAGAACGCTAGCCTGTCACGCTAGAGGTCGTGGGTTCGAGCCCCATCCAGGTCGCCACATTTGCCTCTGTAGCTCAGTCGGTAGAGCAGGGGACTGAAAATCCCCGTGTCGTTGGTTCGATTCCGACCGGAGGCACCATTTATTATGCGGATTTAGCTCATCTGGTAGAGCGCCACCTTGCCAAGGTGGAGGTAGCGAGTTCGAGCCTCGTAATCCGCTCCAAAGGGTGCTTATAAAAGCACCCTTCTTTTATAAAATTAAATAAGGCACCATAGCCAAGTGGTAAGGCAGAGGTCTGCAAAACCTTTACGCCCCAGTTCAAATCTGGGTGGTGCCTCCAAAAATCCCGTTCACGAAAGTGGGCGGGATTTTACTTATTACTTCTTACCTCTTCACTCTTACTTCAAAATAAAATTCACACGGGATTTTTGGAAAGTAATAAGTAAGAAGTAAAAGGTAATAAGTATTTTGCAAGGCTCTGCCTTGCTCTTTTTTCTCTACTTATATAGTGATAATAACTTCAATAAATACAGTAAAGAGTAAATTAAATAAATGATTTATTCGTCGAATAGATTTCACAATCTATTCGATTTTTTGTTTTTCATATATTGCAATAAAATTCAAATTATGTTATACTGTTTGAGCCACATAAGTTAATAATGTGCAATCTTCAGGAGAAAGTGTTTTTATTTTTGGTAAAAATGCATTCTCTTAATTTGACATTCTCTTGTAGGTTGCAAACTTGTGTGTCGCAAGCGGAGTTATGCGTTTTTCGGTGTGTGTAGCTTCGGTTGCACACACTTTTTTATTTTGGAGGAAAAGAAAATGAAAAGATTTGTTTCGATTGCACTTGCGGTTTTGTTGGTGTTAACCTTTTGTTCTTGCGGTAAAAAACAGGAAAGTGAAACTAATAATGAAAAAAGCGATGGTATAAAGGAAATTAGTTGGTCGGATTATAACGTTGGGCCGGTAGCTAATTTAATAGGCGTTCATTTTATTGACGAAAAAGGGAAAAGAGTTGAAGCCAACGACAAACAAAATATAGCGGAAATAGCTGTTGAACCATTATGTCCGTATTGCCATTGTGATAGATGGATGGAAACAATAAAATTTGAGGAGTTGCCGATAGAAGAGCTAGGAAACCAGACTGTTTTATTTGAAACAACGGCAAAATGCCTTGACTGGGATAAGCATTGGGATACCTCGGAATTTAATATTTCAATACTATTGACATTAAATAAGTGAACTTAAAAATCTTCAGTTTTCAGGCACTTTTCATTCGTGTCATTAAGTTCAAAACACCCAAAAATCCCGTTCACGAAAGTGGGCGGGATTTTTACTTATTACTTCTTACTTCTTCACTCTTACCTAAAAAGTCTTTGTGCTTTGGAAAGTAATAATTAAGAAGTATTGCGGCTTTACTGTTTTTATGATACAATTTAAAAAGAGGTGAGTTGTTTGCAGTTATCACAAATTAAAGATATCACTTTGGGTGCGGTAAGAATTGAAGAAAATGAAAACGGATTTAATTTTTATCGTTTTACAACCGAGCAAGAAGAGCTTTACAAAAAGCGCAGTAACGATTTTTATATGAAATCGTTTGCCACTTCGGGCGTGAAAATGCGTTTTTGCACGAATAGTCAAAACTTATTTTTAAAGGTTTTGGTTTCGCCCGGAAGTTCACGAACTTATTTTTCGTTTGATGTGTTTGTAAATGGTCAAAGAATTGATTTGCTAAATAATTTTTCTAATATTTCGTTGCCGGCGGATTATGTTAAAATTTCATTGCCCTTGGGCGAATTTTCAAAAAATTTTAACCTTGGCATTGGCGAAAAGGAAGTTTGCATTTATTTTCCTTGGTCGGTTAAGGCAATAATAAAAGAAATTACAATTGACGACCATGCATTTGTTAAACCCGTTAAACCAAGCAAAAAAATGCTGTGCTTTGGCGATTCGATAACCCAAGGGTATGACGCCTTATGCCCAAGCAATAAATACATTACAAAGCTTTCAAATTTGCTTGATGCACAGGAATTTAATAAAGCAATCGGTGGCGAAATATTGTTTCCTGATTTGGCATCAACCAAGGAAGATTTTATGCCGGATTACGTTACGGTGGCGTATGGCACAAACGACTGGAATTTTTGCACACAGGAAGAATTTGCCCAAAACTGCAAAAACTTTTTAAGTAATATTACCGCCAATTACACCAATGCAAAGGTTTTGGTTATTACACCAATATGGCGCAAGGAACACACCGAAGACAGACCCTTTGGCGAGTTTGAAAACGTTGATAAAATCATTAAATCAGTTGCCCAAAATTTTAAAAACCTAACGGTTGTTTCGGGATTTAATTTTGTTGAACATAACGAAAAATATTTTGCTGATTTAAGGTTGCATCCAAATGACAAGGGCTTTGCACAATATTTTGAAAACCTTTCAAAGCAAATATCATTTTAAATTAAAGACCGCTAAATAGTGGTCTTTTTGTTTTAACCTTATTGAACTGTTATATGATTTATGGTATAATTAACAATAACATTTTGCGATTTTGAAAAGGGTAAATATTTATAAAGGAGAAAAAGCATGAAACATTTTTTAATTGTTGTTGACATTCAAAACGATTTTGTCGACGGCGCTTTGGGCACAAAAGAAGCCGAAGGCATAATTGATGCTGCATGTCAGAAAATCAAAGATTTTGACGGTGAAATTTTTGTCACCTTTGATACCCATTTTGAAGATTATATGAAAACTGCCGAAGGCAAAAAACTACCTGTTGAGCATTGTATTAAAGGAACTGACGGTTGGCAGTTAAACGATAAAATTCAAAAAGCGCTCAGTGGCAAAAAATATACCGCAGTTGAAAAACTAACCTTTGGCTCTGTAGAATTGCCTGACCTTATAAGAAAATCGGCAAGTGATAGCGATTTTGATATTACTTTAATCGGTCTTTGCACAGATATTTGCGTGGTTTCAAACGCACTTATTTTAAAGGCGAATTTTTACGATAAAAACATTATTGTTGATAAAAATTGTTGTGCAGGCGTAACGGTTGAAAGCCATAACTCTGCCTTAACCACAATGCAAATGTGTCAGATAGACGTGGTGTAAAAACGTGAATTATAAAAAATGGTTTTTAAAGAATACCGAAAGTTTAAGTGGTAAAACTGTTGCTGTTACAGGCAGCACGGGTGGGCTTGGCGTTTGGCTTTGTAAACATTTAGCACACCTTGGTGCCGATCTTTTGCTTCTTAACCGCAGCAAAGAAAAAACACAAAAGCAAATTGACGGGCTTAAATCAAAATTTCCGAACGTTAAAGCCGAATTTATACCATGCGATTTAAGTGATATAAAGTCGGTAAAATCGGCAACTGATATTTTATCTGAAAACTGCCCCGATGTTATAATACATAACGCGGGCGCTTACAGTATTCCAAGATATATAACCAGCGCGGGATTTGATAACGTGTTTTTAATTAATTTTTTGGCACCATATTATATAACCAAAACGTTATTACCTTTACTATCACAAAAGGGCGGTAGGGTAGTGGCGGTTGGCAGTATTGCGCATAACTATTCCAAAACCGACCCTAAAAATATTGATTTTAGAAACATTAAAGCCGCAAGTAAAGCGTATGGCAATGCAAAACGTTATTTAATGTTATCGTTATATAAATTGTTTGAAAATGAGCAGGGCGCAACACTTTCGGTAACCCACCCCGGTATAACCTTTACAAACATTACCGCCCATTACCCCAAGCTTGTTTTTGCAATAATTAAGCATCCTATGAAAGTTATTTTTATGAAACCGAAAAAAGCCGCACTTTGTATTTTAAAGGGTGTTTTTGAAGGTACAAAATTCGGGTTTTGGTTGGGGCCACGTATTTTTGACGTGTGGGGACTTCCTAACAACAAAAAACTTAACACTTTTAGCAAAAATGAAGCTGAATCAGCGTTTAAAACCGCCAACAACTGTTTTGAACAAATTTACGGTTTCTTGACAGATTAAGTGTATATATGTTAAACTGACGATGGATGTGATAATTTATGGATTCATTGACTGTTATTGAAAAGTTAGAACTTTTTCCAATAATTTCTGCAGTACACGAAGCACAGTTTGTTTCGGCGTTGTCTTCTCCTGTTGATATTATTTTCATGCTTGAGGGGGACGTTATGACCGTGGGCGAAAGAATTACCGACGCACACGAGCATGGCAAAGCGGTTTTCGTTCATATTGATTTAATGAAAGGCATAGGCAAGGATAAATGCGGGGTTGAATATTTGGCAAAGCTTGGTGCTGATGGTATAATTTCCACCCGTGCTTCGTTAATTAAAACCGCAAAAGAAATTGGTATGCTGACAGTTCAGCGTTATTTTGCGCTTGACAGCAAGGGACTTGGCAGTATTAAGGAAATGATTGATTCCACAAGACCCGATTTTGTTGAAATTATGCCAGGTGTAATTGAAAAGGTAATTAAAAAATTCGCAAATGAAGAAATTCCTGTTATTGCAGGCGGTTTAATTGAAACCAAGGCAGAGGTTACCGCCGCGTTATCGAGTGGGGCGTTGGCAATTTCAACCGGTAAAAAGGAACTTTGGTATATTTAAAATAAATTGAATAATATACAAAAAAACTATTGAAAAAATTTAAAAAGATGATATAATTGTATTTAGAGATTTAGAGTACATTAATTCTTAATGGGGTTGGTGTACTCTTTTTTTGTTAAAAACGTTTGGAGGAATTAAAAATGGCAAAAACAAACATAGTTGACTGGAAAACAATTACCGATTTCGTAATTGACTCTTTCGTAGGTTACGGAATCCCCCGTGCAGACGCTGAAATTTGCGCTGACGTGCTTTTGGAATCTGACAAGCGCGGTATTGAATCACATGGTGTTAACCGTTTCAAACCCGTTTACCTTGACAGAATTAAGGCCGGTATTCAGCAGGCAGTTACCGAAATTGAAATTTTAAAAGAAACTCCTACCACCGCAGTTATTGACGGTCATCACGGTATGGGTCAGGTAATTGGCCATAAGGCAATGAGTATGGCTATCGCAAAGGCAAAAGAATATGGCATGGGTATGGTTGTTGTTCGCAACTCTTGCCATTACGGTATTGCAGGTTACTACACTACCATGGCAACAAAAGCAGGTTGCATTGGTATGACAGGTACAAACGCGCGTCCTTCAGTTGCACCTACCCATGGTGTTGAAGGTATGTTCGGTACCAACCCCTTTACTATCGGTGTTCCTACCGACGAAGCATTTGACTTTAACTTCGACTGCGCTACCTCTATTACCCAAAACGGTAAAGTAGAATATTATGAAAGAATTGGCGAAGATGTTCATCCCGGCACCATTATCGACCTTGACGGTAATGCGGTTGAAGGCGATGCGGGTGTTGCTCTTAAAAAGATTCGTGGCGGCACAGCTGCTCTTACCACTCTTGGTGGTATTGGCGAAGATCTTGCGGGTTACAAGGGCTATGGTTTTGCATTGGCTGTTGAATTTTTCTCATCAATTCTTCAAGACGGTGCTTACGGTAAAGCGCTTGACGGTAAAGATGAAAACGGTAACATTCGTCCCTATCAATTAGGTCACTGGTTTATTGCAATTGATACCGATCACTTCATGGGCGAAGAAATTGCACGTAACAAAGCAGGCGACATCTGTCGTAGTATGCGCGCTTCTAAGAAAGCTCCGGGTGCCGAAAGAATTTACACCGCAGGCGAAAAAGAATATGAAATTGGCCTTGCACGTGAAAGCGGCGTTCCGATTAATGAATCTGTTCAAAAAGAAATCATTCAAATTCGTGATGAATTGGGTCTTACACAGTATAAGTTCCCCTGGGAAGACTAAAAAATTGTTTTAAGTGCTGAAAGGAATGATATATAATGGACATCAGACAGGAATCTTTAAAAAAACACTATGAATGGAACGGTAAGATTGAAGTTATTTCACGCGCACCCATTAACACACGTGAAGACCTTTCTTTAGCATACACCCCCGGTGTTGCTGAACCTTGCCTTGAAATTAACAAAGATATAAACAAATCATACGAACTTACCCGTCGTTCAAACCTTGTTGCAGTTGTAACCGACGGTACTGCAATTTTGGGCCTTGGCGATATTGGTCCCGAAGCAGGTATGCCCGTTATGGAAGGTAAATGCGCACTTTTTAAAGCATTTGCTGACGTTGACGCTTTCCCGCTTTGCATTAAGTCTAAAGACGTTGATGAAATTGTTCGTACAATTTATTTGCTGTCGGGTTCTTTTGGCGGTATCAACCTTGAAGATATTTCCGCACCCCGTTGCTTTGAAATTGAACGCAGATTAAAAGAAATTTGCGACATTCCGATTTTCCACGATGACCAGCACGGTACTGCTATTGTTGTTGCTGCGGCCTTAATCAATGCGTTAAAGCTTGTTAAAAAGGAAATTGGCGCCGTTCGTGTTGTTATTAACGGTGCCGGCTCTGCTGGTATTGCTATTGGTAAACACCTTATGAATATGGGTGTGAAACACCTCACTTTTTGGGATCGCCTTGGTATAATCTGTGAAGGCGACGAAAACAACAACGTTGCACAGGAAGAAATTTCAAAGGTTACTAACCTTGAACATAAAAAAGGCACCCTTGCTGACGCACTTAAAGGCGCTGACGTATTTATCGGTGTTTCTGCTCCCAATCTTGTTAACGAAGAAATGGTTAAATCTATGGCGGTAGACGCTATTATGTTCCCTATGGCAAACCCCACACCCGAAATTATGCCTGACATTGCAAAGAAAGCAGGGGCAAGAGTTGTAGGTACAGGTCGTTCAGACTTCCCCAACCAAATTAACAACGTTCTTGCATTTCCCGGTATTTTTCGCGGTGCGCTTGACTGTCGTGCCACCTGCATTAACGAAGAAATGAAGGTTGCTACCTCTTATGCTTTGGCATCCCTTATTCCTGATGATGAAATTACCGAAGAAAATATTATTGCTTCTGCTCTTGACAAGCGCGTTGCCACAGTTGTAGCCGAAGCAGTTGCTAAGGTTGCAAAAGAAACAGGCGTTGCAAGAATTTAAGTCAAATTTTCCACAGCTTGTTTCTTATTCGGGGCAGTATCCTTGTACGGTACCGCTCATTTCAAAACCGCGCCGTGAAAGAATTCTCTTTAAATTGTAAAAAGGAATGTTACTATGGAAAAATCACTTAAAAACGTAAAGTTGTTCTTATTTGATATGGACGGTACACTTTATCTTGGCAACATACTTTATGATTTTACTATTGAACTTTTAAATACAATTAAGCAAACCGGCGGAAGATATTTGTTTATGACAAATAATTCTTCCAAAAGTGTAAAGGCGTATATTGAAAAGCTTGATAAACTTGGTATTAAAGCTACTGAAGACGATTTTATAACCTCTTCACAGGCAACCTCGTATTACCTTAAAAATCATCATAAGGATGCAACCCTTTACGTTTGCGGTACAAAGTCGCTTAAAGACGAATTTATAAAAGAGGGCTTCAAAATTACCGAAAATATCGACGAAGTAGAATGTATTGTTATGGGTAACGATACTGAGCTTACCTTCCAAAAGCTTTGGGACGTTTCTTACATGCTTACTACTAAACCCGATATGCCTTACGTTGCAACAAATATTGACTACGTTTGCCCGACTGAATTTGGCTTTGTGCCCGACTGCGGCAGCTTTTGTGATATGATTTTTACCGCAACAGGCAAAAAGCCGGTGTTCATTGGTAAACCTGAAGCATTAATGCCTGAAATGGCAATGAATATGACAGGGTATTCGAAAGAACAAACTGCGGTTATCGGCGACAGAATTTATACCGATATTAAAAGTGGTATAAACGCGGGCACTGTAACAGTTTTGGTTATGAGCGGCGAAACCACTTATGAAGTACTTGAAAAGTCAGAAGATAAACCCGACTTTGTGCTTAAAGATGCAGGTCTTATGATACCGATGATTAAGGATTAAACTTAAAACCCACTCGAAAGAGTGGGTTTTTGTTGAATTTGCGTTTAAAATATGATAAGATACTTTTGTTATAAGAAAGGAATTTGTGTTATGGTAAAGCATATTATTTTGTGGAACTTAAAAGAAGAATTTAATACTGATGAAATTAAAAATCAAATGAAAGAAAAGCTTGAAGGTCTTATGGGACAAATTGACGGTTTGTTGGAAATTAAGGTTCAAATTAAAAAGCTTTCGTCATCCAACGTTGACGTTATGCTTTATTCGGTTTTTACTGACGAAACTGCGCTTGAAAACTATGCTATACATGAAAAACACGTTTTTGTGGCAGATAATTTTGTGCGTCCGTTTACCGCGACCCGTTCTTGTATGGATTTTACTGTTTAGAGGTTAAAAATGTTTAATGTAATTTTTGATATGGATGGCACTTTGACCGATACTCAAAGGGTTTGTATTTACGCGTGGGATTATGCAGGCGAGCTTCAAGGATTTAAAAACGCCGGTGAAAGCATACGGCATGTTTGCGGCATGAATAAAGACGGTTGGGAAGCTTATCTTGCCGAACATTATGAAGGTATTGACCTTGAAAAATTTGATAAAGATATGCGTCAATATATTATTGATAGCGGTACACCCGAACTTAAAAAAGGCGTTGTAGAACTTTTGGAGTTTTTAAAGCAAAACGGTGTGAGAATGGCGGTGGCTTCGGGCTCTCAAAAATACGAGATTGATTGGAAGCTTAGCGAGACTGGTATTATTCATTATTTCGAGGCATTTGCCGGTGGCGAAGAGGTTGAACACGGAAAACCTGCACCTGACTTATACTTACTTGCGGCCGAGCGTTTGGGGGTAGAACCCAAGGATTGCTTTATATTTGAAGATGCCTCTTTGGGTGTAGAATCGGGCCATGCCGCAGGTATGAAGTGTTTTGGCATTGCCGACGTTGTTCCTTTTAACGATAAGGCCAAGGCGGTTTTATTTAAGGAACTTAATTCTTTAGATGAAGCAATACCGATTTTGAAGGATTATTTATAAAGGAAATTTATGAAATTTGTTGTTAAAAAGTTTAGTGAACTAAACAATCGTGAAGTTTATGAAATTTTAAAGTCCCGTGCCAAAGTTTTTATGTTTGAACAAAAAATTTGGTATCTCGATATGGATAACGTTGATTACGCCGCTGACCACCTTTTTTTAGAAGAAAATGAGGAAGTGGTTGCGTATCTTCGCGCCTTTTGTGAAGAAGAAAAGGTTATTCATATCGGCAGGGTACTGTCGGTTGAACACAACAAGGGTCTTGGCACCTTGCTTTTAAATAAAGCGCTTGATTATTTTAAGCAAAACGGTGTTAAAACTGTTGTTTTGAATTCTCAACAAACGGCAGTTAATTTTTATAAAAAATTTGGTTTTAATACCGTTGGAAATGAATTTACAGAAGCGGGAATACCGCATATTAAAATGGTTAAAGACCTATGAAAAACCGACTTTTAATTATTGACGGGCACAATTTGCTTTTTCAAATGTTTTTTGGTATGCCCGCACGCATTATTAATAAAGACGGTAAAGCAATTCAAGGTACGCTTGGCTTTACGGGCGCGCTTTTAAAGATTATTAAAATGGTAAGCCCCACACACGTTGTTGTATTATTTGACGGCGAAAGACATAATCCAAGAACCGATTTGGATGAAAATTATAAAGCAAACCGTATTGATTATGATACCGTATCTGAAGAAGAAAACCCGTTTTTACAGCTTTCAGATGTTTATAAAGCGCTTGATTTTTTGGGCATAAAGCACACCGAAACCACCGTTTGTGAAACCGACGACGTGATAGCGGCTTATGCCTTAAAATATGGAAATGATAACGAAATTTTCATTTCGTCTTTTGACAGTGACTTTTTTCAACTTATAAATAAAAACGTAAAAATTTTGCGTTACCGCGGCGATAACACCCAAATTTTTGACTGTGAATTGTTTAAAGAAAAATTTGGAATATTACCCGAATATTATGCCGATTATAAATCGCTTACGGGGGACAGCGCCGATAATATTAAAGGTGCCGATAAAATTGGTCCCAAAACTGCGGCTGTACTTGTAAATGAATTCAATAGTTTAGAAAGCATTATTGCAAATGCCGAAAAAATTACTAAACCGTCAATTAAAGCGTCGGTAATTAATAACACTGAAAGATTACGTTTAAATTATAAATTAATAAAGCTTTCCGACTGTGCCGATTTGCCTTTCGCATTAGAAGAAATAAAATATGCTTATAACGGCATTACCACAAACGAGGTGCTTGTTGGTATTGGGCTTAAATAAAAAGTATAACAACCCGTCTTTGAGAAATTATAATTCTTAAAGGCGGGTTGTTTTTTATGAATTCAATTTGGAAAGAAAGCGCAAATTTTAAGGTTTATGACACTTTAAAGGGAAAGTATGAAACCGATGTGCTAATAATCGGTGGTGGAATATGCGGTCTTTTAACAGCGTATTTTTTACACCAAAAGGGTGTTAACTATATTCTTTTGGAAGCCAATAGAATTGCAAATGCTACTACAATGAATACTACCGCAAAAATAACTTCGCAACACGGATTGATTTTTGCAAATATGCTTAAGCGGTTTGGAATAGAAAAAACTCAAATGTATTTAAAAGCAAATCAAACCGCAATTGAAAAATACAAAGATTTAAGTCAAAAATACCCCTGTGATTTCGAAGTGAAATCGTCGTTTGTTTATTCTGTTTGCAACAGACAAAAACTTGAAAGGGAAGTTTTTGCCCTTGAAAAAATTGGGCTTGAAGGTCAACTTGTATTAGATTTACCCTTGCCGATAGATACCGTAGGTGCTGTGGAATTTAAAAACCAAGCCCAGTTTAATCCAATATTGTTTTTAAGCGCAATTGCCAATGGGTTGAATATTTTTGAAAACAGCCGTGTTTTAAAAATTCAAAATGATACTGCTGTTTGTGAAAACGGCAGTGTAAAGGCAGAAAAAATAATTGTCACGACCCATTTCCCGTTTATTGATAAATACGGTTTGTATTTTTTAAAAATGTATCAAAGTCGTTCATACGTTTTAGCAATTAATAATGCTCCCGATTACAAGGGTATGTACGTTGATGAGAATGACAAAGGGCTATCTTTTCGAAATTACGGTAATACGTTGCTTTTGGGTGGTTACGGTCACCGAACAGGCAGGGGCAAATGTGGGTTTAATCATTTACGTGCTTTTGCTAATGAAAAATTTCCAAACGCAAAAGAAATTTGCCATTTTGCAACGCAAGACTGCATAACCCTTGATGATATACCTTATATTGGTTACTATTCAAGGTTTAGAAATGATTTGCTAGTTGCAACGGGATTTAATAAATGGGGAATGACTTCTTCAATGGTGGCGGCTCAAATGTTTTGTGATATGGTTTTGGAAAATAAAAACGAGTATAGCGAAATTTTTTCGCCATCGCGTTCAATTTTAAGAAAACAACTTTTGATAAACTGTCGCGAAGCAGTAAGCGGCATTGTGGGAGTTTCGAAAAAACGTTGTACGCATTTGGGATGCAAACTAAAATGGAATAATCAAGAAAAATCGTGGGACTGCAGTTGTCACGGTTCGCGTTTTGATAAATCAGGAAATATAATTGACGGACCTGCGAATAGGGGAAAGTAGTGTTAAACTATAATTTGAAAAGAAAACCCGCGGCGATAAATTCGTCGCGGGCGGGTTTTATGTTAAAATTTCCTTGCAAAGGTACATTTTTGGCAAAGTTCTTCACGTGCTTTTCGGTTTGAAAAACCGTTGTAAATATTTAATGCGCGCGGAGAATTTATAATATCATATAAATCGTATTCAAAAACGTTACCAAGGTTTATTTCGCCATTGTTATCTAAACAGCAAGGAACAACCGTCCCGTCTGATAAGACGCCAATTTGGTCACGAAGCCCGTAACAAAAAGCTGTGTCAGTTGCGGTGGAGGTTGCAATATCGGGCCAGTCAAACTTGTCACCAAACTGAATATACACATTATTTCCAATTTGTTTTCCACCACGGGTATCACGCCAAGGGGAAGGGAAGCGTTCTTCAATTTTTTGCAAAATTTTATCGTTTAAAAGGTCCTTCCCGCCATTGTTCCAAAGGCGAAGCACAACAATTTTTTTGTTTTCGGCGGCTTTGGCATAATCAAGACAATTATTAATATAATTTTCAAAATTTTGGTTTTGGTTTGCTTCAAAGCTGTGAAGCGAAATTACCGTTTTGTAATGTGATTTTGACAAAAGCAAAACCTCGCTTTTGTCTTTTAAAAGGGTACCGTTTGTGGTAATTATAACTTTAAGTCCATTTTGGTGGGCAATTTTTAAAAAAGCAGAAAGGTTGGGGTGTAAAAGCGGTTCGCCCAAAAGATGAAAATATACATAATCGGTAAAGGGGGAAACCCGTTTAATTACGGTTTCGAATTCGTTTTCAGTCATCATTTTGGGGCTGCGTTTGGTTTTAGGACAAAATGAGCAGGAAAGGTTGCAAACGTTTGAAATTTCAATATAAACTTTCTTAAAGCGTTTCATTTTAATCCCCCTTTATTAAGGGTATTATACTATAAACAAAAGGTTTTTACAAATAAATTTAAAAAATTGATTTTTAGATGATATTTTTTGTAATTATATATTCCAAAAAGTAAAGTTTTATGGTATAATGACTATGAATAAAATTAATGTTTAAAAAGGTGGGATTTTTCTTGCGTAAAGAGCAGCTTTCTGAAGAATTAGTTAAAAGAATGGAATACGAAAAAGATACCGCAACCTTTATAAATGTCGGCTTTGATGACGCCGCCGCTTATCGCAGGGATGAATCGTCCGACAAATCAAGCATATGGCGCACCCCGTTTATTCGTGACAGTGATAAAATTTTGCACTGTCCGTTTTACAGTCGCTATGCAGATAAAACACAGGTTTATTCGCTTTGGAAAAACGATGATATTACCCGTCGTTTCTTGCACGTGCAATTTGTGTCACGTATTGCACGTACCATTGGCGGTGCTTTAAATCTTAATCAGGAACTTATTGAATCAATTGCGCTTGGTCACGATATTGGCCACCCCGCATTTGCACATTCGGGCGAAAAATATCTTGACGAATTATACCGTGCCCATACCGGTAGACGTTTTTTGCATAATATTCATTCGGTACGTGTGCTTGATAAAATTTATGCTTGTAATTTAACACTTCAAACCCTTGACGGTATTGCCGCGCACAATGGCGAAATTGAACTTGAAGAATATTACCCCGCAAAGCTTTCCGGTTTCCAAGAATTTGACGAAATTATGGAAAAATGCGCTAGGGATCGTAATTTTGCAAATAAAATTGCCCCCTCAACTTTAGAAGGTGCGGTTGTTAAAATTTCTGATATTATTGCATATCTCGGTCGTGATCGACAGGATGCAATAATTTCGAAAACAGTTACCGCTAACGATTTTTATAACGAAGATATTGGGGCGTTAAATTCTGAAATTATTAACAATTTAATGGTTAACATTATTGAAAACAGTTACGGCAAACCATATATCAAGATGGACAAAAAGCATTTCGAAGCACTTAAGGAATCTAAAAAGGATAATTACGAAAAGATTTATAATCACGCTGCGAATGATGCGCGACTTGATAAAACCGTAAAACCCATGATGGCGGACATATACGGTCAATTATTGGAAGACCTTAAGCTTGGCAAAACAAACTCGCCAATTTATACAAGACATATTAATTATGTTAAATCGCTTCGCAATCCGCCCAAAACACCTTACGAAAAGACCGAACCCAACCAAATAGTTGTTGACTTTATTGCAAGTATGACCGACGATTATTTTATCGAACTTCATAAGTATATGTTCCCGAATGCTAATTATCCTGTAGTTTATAGGGGCTATTTTGACGATTAAGTGAGAAGATTTATGTTTGAAAAAATTTTAGACGCTATAAAAGAATTTGACACAATAATAATTCACCGCCACCAAAATCCCGATGGCGACGCTTTGGGCAGTCAAATTGGAATGAGAGAAATAATTAAAGATAATTTCCCCCAAAAAACAGTTTACGCAGTGGGGGACGGCTCACGTCGTTACGGTTTTATGGAAGGCAGCCAAATGGACGAAATTTCGGACAGTGTTTACAAAAACGCACTTGCCATTGTGCTTGACACTTCCGCAGCATCACTTATAAGTGATGACCGTTATAAATTGGCGGCAAAAACCGCAAGAATTGACCACCACATTTTTTGCGAGGAAATTTGTGACGTGGAAGTTTTTGATACTTCTTATGAAAGCTGTTGCGGCTTGGTTACCGAATTCGCCATTGAAAGCGGTCTTAAGCTTTCGTCCCTTGCGGCAAAATCGCTTTATACCGGCATGGTAACCGATTCGGGTCGTTTTAGGTACGACAGCACTAACGCAAACACTTTCCGTTTAGCATCGCATCTTATGAAAGCGGAATTTGATACAAACGAAATTTACGCTCAGCTTTATGCCGACGATTTTTCATTTATTCGTTTACGCGCACAGTTTGTGCTTAAAATTCAGTTTACCGACAAAAACGTGGCATATATCTATACCACAAAAGAAGAAGCTGCCGCTTATGATGCAGACACCTTTACAATTTCTCGCGCAATGGTTGGTACAATGGGCGACATAAAGGGTGTTAACCTTTGGGTCAACTTTACCGAAACCGAAAACGGTGTTTTGGCCGAGCTTCGTTCAAATAAATATAACATTAACCCCATTGCAGTTAAATATGGTGGCGGCGGTCACGCAAAAGCAAGTGGCGCAACCCTTAAAAACCGTGAAGAAGCAATGGCAATGCTTGAAGACTTAAACCAATTAGGAGAAAATTAATGTTAAAAACAAAGCAGGCAATTTTGCAAAAAATTAAAGATTACGACACAATTTTGTTGTTCCGTCATTTTCGTCCCGACGGGGATGCCGTGGGTTCAACAAAGGGACTTCAGGAAATTATTAAGCTTAATTTTCCCGAAAAAAAGGTTTTGCTTCAAAATAAAGATTTTTCTGATTATATGGCCTTTTTAGGCACCGAAGACGAGCTTTTGCCGGTGGAAGAATATAAAGACGCACTTGGCATTGTAATTGATACAGGCACCGCTAAACGCGCTTCTAATCAGGATTTTGTTCAATGTAAAGAAGTAATAAAAATTGACCATCATATTCCGCTTGAAAGTTATGGCAATTTGGAATGGGTTGAAGAAAACCGTTCTTCTGCTTGTGAAATGATAGCCGATTTTTATGATACTTTTAAGGATGAGCTTAAAATTAATACCAAAGCCGCAACCTATATTTATGCGGGTATGGTAACTGATTCGGGCAGATTTAGATACCGTGAAGTTGATGGCGAAACAATGCGCCTTGCAGGGCTTATGCTTAACCAAGGCATTGATACCGACACACTTTATGCACATCTTTACCTTAAAGACTTTAAGAACTTAAGGTTTGAAGCGTATGTACAAAATAAAATTAAACTTACCGAAAACGGTGTGGCTTACATTTTTGTTACCAAGGCAATGAAGCGCAAATTTGGGCTTTCTAATGAAGATGCCTCCGCTGCGGTTGGTTATCTTGACACTATTCGTGATTCACTTATTTGGATTGCTTTCATTGAAAATGATGATGCTATTCGAATTCGTTTCCGTTCACGTTTTGTAACGGTTAGCGAGCTTGCTGAACAATACCGCGGTGGCGGTCACGCTTGCGCGGCGGGTGGTACAGTTTATTCCAAAAAAGAAATGAAGCAGGTGCTTCGAGATGCAGATGCATTGCTTAAGAATTATAAAGAAAATAACGAGGGTTGGCTATAATGAAAATTTTAATAACCAATGATGACGGTATTAACGCACCCGGTATACGCTTGTTGGCTCAGTGGGCGAAGAAATTGGGCGAGGTTACCGTTGTTGCCCCCAAGGTTGAACAAAGCGCCATGAGTCATGCTATAGACTTTGTAAACCCACAAGAAATTAAAAGGGTTGATTTTATTGACGGTGTTACTGCTTATTCTATGAGCTCTACTCCTGCCGACTGTGTGCGTTTTGGCACGTTGGCTCTTCCGGATAAATTTGACCTTGTTCTTTCGGGCATTAATTACGGTGTTAACGTTGGACAAGATATTGTTTATTCGGGTACTGTTGCCGCAGTTTTTGAGGCGGCGCGTATGGGTGTTAAGGGCATTGCTTTTTCCACCTTCCCGCATTGTCAAAAGGAAGCTGCACAGTATTTTGATATGGCTTACGAATTTATTGTTAATCAAAATCTTTTTGACGAAACGTTAATTTATAATGTTAATATTCCCGAAAAGGTAAGCGATATAAGAATCACTCGTCAAGGTTCGCACTATTTTTCAGACGGGTTTGTGCATGACGGTGGGGATATGTACCATCAAGACGGTGCTCCTGTGCCTGACGTTTGTCCCGATGATTTAAATCGCGATACCGTTGCGATTTTAAACGAAACAATTTCTGTAACCCCCCTTATTGCCACCCGCACCGACATGGCAGTGTTTGAAAAGTATAAAAGAGATTAAAAAATGTCAATCGAATACAATAAGAAAAATATATCATTAGCTAAACAATTAAGAAAAATGCCACACCGCAAGAAAAACATTTATGGTATGACTTTTTGGCAAAATATCTAATTAGATTTCAACGGCAAAAGGCAATTGGGAATTTTATTGTTGATTTTTATTGTCATAAAGCCAAGTTTGTTATCGAGATAGATGGTTCACAGCATTTTTCTGTGGATGGGATTAGAAATGATGAATTTCGTACTGAAATTTTGGAAGAGTTTGATTTAAGGGTTATAAGATTTTCTAATAATCAAGTAAATAAAAATTTCAGTGGTGTTTGCGAGTATATTGATATGATTGTAAAATCCTCCTTTGATTAAGGAGGATTTTTATTTTATATGCCTCCCTCCGAGAGGGAGGTGGATTTTTGCAATGTAAAAAGACGGAAGGAGCATACGGAAATTAACAATAATCGTTATTTGATTATAGTCATCGCAATTCTCCTTCAGTCAACTTTGTTGACAGCTCCCTCTCGGAGGGAGCCAATGACAATAAAGGCGAGCACAAAAAATAACCGTACCCTTTCGGGTACGGTTATTTTATTTATAAATCAATTAAACAGAAACCAATTGATTAGTTATAGAATTCGATGGTGTTGAGTTTAACACGAGTAGCACCTGAAACAGTAGCAAAAGTGATGGTCTTTACTGAAGAAGTATCAATAATGATTACATCATATTCACCGTTTGCAGAGCTCTTGGTTAAAGTCTGTGCGTCACCGCCGTTAATAGAAACCTTACTTGTTTTTGCTTTATATCCGGTAACGTAAATCTTTACAGATTTAACGTTTTCGGGAACAACAAATGTAAAGGTACCAGCGGTTGAACTGTTGCCGAGCTTAAGACCGCACTTACCGGTTCCATCAAATGCATTACCGTATACCTTTGACAAATTGGTTAAATTTAAGGTATAGCCGTTATTTTCTTCGCTGTATTCAGTAATAGCAGTACCATCTTGAACAGATTGAGTTTCATCTGTTTTGGTAGGATCATCTTCACCGAAGGTAAAGGTTGCAGCAAGTGCGCCAGCAACTACACTACCGCCTGTGCTACCAGAACCGGTGTTGCCGCCTTCGTTGCCAGAACCGGTGTTACCACCCTGGTTACCTGAACCTGAGCCACCTTCAATTGTTGCGGGGTCAACTAATAATGCTTTGAAGTTGTCAACATAAGAAACTGCACAAGCACTGATGGTTGAGTGGGTACCGTATGTGCCCAAGAAGAATTCGCCAGAGCTTATGGTGAGTGTGAGGGTAGAGAGTGTACCGTTCCACTTCCAAGTTTCTGCGGGCTTGGTAGTAACAAATGTGGTATTGTTGTGTGTTCCGTTGGGAACGACGGTAAGATAGGTCTTGGTAGAACCATTCATGAAGTAGAGCTGATAGCCGTCGCCGTCTGATTCGAGAACAACCTTAACAGCAGCTGCGGGATCTTCTACAGTACCGAAGTAATAACTGCTCATTTCTCCACTGAGATAGAGATTCTTCTGGTTATTTGCTTGGTACATCTGCATTACATATTCTTTACCAACGGTGTAAGGCATTGTTGTGGTTTCGGTACCACCTTCATTACCACCTTCGTTACCGCCTTCATCGCCACCGGTAGTAGCGCTTGAGAATTTAGCAGCAACAAGGTTTAAGGGGAACTGTTCAACGCCGGTGTTGTCAGCGTCGATGAAAGAAGTCTTAGAAAGACTTACAGTTTCAAATGTGTTGTAGGTACCCATGTAGTAATCGGTACCGCCAAGATTAATTACCCAAGCGTTTACAGTGCCATTGAATGTGAATACGGTTGATTCAGCAGAATCAAACTTGAGAGAAGTCTTGTTTTCGCCATTCAAATAAGCAACAACGTATTTCTTGGTTGTGCCATCAAGAATGTAGAACTTAAAGCCGCCGGTTGCTTCTTCAATATAAACGTTAGCAGCTTGTGCAGGATTTGCAGTTGTGGTGAAGTATCTGCTCTTTTCGGCATCAAGACCACCGTCAACGTAAAGCATCTTGTTTACAGCAGCATTGCCTTGGAATAATGCAAACTTGTAAGCGGTGTTTGCTTTAAGTGCAGTTTCTTGGATCTTAAGTTCAACGGGAGCACCGGGGAACTGAGCCACGCCTGCGTTATCAGCGTTGATGTAAGAAGTCTTAGAAGCGCTGAAGGTGTTGAATTCGTTGTAGGTACCAACATAGTAATCGGTGTTATCGAAGTTGGTTACCCAAGCGCCGGTAACAGCATCATAAGTATAGGTGTTGGTGCCTGCTGCGTCAAACTTAACGCGAACTTTGTTTTCGCCGTCAAGATAGAGGGTGAGGTACTTTTTGGTTGTACCGTCAAGGATGTAGAACTTGTAAACGTCGGTGCTTACGAGTTCAGCATAGTAGTCAACTGCCTTGTCGTAATCTTCGGTGGTGTTAAGATATTTAGCACCGAATGTACCGTCAGCATAGAGCCACTTGCCAAGTTTTGCTTGATATACAGCATACTTGTAAGCTTTGCCTTCTTCAGGTCTTACACCTGCAAATGCAGGAGCAAAAGCTTCGGTGCTTACAACTGTAAGTGCAATTTCAAATGTCTTGGTCTTGGTGGTGTTGCCGCACTTAAGTGTAGCGGTAAGTGTTACCTTTGTAGCAGCGGTGGGAATTGTAATCTTAAGTTTGCCATTGTTTACAACAGCGTATTCGCTGTCAGAAGTCCATTTAATAGAAACTTCGTTGTAGATAGAGCCCTTAGCGGGGAGATCAATTTCAGCGTCTGCAAAGAATTCGCTTTCAACGTTGAGACCGTTCATTTCGGTTGCAATCTTATCTTCGTCAGAAACAGCACTGGTGTCTACAACAGTACCGATGTATGCGATAAAGTTGGTGTCAGC
>JAZNJR010000066.1:0-15475 GCA_045578165.1 Acutalibacteraceae bacterium
TTAAAAAAATCACATGGAAACGTTGTGTTGATATGAACGACCGTCAGCTTAGAAACGTTATCGACGGTCTTGGCGGTAAAGTAAACGGTGTTCCACGCGAAGACGGTTTTGATATTACCGTTGCAAGTGAAATTATGGCTATTTTATGCCTTTCAAACGATATAAACGACCTTAAGGAACGTCTATCAAAAATCATTGTGGGTTACACCTATGACAACAAACCCGTTACCTGTGCCGATTTAAAAGCACAAGGCGCAATGACTGCGCTGTTAAAGGACGCAATAAAGCCAAATCTTGTTCAAACTCTTGAAGGCACACCTGCTTTAGTTCATGGTGGACCTTTTGCAAACATTGCACACGGTTGCAATTCTGTTACAGCAACAAAAATGGCTTTAAAACTTGCCGACTATGCAATTACAGAAGCAGGTTTTGGCGCAGACTTGGGTGCCGAAAAGTTTTTGGACATTAAATGTCGCATGGCAGGACTTACACCATCTGCTGTTGTAGTTGTGTCAACTGTAAGGGCCCTTAAAATGCACGGTGGACGTGCAAAAAACGATTTAACGAATGAAGATATTGCTGCACTTGAAAAAGGCATACCGAACCTTTTAAGACACGTTTCAAACATAAAAAACGTTTATAAGCTTCCTTGTGTTGTTGCAGTAAACCGATTCCCCACTGACACCGATAACGAAATTAACTTTATTATTAAAAAATGTAAAGAGCTTGGTGTAAACGTTGTGCTTTCAACCGTTTGGGCTGATGGCGGTAACGGTGGTATTGAACTTGCAAAAGAAGTTGTACGACTTTGCGAAGAAGTAAAAGGCGATTTTACCTTCTCGTATGATTTAGATTCAACTATTGAAGAAAAAATCACTGCAGTTACACAAAAAATTTATGGTGGCGACGGTGTCATTATCACCCCCACCGCGCAAAAACAAATTCAAATGCTTACTGCACTTGGGTTTGATAAATGCCCCATTTGTGTTGCCAAAACACAATACAGCTTTTCGGACGATCAAACAAAGCTTGGTGCCCCTACAGGATTTAAAATTACAATTAAAAACGTTAAAATTTCCGCCGGTGCAGGTTTTATAGTTGTTTTAACAGGCGATATTATGACAATGCCCGGCTTACCTAAAGTTCCTGCCGCAGAAAAAATTGACGTTGACGAAAACGGTGTAATTACCGGTTTATTCTAAACAAAAAACTGCTCAATCAAATTGAGCAGTTTTAATTTTTAAAAAGAAAGAACGCCACCGAAAAAATCAGTGGCGTTTAATTATTGAAACTTAAGCGTTTGCTTTGTTCATTTTTGTAACTAAAGCAGATTTCTTTCTAGCTGCGTTGTTCTTATGGATAATACCCTTATTAGCAGCCTGGTCAATCTTCTTAACAGCAGCTGTTACAACAACAGCCATGTCATCAGACTTAGCATCAATAGCAGCGTCAGCCTTTTTAACAGCAGTTCTTAAAGCAGAACGATAAGCTTTATTATGTTCATAATTAGCTTTGCTTACAAGTACACGTTTTTTAGCAGATTTAATGTTGGGCATCATGACACCTCCTATCATTTACTCACGTACAAGTTATAATAACACAAAAGTTTTAAAAAATCAACACTTTTTTTAAAAAAGTTATATTTATTTTTGCTTATTTTTGGGAATTTGATATGTGGGAACAATCTTCTTAACAAGCTTTAGCATATCTGTTTCCTCATTATACATTACTTTACTCATAACGTCTAAGGTGTGGAAAAGCTCGTCCTCATCAAAATCAATAGGACGACCGATATGAATAAGCTCATTTTCTGTGTCTTTAAGACCCTCTTCACTCATAAGCAGTTCTTCATAAAGTTTTTCGCCCGGACGAAGACCCGTAAATTCAATTTGAATATCTTTATAAGGGGTAAAGCCCGAAAGACGAATTAGGTTTTCAGCCAAGTCAAGAATTTTAACCGGTTCACCCATATCAAGCACAAATATTTCCCCACCCTGTGCAGTTGCACCTGCTTGTAAAACCAAACTAACTGCTTCGGGCACGGTCATAAAGTAACGAATAATGTTTGGATGTGTAACAGTAACGGGACCACCATGTTCGATTTGCTTTTTAAACAATGGAATAACACTACCGTTACTGCCCAAAACGTTACCAAAGCGAACCGCAACAAAATCGGTATTGGAACGACTGTCATACGACTGAACAATCATTTCACAAATACGTTTGCTGGCACCCATAATGTTTGTGGGGTTAACCGCTTTATCGGTAGAGATTAAAACAAACTTTTCAGCACCGTATTTATGAGCACATTGTACGGTTTTATAAGTACCGAAAACATTGTTTTTTATTGATTCGTTAGGACTGTCTTCCATCAAAGGAACGTGCTTATGCGCCGCAGCATGATAAATGATTTGCGGTTTATAAGTCCGGAACAAATAATCCATTCTTCTACTGTCACGAACTGAACCGATAAGTGTTACTAAATTTAGATCCGGGAAATTATATTTGAGTTCGTTTTGAATTTCATAAGCATTGTTTTCATAAACGTCAAAGACAATTAACTGTTTTGGATTTTGCGAAGCAATTTGACGACACAATTCACTACCAATTGTACCACCACCACCTGTTACCAATACGACCTTATCAGTAAGGTAGGCGGCAACCTCTTCAACGTTAATTTTAATAGGCGGACGACCAAGAAGGTCTTCAATTTCAACCTTACGAATACGTGAATGAAATTCATCAACGTCTTCAAAAGTATAACGTGACGGTAATATTTTAAGTTCACACTTTGTTTCTTGACAAATGTTTAAAATTGCAACACGTTTATCAAGTGGACAAGACGGAATTGCAAAAATTATAGTGTCAATATCATATTTTTCGGCTGAAGAAATAATTGAGCTCTTGTCGCCTACAATTAGCACACCCGAAATATATTGACCGTGCTTTTGTTTATCGTCATCAATTGCACAACGAACCTTAACTCCCTTATGGTGTGAAAGTTCAGTAATAATGCTTCTACCGGCACTGCCTGCGCCAATAATCATAACGTTACCGGAAATTGCATTTTCTGAAATTGGTTTTTGATAACTGCGGAATTTTATAAGATATCTTACACCAAATATAAAAACAACGGTTATAAGGTAAGAAAAAACTAAAGTTGAAAGTTCAAAATCCGTACTGCCAAAAACTGCAATTGTAATAACGTTAGCAGAAGCGTGCCCCGCTATGACTGCTAAAAGAATTTTAAACGCTTCAAAAAAGCCGGAAAAATTCCACAAAACGTTATACATTTTGAAAACGTACATAAAGAATACAACCATAAATGGCGAAACACAAATAAGAAACAAATTGTATGACCAAACCCACGGCCACTGCAATTCAACATTAACGCCAAGCAAAAGATAAGTCAAAAACGAAGATATAAAGGTGGTTATAAAATCATATACAACAAATGAAACAATATTAATTAATTTTTTATTCATAAAAACATCCCTAAAAATTATTTTGCAAGGTTAATTTTACAAAAGATTAATTCCCATTGATTTGCATTTTGAAATTTCTTTTTCAGGCCAAATAGATACTTGAACTTCGCCAACGTGGGCTTTTTCAAGTAAAAACATGCAAAGACGTGACTGACCGATTCCACCGCCAACTGTCAGCGGTAGAGCGCCATTTAAAAGCATTTGATGGAATTCATAATTAAGGCGTTCTTCCTTACCTTCTGCTTTTAATTGAGAAAGTAACGAATTTCTGTCAACCCTAATACCCATTGAAGATATTTCAAACGGAATATCAAGCACCTTATTATGTAAAATAATATCGCCATTTAAAGACCAGTCGTCGTAATCGGGTGCTCTGCCATCATGTTTTTGACCCGATTTTAAGCGACAGCCAATTTGCATAATAAAGACAGCGCCATATTCTTTAGCGGCTTCGTATTCCCTTTCCTTGCCTGTTTTGTTGGGGTATTTGTCCTCAAGCTCTTGTGTGGTAACAAAGGTAATTTGTTTTGGAAGCTCTGGATTTAAAACCGGGTATTTTGCCTTAACTGCATCAAGTGTTCGAAGCAGTGCACCATAAATACTGCGGACAGTTGCCTTTAAATATTCAACGTTTCTGTCTTCGGCAGTAATTATTTTTTCCCAGTCCCACTGATCAACATAAATTGAATGAATGTTATCACATTCCTCATCACGTCTAATTGCGTTCATATCAGTATAAAGACCGGTATGAAGAGGAAAACCGTATTTTAAAAGAGCCATTCGTTTCCATTTTGCAAGACTGTGAACAACCTCGGCAATTTCCCCTGTTTCTAAAATGTCAAAAGAAACGGGACGTTCAACACCATTTAAATCATCATTTAAACCACTTGCGTGTTTAACAAAAAGCGGTGCTGACACACGGGACAAATCAAGCGAATTGCAAAGCTCACGTGTGAAAGTATCTTTAATTAACGCAATTGCGTTTTGGGTATCAAATTCATTAAGTTTTGAGACATATTTCAAGATAAAAACAACCTTTAATAAATATTTCCGACAGTTCTCGGGTAAAGAATTACGTCACGAATGTTTTGAACACCTGTGATATACATAATAATACGTTCAAGACCAAGACCAAAACCACTGTGCGGTACCGAACCAAAGCGGCGAAGTGCGATATAATGTTCGTAATCTTCCAAGGTCATACCGCGTTTTTCCATTGCATCAAGCAACTTACCGAGGTCAGCTTCACGTTCACTACAACCTATAATTTCGCCAACACCCGGAACCAGAAGGTCGGTAGCGGCAACGGTTTTACCGTCATCGTTTTGCTTCATATAGAATGACTTAATTTCTTTGGGGTAGTTAGTAAGAAAAACAGGACGTTTACATATTTCCTCGGAAATATATCTTTCATGTTCGGTTTGTAAATCACAGCCCCATTCAACCGGGTATTGAAATTCCTTATCTGCTTTTTTAAGAATTTCAATTGCTTCGGTATAGGTCATAATTGCAAAGTCATTACTTACAACCGAATTAAGCTTATCGATAAGACCTTTTTCGAAATGTGCATCAAAGAATTTAAGTTCATTCGGGCATTTTTCGATAACCGAATTTATGATATATTTAATCATTTCTTCGGCAATTTCAATAATATCGGGAAGTTCAGCAAAAGCAACTTCAGGTTCAACGTGCCAAAATTCCGCAACGTGACGTTGTGTATTACTTTTTTCGGCACGGAAAGACGGACCAAAGGTGTAAATTTTACCTAAAGCCATTGCGGCAACCTCGCCTTCAAGCTGACCCGAAACCGATAAAGCGGCTCTTCTGCCAAAGAAATCGTCTGCATTATATTCTTCTTCGGTTTTATAATCGTTAGAAAAACCGATGGTAGTAACCTTAAACATTTCGCCTGCGCCTTCACAGTCGGAAGCGGTAATTAAAGGTGTGTGAATATAGGTAAAACGACGAGCTTGGAAAAATTCGTGAACCGCAGCAGAAACAACACTTCTTACACGTAAAACCGCATTAAAGGTATTTGTTCTAACACGAAGATGCGGAATTGTACGCAAATATTCAAGTGTGTGACGCTTTTTCTGAAGCGGATATTCGGGCGGACATTCGCCTAAAACATTAATTTCCCTTGCATTAATTTCAACCGAATCAACCGCAACTGCCGATTTTACAACAGTACCCACAACCTTTAATGAAGTGCCAAGCTTCATAAAATCAGCAATATCGGTCATAACTGCTTTATCAATTACAATTTGCAAGTGCTTTAAGGTTGTACCATCGTTAAGTTCAATAAACGCCATGTTTTTTGAATCACGTGATGTACGTACCCAACCGCAAACAGTAACATCTGTGTTTAAAAACTCCTCTTTTTCAAAGATATCGAAAATATCGATGTGCTTCAAAATAATCAACTCCAAAATAAAAATAGCGCCCATCCATCCATAATAGGACGAATAGACGCAGTATCCGCGGTGCCACCTAAATTACCCTTTTAAAAAAAGAGTCACTCGTAAAATTTAACGCATTTAAAACGTCGCCCCTACTAAGTAATAAACCTTTCAGTTTGCTGCTCCGAAGTGTTCTTCGCTTTTTCTATTTACCGCATTTCCACCGTCAGCGGCTCTCTAAAAAAATCAAAAAAGTTACTTTTCTTCATCAAGGCATTTATTTATATATTTTAATTATATCATTTTTAAATAAAAAGTCAACAGTTTCAATTATTTTCCCATATCATCGCTTGTGACAATAGTAATTCCCATAGACTTCATACTATCAAAAACTCCACCCAAATAAGTATGACCGTTAATTGTTTGCGGAATTTTGTGTTTTGCTGAAACGGTATTATTATTGTTACTTTCAACGCTTTTTTTAATTTCGTTGTTTGGCAAACATTCTGTTTCGATAATTCCAAAATCTCTACACTTTTTAATTTTTTTATTGCCAATCGGCTTATCATCGCCAATAACAAAATATCTTAATTTGCTTTCAATATCTTGCATATTTAAGTTAACCCCCTTGTTAACCTCTAAAGTAAGAGTATCTTTCCATATCAGATTTTGACAAAATCCTAACACCACGTTCAAAAACAGCCATTGCTGTCAACATATTATCCATATCTTGAATATACTTTTCGTCATTTGGAATTGCAACAGCATAACCCGCAATATTCTTTTCGGGGTAAGAATTAGGGTCACAACTAAAATAAAGGCGGTCGGTGTCCAAACAAATTGGAAGACCTCTGTCATAAGCTTTTTCAAATACCCTTCCCAAATCAGCAATACTAATACCAATATAGCAAACGTCATTTGTCTTTGATTTTGCCTTGATTTCAGCCACGGTATATTTGAAAATTTCAGGAAATTTTGTGCGGATATAAATTAAATCAATATCTTTTGAGTAATATGCATCATAAAGTATCTCAACACCATCAAAAGTATTACCTTCTTTTGATCCAAATCCTTCATTATCAGGCATTTTAAGTTTTGATACACACGGTTTTGCTTGAAAATAAAGTATTTCGGGGCGTTTATTAAGTTCTTCCTTTATCTTGGGCAACATTTTAAGTGTAACGGTCATTTTTTCAACGGCTGAAGTTCTATATAAAAGTTCCTCCATTGAAACCATATTTGGACATCTTTTATCTAACTTTTCGGGTGTCAAATGGTCCCTTGCTTTATCAGAGCTTTGACCATTTAATTCAATTTCAATATCGCCCATTCCGTTTAAAAATTCTTGTCCAACGCGATAATATTTATCACGAACTTTAAGTTTTAAATTGCTATCAATTGAATTAAGATAAAACATTTCAAGTAACGTTATTGTTCCGATAGATAAATATTCAAAATTCTTTTCATAGCCAAAATAATTTAAAATACCACGCAATGAAGAGGCATGTAAGCAATAATTTGAAACATCCATATAAACATTGAACGGGCTTTGATTAGTAATCTGAGTTATATGTAAATTCATATCAAAAGCCAATGTTGAACACTGCTTACGAAATAATTCTTCAATATTCAAATTTTTGTCAATGACATTTTTTGCCGAAAGAGAAACAAGAAAATACATCCCATTGTACGCAGGGTTTTTAGCTTTAGTGTACTTAACGAAAGCCCCATATAATTTATGACAATTAGCTAACGCAATCAAATTACTCAAAAATTTATTTTCAGCAATTTCTTGTATTGTATCAAACATTACTTTACCTCATATTAAGCCAAATTTTATAAAATTTTTCTTAAATATATACGATTATTTATAAATTTGGTACTTGCGGTTGTTTAAAACCTTAAGTATTTTTTCACCTTTTGGTTTTAAGTCAGCAATTTGCATAACGCGCGGACAAGGCGCACTGTTTGCTTCAACAATGTCTATACCGTTTTCGGTAATTGCAATGTCCCAACCGATAATTTTGTTTTCATTAAGTCGTAAATGACCTTTTTTAACAAGTTCAATTACATCATCCCAGTTGGGTATTTTAAGCCCCATAAGCTGAGTGTTAGTAATGGGATGATTTACGTACTTTTTATTATAACCGTCAACACCGTGGGTTATTATAATACCATTATTTATATCAACTGCGGCAACAAGTCCACCACCAAATAAATTATCAATAAACGAATCGGGTGTCATGCCGGTTCTTAAAGTCGCGGAAATAACTTCAACTTCGTTATCATCACTTTTTAAAGTTACAACGCGCAAGGTATTTACCGAATATGGATTAAGTTCGCTTAAAGCTTTATGTTGCCTTATAAATTCTTCACAAACACAGTCATATTTAATATCACGGAAAAACTGTAAAACCTGTTGGTCGTTTTCATATTTAAGACAGGTTATACCCACACCGCACGAACCCCTGTTGGGCTTAATGACAGCGCATCCGTTTGTTTTAACAAAATTTAAAAAAACTTCTTCGCCACAGCTTGGTGCGGAAATAATTTTACGTTTATATAAATCGGAAATTCGTTCATACAAACCGAATTTAGACCTTGTAATTTCAAGATTATTAACTTTAGCATAACTTTTCACTTGATGATAACGAAGTAAAAAATTCTTGCGGTAGTGATTCTTATAATTATAAAAACCATAACCCAAATATTCATTTACACTTGCGTGAAAACGCAATTTGCAATAAATAATGTCACATATAATTTTAAAGCGTGAGCCCTTAGATTTATCAACACTTTTAGCGGCTTTAATAATTGCAGCAACACGGTTTTTAATTTTCTTTAAAAAAGACATTTTAAACCTCCGATAAAACGGTTTTAATTAGTTGGCTAAATTTTCAATAATTTTTCTGATTTTATCTGCGCCCTCGAAGTTATTAACTGTAAAAGGAATAATTTCTGTTTCTTCAACAAAATCGCAAAGTTCTTCTTTAATAAGTGACAAACGATTTTGTGTTTCGGTTTTATTAAGCTTGTCCGACTTTGTTAAAATTACGGTATAAGGCAACCCAATTTGTGATAAGAAGTCAAGCATCCAAAGGTCAAATTCAGTTGCGGGATGACGCATATCAATAAGCGAAAACACCATTTTAATGTTTCGGTTTGATTTGAAATACCCCTCCATAAGCTCGCTCCACCGAAGCTTTTCGGCTTCATTAACCTTTGCATAACCGTAACCGGGTAAATCGACAAGACGAATTTTATCAACCTTGTAAAAATTAATTGTTACGGTTTTACCGGGTTTTGAGCTTACCCTTGCAATAGATTTACGACCCAAAACCTTGTTTATTAATGAAGATTTACCAACATTACTTCTGCCGCAAAAACAAAATTCAGGCAATGTAGATTCTTCTAACTGTTCAAAAAGACCAAACGCCTTTTCAAACTGTGCATTATTATAATTCATAACTTTCTCCATTATTGACTTACACGATTAGTACCGTTGGATGCTTCGGTAAAATATAATGCTTCACTAGTCTTTGCTTCTTTAACCTCTTCAAGCACACAATCAACAATTTGTGATACAAATGAAACAGGCACAAATTTAACCTTTTCAAGCACAAGGGCATCAACCTCATCAAGATCGACAAGATTATCTTTCGGAATATAAACTGTGTTTACACCGCCTCGATAAGCCGCCATTGCCTTTTCTTTAAGACCGCCAATTGCAGTTACCCTACCGCGAAGTGTTACTTCGCCCGTCATTGCAACGTCACGCTTAATTTTACGGTTTGTAAGGGCAGAAACAAGTGCTGTAACCATTGTAACACCTGCAGACGGACCGTCCTTTGGTACTGCCGCTTCGGTTGCGTGAATGTGAATATCTTTGTTCTTATAAAATGAAGCATCAATGCCAAATTTTTGTGCATTAGCACGAACGTAACTTACAGCAGTTTTGGCAGATTCTTTCATAACGTCGCCAAGCGAACCCGTAAGCTCGATTTTACCGCTTCCGTCCATAACCGAAACTTCAAGCTGCATAATTTCGCCGCCAACAGAAGTCCAAGCAAGACCGTTGATAATACCAACCTCGTCATTATCCAAAATAACGTCGGGGCGATATTTCTTTTTGCCAAGCATTTTTTCAACTTCATTTTCTTTTATAAAAATCTTTTGTGAGGTACCTTCTGCAATAATTTTAGCAGATTTACGACACAGAGATGCAATTGCGCGTTCAAGCTTTCTTACCCCTGCTTCACGGGTATAAAAATCAATTAAAGAATAAAGTGCGTTATCACTAAATTTAATTTGTTTTTTATCAAGACCGTGACGTGTTACCTGCTTAGGTACAAGATGCTTTTTAGCAATTTGAAGCTTTTCTTCACGCGTATAGCTTGAAATATCAATTACTTCCATACGGTCAAGAAGCGGCGCGGGAATTGTATCAGCCGAATTGGCAGTTGCAATAAACACAGCACGACTTAAATCATACGGAATTTCAATAAAGTGGTCAACAAAAGTATTATTTTGTTCAGCGTCCAAAACCTCTAAAAGTGCAGATGCGGGATCGCCCTTATAATCGTTGCCAAGCTTATCAACTTCATCAAGTAAAATAAGCGGGTTACCGCTTCCCGACTGCTTAATTGCATTAATAATTTTACCGGGCATAGCACCGACGTAGGTTTTTCTGTGTCCGCGTATTTCGGCTTCGTCACGTACACCGCCAAGCGATATACGCGCAAATTTTCTACCCATACATTCAGCAACAGTTTTTGCAATTGAAGTTTTACCTACACCTGGGGGCCCTATAAGACAAATAATTTGTCCCTTAAGATCGGGAGCCAAAGTGTAAACCGACAAAAGCTCTAAAATACGTTCTTTAACCTTTTGCATACCGTAAATATCACAGTCTAGTATTTTAGCGGCACGTTTTATATCTGTATTAACGGTAGTAACAGCGTCCCAAGGAAGTTCAATACAAGTGTCAAGATAACCGCGTTCAACAGTACCTTCGTGTGAGCCGGACGGCATTTTAGAAAGCTTTAAAACGTGGTTATGAAGTTTTTCTTTAACCGAATCAGCGGCATTGAGCGAATCAATTTTAGTATGATAAGCATCAATTTCATCTGCCTCATCAAAACCGTAAAGTTCGGAATTAATAGCTTTAATTTGTTCGCGCAAATAGTATTCTTTTTGGTTTTCATCAATTGCGGCGCGAGTTTTTGCATTGATTTTTTTATCAATTTCGTTAATTTCGCGTTCTTTTTGAAGCATTTGAATTAAAATCTTTGCGCGATTAATTATTGAAGACTGTTCTAAAATATACTGTTTATCGTCAAAAGGCGCATTAATACCCGAAGCAATTGCATCGCAAACATAACCTAAATCTTCACTGTTTTCAACAATTACGGGAACGTCGGGTGTAACTGCAGGACCTGACACAACATATTTTAAAAATTCGTTTCTAACCTTTCTTAAAAGGGTTTCAATGTAAACGGGACGGTTTAAAACGGGTTTGTCCTCCACCCTTTCTACGTTTGCAACATAACAGTCTTTAAGAGAAGTAAAAGCGGAATGTTTTGCCCTATAAAGACCCTCTACCAAAACCTTGGTTAAATCATCCGAAACTCTTAAAACCTGCTTAATGCGAACCACACAGCCGATTTCGTACAAATCGTCATTATCGGGCTCGTCAACATAAAAATTCTTTTGTGTTACAAGATAAATAAGCTGGTTTTTTTCCATTGAAAGCTTTAAGGCGTTGATAGATTTTTTTCTACCAACATCAAAGCTTAAAGTGGTTTTGGGAAATGCAACAAGGCCACGAAGTGGCAAAACAAGCATTTTTTGTGTATTTTCATTTATGCTAACAGACATTTTTTCTCCTTATTTCCAGGAATCAGTTTTATACATTGCAGTGCAATAAAGTTCGCCCTCTTGGAAGACGAACATAACGGTTACGTCATCAAGTTCGGCTTTTAATACAGTACCGGTTGACAAAAAATCTTCAAAGAAAATGCTACCCTCGGTAATATCTTCTTCAACAAATTCAATGCTTGACATTGAATTTTTTACTTCGTAAATAAAGGTACCCATTTTAAAGCCGAAAGCATCGCCAAAGGTTACAATACAAGAAACACCGTCTTTCTTTTCGGCTTCTTTGTATAAGTAATATTTGCTACCGTTGTTTACGAAAATATAATCGCCTTTATCACTTTTATCATAATAGATTTCTTCTTCATAATGGTCGTGATCATGATCAGCGCTGTCGTGTGGGTCGTTAGCCAAAAAAGCATCGTATTTGGCTTGAAGTTCTTTTTCAAGTTTTTCACAATTGGACCCAAGTTTATATTCCATTTCGGGAATTTGACCAAGCTTTGCATAATAGCTTAAATCTACCGAATCGGTTTTCTTTTTGCCTTTTCCGCCACAAGCGGCAAAAGTAAATACAACAATAAAAGTCAAGCATAAAGCTAATATCTTTTTCATTTTTTCACCTTTTTAGTTTTTATTTAACTTCCTTAACATATCATTACGAAGATCCCATAAATCTTGTGATAAATCAACGTAATATGCGTGTGGGTTTTCAAAACGTTTAACTTCATCCCACATAGAATCAACCTGCTCCTTGCAAAATGCGGCAATTTCACTTACCTTAGGACTTTCGTAAACAAGTTTACCCTTTTCAAAAACCTTAACCTGAAGCTTTTTAGCAACATAATTTGTTACAACCTTACGTTTCCAAGTGTGAACGGGATCAAAAATTTCATAAGGTTCACTACTGTCAATTTTTTCGTGGTTAAGGGTAATAACGTCGGCAATTGCTTTACCGGTATCTCTGTCATAAAGGCGCCACGGAATTTTAATGCCCGGAAATGTAATTTTTGCAGTATTTTCACTAATTTTAATTTTGGGAATAACCTGTCCGTCTTTTTCAATGGCAGAAAGCTTATAAACACCGCCGAATACTGCTTCACTTGATGCGGTAATAAGACGTTCGCCAACACCGTATGTATCAACCTTTGCACCTTGGTTTATCATATCGCGAATTAAGTATTCATCTAACGAGTTTGAAACACAAATCTTACAGTCGGGGTAACCCGCATCGTCAAGCATTTTACGTGCTTTTTTTGAAAGGTATGTAATATCGCCGCTGTCAATACGAATACCGACGGGACGTTTACCCAAAGGTTTAAGCACTTCATTAAACACCTTAATGGCATTAGGAATACCCGATTTTAATACGTTATATGTATCAACCAACAAAAGACAACTATCGGGGTATTTTTCAGCATAGGTTTTAAAAGCTGTGTATTCATCTTTAAAAAGCTGCACCCAACTGTGCGCCATTGTACCCGATGCTTTAACTTCAAAATCTTTAGCAGATAAAATACAGCTTGTACCTGTGGCGCCGCCAATAACAGCCGCACGTGCACCGTAATATGAAGAACCACTGCCATGTGCACGACGAGCACCAAATTCCATTACAGGTCTTCCCTGCGCTGCACGAACGATACGATTAGCTTTAGTAGCAATAAGCGACTGATGGTTAATTGTAACCAAAAGCATTGTTTCAAGCATAAGCGCCTGCATTGCGTTACCTCTTACAGTAACAATTGGTTCGTGTGGGAAAATTACAGTGCCTTCTGGTACAGCCCAAACGTCGCAGTCGAATTTAAAATCTTTAAGATAATCAATAAATTCATCAGAAAACAAATTAAGTGATTTTAAATATTCGATATCATCATCATTAAAATGTAGATCATTCATATATTCAATTAACTGTTCCAAACCCGCCATAATTGCATAACCGCCTTTATCGGGAACACGACGGAAGAACATATCAAAATGTGTTACTGTATCACGCATTTCACTTGTGAAAATACCATTTGCCATAGTAAGTTCATACAAGTCCATAAGCATCGTTAGATTAAGTTGTTTATTTTTCATTTAAATCACCTTACATTTTTTCAGGGGCATCAATTTTCATTAATGTCAAAACATTTTTAATTGTAACTGCTGTTGCAGCGCAAAGAGAAAGACGAGCTTGTGTTAATTTTTCATCATCGCCCTTTACCCTGCAAGAAGAGTAAAATTTATGGAATTTTGTAGCAAGTTCTAGCACGTAATGGGTAATTTTTGCGGGGTCATACGCTTTAGCAGATGCAATAATTTCATCGGTAAGAGCCGCAATATGCAAAATAAGCTCACGTTCATCGGGCGCAGTTAAAAGCATTAGCTCGCTTATATTTGCGGGATTATTTTTGATACCTTCGCCCTCTAAATTGCGAATAATACTGCAAATACGCGCATAAGCGTATTGAACGTAATATACGGGGTTAGAGTTTGATTCGTTAACAGCCAGATCTAAATCAAAGTCAAAGTGGCTATTGGGCTCACGCAAATTAAAGAAGAAACGTGCCGCATCAATGGGAACTTCGTCCAAAAGGGTTACAAGAGTAATTGCCTTGCCCGAACGTTTAGAAGCTTTAATAACTTCACCGTCACGTACAAGACGAACCATTTGCATAAGCACAACGTCAAGACGGTCAGCATCTACACCAAGCGCGGTAAGTGCCGCCTTTAAACGCGGAACGTAACCATGATGGTCGGCACCCAAAATATCGATTGCCTTGTCAAACTTACGAGTAACAAGCTTATTATAGTGATATGCAATATCAGGCACAACATAGGTCGGAACACCATTTGCACGAACAAGAACAAAGTCTTTATCGCAACCAAATTCAGTTGCTTTAAACCAAAGAGCATCTTCATTTTCATAGGTGTAACCACTTTGCTTTAAAAGTTCGATAATTCGTGTTGTTTCGCCGGTGTTATGAAGTGTGCTTTCCTTAAACCAAGTATCATATTTAATGCGATATTTACCGAGGTCGTCTTCTAAACCTTGAATATTTTTGGGTAACGCAAATTTTACAAGCTCAGTTCTACGTTCGGCTTCTGACTTTTCTACAAAGCTATCGCCGTGAATTTCGGCAAAGGCCTTTGCGTGATTAATAATATCTTCGCCGTGATAACTGTCCTCAGGCATTTCAATACCGTCTTTATAAAGCTGTAAGTATCTTAAATCAAGCGATAAACCGAATTTATTAATTTGATTGCCTGCATCGTTAATATAAAATTCTCGCTCGGTGTAAAAACCTGCAGCATCCATAACAGCGGCAAGGCAATCACCCAACGCACCGCCACGTGCATTACCGATATGCATAGGTCCTGTTGGGTTGGCTGAAACAAATTCAACAAGAACACGTTTACCTTCGCCAAAATTACTTCTACCATATTCGCTTCCCTTGTTTTCAACGTCTAAAACAATATCCGCATAATATTTTTGTGATAAATAGAAATTTATAAAACCCGGACCTGCAATTTCATATTTTTCAATGTATGTATCGCCAAAATCTGCATTATTCATTAAAATTTCAGCAATCATGCGTGGTGCTTTTCTAAATAAACGCGACCAAACCATTGCGGCATTAACCGCATAGTCACCGTTTGCGCGGTCTTTAGGAACTTCAATTGTAAAATTAGTAAGTTCAGCGCTATCAAGCGCACCGTCGGCCATTGCTTTTTGTG